>JAIQFX010000061.1 GCA_020073005.1 Terriglobia bacterium | reverse complement strand
CGGCCGCATGGCAAAGATCTGTGATCCGTTGGGGTTCATGTTGTTGAGGGGGTTGCACTCGGAATAGAAGAGCAGGGTCCGACTCCGCGGATCTTGATAGGTGAAGTACAAGGCACAACCGATCGGCCTGGAACCAGTGAGCCCGTTCGTCTCGAAATCGCAGCCCGTGAGGGAATGGTCGACCTCGCGGAAGTTGGTGAGCTGGCGCAGATCGGCCCCCGTTCGGTCGATCGAGAAGATCTGGCAGTTCTCAGACGGATTGGTGCCCAACGGGTCGGCGGAGGCGTAGAAATACACATGTTCCCCGTCCGGATCGACGGCCCCGGCTGAGGTGTCAATGCGGCGAAAGTTGGTCAACTGGAGCGCTTTCTTTTCCTCGTCGACCACGAAGACCTCCCAGATTTCCTGCACGCCCCCGAGCGGAGGGTCGTTGATCGGGTGGCCCGCGTATTCGACATTGATGGCCAGGGGCCTGCCCCCGGTGATGACGAACTGCAGGTCGACCTGGCTCCCTGCCAACGGAACGGTAATCGGGAGGGGCACTTGGAGATCGGACCCGTCCGTCTTGATCGTCATAATCAGGTACTCGCCCTTTGGATTCACGTCGTTCGGATTGGCGGTGCTTTTGAACTTGATCCTTTGGTCGTCGACGAAAACAGTACCGCGCATGGTCGGAGCGTCAGGTGGATAGCCTGCGGCCGGAACCGACGATGGCAGGTGGGTCACCTGCGTGCGCGTGCCGGTCGCGACATCAATCGTGAAGACCTGATCGGCCTCGTGACCGTCCGCGTCGGGGCCTTTGTCGACGAACGCCAGCGTCCCGCCATCCGGACTGAACCCCAGGTCAAAAGTAGGGCCATTGATGAAGTTTCCTCCGGTGATATAGAAGCTACGCTCCCGACTCGGCGGTCCCAGCTTGCGAGGCACGCCCGTCCCATCGGCGCGCACCCAGAAGATGCCCTTTTTCTCGGGCGGCAGATTGAGCGGCAGGTGCGGATCGACGGAAAACTCGTCGGTCACCTCGAAGGCCACGCTGGCACCGTCGGGACTGACGGTGACCTGCTGAAACGCCTCGCGCGCGACCGAGCCGTCGCCGAAGTGCCCGCCCACCCAAACGGCGCACCAGAAACCCTCCCCGGGCACCGACACCTCCGGCGTCTCGAAGACCGTCACCGGCTCACGATCCCCCTGGCGGATGCGCAGGCTCTGGTGCTCGAACAAACCCTCGGCGGTTCCGCGGCATTCGGTCTCCACGTAAGCCAGCGTACCGCTGATCTGCGCCGGCCCGGTGAGCGGCGTGCCCTCTCCGCCGCCGCCGCCACCGCAGGCGGTGAGGCCAAGCAGCGCGGTCAGAAAGAGAATGGGAAACCGGCAACAGGAAATGGAAAACTGGAAACCGGTCATTGACTCCTACCTGTTCCACGGCCCGGTGAAGGCGTATTCCGCCTCGAGCGTCGGGATGTAATCGGCCCGCAAGCCGTCACGGTTGAGCGGCACGATGACATTGGCCGAGATGACGCCGGTCTCCGCGAACAGACAGCGCATGCCGAAGGAGAAGTCGTAGTAGTCGTTGCGGTTGATCTGGAAGAAGAACGGCTCGCTGACCGAATCGGTTTGCGCATTGAACTCATTGCGGCCGAGGAACACCGCCGCGGCGGTCAGCGGACCGTAGACCGCCGCCGTGCCACCGACCGCCCAGTGGAAGCTGCTCCGGTCGACGTTGTCGGCGTTGATATTGACGCCCAAGTTGAGCAACGGCTCGAAACGCTCGGCGATGATCTTCGACACTACCAGCGCCGGTTGCACTTGGTAGTTGCCGGTGCCCTGGAAATTGTCGGGGTCGCCGCTCGGGAAGCTGACGCCGAGCCCGGCGGCCAGATCGAGCGGCTTGTCTCGCAGGATAGTGTACTTCAGGCGCAGCAAAAGGTCGCCGAAGCCCGTGGCGCGGTCCGCGGCCTGATGGTTGATCATGGTTGGGCGGATCTCGTTGGGCTTGCACGTGTTCGGATCATCGGCGGGGCCGTTGGGGTTGCAGTCGCGCAGCATGAACTGCGGCAGCCGCGGGTCGGGAACCGTCTCGTTCACTTTCACATTGAGGTACGTCTGGATGAGCGGCAGGCTCAGGTTGACATCCAGATCCGGGGTGATGCCGTAGGTGATCGACGGTGTGCCGATGTCGGCCTGCACGTCGATGTTGGCCTGGACTTCGACCGGTAGGAAGGTGGTGAACCGGCCGTCCTTGAGCGTCACACCGCCGGGCACTGGGAACGATACGACGCGGCCGCCGACGCTCGGCTGGTTGACCAGGTTGCCCAAGCTATCGCCATTGATCGTCGAGAAGTCCACGGCGGAATAGCTCACGCCGATGTTGATCTGCCCCTGACCGATGGTCTCGGCGCGCTCGCCGATGATCGGGCCGAGGACTCCCGCCTGTCGTTCGAAGGCTTCGAGCTTGGGATTGTAGACGTAGGTCACGCCGGAGCTGGCGGACGCGACCGGGTACGTCGATGCCACCGTGTTCGCAAGCGCCGGCCCGATGGGCCCCATCTTCAGCCCCGCCAGTTCGCCGCTGGTGAAGACGTCGGCCAGCTTCCCGGCGCTGGCGACCGACGCTGTCAATGCCACGGCAGCCACACCCGCCGCTACTGCAGCGAGCCGTGCTCGCACCCTTTGAGTGAAGACGCTCATCAACATTATGCTCCCTCTTTTGCCCTTGAAATGGCCCCGCGGTGCACCCATGCAGTTTCGCGGGTCAGGGTAGATACGGCCCGTAGGCGCTGGGGCCGGGCAACTCGCGAGTCACCGTGCCGTCCGGTTGGGTCACCACGCCCTGCGTCTGGGTCAGCTGACGCAAGCCGCTGCCGTCCGGATGCATGGCGAAGATCTGAGCGCCAAAATGATTATTGGTGCCGAGCGGATCGCAGGTTGAGTCGAAGACCAGCATCCGCGTTCTGGGATCTTGCTTGAGAATGGCTTCTGCACATCCGACGATGGGCGGATTGGAATGGAAGCATCCGCTCGTTGCGTGCGGCGCTTCGCTGAACTGGGTGAGCTGACGCAAGTCGCCACCGAGCCGGTCGATCGAGAAGATCTGACAGTTCTCCGACGGATTGGACCGGAAGGGATTGGCGGAAGCACTGAAGTACACGGTCTGCCGATCGACGTCAAAAATCGAGCCGCCGGTATCCACGCGCCGAAAGTTGGTGAGTTGAAGCAGGTTCGGGCCATCGACGGCAAAAACCTCCGTGATAAGGTTTGCCACCCCCGGAAACTCGTTCTGCGGTTTACCGGGCACACCCAGAACGATAGCGGTCGGCTTGTCGCCGGTAATGAAGAAGGTCGGAATGATCTGGCTGTCCGGCAAAGTCACCGGAAGCGGGGCTGCTTTGACGGTTCCATCACTCAAACTCACCGTGAACGGAGCGAGATTACCGGTGGGGGTCAAGCCATATGCGTCGGTAAAGAAACCGATGGTCTGGTTATCGATGAAGGCAGGCAATATGACGCCTGGAATATGCGCAAAATCCGCAGGTGGGACTCCCGGCGGCAGATGCGTCACCTGCCGCCGCTGGCGGCTGTATACGTCGAGCGTGACCACCTGGCCGGCCTCGTTGCCTGCCGCGTCTGGTCCCGTGTCGGCGAAGGTGACCAGCCGGCCGTCCGGGCTGAACGCGAAGCCTGGCCCTATGAAGTTGGCTCCACTACTTGAGATGACGAAGAAAGGCAGTCGGCTGGGTGGGCCCAGCGGGCGCAAGTCGCTGCCATCGGCGCCCACGAAGAAGATGCCCTTCTGTTCCGGCGGCAGATGGAGTGGCAACGGAGGATTGACGGAGAAGTCATCTGAGACTTCGAACACCACCGCGGCTCCGTCAGGGCTCACCGCGAGTCCTTGAAATGCCTCTCGCTCAATTGAGAGGCTGCCATCGCGGGAAAGGGTGGAGGCCCTGCACAGTCCCACCACCCCGGTGAAGACCGGACCCAATTCCGGGGTCTTCATCACCGTGACGTCCTGATCACCGTGCAGGACGTGCAGCGCCTGGCGCTCGAAAAAGACGCCCCTCGGCTCGTCGTGGCACTCGGTCACCACGTAGGCCAGCGTGCCGATCTCGCTGGGCGGAGTGCCGTTACTGTCCCCTCCGCCGCCGCACGCGCTGAGGGCGAGCAGAACAGCGGCACACATGACGGCGATACCGTGAGCGACCGACGTCCTGGGAATGTGAGGGCGCCCATTCACGGGCGGATTTCCGTGTTCGATTCTCTCATCGGCAGGGGCCCCCCTTTTCTTACTGTAGAACCCCTGTCACACGGGCGCGCGAGTTGCCGGGACGTTTGGAGTCCGTGTGAGGACTTGTGCGCTTTGCAATGGGGGCCGGAGTGGCCCGCGTGCGGGCCGGGTACGTGTCGAGGGATCGACCTTAACGGCCGCGGACGTCATTGTCAAATGAAAGGCGCAGTGTCAGGGAGAGAGGTTGACCCGCCGCACGTAAAAGCGGTACTCTTCTCCGTACCATCCTCGGCATCGGTCACGTTTGCGGCTCGCACGGGAAGCACGACGGCTTCGCCCTCCCAAACGCACGCGCCTTCACCTTGACCAAGAGAGGTAGCATGAAGCAGCGTTCTGCAGCGGTTCGGTTCGTTCCAATGTTGGGGTGTCCCAATGACAGCCGTACAATATCGGGTAAACAGGTGAGTGACCCCTAAATGCGGCAACACATGAACCGATCTACGGTGTGGCCGTTTACGCTGGCGCTGGGCCTGTTAGCCCTACCGTTCGCGCTCGCTGCATGCGGCGGCGGTGGCGGTGGCAGCCCGGCACCGTCCGAGGCCGCCATTCGCACGCTGGCCTACGTCGTGACCAACGATACGTGCATTGTGGATCGTGCGGAAGCCGTGCTCCGGCAAGAGCTGCGCATACGGCAGGCAGACCGTCAGCCGGTGACCGCGCTGCAATTCCCACCGATCGGGCCGCTGCCGGATGCGCTCGGGCTGTGCTCCTTATTGGGCCGACTGCGCATCGGCGAGGTCGGAGTGGCGGCCGGTGTCTTTCAGAGGCTGGGAGTGAGCCGGGACGGGTCCACCGTCGTGTTCGAGGTTGCGGATGACTTCTCGCTCTTTCGCCGATTTGGCGCCGGCAGCTTGGTGTCAGAGGATCAGAAGGGGATGTTCTTGGTGCATGCCGACGGCAGCGGCTTACAGCGGCTCGGCGACGCCAGTCAGGATGCTTGCTTCAGGGTCGTTGCGGATTTCACCAGTCCAGTCGGTTTCCGAGCCAGCTTTAACACCCAAATAAATTTCAGCCCGAACGGCCGGGCCATCGTCTTTAGCGATCGGGGGCCTGACCCCGAAGGCGAAGACGCTGTCCAGGTCGTGACAGTGGATGTGGTCACCGGCAAGCGCACCCAGGTCACCCACCTCCCGCCCGCACCCGGACTTGACCCCGCTGCGATCCCGATCGGACCGCTGTTCTTCCTGGATGACGAGACGATTGTGTTCGCCACCAACAACCCGGACGGCAGCTTCACCTACTTCCTCGTCAAGGCTGACGGCAGCGATCTACCCCAGGAACTCAAAGTCATCGCGCCCCCCGGCGGCCACATCGTGGAGATTCCCGAAATTACCGGCGAGGAGCCGGCCGCCGCAGGGGTACAGGTGCCGGGCGTGCCGGTAAACGGTCCTGGTGCAATTTTTGAAGCCTTTGTCTTCGATCGCGATCAGGCGCTTCAGCTGACGAACTTTCGGCGCGTAGATACTGCCAATGCACGTCTGAGTGCGGATAAGCAACGGGTGTTCTTCGTCGCATCTGCCGATCCGTTTCGTGAGAACCCGTTCGAGAACTGTCAGATCTTCTCCATCGACAGGCTGGCTACCGACTTGCGCCAGCTCACGCACTTTGGTGAGGGAGAACACAGCCGCGACGGATGCTCCGCTGTCCTGCCACCTGGGTGCCGTATGTATGGTTTGGGAGTGGATTCGGTCACCGCGACAGTTCTGTTCTACACCAGCTGTAATCTCTCCGGGACGCAATCCAACGGCGGGCAGATCTTTGCGATGCGACCGGATGGGACCGGGCTCCGCGCGCTCACCGACACGCGCGGCTTCGTGACCGAAGCCGACGGCACGCGAACCGTAGAGCTTGCCGGCCCCTGGGCGAGTACCGTGCGCCGGTGAAGCGGTGACGTGTGGGGCATGCCGTGGTACTTTCCACCCCTAGTGCGACAGGGTTAACCTCTCTGCGCTCTGAGAGGTCGCCGAAGCGACAAAGGTTCTCTTGCCTGCACAGCCCTGCCGCCACCCCGCTGAAGAAATGAACCACGCCCGGCGTCTCCATCACCGTGACGTCGCGATCACCGTGCAGGATGTGCAGTGCCTGGCGCTCGGAAAACAAGGCCTTCGGCCCGTCGCAGCACTGGGTCAGGACGTAGGCGAGTCGGGCAGCAGTCCTAACGGCCGTGGACGTCATTGTCAATGTGAAAGGCGCAGTGTCAATGGGATGCAAGCAGGTGGTGGCTTGGCGCTTCGCGGTCATGTCTCGTCTCCTTCCACCGAAGTGGTAAGCGCGGAGATGTGAACCTCTCCACATCTCCGCGCTCTGCGCTGCTCCTTACCGCTGCTTCATCGGTTTCGTTCTTCTCATTCGCCGTAGGCGAGCGTTGCGGGATCCGTCTTTCCAAAAGTCAGATACCACGGGGCTCCCAGAGGACCGCCTTGCGGACGCGGCGGCACGAAGACGTCGAACTCCTTGGTGGTCACGTCGTAGCGGCGCACGGCTCCCGCATCGGGTCCGAAAATGCCGCTGATCGGGACGAAAAGACGTCCACCAGGGCCGAAGAGCAGGGCTTGTGCGAACTCACGGTCCTGACCGGCAACATCGAGGTCGATCCTGCCGACGTAGGCGCCAGGGCTTGCGCCATCGGGGCCTGCGAAGATCAGGATCTTGTCGCTGTCGGTCAGGTCCGCTCGGAAGGCGGCGGTGTACAGGTTGCCGTCGGGGCCGAAGACGACACCCTCGGGCCGGTTGAGCTCATTGACGCAATCGCAGCTGACGCCACCCGTACTGGCGATGAAGACGTCTTTGAAAGCCCCCGTCTCGGGGTCGAAACGAAGGATTTGCCCTCCGAGCCCGCTGTTGAGGTCGGGCTCGTTCGACACATAGAGGAGGTGATCCGGCCCGATCACCACACCACGCGGATGGAACTCCGCTGCCAACATGCCCGGAAACTCGGTCACGGGATCAGGCGTGCGATCGGCAACAAACTCCCCGTCCTTGGTAAACGCCAGTAGTTTTCCCGGTGCTCCGGGCCCTGCGCCGATATCGGCCACGTACAGGGTGGTGTGGTTCCACAGGATCATACCGCGGGGACCAAACGGTGCGTGCGGATCGCTGTCAGGGACGATCGCCTTCGAGAACGCTCCGGTGGTGCCGTCGTAGCGCAGGACCGTACCGTTGAGAGGAAGATCCTGATTCTGGTTGGCGACCAGAAGCGGGCCGGCGTTGTCGAACACGAGGCCCCGGGGTCCGTGTAGACCGCCGCTATCGGCGGTGACGAAGGCGCCCTGACACCGTCCGGTCTGGGCGTCGAAACGCTTCACCGTACTGGCGCTGGCAGTTGGCAGATCTGTTTGATCGCCGATATAAAGCGAGTCCGCCGTGGAAGGTGTGTCGGCCTGGTAGAAGACGTAGGTGGCAGTGTAGGGCACCAGCGCTTTGTTGCCGACGTCGGCTGCTTGGGCGCATTTGTCGGTCGAGGGGGCGATGCCGCCTGAGGTGGCTAGCCGCTGGATGAAGGTGGTCTCCGTTAGCGTGTTGCCGCCGGTCGGCCCGCACTGGGCTCCGACCACCTGCAGCAGGAGCCACGGAATCGCATCCGGCGCGACGAAGGCAGGATCGGTGGACGTGGCCATCGCCTTGGCCCAGACGCTGCTGGTGTCGTTGGAGTCCTGCCAGGTAGCGCGCAGTGTGCCACTAGTCTCAGGCGAGAGCGGGCTGAAGTTGGGGCTGAGGAAGTGGGTGATGATTTGCTCGCTATTGTCGTCGAACAACGTGGCCTGCGGCCCGAAGAATGCCCAGGCGAAGCCGGAGGCGGGGCACATCGCCGCAGGCGTAATTGCGTTCGGGCATGGCAGGCAAATGTAGTCCTGAGTGCCCGTGGCGTGCCCCACGAGGAACTTGCTGTTCCCCGCTGGTACCTGCAGATTGTCGGGCACGGCGATTGGCGTCGCGGTGGGCGTGAAGGTCGGAGACGCCGTCGAGGTTGCAGTTGCCGTCAGCGTCGGAGTGGGTGTCTGTGTCTGCGTGGCCGTTGCGGTTGGTGTGTTCGTGCGCGTTGCGCTCGCCGTTGGCGTTGGCGTGTTCGTACGGGTTGTGGTCGCGGTGGCTGTCGACGTGCTCGTCTGTGTCCGCGTGAGTGTTGCTGTCGGTGTGCTCGTGGCCGTGGGAGGGAGAGCGCCTTCGTTGCTGCTCCCGCAGGCGGACAACACGAGCAGGCCGCCACTCACTACGAAGGCTGCGAACAAACGTTGGGGCTTCATTGTCAGGGTCTCCTTTACAGTGAACCTGGTCGTCATGGTCGGCCTCCTACTCGGCTTTGTAGAAGAAGTAGTCGGCGGTGTAGGGCACCAACGCCTTGCTGCCGACGTCGGCTGACTGGGCGCATCCCGTCGTATGCAATGAGACGCGGGGCTTCCGGCCAAACGCAAGCGCCGCGGCAGGCCGGCGCCTGGCCGCGACGGACGATTCAGTACGATCCGCGAAAGTAGGACTGGAGCGGCGCGACTTCAAGCATCCCCGACTTCAGGGCCGCGATGGCGTGGACCGCCGCCCGGGCGCCGGCCATCGTCGTGTAGTGCGGCACGCCATGGGTCAGGGCGCTGCGGCGGATGGCGAAGCTATCGGCGACCGACTGCGGCGTGGACGCGGTATTGATCACCAACTGAACTTCGCCCGACCGGATTGCGTCCACGCAGTGTGGTCGGCCTTCCAGCACCTTGTTGACAATTGAAACCGGCAGGCCGGCATCGCGGATGCGCGCGGCGGTGCCGCGGGTCGCCATGATGGTGAAGCCCATCTCGGTGAGCCGGCGAGCCAGCGCCGGGAGGCCTTTCTTGTCGGCATCCTTGACCGACAGGAACACGCTGCCCGCCTCCGGCAGGATCACCCCTGCGCCGAGCTGGGATTTCGCGAAGGCGCGCTCGCAGCTGGAATCCAGCCCCATCACCTCGCCGGTCGACTTCATCTCGGGGCCCAGGATCGTATCGACATCGGGAAAGCGCGCGAACGGAAACACCGCCTCCTTCACCGCGACATGCGGCGCAATCGCCTGATCGTCCAGATGGAAGTCGCTGAGCCGCGCGCCGGCCATCACGCGCGCACCGATCTTGGCAACCGCGACGCCGGTCGCCTTGGCGACGAACGGCACGGTGCGGGAGGCGCGCGGGTTCACCTCCAGCACGTATATGACATCGTCCTTGATCGCGTATTGCACGTTCATCAGGCCGACGACGCCGAGCGCCTTGGCCATTGCCTCGGTCTCCGCCTTCAGTTCGGTGACCGTGGCGGGTGCCAGCGTGTAGGGCGGCAGCGAACAGGCGCTGTCGCCGGAGTGGATGCCGGCTTCCTCGATGTGCTCCATCACGCCGGCGACATAGACGGATTCGGCATCGGCGATGCAGTCGACGTCCACCTCGATCGCGTCGTTCAGATAACGATCGATCAGCACCGGATTGTCGCCGGAAACCCGCACCGCCTCGCGCATATAGCGATGCAATCCGGCACGGTCATAAACGATTTCCATCGCGCGGCGCACCAACAGTCTCCTGCCGCCCCACATCCGGCTGGCCTATGACGGCCTCGTCGACGCCGGCGTGCGCGGCTTCAAGTGCTTTCTGGTGCCGTCGGGCGTCGACGAGTTCCCCGCGGTCGACGAAGCCGAGCTGCGCCGCGCGCTCCCGATTCTGGCGAGGCGCAAGGTGCCGCTGTTGGTCCACGCGGAACTCGGCATTGCGGATCGCGGATTGCGGAATGCGGAATCCGGATCTTCTCCCGATCCGCACTCCGCAATCCTCAATCCGCAATCGTACGCGACCTATCTCGCCTCCCATCCGCCGGAGGCGGAGGTGGAGGCCATTCGACTCATGATTCGTCTCGCCGGAGAATTCCGCGTCTCGACGCACATCGTGCACGTGTCGTCGGCGGAAGGCGTCGACGCGATCGCGCGGGCGAAGACGGCGTGGGTCCCGATCACGGCGGAGACGTGTCCGCACTACTTGAGCTTCAGCGCGGAAAAAATTCCGGATGGCGCGACCGAGTTCAAGTGCGCGCCGCCCATCCGGGAAGCATCGCACCGCGAGGCGCTCTGGGAGGGTCTCGACGATGGCACGATCGACATGATCGCGACCGATCATTCGCCCGCGCCGCCGTCGCTCAAAACGCCCGGCAACTTCATGACGGCGTGGGGCGGAGTTGCGTCGCTCGAGCTGACGCTGCCCGCGGTGTGGACGGCCGCGCGCGCGCGGTTTCTCGTGCAGAGCTCGCAGCCCGGCGAAACCGATCTCGAGCTCGAGGGCGTCTCGCGCCCGCGGATCGCCGATCTCGCGCGCTGGATGAGCGAGCGGCCCGCGGCGCTCGCGGGACTGACCGAGAAGAAGGGCCGCATCGCGCCGGGCCTCGACGCGGATCTCGTCGTCTGGGATCCGGACATCGCGACCACGGTCGATCCGTCTCGGCTCAAGCAGCGCCACAAGCTGACGCCCTACGCCGGCCGCACGCTGTTCGGCCGGGTCATCACGACGTTCGTGCGCGGCGAGCGCGTGTGGGACAAGAGGCGTCTCGTGCGCGCCTACGGCGGCAGCCTCCTATGACGGCGTCGTTCGTCGACCTCGTGGATCTCGCATCCGAGCGTCTCGGCGGCGCGGCCGTCGCGGCCAACGACGAGTTCTTCGCGGCGAAAGAGAATCTGATCAAAGCCGCGGCGCCGGTCTGGCGCGACGGCGAGTACACCGATCGCGGGAAATGGATGGACGGCTGGGAGACGCGCCGTCGCCGCGATCTCGGGCCGGACGCGCACGACTGGTGTCTCATTCGCCTCGGCGCGCGGGGCGTCGTCCGCGGCGTCGACGTCGACACCGCCACTTTCACGGGCAACTATCCGGAATCGTGCGCGATCGACGCGTGCGATCTCTCCGGTCTGCCGGCGCTCGACGATCTCACGCGCGCGGCGTGGCGCGAGATTCTGCCGCGGACCGCGCTTGCCGGCGATACGCACAATCTGATCGCCGTGGACGGCGGGACGGCGGCCACGCATCTCCGGCTGCGCATCTTTCCCGACGGCGGCGTCGCCCGTCTTCGCGTGCACGGCGACGTCGTTGCCGACTGGGCGGGACTGCGCCGGCAGGGCGACGTCGATCTCGCGGCGGTCGAGCACGGCGGCATCGTCGTCGCGTGCAGCGACATGTTCTTCGGATCGCGTCACAACTTGATCATGCCGGGCGACGCGACGCACATGGGCGACGGGTGGGAAACACAACGGCGCCGCGGTCCGGGGCACGACTGGACGATCATCCGCCTGGGCGCGGAAGGGACCGTCCGCCGTGTGAGCGTCGACACGCGCCATTTCAAGGGCAACGCGCCCGGCGCGTGCAGCCTCGAGGCCCTTCGACTCGCGGATGGCGCGCTCGCGCAGGGCCAGGCGCTCTTCGATCAGGCGTGGCGCGAGTTGTTGCCGCGCACGCCGCTCCAGCCGCACGCGCGGCACGCGTTCGAGGAGGAGCTGCGCGCGATCGGCGACGTGACGCACGTGCGGTTCAACATTTTTCCTGACGGCGGCGTCGGCCGTCTTCGCGTGTACGGAAGACCGACATAAGCACGACGATCATCGCAGAACCCGCTGAGCTCGCAGAGAAGAGAAGCTGGCGTGCAGCTCGAGGACCTGAACGCGCTCGATGCGGACGCCGCCGCCCGCGCGCTGCAGCGCTGTTGCGGCTCGACGCGCTGGGCGCGCGAGATGACCGCCGCGCGGCCGTTCGCGAGCGCCGAGGCGATGACGGCGAAGGCCGATGCGATCTGGGCGTCGCTCGATCCTGCCGACTGGCTCGAGGCGTTCGCGTCTCATCCGCGGATCGGCGAGCGATCGCCGTCCGCCTGGGCCTCGGAAGAGCAGACTCAGGCGCTGACGGCGCCCGAGGCCGCCAGAGCGCGACTGGCTCACGCGAATCGTGAGTACGAGGCCCGTTTCGGATACATTTTCATCGTCTGCGCGACCGGGAAGGGCGCGGCCGAGATCCTCGGCCTGCTCGAGCGCCGGCTGACGAACGAACCCGCGGCCGAACTGACCGTCGCCGCGGACGAGCAGCGGAAGATCACGCGATTGCGGCTGGCCAGACTGCTCGAGGAGAACAGGTGACCGATCGATGATCACGACGCATGTGCTCGACATCGCGCGTGGCGAACCGGCCGAGGGGCTGACGGTCATTCTCGAGATTCGTCACGCGAGCGAGTGGACGCCCGTCGGCCGCGGGTCGACCGACGGGAAGGGACGCGTCGATTCGTTCACCGACGGCCCCATCTCGCCCGGTACGTATCGCCTCACGTTCGACGTCGGCTCGTACCATCGCAACCTCGGGCTCTCGGTGCCGTTTTTTCCGGAAGTGAAGATCACCTTCAACGTGCGCGACATCGACGAGCACTATCATCTGCCGCTGCTGTTGAGCCCGTTTGGATACTCGACGTACCGAGGAGCGTGATGTCAACCACGGAGGACACGCGGGACACGGAGGTGAGAATGTGCACGTTGCATTCCTCTGTATCCTCCGTGTCCTCTGTGGTGACATGTGTTTCCAGATGACACTCGCTTGGAATCGTTACGGCAAATCTCGCGTGCGTCTGGTGAAAGTCCGACGGGCGCTTGACCCTCACGAGATCGTCGATCTCACCATCGACGTTCAACTCGAGGGCGCCTTCGATCGCGTCTACGTCGACGGCGACAACAGTCCGTGCGTGGCGACCGACACGATGAAGAACACCGTCTACGCGCTCGCGCGGCAGGATCCGATCGATCATGTCGAGGCGTTCGCCAGCCGCCTCGCGATCCACTTTCTGGGCAAGCCGGCCGTGACGCGCGCGCGCATCAGCGCGGTCGAGCATCGCTGGGATCGCGTGGACGTCGACGGCCGTCCGCATCCGCACGCGTTCGCGCAGCCTGGCGGCGAACAGTGGACAGCCGTCGTCACGCGCGACGCGCAGGGCGAGACGATCGTGTCCGGCCTGACGAACCTCGTCGTGCTGAAGACGACCGACTCGGCGTTCTCCGGATTTCCGCGCGATCGATACACGACGCTCGCGGAGACCGAGGATCGCATTCTGGCGACCTCCATGACCGCGGCGTGGACGTATCGGCCGGGCACGGCCGGCTTCGCGGCGCGCGATCGGATCCGCCGCGCGCTCGTCGAAACCTTCGCCGCGCACATGAGCCGATCGGTGCAGCAGACGCTGTACGCGATGGGCGAGGCCGCCCTCGCCGCGTGCGCCGATCTGATGGACATCACGCTGACGCTGCCGAACCGGCATCATCTCCTGGTGGATTTGACACCATTCGGCCTCGACAACCCGAACGAGATCTTCGTCGCGACGGATCAGCCGTTCGGTCTGATCGAGGCGACAGTGAGAAGAAGTGAGAACTGAAGACTGACAGCTGACAGCTGAGAGCTGGACAAGAATCTTTATGGCTGACTTATCGACCACGTTCACCGGCATTCGCTTCCGCAATCCGTTCCTGCTCTCGTCGGCGCCGCCGACCGAGTCGGAGTCGAACATCCTGCGCGCGTTCGAGGCCGGATGGGGCGGCGTCGTGACGAAAACGATCGGCCTGCACCCCGTGGTGAACGTCGTCGGGCCCAAGACGAAGTTTCTGCGCGCCGACGCGGACTCGGCGCACCTCTCGATGAAAAAGCGGCCGAACGCCGCGCTGCACTCGTCGTGGAACTGGGAGCTCATCTCCGACAAGACGCTCGACTGGTGGGTGCCGCGCCTGGGCCGCATCAAGAAGCGGTTTCCCGAGCACGCGCTCGTCGCGTCGATCATGGCCGGCTCGGGCAACGACACCGAGCTGCGGCACTGGCAGGAGCTCGCGATCGCGTGTCAGGGCCAGGGCTGCGACGCGCTGGAGCTGAACCTGTCGTGCCCGCACATGGACCGGCCCGACATGGGATCGAACGTCGGGAAGGACAAAGAGCTCGTGTCCATCGTGACGAAAGTCGTCAAGGAGATAGCGACGATTCCGGTGTGGGCCAAGCTCACGCCGTCCACGACGGACATCGTCGTCGAGGCGCGCGGCGCGTTTCTCGGCGGCGCCGACGCGATCTCGTCGTCGAACACGTTCACGTCGCTGCCGCTCATCGACGCGGAGACGCTGGACTTCGAAGTGAACGTGGACGGTCTGGTCTCGACCGGCGGTCTGGGCGGCCCCGCGATCCTGCCGTTGTCGCTCGCCAAGATGTCGCAGCTCACGCAGGCGTTTCCCTACAAGGCGTTCTCCGGCATCGGCGGCATCTCGAACTTCGAGCACGCGCTGAGTTATTTCCTGCTCGGCTGCGGCACGGTGCAGGTGTGCACGGCCGCAATGCTCGATCACGCGGTCGGGCCGAACGTCATTCGCGAGCTGAACGACGGGCTCGCGCGGTTTCTCGACAGGAACGCGGCCAAGGGCTGGAAGCACGTCGGCGATTTCGTCGGCCTCAGGCGCGATCGCGTCGTCGCGCAATCGAAGATTCGTCGGCCGACCGAAAAGGACTATCGCGGCGGGTACGAGGCGGAGGGGTACGCGGTGGAAGAAACCAAAAACTGAAAAGTGAAAACTGAAAACTAAGAACGTCCCTGGAGAATCTTCACAAATGATCGGCCGCGCAGTTCTTCGAGGCTCAGGCCGCTCATCGAGACGGCTTCCTCTTCAGTAATCGCGCCGCAGTTCATCGCGCGCAGGAAGTAATTCAGCAATCCCTGTCCCGTCGCGGCATCGTCGAAGACGTCGCCGACCAGCGTCGCCTGCGCCGCTTTCTGCACGAAGTTCTTCAATCGCTCGGACGCCGCGTCGAGGCCTTCCAGGAAGAACGCGTAGACGGCCGCGTACCGCGACGGCAGCTGTGCGGGATGCAGATCCCATCCTTGATAGAAGCCGGTGACGAGCGAATGCCGGATGTGCTCGGCGTGCAGGCGCCACGCGGCGTGGACGGTCTCGCGCGATCCGACCGGCATGACGTTGGTCGCGCCGTCCGACAGCCAGAGGCCCGTGCCGGCGAGCGTTACCTGCATCACGTCCTTCGCGAAGTCGCACGCGGGGTGCCGCATGTGCTGGTGCGCGGCCGTGATGCCGCACGACGCCGTGTAGTCGTACGTGCCGAAGTGCGCGGCGACGATGCGTCCGCGGCCCGCGGCGATCAGGCGGGGCAGCGCGACGCTGCCGTCCGGCGCGACGATCGACTGCGTCGTCTCGACCATCAGCTCGAACTTCAGCGTGCCGGCCGGCAGCTGCCGCCAGTACTCGAAGGCCTCGCATGCCGACGTGAGCGCCGTCACCTGCTCGACCGACGTGATCTTCGGCAGCGTGATCACGAACTGCGGCGGCAGCTTTCCGGCAGCGCGATCGAGCAGCCGCGTCAGGAACAGATCGAAGGTCCGCAGGCTGCGGCGCTTCAGCTCTTCGTTGAACGGCTTGATGCGAATGCCGATCGACGGGGGCAGCGTGCCGTCCGAGAGGCCGTTCGCCACTTCGGTGGCGGCGAGCTGCGCGTGGCCGTCTTCCTCGAGATCCGGCCGGCTGCCGAAGCCGTCCTCGAAATCGATCCGGAAATCCTCGACCGGCTCGCGCGTGAGCTTGTCCACCACACGCGGATAGAGGCGCTCGGCGAGCGCGCGGTCGAAGTTCAGGGCGGCCGCGAGCGTCGCCGCGTCCGGCGCATGATCGCGCAGCGACTTCAGCGCCGCCGCACCGAGTTTTCTCGCGACGTCGGCCTTGAAGAGGTGGGCGCCGCCGTACACGGTATGCACGGGCTGGCGCGCAGCCGTGTCGCCCGGATACTGCCGGGCGACGTGCACGTTCACGCCGTGCAGCGCGTCGAGAATCGTCGTCAGCGCGAGGTCTGGAATCGAGGTGTCGGCCATGGCGCGGCAAGTATAGTCCGCCGCCTGTGCGCGAACGTGGCGACCGAGAACGCCACGACGAGGACGGCGGCGTCAACGCCGTTCAGCGACGGCTGCAGGCGCGACAAGGGAGGGGCCGGGCGCTAGCGCAGGCGCCCCTGCGTGATCTGCAGCCGCACGCCGTCGCGGGCGACCGTGACCTCGACGGGTTTCCATTCCTTCGAATCGGTCGCGTACTCGACCTGATACTTCACGCTCGCCTGCTTGTAGTCGTCACCGAGCTGGGCCGCCAGCGTCTTCATCTTCTCGGGCAGCGAGTTGCCGGTGTTGATGAAGTCGTACCGGCCTCCGGAATTCTGCGTGACGTTCATCGCGACCATCTCGGGCACGCCGCTGCCCTTGAACTTCATCACGATGGCGTGCGAAACGATGCTCCGGCCCGCCTGCGCGAGCGTCCACTGGTTGAATGCTTTCTCGTGCGCGCCGGCGCTGCTCTCGGTCCCGTCGCTCGTGATGATGACGAACACCGGCCATCGGTCTGCGGTCTTCTTGATGAACCGATCGTCGACCTCGAGCAGCGAGTCGATCAGCGTCGTGCCCGCGCCGTCGGAGAACAGGCTGTTCGCCGCGTCCTTCAGCTTCTTCCGGTCCATCGTCGGCGGGACACGCACGCGCATCTGGCGTCCCGTGGAGACGATCATGGCTTCGTGCTCCGGCGGCAGCGTGTCGAGGAACGCGATCAGGCCGCCGCGCATGAAGGTCAGCCCGGGTCCGGCCGCGTCGCTCGTGTCGACGAGCAGGACGACGCGCATCGGGCTCCTGGCCAGACTCGCCTGGACCACGTCGCGCGGCACGCCGGTCTCCGTCACCTTGAACTCGTTCGGCAGCAGGTCGAGCATCGGCGCGCCCTGACGGTCGAGGACGCTGACGAACACCTCGCGGGTCGCTTTCCCGGCAGCGTTCTTCGGCTGGGGTGACGCGGCGCCCGCCGTCGCGAGCACGAGCGCCGCGGCTGCAGCACACGCGGAAAGGAAACGCTTCATGGAATTGTCCCTCCCCTGCCGGTTCAGTGGCAGAATGACCCGGACGCCGGCCAATTATAGGACGACGATGAACGAGCGACGGTTGAAGGACGGACGGGTCGAGCTGATCGACACGCGACGGGTCGAAGCCAGCCCGCTGTACAACAACGACCTGGCGCCCGTGCCGCTGGCGCGCCGCGACTGGTCCACGTACAACTACGCGGCGCTGTGGATCAGCATGGCGCACTGCATCCCGACCTACATGCTCGCGTCGGGCCTGATGGCGTCCGGGATGAACTGGTCGCAGGCGCTCGTGACGATTCTGCTCGGCAACACGATCGTCCTGATTCCAATCCTGCTCAACTCGCATCCCGGAACGAAGTACGGCATCCCGTTTCCGGTCTTCGCCCGCGCGGCGTACGGCACGCTCGGGTCGAACGTGCCCGCGTTGATGCGCGCGCTCGTCGCGTGCGGCTGGTTCGGGATCCAGGCCTGGATCGGTGGGGAAGCGCTGAACACGTTTTTTCGCACGGTCATTCCGGGATGGCCGACGCTGCTCGGCGCCGGCTTCGGCGGGCACAGCACGACGGAATGGGTGTCCTTCCTGCTGTTCTGGGGCTTCAACATCTACATCATTTATCACGGCATGAATCTCGTGCGCGAGGTGGAGAACTGGGCCGCGCCGTTCGTGCTGGTCATGACCGGTGTTCTGGTCTGGTGGGCCGTGTCGCGCGCCCACGGCCTGGGGCCGCTGCTTTCACAGCCGGGACAGTTCCACACGCTCGGCGAGTTCTGGCCCGTGTTCGTGCCGTCGCTCACCGCGATGATCGGATTCTGGGCGACGCTGTCGCTCAACATGCCGGACTTCACGCGCTTCGGCCGCAGCCAGCGCGAGCAGATCGTCGGCCAGATCGTCGCGCTGCCGACGACGATGTCCGTGTTCGCGGCGATGGGCGTGCTGATCACCAGCGCGACCGCGATCATCTACGGCCAGGCGATCTGGGATCCAGTCGTGCTCGTCGGCAAGTTCACGTCGCCGGTCGTCGTCGCCGTCTCGATGTTCACGGTGGTGGTCGCGACGATCGCGGTCAACATCGCGGCCAACGTCGTGTCGCCGGCGAATGATTTCGCGAACGCGTTTCCGCGGTTCATCAGCTTCAAGACCGGCGGATTGATCACCGGGCTGCTGGGCATCGCGATTCAGCCGTGGAAGCTGCTCGCCGATCCGTCGGGCTACATCTACACGTGGCTGCTCGGCTACTCGGGCGGGCTCGGATCGATCGCCGGCGTGCTCGTCGCCGATTACTGGCTCGTGCGGCGGCGCGAGTTGCGCCTCGAGGATCTGTACCTCGCCGACGGGGCGTACAGCGGCTGGAACGTTCGCGCCATCGGCGCGACGGCGATCGGCTGCGGACTCGCGTGGGGCGGTGTCGTGATTCCGGTGCTGAAGCCGCTGTACGACTACGCGTGGTTCGTCGGCTTCTTCGCGGCGGGCGCGGCGCATTGTGCGCTCGCGACGCCGCTGACGACGATCGACGCAGAACCCGCAGAACTCGCAGAGGAATGATGACGTTGAAGGACGTATTGCCAGTCGTCGGAGTGGCCTCACTCGTTCTCCTGAGCGCCGCGGCCGCACACGCGCAGGTCAAAGCGCAGGTTCCGTCCGGGTCGATGACGCCGGCGTGGGACAAAGGCATCCAGCCGATCAGCCGCGACAGCTACTGGAACGCGGTCGCGTGCGGCAAGCAGGGGGGCGAGCGTCCGCTGTGCGTGTTCTCGGACGCCGACTTCTGCAAGAACGACGACTTCGTGCTGGCGCTCTTCACGCCGTACACGCAGGTGGCGTACGAGGTGTGGCAGGCGGTGCGAAAGCATCAGGAGGCGCCGACGCCGTCCTACGCCGATGCGCAGCGGACGCGGGTCACTGTCGGCGTCACGCCGGCGAAGGGCGCGAAGAACCCGATCACCGGCGTCGTCATCAAGCGCGGCGACCGGACGCTGAAGCCGGCGACGCAGTCGGTCGACGCCGCAGGCGGACGCTTCATCTTCGATCCGTCCGCCTTCGCGGCGACCGAGGACCTCACGATCGAGCTGATCGGAGGCGCCCGCACGATCACCTGCAGCGTGGATCAAGCCGTCCTGAAGACGCTCCGCTGAGATGTGAGGATTTGAGGACGTGGGGATTTGAGGATGTGGGATACTCACTTCCTCAAATCCTCACTTCCTCACATCCTCACATCTGACTATGGCGACCATGTCCCGCGAGGAGCGCACCAACCAGCGCAACGCCGTACTGGCCGGCTTTCTGGGCTGGACGCTCGATGCGTTCGACTTCTTCATCCTGACGCTCGTGATCGACGACATCGCGAAGTCGTTCGGCCGGACGCGGCCCGACATCGCGTTCTCGCTGACCGTGGCGCTCGCGATGCGGCCGCTCGGCGCCATCATCTTCGGCATCATGGCCGACCGGCTGGGGCGACGTCTGCCGCTGATGATCAACGTGATCTTCTACGCGGTGATCTCCGTGTTGTCCGGCCTCGCGCCGAGCTACACGGTGTTCCTCGCCCTCCGCATGCTGTTCGGCGTCGGGATGGGCGGCGAGTGGGGTGTGGGCGCGTCGCTGGCGCTCGAGTCGGCGTCGCCGCGGCTGCGCGGGCTGCTGTCGGGTCTGCTCCAGGAAGGCTACGCGCTCGGCAATCTTCTGTCCGCGGTCGCCTTCCGCCTCGTGTATCCGTACTTCAACTCGCTGTACCCCGGCAACGGCTGGCGCCTGATGTTCTTCCTCGGCGGCCTTCCGGCGCTGCTGTCGCTCTTCATTCGCGCCAGGGTCAAGGAACCCGAAGCGTGGCACGAGAACAAGACGGATTGGGCGACGTACCGGCGATCGCTCCCGCAGTACTGGCGGCGGTTCGCCTACCTCGTCATCCTGATGACGATGATGAATTTCATGTCGCACGGGACGCAGGACATGTACCCGACGCTCCTCGGAACGCTGAACTACAGCAAGGCGCGCATCGCCGACGTCACGATGCTGTCCGGCATCGGCGCGATCCTCGGCGGCCTCGTGTTCGGGTTCTACTCCGATCGCGCCGGGCGGCGCCGCGCCATGCTCATCGCGATGGTCTGCGGATTGATCGTCGTCCCGTTCTGGATTGCGGGCCACAGTCCCTGGCGCATTCTGATCGGCGTGTTCCTGATGCAGTTCTTCGTGCAGGGCGCGTGGGGCGTCATTCCGGCGCACATCAACGAACTCTCGCCGAATCATCTCCGCGGCTTCTTCCCGGGCTTCGCGTACCAGCTGGGCGTGATGTTCGCGGCGAGCATCCCGTACGTCGAGTCCGCCCTCGGCGAGCGCTTCACGTACGCGCAGGCGATGGGCGGACTCGTGACGCTGGTCTTCATCGTCGCGTTCATCGTGACGATCGCGGGGCCGGAAGCCAAAGGCGTGTCGTTCAGGAAGGCGACGGGGTAGTGGATCTCCGTCAGCTCGAGATTCTTCAAGCCATCGCGGAAACCGGGTCGTTCACGGCCTGCGGCCGCAAGCTCCACGTGTCGCAGTCCGCGATCAGCCGGCAGATTCTGCTGCTCGAAGAAGAGCTCGGCGAGCCGCTGTTTCTCCGCGTTGGACGGCAGGTGAAGATGACGCCCGCCGCGGAGAGCCTCGTGCAACTCGGCCAGCGCGTCTTCGTCGACCTGAAGGATACCGTCGGCGCCATCACCGATCGCACCCGCGAGCTGCGCGGGACGCTCCGGCTGTCGGGCGGCATGACGGTCTGCCTCTACGTGTTTCCGCCGCTGCTGAAGCATCTCCGGCGGGTGCACCCGCACCTCGACGTGCGTCTGCTGGTCGCGACCGCGGCCCACTCCGTGAAGGAGATCCGCGCCGGACGCGTGGACGCGGGGCTGCTGACGCTTCCAGTCGAAGAATCAGATCTGGTGACGGTGCCGGTCCTGCGCGAAGAGCTGCTGCTGGTGACGACCCCGACGCATCCGCTGGCGCGGCGGCGCAAGGTGCTGCCGCGCGACCTGGCGGGACAGCCGTTCGTGCTGTTCGAAATGGGCTCCGCCACGCGGAAGGTCATCGACCGGTTCTTCGTCTCCGAGCAGATCGAGCCGACAATCGTCATGGACACGGAAAACGTGGAAATCATCAAGGCGATCGTCAAGACAGGCATGGGCATCGCCATCGTGCCGTATCAGGCCGTGGCGCGCGAGGTCCGCGCCGGCCAGCTGTTCTGCGCCCGCATCGAGGGACATGAGCTGGTGCGGGAGACCGGCTGGGTCTACGCCCGGGCGAATCGCGTGCCGCGGATGATCCACGAGCTGCTGGCGGCGTTCGAGTCGATCCGCGGCCGGCTGCGGCTCGCGCCCAGGCGGCGCGGGGACGGAGTCAAGGGCTGAGAGCTTCGGCTGAGCGCAAAACGGGTCCCATCACGAAATCAGATGGGTTCTATCAGATCATTCTATTTTTTGCGTCCCTGACCGGCGTGTACCCTAGACTCCTGTTTTCGGAGGATCACATGGGTAACGAACGCGACCGCGTCATCTCGATCAGTCTGTCGGAGGCCGAGTGGCAGGCGCTCGTCGCGCGCCACCCGCAGCCGGTGCACTGGCTGCGAGAGCAGATTCGCGAGGACGTGCGGACCCCGGTGCAGGACGCCACGTCCGCCGCCTGGCGCGACTCGTCCGCCTCCGTGCGCGCGTCCTAACCGCGCCGGCTTCAGCGCGCGCCTTTCCCCGGCAACACCATCTCGAAGACTGTACGGCCCGGGCGGCTCGTGACCGCAATCCGCCCGCCGTGCCGTTCGATGATCGCCTTCACGATCGACAGGCCCAGCCCGCTCCCGTCCGGCCGCCGCTCGCGCTCGTCCAGGCCGCGTCCATCGGCGCGTCCGGCGCGCGACGGGTCGGCTTTGTAGAACCGGTCGAAAATGTGCGGCACGTGCTCGGGCGCGATCCCGGCGGCGCCCTCGTCCTCGACCGTCAGCAGCACGCCGCCGCCCGCGTCGCCTCGTGACGCGAGGCGGATGGCGCTGCCGGACGGCGCGTAGCGGATCGCGTTGGCGGCGAGATTCTGGAGCGCCTGCTCCAGCCGGCCGCGGTCGCCCGTCACGATTTCGCCGCCCGCGCCGATCGTCACCTGCATCCGCACGCCGGCGTCGCCGCACGCGCGTTCGTGCCGCGCCGTCACGCGGTCGAACAGCTGCGCGACCGGCACGTCCTCGATCTTCAGCGTCCCGCCGCCGTCTTCGAGCCGCGCCAGATCGAGCAGATCCCCGACCAGCCGCTCCAGGCGTCCGGCTTCGTCGCCGATGATCCCGAGGTACCTCGACCGCGTCGCTTCGTCGAGCGTGACCTCCGGCATCGACAGCGTTTCGAGGTAGCCGCGCATCGCCGTGATGGGCGTGGTCAATTCGTGCGAGACGTCAGCGAGCAGCTGCCGGCGCACGCGGTCCGATTCCGTGAGGGCCGCCGCGCGCGCGCTGAGATCATCGGCCATCGTGTTGAAGGCGCTGGCGACGGCCGAGATCTCGTCTCCGCCGCGGGCCGGCGCGCGTGCCGAGAGATCGCCGGCGCCCAGCCGCCGCGCGGCCGACTCGAGCTCGCGCAAGCGCCGGCGCGGCGGACCGAAGATCAGCGCGGAGGTGACGACGGCTCCGACGATCAACACGGCCGTCGCGACGAGCCCGAGCATCGGGGCGAAGCGTCCGAGCAGGAATCCAAACGGCGCCTGCGGCGGCACGACGACGACGCCCGCGAGCTTGCCGTCGACGACGATCGGCGACGGCCGTACGAACGGCCGGCCGGTCGTGTCGCGCTCGAGGCGCTCGACGAACCGATCGGGCTGCTGCCACCACTCGGGCCGATCGGGGCGCGGTCCGCGCGGACGATCGAGCCTCGGTCCGTCGGTGCGGGCGCCCTCCGGTCTCTCGCCGTCCGGCCGCGCTCCTTCCGGCCGCGGGCCTTCGAATCGTCCGAAGCGCGGCGGCCCCTGAAGCCGCGCCCGCGCCATGCGCAGCAGCGGCTCCGGAAACGACTGGCTTCCGCTGGTGATCAGCGTGCCGTCGGCCATCATCACGAAGAAGGGATGCGTGTACGGCGCGTACTGATCGTGGACGTATCGCGCGAGATCGACCTTCGGGTCGCGGCTCAGTTCGTTGGCCAGGTCGAGCGCCACGGTCAGACCGAGTCGCCCGGGCGACTGGCCGGGCAGCGTGCGGCCCGTCTGCGACACGGCCCAGACAAACAGCATGGCCTGCACGATGAGCGTCGCGGCGATGAGCCCGACGACGCCGAAGGCGATCCGCCAGTAGAGACTGCGGTACCAGGTCATGCGGACTCTGTCATAGTCTTTTCATGGGGACGCGCTGGCGCGCCTCCTGATAATCGATCGAGAACATTCTGGATCTGTCCTCAGGGAGTCAGCCGTGAATAATCTGCGAACAATCCTGTCCGCCCTCGGCGTAGCGGTCATCACCGCGGCGCTGGGCGCTGGAGGGCGAGTGGCCGCCGCGCAGGCGCCGGCCGCGAGCACGCCGTCGATCGAGGGTGGATGGACGCTGAACAAGAATCAGAGCGACCAGCAGTCGACCGGCCGCGATGATCAGGGCGGTCGCGGCGATCGGACCCGCGGCGGCGGCCGCTCCGGGCGCGGCGGCGGTTTCGGCGGTCGCGGCGGATTCGGCGGCCGCGGCGGCATGGGACGGGGCGGCGGAAACGCGCCCGCGATGAATCCCGACGACACCGCCCGCCAGCGCGACGCGATGCGCGACGTCATGAATCCGCCCGATCACCTCGTGATCACGCAGACCGAGTCGATGATCGTGCTCACGGGACCGGACGGCCGCACGACGCGGCTGTCGCCGGACGGCAAGAAGATCAAGGACGAGAACACGAAGGTCGAGCGGAAAACGAAGTGGGAGGCGGGCAAGCTGGTCAGCGAGATCGCGGGTCTGGGTCCGAGCAAGATGACGCAGACCTTCGCGGTCGATCCCGAGAGCCATCAACTCCGGATCACGGTGCAGGTGGAAGGGAACGGCCGCGCGCAGGCGCGCTCCTTCACGCACGTGTACGACGCGGATGCGAAGTAAGTGAACTTCTTACTTCTGACTTCTCAGTTCTAACTTTCTTCTTCCGTCTCGTCCTTCGGTTTGCTGGTCGCGAAGTCGTCCATGTCCGGCAGCGCTTCATCCGGCGCGTCGACATCGTCGAGGCTGAAGGAACGTCCTGTTTGCTTCATCGGGATCGGACCGCGCGGCTTGTCCTCACCCTTCTTCTTGCCTTTCGCGCTGCCGCCTCGCTGAGGCTTGGCGTCGGGCCCGAAGTTCCGGACGCGTCCGGGCGCGCCGCCCGGCGCGGAACTGCCGGAGTCGAACGAGCGCGGGCCGCCGAACGAACCCGGCGGACGCGGCGAGAAGCCGCCGGGCCGCGGACCGGAGAATCCGCCGGGTCGCGGCGGGCCGCCCGGACCCCGGTCTTCGCGGGCCCGCGCTTCGCTGACGGCCAGCGGGCGGCCGTTGAACGGCTGCCCGTTGAATTTCTGGATGGCTTGTTCGGCGTGCGCGCGGTCGAGGTACTCGACGAACGCGAAGCCTCTCGGCCGGCCGGTTTCCCGATCGACGGGCAGCACGACCTGAGAGGGCGGCGCTACCGTGCCGAAGTAGGTCCGAAGGTCGGCTTCGGTAGTGCTGTACGCAAGATTACCAACGAACAGTCGGACGGCCAATCAACTCACTCCTCGAATGTGATGAAGAAGTCGGGCAGGGACGCGCGAGGTGGCACACACACGCTGGCAGCCGGTTTCAGTGGAAAAACCTTACCTGAAGTCCCGCCATCCTGCAAGCGGGGGCTATCATAGCCCCTTGAACGCCGTTCCGTCGCTAGGGGGATACATGAGCCGTCGCCGTCTGACCGGGTTGGGATGCGCCGTCGTCCTGAGTGTCGCCGTGGTCTCCGGGATTTCCGCCGCGGGCGGGGGACTGGGGTCCATCAAGAGCCAGGATCTGAAGGAGTGGTTGTCGTACATCGCCTCAGATGAGCTCGAAGGCCGCGAGATCTACACGTCGGGCATCGGCCTTGCGGCCGCATATATAGAGGATCATGCGCGCGCCTGGGGCGCGCGCCCCGCCGGTGACACAGGGCGCTACCTGCAGACCGTGCGCGTGCTGGGCGTGAAAGCCACGAGCCACGCGAGCGTCACCGTGGACGTGAACGGCGAGACGCGGACGTTCGCCGACGGCCAGGGCGTCTCGTTCCCGAAGAACATGGGGGGCAAACAGCACTTCACCGTCGATCGCGTCGAGTTTGCCGGATACGGTCTCGATGCGCCGGCCGCCGGCCACACGGATTACAGAGGCAAGGACGTCACGAAGGCCGCGGTCGTGTGGCTGGGACCGAGCGGGCCGAAGACCATCGATCAAGCCGTCTATCGACGGCTCCTGACTGGCCGCAATCGCTACGCGACCGAGCAACTTGGCGCGGCGGCGGCCATCGGCGCCGCGGCGCCTCCGGGATCGGGCCGGGGCGGACGCGGGGCGGCGGCGGCAGGTGCGGCGGGTGCGGCGGGTGGGGCAGCTGGGGGCGGCGGACGAGGCGCGTTGCCCGCGGCAGATTTCACGACCGTGCAGCGACTGGATGCGCTGGAGCCGCCCAACGTCACGGCAGACGATGCGTTCTTCACGTTCCTGTTCAGTCACGCGCCGGTGAAGTACGACGAGCTGAAACAAAAGGCGGCGGCGCAGGAACCACTGCCGTCATTCCGTCTCGACGGCGTACGTCTCACGTTCAACGTGGACGCCGAATACCAGGTCGTGCGGACGCAGCTCACGCAGAACGTCGTTGCACTGGTCGAAGGCTCGGATGCGCAGCTGAAGAACACGTACATCGCGTTCGGCGCCCACTACGATCACGTCGGCTACGCCGAGGGCGAAGTCGACCGTACGGACAACGGCGCACGGCGTCTCGGCGCGAAGGGGCGCGTGACGCCCGGCGCGGAAGACGATCGCATCTGGAACGGCGCGGACGATGACGGATCGGGGACGGTCGCGTTGATGGCCCTGATGAAAGCCTTCGCCGACGGGCCGCATCCAAAGCGGTCGCTGCTGTTCGTCTGGCACGCGGGCGAGGAGCGCGGGCTGCTCGGGTCGCGCTACTTCGCCGACTATCCCACGGTGCCGATCGATCAGATTGTCGCGCAGCTCAACATCGACATGATCGGCCGCAACCGCGACAACAAGACGAGCGAAGCGAACACCGTGTACCTTGTCGGCTCCGATCGCATCAGCACCGAGCTGCACAATCTGAACCGGTCGGCCAACGGCGCGCTGCCGAAGCCGCTGACCTTGAACTACGAGTTCAACGATCCCGCCGATCTCGAGAGCCTGTACACGCGCAGCGATCACTACAGCTACGCGGCGAAAGGCATCCCGATCATCTTCTTCACGACCGGGCTCCATCCCGACTACCACGCGAACACGGACGAGGTGTCGAAGATCGAGTTCGACAAGATGACGCGGATCGTGCAGCTCGTCTACGAGACCGGACTCCGCGTCGCCAACCTTGACCACGCTCCGGTCCGCGACAACCTGGGGCCGAGAGCGGGGCGGTTGACGCAGTAGACTTGAAAACTTGGAACTGAAAACTGAAAGGGGAAAACTGAGAGCCGACAGCTGACAGCCCGGCCGCTTCAGGTGATTGACCGATACCGGATAGTACGATTTCAAGGGCGACGCACCGGATCGGCCTCTACTTCGCCGATCTGCGCGCGCTCGGCCTGTCGCAGGGCGAGGCGCACATCCTGGCGCACCTCGCGAAATCCTCGCCGGCCAGCATCTCGCAGCTCCACCGCGGACTGGCGCACAAGCGATCCACGCTGACCAGCATTCTCGACCGGCTCGTCGAGCGAAAACTCGTCACCCGCGAGGTCGGCGCCACGGATCGACGTACGTTCATCGTCCGGCCGATAAAGAAAGGACGCGACGTCGCCCGCCGCGTCCATCGTCATCTGACCGCCCTCGAGCAGGCCGTCGCCCGTCGGGTCACTCCGGCGGAGGCCATGGCCTTTTTGAGAGTCATCGCCGCCGTCGAAGAGGAAGCCCGCCAACACACCCGCCGCTGACCGGTTCACAGTTTCGTAACAATGTTGTTTGATTTTGGTCAGAGAAGCGTTAGAAAGCTGTAGGATTGGCGCAAACCAATCGCAGCTGATTTATCAGTATCGCGACCCGCCGGGCCACGAGACCGCGGCAACCCGTTAAACGTTCGAGGGAGGCCAAATGCGTAGATTCTCGATGTTTCTGGTGACGGTGATGGTGTGCCTGCTTGTGGCACCAGCGCTCGCGCAACAGGGGACCGCAGAAATCGGCGGGAAAGTGGCGGATGAGCAGGGCGCCGTCCTGCCGGGCGTCTCGATTCTGGTGACCAACGAGGAGACCGGCGTGTTCCGCGAGGTCGTGAGCGGCGCCGACGGCAGTTACTTCGCGTCGCAGCTCGTGCCGGGGCGCTACCGGCTCTCCGCGAAGCTGGCGGGTTTCCGGTCGATGGAGCGCGGCGGCCTCATCCTGCAGGTTGGCAAGGCACTGACCATCAACTTGACGCTCGGGATCGGGGGAGTCGAAGAAACGGTTCACGTCACCGCCGAGTCGCCTCTCGTGGACACGACCAGCGCGAAGGTGGGCGGCAACATCGGGACGCAGGAGCTCAGCGAGCTGCCCGCGATGAACCGCAACTTCTTCTCGACGGTCGCGCTGCTGCCCGGCGTCCAGTTCTCGCCGTCCAACCAGATGGGCAACGACACGATCGTCGCCGCGGGCCAGTCCACGCAGGGCAACAACGTCGCGGTCGACGGCGGCTACAACTCCGACGATGCGCTCGGGACCAGTTCTGGGGCGCAGGTGCGGACGCCGCTCGAAGCGATCCAGGAGTTCCAGGTCATCACGAGCATGTATGACGCGGAATGGGGCCGCGCGAGCGGCGCCATCGTCAACGCCGTCACGAAGGCGGGAACGAATCAGTTCAAAGGCGTGATCTTCGGAGAGGCGGCCAGCAACACCCTGACCGCCGCGGATTATTTCGTCCGCACGCAGAATCTCGAAAAGCCGACGTCGGTCCGACGCGATTGGGGCGGCGTGATCGGCGGCCCGATCGTCAAGAACAAGGCGCACTTCTTCTTCAGTCTCGAGCGGCAGGTGGACAACCCGAACCGGAGCCGCGTGTTTCCGACGCGGCCCGCGCTGAACTTGTCGTTCGCCGAGGACCGCACCGACTGGAACACGCTCATCCGCTTCGATCACCAGATCAACCAGAACAATACGTGGGCGATCCGGTGGCTCCGCGAGTGGGCCCCGCAGTGGAAGACGCTCGGGACCAAGCAGACCGATCAGTCCACGCAGGACGAGACCGACCTGGACCAGACGGCAGTGGCGACCTTGACGAGCGTGCTCGGCAACTCGCGCGTCAACACGGTGAGACTGGCGCGGACGTGGGAACACTGGTGGCACGGGAACGAATGCTTCCGCGCCCAGGGTCCCAACGGCGGACAGGCGGGCTTCGATTTCGGCAACGAGACCATCGGCAATCAGGCGTTGTGTCCGCCGCAGCTGAACAACCTGAGTTTCCTCGCGCAGGCCAGCACGGAAGCGCAGGGCCCGTGGGATGACAACTACCAGCTCGAGGACGACTACTCGTGGTTCCTTCCCGGCAAGCACGGCGACCACGACATGAAGTTCGGAGTCCGGTTCAACTACACGAAGCTTCGACGCGTCTCTCAGGTCAACGAGAACGGCACGTTCTCGTTCAACACCGATCTGCCGTTCGACCCGGCGAACCCGAGGACTTACCCCGAGCGGTTTTCGATCCGGACGGGCCCGTTCGAGGAGAACGTCAAGAACTACACGTACGAACTGTTCGCGCAGGACAAATGGCGGCTGACGCCGCGGACGACCGTCAATGTCGGCGTCCGCTACGATCTTGAACTCATCCCGCTCGACGAAACCGGCAATCCGCTGTTCTCGGCCGGGCAGTCGTCGCCCACCGACAAGAACAACATCGCGCCGCGACTGTCGTTCACGCACTCGCTGGGCGATTCCGGCAAATCCGTGCTCCGCGGGGGCTATGGAATCTTCTACAACAGAACGATTCTGGGCGCGGTCGACGACGCGCTCGAATTCGGCAAGTTCACGACGTCGAACGTCGTCACGTTCCCCGCGAACGCCCCGGATCCAGGCCCGAGCTCGGGCCGGTTCCCGACCAATCCGTATCTGGTGAACGGTCCGTTCGTCAACCGCGCGCTGCTCAACGCGGCCTACCCGCCGGGTGTGCCGGTCAGGAACGACGGTGTCGTGATCTTCGACTCGCCGAACCGGACGCTGCCCTACGCGCATCAGTTCACGATCGGCTACGTGCACGAGCTCGCGGATTCCCTCGCCGTCAACGTCGATTACATCCGGGCGATCAACAAGGACATGTTCCTCGCGCGCAACCTGAACCCGGGGCTGCGTGTCGACACGAGCCGCACGGGCGCGGTGACCCGGTCGGATGCGTTCGGCGTGCTGGGACAGGCCTACACGCAGCAGGTCTGGGTGATGGAGAACACGGGCGACGCGGACTACAACGCGTTGAACTTTTCGCTCGAAAAGCGCTACTCGCACAACTGGTCGGGCCGGATCTCGTACTCGCTGTCGAAATCGACCGGCACCGGCAACGACCAGGCCGACAAGAACCTGTACCAGACAGGGACCGATCTGCGACTCGACGCGTGGCGCGGCCCGAGCAACGTGGATCGCAGGCACATCCTGTCGTTGGGCGCCCAGACGGAGATTCCGAAGACTGGAGGCGTGACCGTGTCGGCCACCGCGCGCTACATGAGCGGCGCGCCCTTCACGATCATCGACAGCAGCATCGACGCCGATCGTAACGGCGAGCTCGTCGATCCAGTGCCCGCCGGCACGTATAGCGGCACGGCCACGGACGCGATGCAGAACGTCAAGAACGACGGCGGGCGCAACGGTGCGATTGGTCCCGACTATTTCCAGCTCGATATGCGAGCCGGCTGGAGACACAAGGTACAGGGGCAGAAAGTGATCGAGCTGTTCCTGGACATCTACAACATCACCGACCGCGCGAACTTCGATAACCCGACGGCCGCGAATTCGGACCGGCGGACCCCGGCCAACTTCCTCGTGCTGACGAACCTGCGCGGCGGCGGCGGGTTCCCGCGCCAAGCGTCGATGGGCTTCAGGTTCGTGTTCTAGGCGCAGCCGCGTTCCTGCGGCGGAGACGAAGGGCGGGTCCGTGGACCCGCCCTTCGTTCATGTGGTCGAGTCGGTCAAGCCGCGGAGCGCGTACGCGCCGATGAAGGGACCCGGCGCGAGACACGCGAAGACCCACTGCCATCCCATCGTCTGCGCCGCCAGCGGCAGCAGTCGAATCGACGCCATCGTCAGCAGAAACCCCGCGCACGTCTGCACCGTGAGCGCCGTGCCGACGTGATCGCGCGGGCTGTACTGCGCGACGAGCGCGGACAGCTGCGCCGAGTCGGCGACGACCGCCACGCCCCAGATTGCCGCGAACACGAAGAGCAGCGACGTGGGCGCGCGGAACGCGACGCCGGCGACCGCGGAACACACGCCGCTCACCAGCATCGCCCATGTGGCCACGCGCGCTTTGCCGATCCGATCGGCGAAGAGACCCGCCGCGGCGGATCCGATCGCGCCGCTGCCGATCGTCACGAACGCGACGGCCGATCCCGCCGGCGAACTCGGCGTCGCGGCGATGACGCCGAAGCTGGCCGACGCGAACGCCGCAATCCAGGTCCACACCGCGTACAGCTCCCACATGTGTCCGAGATATCCGAGCGTGGCCAGCCGCGTGCCGCGATCCGCGAACACGCGCAGGACGGCCGCCGGATCGAAACGCGCGCTGCTCGCGACGTACGGACCGTCGCCGACCGCCAGGACGACGATGAGTCCGCCGGCGACCGCGAGGGCGGACGCGGATTCCATCAAGGTCCGCCACGGAATCGTCGCCGAGGCCGATGCGAGCAGGTGGGGAAACGCCGATCCGATCGTCAGGGCGCCGATCAGGATGCCGAGCGCCGTGCCCCGCCGCTGCTCGAACCAGCCGGCCGCGACCTTCATGCCGGGCGGATAGACCCAGGCGAGCGCCGCTCCCGTGGCCACGCGCCACGCGATCAGCGCGACGGCGCCGTCGGCGGCGACGAGCGCGGCGTTCGCCAGCGCGCCGAGCACGCAGCCAATGGCGAACAGCCGCCGGGGATTGATGATGTCGGGCAGGTTGAGGATCGCCGAGATCAACGTGCCGAGGACGAAGCCGCCCTGCACGGCCATCGTCAGCCACGCCGTCTCGGCTGGCGTGAGATGAAACTCGGCGACGATGGGCGCGTTGGCGGCGGTGGCCGAGAACCACAGCGTCATGCCGAGGAACATCGCGAGCGAGAGCCACGCGAGCTGCAGCGCCGGCGTCGCGCCGCGCACCGCGGAGTCCGCGGCAACGATCGAAGGCGGCCTCATGGAGTCCGGCTATAATCCCGCGCGCGGGTGCGGCGGAGCAAGCCAGCGCGTGAGGTCACCATGAAGGCGAGATCGCTGTCCCTACTCGAAGAAGCGCTCGGCGCGTGGGCGTACACGCGCGACGGCGTCGTGGCCGAAGTGAAGAACCTGCCGGAGCCCGCGCTCGACTTCAAACCCACAGGCGCGAGCCGGACGGCTCGGGAACTCGTGCAGCACATCATCGAGTCCGGCCTTCTGATGTCGGGCGAACTGCCGCGGCCCGACGGCGATTTTCAACGCAAGCCGTACCCGGAACTTCTCGCCGAGCACGCGAGCGGTGTTCTGCGTCATCGGACGAAGGCCGCGCTCCTGTCGGCGCTGAAGCGCACGCACGCCGACGGCGCGACGCGCCTCCGCTCGGCCGGTGAAGTCGGAATGCTCCAGGCGATTCGCCAGTTCAACGGTGAGCCCGCCACGCGCTTTTCGTGGATGCATCACGCGATCGCGCACGAGGAATACCACCGCGGCCAGCTTGCGCTGTACGCACGGCTGGTCGGCCGTGTTCCGGCGCTGACGAAGCTGATTCACGGCGGCTGACGCCCTCCCGCTCACGGCTTGACCGTCGGCGCTTCGCGCGCGAACGTGCGATGGCATCCGTTGCACGTCTCGGCGACCGTCGGATATTTCGCGCGCACCGCGTCGTAGTCTTCCGGGCGGACGTTGCGCAGGCCGAGCAGCGCCGCCGCGGCGAGGTCGGCTGCCGCTTCGCGCGCCCGCGCGGCGGTCGCGGCCCATTCCGGCTTCGTAGTGTCTTCGTTCCGCGTGCGGAAGAAGAGCAGGTTCTCCATTTCGGCCAGCCGCACGGCCTTCTGATAGATCGTCGCCCAGGCCTTGCGATCGGCG
>JAIQFX010000060.1 GCA_020073005.1 Terriglobia bacterium | reverse complement strand
GATGTAGTTGTTGACGGCCGCGTCCTCCGCGAACGTCGCGAGCACGTCGAGCGACGCGAGCGCGCGCGCGGACGCCTGGATGCGCGGCGCTTCCGCCGCCACCGCGCTGCGCAGCGCCTCGAACAGGTCGAGCTCGCGCTCGAGGATGCGTTCGTCGGCGCCGAGAACCTTCTCTTCGTACTCCTTCAGCGCGGGCGTGATGTAGCGCTCGCCGCCGGCGATCGTCTGCTTGCGATGGTAATCGGCCGGTACGGCGTGGAGGTTCGACTTCGAAACCTCGATGTAGTACCCGAAGACGTGGTTGAAGCGAATCTTGAGCGAGTTGATGCCCGTGCGCGTCCGCTCGCGCTCTTCGAGCTCGCGATCGACGCCGTCGCGGGCGAAGCCGCCGTCCCTCGCCAGCGCGGGCGGCTCGTCGACGAGCGTCGATTCGATGCGCGCGCGCACATCCGGCACGTCGTCGAGTTCGGCGATGAGCGAGCGGACGAGCGGCGCTTGCAGTTCGGCGAGGATCGTTCGCACGCGCGGGATGACGCTGAGCGAGTGTTTCAAGCCGACGAGGTCGCGCGGGCCGGCGGTGCCGAGGGCCGCGCGGGCGACGAGCCGCTCGAGATCCTGAACCGCCTTGATGGCGTCGCGGAACTTGCCGCGTTCCGTCGTCCGGAACGCGAGCTCCTCGACCGCGTCGAGCCGATCGCGAATCGGTTCGAGCGCGACGAGCGGCCGCAGCAGCCACGAGCGGAGCAGCCGGCTGCCGACCGACGTCACCGTGCGATCGATTTCGTCGAGCAGCGAGCCGTCGCGGCCGCCGTCGGCCCCTTCGAGAATCTCGAGGTGCTCGAGCGTCGTCGGATCGATGAGGAGCGCGTCCGCGCGCTGGCGGAAGCTGATCGAGCGGACGTGCGCGAGGTCGACCTTCTGCGTCGAGCGCAGATAGTGGACGAGGGCGCCCGCGGCGGAGACGGCGGCGGGACGTGTGTCGAGGCCGAATCCCTCGAGGCCGCCGGCGCGCAGCTGATCGAGCAGCGTTCGCCGCGCGGACTCGAGATCGAACGTCCATCCGTCGACCGGCGTCGTGGGCAGACCGGAGGCGGCGACTTCATCGATGACGATCGGTCCGCCGTTGTCGCCGATCGGAGCGACGATCTCACGCGGCCTGAGGACGGCGAGCTCGTCGGCCAGCGCCTGCCGGCCGTCCGCGCCGGCGTACTCGGCGGCGCTGAATTCACCGGTCGAGAGATCGAGCAGCGCGGCGCCCAGCGTGCCGTTGGAAGGCGCGATCGCCATGAGGAACGCCGGCTCGCGCGCGTCGAGATAGCTGGCGTCGGTGAGCGTGCCCGGCGACACGACGCGGACGACTTCGCGCTTCACGATCCCCTTGGCCTTGCGCGGATCCTCGACCTGATCGCAGATCGCGACGCGGAAGCCTTTCCTCACGAGCCGCGCGATGTAGCCGTCGACGGCGTGGAAGGGCACGCCGCACATGGGAATGCCGCCGCCGTTGGAGTCCTTCGAGCGGGACGTCAGCGTGAGATCGAGCGCGCGCGCGGCGACGAGCGCGTCTTCGTAGAACATCTCGTAGAAGTCGCCCATCCGGAAAAGAAGGATGGCGTCGCGATGCTGCTGCTTGGCGTCCAGGTACTGACGCATCGCGGGCGTCGCGGGCGCTGACATATGCTTAAGTCTAATCTAGCTGTCAGCTTTCAGCTGTCGGCTTTCAGTGATGAACACTCTGGCACTCGATACCACCACGCGCGCCGGAAGCGTCGCGCTCGTCATCGACGATCGCGTCGTCGACGAACGCACGGGCGATGCGTCACGCACGCACGCCGAGCGCCTGCCCGAGGAGATCGTCACGCTGGCCGCCGCGCACGATCTCGCGATCGCGGACATCGATCTCTTCGCGGTCGCGTCAGGCCCGGGATCGTTCACTGGTCTCCGCATCGGCATCGCGACGATGCAGGGGCTGGCGTTCGTGCATCGTCGCCCGCTGGCCGGCATCCCGGCGCTCGAAGCGCTGGCGCAACTCGGCAGTCACGGGTTGGCGGCCGGGAGCATCGTTGCGGCGTGGATGGACGCGCACCGGCGCGAGGTGTTCGCCGCGCTCTACCGCGTTGAGGACGCGACCGACGATGGGGCCGGGCCGGCACGGCTCGCGGAAGTCGAAGGCGCGACGGTCGGCGCGCCGGAGGCGACGTTGGGACGGTGGATCACGAAGGCGCTGCGCGCCAGCGTGTTCGTCGGCGACGGGGCAGTCCTGTACCGAGAGGCGATCGCGAGCGCGGTGCCTTCAGGACGCGTGATGCCGGCGCCACGGCTGGCAGGGGTGATTGGGCGGCTCGCCGCCGCGCGCGCGGCGCGGGGCGCGGCAGCGGGTCCCGCTGCGATTCAACCGCTGTACGTCCGTCGCCCCGATGCGGAAATCGCGAGAGACGAAAAATTACGTTGAAGCGCGCGTCCCAGCCAAAGGACACTAGAAGCGGTCTTACCTTGGGGGGACGTGACCACCTGCCGGATTGAGCTCCTCACGACTGCGGATCAAATCGACGACGTGCTGGCAATCGAGCAGGCCTCGTTCACGAACCCGTGGACGCGCGACATGTATCTGGCCGAGCTCGAGAATCGCGGGGTCTCGTACTGCTTCCTCGCGCGCAACGACGCCGGCCGGGTCGTCGGGTTCTGTTCCTTCTGGCGCATCCTCGACGAGCTCCACATCAACAATCTCGCCGTGCTGCCGGAGCACCGGAGAACGGGCGTCGGGTCCGCGTTGCTCGCGCACGTGTTGAAGGAGGGCGAGCGGCTGGGTGCGCATCGCGCGACGCTCGAAGTGCGGCGATCCAACGATGCCGCGCGTCTGCTGTACGAGCGGTTCGGATTTTCCGTGAGGGGAGTCCGGCAAGCGTACTACACGGGTCCGGTTGAAGACGCGCTGGTGCTATGGCGTGAGGGTCTGACAGCCGCCGCCGGATCTTGAAACGCTGTGGACCTTGTGGTACGTTCCGCAGCAATGACGAAGGAGGTGCAGCATGAATGCGCAGACGCAGGATCTGAAGGCGCGGTTGCTCCAGACCGACGGTGAATACCACGATCTGGCCGCCAAGCACCACGAACTTGAAGATCGCCTGCACCAACTGATCACGAAGCCCTACCTTTCCGAGCCCGAACAGGTCGAAGAAGTCACCCTCAAGAAACGCAAACTGCAGCTCAAAGACCGGATGGAAGACATCGAGCGCCGCCACCGGCAGGCGATCGGATAAATTGCGCCTGGACCGGGCGGGGTGGCCCTTCATCGGCGGAGCCCTGCTTCTCGCGCTCGCGTCGGCGGTCGCCGTCGGCTGGGGCCTTGCGCTCCCGCTGGCGGCGCTGGCCGCGTTCTTCGCGTTCTTCTTTCGCGATCCGCAGCGGACCTCTCCCGAAGACGGCAATCTCGTGCTCTCGCCCGCGGACGGCCGTGTGCTCGTCGCCGGTCCCGCGACGGACGCCGCGCCGCCCGGCGAGTGGCAGCAAATCAGCATCTTCCTGTCGCCGATGGACGTCCACGTGAACCGCATTCCCGCGTCCGGGCGCGTCACGCGCGTCACCTACACACCGGGCCGGTTCCTGCCCGCGTACCGGCCGGAGGCCGCGAGCGCGAACGAGCGCAGCGAGGTGTGGATCGATCACGCCGGACAGACGATCGTCGCGCGGCAGATCGTCGGCATCCTGGCGCGGCGCGTGGTCTGCCGCGTGCAATCCGGTGCAGAGGTGCGTGCCGGCGATCGCTTTGGCATCATGAAATTCGGCTCGCGGATGGACGTCTTCCTGCCGATAAATGCGACGATCAAGGTCGACGTGGGTCAGATGGTGCGCGGTGGCGAGACCGTGATCGCGGTGCTAGAGTAAAAAGTCAGCGATGTTGAATCACCAGGACGGGCGGCTCCGGTTTCTCCGCCGCGCCACGGATCGTCCGCGGCCGCGTTTCCGGCGCGGTGTGTACCTCCTGCCCAGCCTGCTGACGATGGCGCACATGTTCTGCGGCTACGCGTGCGTCGTCTACGCGATGCGCGGGGAGTACGACACGGCCGCGCCGTTCATCGGCTTTGCGATCGTGCTGGACATGCTGGACGGCCGCATCGCGCGGATGACGGGCACGGCCAGCGCGTTCGGCGCGGAATTCGATTCGCTCGCGGACATCATCTCGTTCGGCATGGCGCCGGCGATTCTCTCGTTCCAATGGGGCCTGTCGTCGCTGGGGCGTCTGGGCTGGGCGGCGGGATTCCTGTACGTGGCGGCGGCGGCGATGCGCCTCGCGCGGTTCAACATTCAGAGCGCGAGCAACCCGGACAAGCGCTACTTCGTCGGCATGCCGAGCCCGGCGGCGGCGGCGATTCCGGCGGCGACCGTGTTCGCGTATCCGTGGGGACTCTACGATTACCGCGAGGCGCTGCCCGCGCTCGCGATGGTGCTGGTGCCGGCCGTGCTGATGGTCAGCACCATTCGATTCCGCGCCTTCAAGAACCTCGACTCGAAGAACCGGCGGCCGTACACGGTCCTCATCTTTGTCGCGGCCGCCATCATGGCGATCGCGACGCATCCTCGCATCGCGCTCGTGGTGATGGCCTACAGCTACCTGTCGTCCGCGTTCATCGGCATGGCCATCACGCGCTTCAAGCATCGCGGCGGACGAGAGACCGACGCCGAGCGCGCGTCAGCCGACGCCCCGCCGCGCGACACTGCTGCCAGTTAGCCCGGCTATAATCGGCCCGGCGCGACGACTGACTCACGACTACCGACTCTTCTGGAGGTCTCATGTCCCGCGTCGCGTGCGCCTTCGTCCTTGCTCTCCTCGCGTTTCCGGCGTACGCGCAGGACGGCGCGGCGCTCTACGCGCAGAACTGCGCCGCGTGCCATGAAGGCGGCGCGGTCGCGCGCGCGCCGGCGCGGGATGTCATCAGCGCGTTGGCGCCCGACCGCATCGTGTCCGCGCTCGAGACGGGAACGATGCGCGTGCAGGGAGAGGCGCTGACGCCGGAGCAGCGGCGTGCGATTGCCGCGTATCTGTCGACGGCGCGGCCCGCGACGGCGGCGCCGGCGGTGGGACCGCGGTGCGAATCCGCGTCGGCATTGCGCGTCTCCACATCCGACTGGGCGGCGTGGGGCGTCGCGCTCGCCAACGATCGATATCAACGTGCTCCGGGCTTCACGGCGGCGCAGATACCGGGCCTGAAGTTGAAGTGGGCGTACGGCTTCGAGGGCGAGAACGCCGCGGCGGCGAATCCGACCATCGTCGGCGATCGCGTGTTCGTTGGCAGCGCATCTGGACGCGTGTACTCGTTCGGCGTGAAGGACGGCTGCCTCCACTGGACCTATAAGGCGGACGGCGGCGTGCGCGCGGCGATCGTCGTCGCCGAGCCGGCGCGCGGCGCGGCGCCGGCCGCGTACTTCGGCGATCTGCGCGCGACGATCTACAGCGTCGACGCGGCGACGGGCGAGCTGCGCTGGAAGAAGAAGCTGGAGGAGCACCGTTCGGCGAGAATCAGCGGCTCGCCGGTCTTCTACAGCGGCCGTCTCTATGTGCCGATCTCGTCAGGCGAAGAGGCCATCGGCGCCGGACCCAACTACGAATGCTGCACGTTCCGCGGGAGCATCGTCGCGCTCGACGCGTCGACCGGCGATCAAGTGTGGCGAACGTACACGATCACTGACGCCGCGACGCCGCGCAGCAAGAACGCCCGCGGCACGCAACTGTGGGGACCGTCGGGCGCGGCCGTCTGGTCCGCGCCGACGATCGATCCGAGGACGAAATCGCTCTACGTCGGCACCGGCGACAGCTACAGCGAACCGGCCGCGCCGATGACCGACGCGATCGTCGCGCTCGATCTGGACACGGGCGCGATCACGTGGGCGACCCAGGTGACGGCGGGGGATGCCTACAACATGGCGTGTCACAGCGCGGACGAGACGAACTGCCCGGAGAAGCAGGGACCGGATCATGACTTCGGCCAGTCGCCGATTCTCGTCACGCTGCCCAACGGCAGGCGCGTGCTGGTCGCGGGACAGAAGTCTGGCGTTGTCCACGGGTTCGATCCGGACGACCGCGGGAAGAAGTTGTGGAGCACGACGGTCGGCCGCGGCGGCGAGCTGGGCGGGATCGAATGGGGATCGGCGAGCGACGGCCAGATCATGTACGTGCCGCTGTCGGACATCACCTTCAAGGATGAGAAGCAGCGCGGCCGCGGCGGGCTCAAGTCCGAAGTGGGCGGCGGCCTGTTCGCGATCCGCGTGGCCGACGGCAAGCAGGCGTGGATGGCGCGTCCGAATGGCTGCGGCGATCGGCCGTCGTGCAGCCCTGCGTTGTCCGCGCCGTCGGCGGTGACGCCGGGCGCGGTGTTCTCGGGATCGATCGACGGACATTTCCGCGCGTACGCCGCGAAAGACGGTCACGTGCTGTGGGACTTCGATACCGCGCGCGAGTTCGACACCGTCAACGGTCTGAAGGCGCGCGGCGGATCGATTGATGTCGGCGGCGCCGCGATCGCGAATGGCATCGTCGCGACGACCTCCGGCTACGGAACCTGGGGCGGGATGAGAGGGAATGTACTTCTGGTGTTTTCCGTCGATGGAAAGTAGGTAGCTGACGGCTGTCAGCTGTCAGCTGTCAGCGTGATCGGCAGCGTCATCGTCACGGTCGTGCCGACGCCGCGCTGACTGCTGACCGCGATCGTGCCGCCGTTGAGCTCCACGTTCCTCTTTGCGATCGTCAGGCCGAGGCCCGTGCCCGTCGTCCTCGTCGAGAAGTACGGCTCGAAGATCCTGTTCAGCGCGTCCTGATCCATCCCGACGCCGGTATCGGTGACCTCGACGACGACGCGGCCGGCGGCTGGCGGCTGGTGGCTGCTGATTGTCAGCGTTCCCTTGCCTGGCATCGCGTGCAGCGCGTTCTCGATGACGTTGGTCAGCGCGCGCGCGAACAGCGTGCGATCGACCGAGACGATCGGAAGATCCGCCGGCGCCTCAACCTTGATTGCGATTCGGCCGCTGAGCCCCGCGCGATACGGCTCGACGACCTCATCGATGAGCGACGGCAGCGCCGTGGCTTCCGGCCGCGGCGTGGGTGACGACGCGAAACTCGAGAACTCCGCGGAGATCTGACGCAGCAGCTTCACCTGCGTCAGAATCGCGTTCACGCAGTCGTCGAGCACCGGCGACAGCGGCCGGCCGCGATCCATGTTGACGCGGCGCGCGTGCTCGGCGGACAGCTGGATCGGCGTCAGCGGATTCTTGATGTCGTGCGCCACCTGGCGCGCCATGTCGGCCCAGGCCTGGAGCCGCTGCGTGTGCTCGAGCTCCGTGCGCTGGCGTTTGAGGTCGGCGGCCATCTGGTTGAAGTCGTCGACCAGACGCCGCAGCTCGTCGGACGAGGTGGCCGCGATGCGCGCGTCGAGATCGCCGCGCGCGATACGCCGCGTCGCGCGCGTGAGCCGGTTGACGGGATCCGCGATGCGCTCGGCCAGCCAGTAGCCCAGCGCCGCGCCCAGCAGGCTGAACAACACGATGGCGAACAGCACCTCGCGGTCGAGCTCGTCGATCTGCTGTTCGATCTCCTGCTGCCGGTTGGTGAGCGGCACGGCGACGATGCCCTCGCGCCCGCCGGCGCGCACCGGCGCCGCGGCGATCCGGTACGGATTTGTGCCCACGCGCTCCTCGCCGACGAACGTCGGCCGCCGCTCGAGCAGCAGCGTCCGGAAGACCTCCGCGGGCGTCCGGACCGAGAGCAGGCCTTCGGCGAACAACGGGCGGACGCTCGTCGCCTGAAGACGCTGCCGATCGAAGAGGCTGACGTCCTCGTCGATCGCGCGCCGGACGAGCACCATGATCTGGTCGTCGATGGCGCCGAGCGCGCCCGGCCCGCGCTGCTGCAACGTCGCGTAATCCTCGACGAGGCGCTGCGCGGTCGTGACGGTCTTCACCGCCGTATCCTCGGCGCCGGCGAGCAGCTGATTGATGAAGTACGTCCGCGTGGCAAACGCGAGGACGACGACCGGCACGATGGCGCCCGCGACGAAGAAGAGCGACAGCTTCCGGTAGAAACTGGATCGGATCTCGTGGAGCAGCGTGGCGCCGCCGACCGGCCGCTGCGACGAGACGGCGCGGTAGATCGATGCGCCGGCGAGCAGCGCGACGTACAGCACGCCGACGAGCAGCACCAGCTCGGTCAGGTTGATCGACAGGCCGAGCCACGTGATCACGGGATAGCCCAGCGCGTAGATGCCGCCGCGATCGCTCTGGAGGTACACGCGAAACGTCTCGCCGCCGCGATCGATGTCCGCCCAGAACGGCTCGCGCGACGCGACGAGCCGATCGAAGACCTGATCCGGCAGCGTCCAGACGCTCGTGCCGGATTCGAAGATCGGCGCGCGGCTCCAGCCGTAGACGACGAACTCGACGTCGCGTCCAGAGATGCCTTCCGGCGGCGCCGCGCGGTTCGAGCGCAGCGACTCGAGGTACGGACTCTGCGACGAGATGAACGGCAGCGTCTGATAGTCGAGCATCACGCGGACGAGGACGCTGCCGACGAGGCGGCCGCGCTCGCAGATGCCCCGGCCCGTGCGGAGGACGTGCCGCTCGCTCGATCCGAGTGTCGATCCTTCGTCGATCGGCTGTTCCCAGGAGCACGTGGCCGCGCGGTACGAAGCAGTGGCGTATTCCGGGAGCAGCGCGAAGCGGCTGACCAGCCGCCCGTCGGCGCGATAGAGCTCGACCGCTGACGTCAGCCGGTACGCCGCAAGGTCGGTGCGCGACCAGACGAGAAACGCGCGATCCGTCGTCGGCGTCGTGTCGTCGCTGCCGACGACGAACTCCGAGAGCGACGGGAGCGCGTCGATCTGATCCACCGCCTGCTGCAGCCGGTGCTGCAGATCCTCGCGCTGGCTGGCCGCCTGCGGACCGTATACCGAGCCGACGAGCTGCTCTTTCGCGCTGCGCGCGTCGGCGAAGAGCGACGGATACATCGCCAGGGCCGGCGCGAGCAACGCGAGAAAGAACATGCCGAGCCTCTGCGTCTGCGAGACGCGGCGGATGCGCCCGCTCAGACGCTGCAGCGCGATGGCGCAACCGGCGACGGCGATCAACGCGGCGCCCAACGTCGGCAGCGGAATCGCCGGCGACGCCACGCGCACGAGCACGGCGGCGACGCTCACGCCGGCCAGCGATCCGCCGGCGATCCAGGCGCGGGCGCTCCGGGTCCGCGGCGTGCGCGCCAGCAGTCCCGCCGCGCGGATGACGACGACGGCGGACCAGATGACTGCGGCGTGAAGCAGGACCAGCGCGAAGGCCACGGCCAGCCGCGTCGCGCTCATCGGATGCAGCGAGAAGTGCAGCACGTCCAGCGACGTGTGCGCGACGAGGCGCTTCAGTGCATCCTGGTAGATCCCCAGCAGTCCGGTCGCGAGGAGACCCGCGACCAGGTACGCAGCGCCGACCGCGATGTGGCCCTCACCGTGAATCAGGCGCAGTCGCGGCCGCGGCCGGTTCGTACGACGGTGCTCGACGAGATCCAGCAGCAGCCACACGAAGGCCGCAGCGGTCAGCGCGGTCAGCAGCAGAAACGCCGGCGACGACCACCAGGTGGACGCCGGCGCTGCTGTCGCCCATCGCAGGGCAACCGACAGGAGGGCGAACGCGAGAACGAGCAAGCCAGCAATGCCGCCGGCCGCCGTGATGAAGCCGCGCGGGTCGCGCCGCAGGCGGCGCCGCTCGATCGCCGGTCCGGTACAGAAGAGGATGGTGATGCCGAGCACGCCGAGCACGGCGGCCCACGTCTCTCGTCGCCAACCGGCGCGCGCCGTCGACAGATCCGCCGGCACGACGTCGGCCTGCGCCAGCGGCGTTCCGTCCTGACCGGAGATGACGAAGGTGAACGGCTCGCTCGCGGGAGGCGTGCCGCGGATCCACGGACGGAGCGTCACCGGGGCGAGCGACGTCGCGAGCGCGAACGTGTCGGCGAGTCCGGCCGCATCCTCGGGACGGCCGAGCACGTGTTCGGCGATCACGGTCGCGAGGCGCTGGCCGGTCGAACGTCCGATCGTGTCGGCGAGATGCGTGATGCGCACCAGACGCGGACCGAGCGCGCTCGGCGCGACGAAGATCGCGTCGGCGCCGTCGATGCGTTCCTTGGGGAATTCAGAAACCCGGCCGGCCCACGCGAGCGGCACGCCCGACGCTTCGTACACGGTGACGCCGGTCCGGTCGGCGTCGCCGCGCGGCAGCGCGGCGTTCATCGCCTCGAAGAGCCGGCGCTGCTCGGCCTGATCGCGCGGCGCGGCCCGGATCCGGTCCCGCTCGGCGGTCGCGCGAGAGGCGATGGAACCGAGCGTGTCCGCGCTGGCGTCCAAACGCTGGCGCAACTCGCGCTCGACGCGGCGCGCGGCGGCGAGATCGGTCGACCCGAACCGGAACTGTTCGGCGCCCCACCCGGCCGCGCCGACCGCCACCGCCGCCACGACGCCGGTCCGCAGAACGCGGAGAAGGGAAGTCACCCTGTGGACAGGATACACGGGTGCTATAGTGAAATCGATTGGACCTGAAGCACCTCCTCAAGCGCGGCGCGCTGCTCGCCGCGGCCAACTGGCAGATCGTCGCGATTCAATTCGTCGCCGAGACGACGTTCCAGGTGCTGCTCGTCGTGCCGATTCTCGGCGCGGCGATTCTGGTCGCCGTGCTGCTCGGCGGCAACCTGGCGGATCTCCTGCACGGCAGCCCGCGCGAGATGTTCACCGCCATCACCAGCGCGCTGCTCGCGGAGCCGGTCGCGCTGTCGGCGTTCATCACGTCGCTCCTGCTCGTCCTGCTTGGCGGCTCGGTGCTGACGTTTGCCGTGAAGGGTGGCACCGTTGAGGTGCTCGTCGCCGCGAACGCGTCCGCCGGACCGATCGAGCACGAGCCGCTGACCCTCGAGACATTCCGGAGCGCGTCGCGCTTCACGCTCGATCGCTTCACGGACGGCTGCGCGCGGCTGTTCCGGCCGTACCTCGCGCTCGGATTCATCTTGATGATCGTGTACGGCCTGTCGGTCGGCGGCTATCTCGTGTTCGTCGTCTACGGCTATCGCGCGCTCGAAGGGCGCGCGCTTCTAATCGGCTGGACGTTCATTGCGGCGATCGCCGCCGCCGGTCTGGTGATGTGGATCACGCTCGTCAACCTGCTGTACCTGCTGCTGCAAGTGGCGATGGCGATCGAGGGAATCGGCGTGCTGGACGCCTGCCGCGCGGCGGCGCGCTTCATTCGCGCGGAATTCCGCGAGCTCGCCGGCGTCTTCCTGATCGTGTTCGTGCTGGTCGTCGCCGCGACGCTGGCGTCGGCGCTGGCGTGGTCCGGCGTCGGCCTGATCGCGTTCGTTCCGCTCGTCGGCCTCGCCGTCTTTCCGCTGCAGATCGCCGCGCTGCTCCTGCGCGGTCTCGTCTTCGAGTACCTCGGCCTCACGGCGCTCGGCGCGTACGTGACGCTCTATCAGGGGCACATCGCGCGCCCGCCTAAGGCTGTCGCGGAGGTCCTGGCGACAGCGTGACGAGGTTGGGCAGCGGCGCGACCGGCGACAGCGCCGGCTCGATGCCGCGCGTCACCAGCCGCGTCGTCGCGCCCTTCGCGATGTCGCGCGTGACGACGATCAGCATCGGCAATTCGCTCGCCGGATCCTGCAGTACGTGCAGCGGCGCCGCGACTTCGCTGCCGGCCTCGATGGTGCCGGACGCCGTGCCGTCCTTCACCGCGAACGCACGCAGGCCCGAGGTCTGACCCGCCACCACGACTGTGGATCCTGCTCGCACCGGACCCCACGCGGGCCGGAACGGCAACGGCCGGAACCACAGCTGCGCGCCGCTCACCGGATGCATCGCGCGCACGACGTTGTCGAGCGAGGCGAAGTACACGTGGCCTTCGTCGGCGTCGGGCCTCCCGATCACGTTGCCGCCGGTCCGCCAGCGCCAGTCGATGCGGCCGTCCTTCGTCATCAGGCAGTAGATGAATTGATCCGTCGACCCGACGAACAGCCGGTCTCCGCGGACGAGAATCTCGTTCGGCGATCCGCCGGCGTGCCGTTCCCAGACGGGCGCGCCCGATTCGCCGTCAAGCGCGACGATGCGACCGTCCGTCGTCGAGACGTACACGCGCCCATTCGCGATCGCTGGCGCGGCATGCACGGGCGATGAGAGATCGCGGCGCCATAAGAGATGTCCGTCGGCCGCGCGGGCCGCGATGACCTCTCCGCGTTCCGTTCCCACGACCAGCGTGCCCTCGGACCACGCCGCGCGTCCGACGATCGTGTCGACCATCGGCACGCTCCACGCCGGCGATCCATCGTCGGCGTGGCGCGCGACGAAGGCATCCGCGCCGGCAAAGAACAGCAAGCCGTCGCCCGCGGTCAGCGCGGATCGCGCGCGCGCCGAGATGAGCCACGCCTGCTCGCCCGACCAGATGTCGTACGCGACGATGCGGTCATCCTCGAGGGCGAAGTACGCGCGGCTGTCGTCGTACGCGGGTTCGGCGACCGCGCGGGCGTTGAGCGCGAGCGTCCACACGGGCTCGACCGGAAGAAGAGCGGGCGGCGTGCGATCGTACTTGGTGAGCGGAGAAACCCGCGGCGTCTGCGCGGCGATCGACACCGCGGCGCACGCGATCAGGGCAACTGCACTACAACATCTTGTGGTCCGTGGGCGACCCACACCGTTATAATAGCGTTTTATCCGTCTGGCCCTACGGGCTCAGGGCGACCCCGTTGACCCATCAAACCATCATCGTTCTCGATTTCGGGTCGCAGTTCACGCAATTGATCGCGCGACGCCTGCGCGAGCTGTCGGTGTACTCGGAGGTCTGGGCGCCGGATACGCCGATTGAGAAGATCCGCGCGCGCAATCCCGTCGGCGTCATTCTGTCCGGCGGTCCGAAGAGCGTGTCGGAAGCGACGGCGCCGAAATGCGATCCCGCAGTCTATGAGCTTGGCCGGCCGGTGCTCGGCATCTGCTACGGCATGCAGTTGATGACCGCCAACCTCGGCGGGACTGTGGCGCCGGCGCCGCAGCGCGAGTACGGTCACGCGAAGGTCACGGTGACGAGCCGGCCGGATCCGTCGGGGCCGGGCGCCTCGAAGGATCCGGCGGCGTTGTTCGTCGGCGTGCCATCGGAGATTCGCGTGTGGGCGAGCCATGGCGACTTCGTCGCCGCCGCGCCGCCGGGTTTTTCGGTCGTCGCGACGAGCGCGAACGCGCCGGTGGCGGCGATGTCGGATCCGAGCCGCGGATTGTTCGCGATCCTGTTCCACCCCGAGGTGGCGCACACCGAGCGCGGCCTCGAGATCCTCCGCAACTTCGCGTTCGGCATCTGCGGCTGCACCGGCGACTGGACGATGGCGTCGTTTGTCGAAGAGGCGACGTCGCGCATCCGCGCGCAGGTCGGGGACGGACGCGTCGTCTGCGCGCTGAGCGGCGGCGTCGACTCGACGGTGGCCGCGCTGATCATTCACCGGGCCATCGGCGAAAAGCTGACGTGCATCTTCGTCGACAACGGCGTCCTGCGGAAGGACGAAGCCGCGCAGATCCGGAAGCGGTACGAGCGGCTCAAGTTGCCGCTGGTGTTCGTCGACGCGTCGTCTTTGTTCCTGAATCGCCTGGCCGGCGCCGTCGATCCTGAGCGGAAGCGCAAGATCATCGGCGCGACGTTCATCGACGTGTTCGAAGCCGAAGCCGCGAAGCTGGGGCACGTGGACTTCCTCGCGCAGGGCACCCTCTACCCAGACGTCATCGAGTCCGTGTCAATCGTGGGCCAGGCGTCGATGATCAAGAGCCATCACAACGTCGGTGGCTTGCCGGAGCGGATGCGCATGAAGCTGGTCGAGCCGCTGCGCGAGCTCTTCAAGGACGAAGTGCGCGTCGTCGGTCGACAGCTCGGGCTGGAGGAGGAGTTCGTCGTGCGGCAGCCGTTCCCGGGACCCGGTCTCGCCGTGCGCATTCTCGGCGAGGTGACGCCGGCGCGGCTCGAGCTCCTGCGGGCCGCGGACGCGATCGTCGCCGAGGAGGTGCGCCGCGACGGCTGGTACACGAAGCTGTGGCAGAGCTTCGCGGTGCTGCTGCCGGTGCAAAGCGTCGGCGTGATGGGCGACGAGCGGACCTACGAGTACACGTGCGCGATTCGCGCGGTCGAGAGCCGCGATGGCATGACCGCCGACTGGGCGCGGCTGCCGCACGAGCTGCTCGCCAGGATCTCGTCGCGCATCGTCAACGAAGTGAAAGGCATCAACCGCGTGGTGTACGACATCAGCTCGAAGCCCCCGTCCACCATTGAGTGGGAGTAATGAGAAGCAGGAAGGCAGAAGGCAGAAGGCAGAAGGCGGGACGGCAGAATGTCTGAGTTCGTCCATCTGCATCTCCACACCGAGTTTTCGCTGCTCGACGGCGCGTGCCGGATCGACGAGCTGCTCGATCAGGCGGCGCGCCTGAAGATGCCGGCCATCGGCGTCACCGAGCACGGGAACATGTTCTCGTCTGTGATCTTTCACGATCACGCGCGGCAGCGAGGGATCAAGCCGATCCTCGGCTGCGAAGTCTACGTCGCGCCGGGAAGCCGTCTCACAAAGAGTGGCAATCCCGGCGAGACCGCGAATCACCTCATCCTGCTCGCGGAAAACAACGAGGGCTACCACAACCTTATTAAGCTCGTGTCGTCCGGCTATACAGAAGGGTTCTACTACAAGCCGCGCATCGACAAGGACCTGCTCGCGCAGCACTCGAAGGGGCTGATCGGCCTCAGCAGCTGTCTGAAGGGCGAAGTCGCCGAAGGGCTGTCGCATCAGCAGGAGAAGAAGGCGCTCGACGCGGCCGCGGCGTATCGCGACATTCTCGGCCCCGGCAACTTCTTTCTCGAGATGCAGTGGCACGGCATCGAGGAGCAGCGCATCGTCAACACCGGGTTGCCCGGAATGGCGGCGAACCTCGGGCTTCCGCTCATCTGCACCAACGACGTCCATTACCTGCGCGAGACCGACTCGCATCCGCACGACGTGCTGCTCTGTATCGGCACCGGCAAAGCCTTCAGCGATCCCAAGCGGCTCCGCTACGACGCGAAGCAGTTCTTCCTGAAGACGCCGGAGGAGATGGCGGAGGTCTTCAAGGAGTTCCCGGACGCGCTGGCGAACACCGTGCGCGTCGCAGAGCGGTGCAACGTGACGCTCGGCGAAGGCGAGAACTTCCTGCCGAACTTCGACGTGCCGTCGCCGTACACGCTCGACGACTACTTCGAGCACGTCGTGCGCGAGGGCTTCGCGGATCGGCTGGCGAGGCTGAAGCAGCTCGCCGGAATGGGCGCGCTGCGCCACACCGTCGACGAGTACGAGCGCCGGCTCGCGTACGAAATCGCGATGATCAAGCAGATGAAGTACCCGGGGTACTTCCTGATCGTCTGGGATTTCATCCGCTACGCGCGCGAGCACGACATTCCGGTCGGACCGGGCCGCGGATCGGCGGCCGGCAGTCTCGTCGCCTACTGCCTGCGCATCACCGACGTCGATCCGCTGGACTTCGATCTCATCTTCGAGCGCTTCCTCAATCCCGAGCGCGTGTCGCTGCCCGATATCGACATCGACTTCTGCGAGCGGCGGCGCGGCGAGGTCATCGACTACGTGACGCGGAAGTACGGCCGCGAGAACGTGGCGCAGATCATCACGTTCGGGACGATGAAGGCGCGCGCCGTCGTGCGGGACGTCGGACGCGTGCTGGAGATGCCGTTCGCGGACGTGGACAAGGTCGCGAAGCAGATTCCGGCGGCGCTCGACATGACGCTGGACAAGGCGCTCGAAGAGAGCGAGCCGCTGCGGCAGATGGAGCAGACGGACCCGAAGGTCAAGGAGCTGCTCAGCGTCGCGAAGCGCCTCGAGGGCATGACGCGTCACGCCTCGGTCCACGCCGCGGGCGTGGTCATCGCGCCGAAGGCGATCACGGAGTACGCGCCGCTGTACCGCGGAGCGCACGACGAAATCGTCACGCAGTGGTCGATGAAGGATATCGAGCGGGTCGGCCTGCTCAAGATGGACTTCCTCGGTCTCAGCACGCTGACGCTCATCGACGACTGCGTGAAGGAGATCGCGCGCACGACCGGCGAAAAGGTCGACATCGACCAGGCGCCGTTGGACGATGCGAAGACGTATCAGTTGTTTCAGGACGGCCAGACGTTCGGGATCTTCCAGTTCGAGAGCAGCGGCATGCGCGAGATTCTGCGCAAGGCGAAGCCGCAGCGGCTCGAAGATCTGATCGCCTTGAACGCGCTCTACCGTCCAGGTCCGCTCCGCAGCGGGATGGTCGACGACTTCATCGCGCGCAAGCAGGGCAAGACGGAAGTGAAGTACGAGCTGCCGGAGCTCGAGCCGATTCTGGCCGAGACCTACGGCGTCATCGCCTATCAGGAACAGGTGATGCGGATCTCGAACGTGCTGGCGGGCTTCTCCCTCGGCGAGGCGGACATCCTCCGCAAGGCGATGGGCAAGAAGAACGCCGAGGTGATGCAGAAGCAGCGGACGAAGTTCGTCGAGGGCGCGAAGAAGCGCGGCGTGAGCGACAAGAAAGCGACGCACATCTTCGATCTGATGGAGCACTTCGCCGGCTACGGCTTCAACAAGTCTCACTCGACGGCCTACGCGTTCCTCGCGTACCAGACGGCGTATCTGAAGGCGAACTACCCGTGGCACTTCGCGGCGGCGCTGCTGACGATCGAAGCGCAGAACACGGAGAAGCTCGCGATGTACCTCGGCGAGAGCCGCGAGCGCGGCGTGCCGATGCTTCCGCCGGATCTGAATCAGAGCCAGATGCGGTTCACGGTCGAACCAGGTCACGGCGTGCGGTTCGGTCTGACGGCGATCAAGAACGTCGGCGAAGGCGCGATCCAGTCGCTGCTCGACGTTCGCACGAAGCAGGGCCGCATCTCGTCGCTCCACGCGCTGTGCGAGGACCTGGACCTGCGGCTCGTCAACAAACGCGTGTTCGAGAGTCTCGTCAAGGCCGGCGCGTGCGATTCGCTCGCGAACGGCGACGCGGCGCTCGAGGCGTTGCCGTCCCCGGCGCTGCGCCCGCGGCTGCTCGCCGCGATCGATGCGGCGTGCGAGCACGGCGCGCGCATGCAGCGCTCGAAAGACAGCGGACAGGGGAACCTGCTCGGCGGGTTCGACAGCGAGCCCGGGGGGAACACGCCGGCGGCGCTGCCGCAAGCGACGCCGTGGACCGAAACCGAGCAACTCGGATTTGAAAAGGAAACGCTCGGCCTCTACTGGAGCGGCCACCCGGTCGATCGCTACGCCGCCGCGCTGAAGGACTTCGGCGCGAAGGCGATCGGCGAGCTGAGTGAGGTACAGTCCGGTCCGCGCGACAACGGCTGGGGACCGGGCGGCCCCAGGCCGATCGAAGCCGAGACGAGCGTCGGCGGCATCGTCGCCGCCGTCCGCCAGCTCAAGACGCGGAAGGGCGATCGCATGGCCGTGTTCACGCTGGAAGACTCGCAGGGAAACGTCGAAGTGATCGCGTTCCCCGAGGCGTTCCAGCGGAGCGCCGGACTGATCGAGACGGGCACGCTGGTGCTCGTCCGCGGCAAGCTCGAGCGCGACGAGGAGTCGATGCGGCTGCTGGCGGCCGAAATCACGCCGCTCGACAGCGTCCACGAGCGGCTGGCGCGAGAGGTCGCGATTCATCTCAAGAAGCCGGCCGGCCGCGAGATGTTCGAAGCGCTCGGCGAAATCTTCTCGCGGCACCGCGGCGACCGGCGCGTGGCGTTCGAGATCGACGTGGCCGGAAGCGCGACGCCACTCCGCGTGCGGGCGGAAGTGTCCTCGCAGATTCGCGTGCGGCCCTCGCCGGCGCTGATTCAGGAAGTCGAGCAACTCGTCGGCCGCGGCGCCGTGGAGCTCCGGTAACCGATGCCGCTTGAGACGCTCGAATTCGAGGAGCCGATCGCCGTTCTCCTGAAGGAGATCGAGGCGCTGACGCTGTTGCCGCGGACCGACGCGCGCGACCGGGAGATCGAAACGCTCGGCCGGCGCCTGGTCTCGGTGCGCGCGAGCCTTTACCGATCGCTCACGCCGTGGCAGCGCGTGCTCGTCGCGCGGCATCCGAATCGGCCCGGCCTCGAAGATTTCATCCGCCGCCTGTTCACCGGCTTCGTCGAACTCCACGGCGATCGCCGGTTCGCCGACGACCACGCAATCATGACGGGCTTCGCCGAGTACAAAGACCAGCCCGTGCTGCTCGTCGGTCACGTGAAGGGCGGGGACACCAAGGAGAAGATCTTCAGGAATTTCGGCTACGCGCGGCCGGAAGGGTACAGGAAGGCGCTGCGCGCGATGCGTCTCGCCGAAAAGTTCAGGCGGCCGATCATCATCTTCGTGGACACACCAGCGGCGTATCCGGGCATCGAATCGGAAGAACGCGGCGTGGCCGAAGCGATCGCCGTGAATATCCGCGACATGATGCTGCTCGACACGCCCATCGTCGTCATCGTCAGCGGCGAGGGCGGCAGCGGCGGCGCGCTCGGCATCGCGATCGGCGATCGCGTGCTCATGCAGGAGTTCGCGATCTACAGCGTGATCCCGCCGGAAGGCTGCGCCGCGCTCGTGTGGCGCGATGCGTCGAAAAAAGCCGAGGCTGCCGCGGCGCTGAAGCTGACCGCGCCCGATCTCCTCGAGTTCGGGATCATCGACGAGATCGTGGGCGAACCTGTCGGCGGCGCGCATACCGATCCCGGCGCCGCCGCGCAACTCGTTGACGACGTTCTGACGCGGGTGCTCGGCGAGGTGAGCGCCATGACGTCGGAGACGCGGTTGGAGAAGCGGTACCAGAAGTTCAGGAACATGGGGAGAGCGGGTATCGAGTTCCTCGAGGAGTAGCCGCTTCTCATGACGAGGGAACCACGAAGGACACGGGGGACACGGAGGGAAGATCCTTCTCGCTGGGAAGCGAATACCCGTTAACGACGCGCCTAATGCCTTGTCGCAGGTGCGGGACGTTGAAGTTAATCAGCAACCCGACCGGCCGTTCGCCCAGCTTGAGGTACGACAGGAGTTGAGCAGTGTGAACGGGCAACAGCTTCTCCACGGCTTTCAACTCCACGATGACGCGATTCTCGAGGAGGAAGTCGATGCGGTAGCCCGCATCGAGCCTGACGCCGCGATAAACAACGGGCAGTTGCACCTGGTGCTCGAAATGCATTCCGGTAAGGCACAACTCATGAAGCAGGCACAGGTCGTACGTGCTCTCGAGCAAGCCCGGCCCGAGGGCTGTATGCACTTTCGTCGCGGCGTGGATGACGCGTTGCGTTATGTCTTCGTGGAGCATCACGTTCTTTCCTCTGTGTCCCCCGTGTCCTCCGTGGTTGATCCTCTTTTGAAGCAATCTCCGGGCCGAGGGGGCGATGATTAGCCCGCGCTGGGATCTGCTGCCCGTCGATGAGTCCGCCTCGACGACGCTCGCCGCGGCGCTCAACCTCGATCCCACGATCGCCCGCTTGCTGTGCCAGCGCGGGCTCTCGGACCCGGAGCTCGCCGGACGTTTTCTGAATCCGTCGCTCGATCATCTCCACGATCCGATGGCGCTGGCCGACATGGGCGTCGCCGTCGATCGCATCATGGCCGCGATCGCGCGCAAGGAGCGCATCGCCATCCACGGCGACTACGACGTCGACGGCGTGACGTCGACCGTCATTCTGCGGCGCGCGCTCGAGTTGCTCGGCGCCGACGTGATGCACTTCATCCCTGAACGGCTGCGCGACGGCTACGGACTGCAGCCGGCGGCGATCGAACGGCTGCATGCGGACGGTGTCGCGTTGGTCGTCTCGGTGGACTGCGGCATCCGCGGCGCCGACGCCGCGCGGCGGGCGCGCGAGCTGGGCGTCGATCTGATCATCACGGATCATCACGAGCCCGACACGGAACTGCCGCCGGCGCTCGCTGTCATCAATCCGAAGCGCCACGATTGCAGCTATCCGGACAAACATCTGGCCGGCGTCGGTGTCGCGCTGAAATTGGTCCAGGCGCTCTGCCGGCGGGCGGGACGTGAAAGCTGGCTGCCCGGCTTCATCAAGGTCGCCGCGATCGGCACGCTCGCCGACGTCGTGCCGCTGGTCGGCGAGAACCGCGTCATCGCGAAGATCGGCCTCGATCTGCTGTCGCGCGGGCCGCACAAGATCGGCCTGCGCGCGCTGCTCGACGTCTCGGGCCTGGCCGGCAAGACGATCGACAGCTATCACGTCGGCTTCATGATCGCGCCGCGCGTGAACGCCGCCGGCCGGATGAGCACGCCGGACATCGCGACGCGTCTGCTGCTGGCGCAGGACGAATCGATGGCGGAGGAAGTGCGGCAGCTCGCCCAGCAACTGGACGGTGAGAACGTGCGCCGCCAGGCCGAAGAGGCGGAGATCCTGACCGCGGCAAAGAAGATCGTCCAGACCGATCCTGAAGTCGGCGCGCGCTCGGTGCTCGTCGTGGCCGGTGAGGGCTGGCACCGCGGCGTGATCGGGATCGTCGCCTCGAAGCTGGTCGACGCGTTTCACCGTCCGGCCATCGTGCTGTCGGTGGAGGACGGCGTCGCGCAGGGATCGTGCCGCAGCATTCCGCGATTCGACATGCTGAGCGCGCTCGAGCGCTGCGCGCCCCTGCTGGTGCGGTTCGGCGGGCACAAACAGGCGGCGGGCCTCGCCCTCGAGGCGGAGCGGGTGAGGGAGTTCCGGCTCGCCGTGAACGCGGTCGCCGACGAGACGCTGGGCCCCGAAGACCTCATGCCGCGCCTGCGGATCGACGCCGGCCTGACGTTCCGCGGCATCACTGGCGACGTCGCCGCCGGTGTGCTCTCGCTCGCGCCATTCGGCGCCGGCAATCCCCGTCCGGTCTTTGCCGCCCTCCGCGTCGAGATCATCGACGGTCCGCGCAAGCTCAAGGAGCGGCATCTGAAGATGGCCTTGAAGCAGGAGGGCCGGATCTTCCGTGCCGTGGCCTGGCGCGCGGCCGAGCGTCACGACTACCTCGCCGAGCACAAGGCCGCCCTCGACGTCGCCTTCTCCCTCGAACAGAATCAGTACAATGGACAGACGTCGGTGGAACTCACGGTGGCTGACTTGAGAAAATCTGAGGATCTGACGGTCTGACTCCCTGGCAACGTCGCGCCCGCGTGCTGACCGCCGTGTTCGGCGTGGCGGTCGCGGTCCTGGTGGTTCGCGGCGTGAAGCGGCGTACTCCCGCGCCCGAACTGCCGCCGATCGTCCGCTTCGACCCCAGCGCCGTCGTCGAGGGCACGGGCGCCAGCACCGCGCGCGTCACCGGCACCCGCGAGACGTTCCGACTGGAATCCGAGCACCAGTACACCTACTCCGACGGCACCGCCAAGCTCACCGGCGTGAAGATTCACGCCCCGGCGCGCGAGGACAATCGCACGTTCGATCTCACAGGCGATGAAAGCAAGGTCGCGCCGAATGAAGCGGGCATCACGATCGACGGCCGCGTGACGCTGAAAGCCTCGGACGGATTGATCGTGAACATGGATCGCGCGACGTACGCGAAGAGCGATGGCGTCGTCCGCGCGCCGGGCGTCATCCGGTTCACGCGCGGACGCGTGAGCGGTGAAGGCGTCGGAATGGTCTACGACAAGAACACTGATGTCCTCACGCTGCTCGAACAGGCAGTCGTTCGGATCGCCCCTGACGAGGCGGGGACAGGCGGCGTCGACGTCGCCTCCGGCTCCGCGGTGCTGGCCCGTGGCGAGAAGACGATGCACTTCGAGCGCGGCGTGAAGATCACGCGGCCCGGCGAAACAATCGACGCTGAAACATCGGTCGCGCATTTCAGCGACGACGAGAAGCGCATCGAGACCGTCGAACTGCGCGGCAGGGCGCGGATCGCGACGACGGGCGCGGCGGCGGGTGGACTGCAGTCGATGTCGGGCAACGACATGAACCTGACCTACGCAGACGATGGCCAGACGCTGCAGCACGCGCAGATCGTCGGCAGCGCCGTCAGCACGATGGCGGGGCAGGCGGGGAGCGCCGGCCGCGAGATCAAGGCGTCGGTGATCGACGTGGCGTTGGGGTCCGACGGCGCCACGCCAACGGCGCTCACCGGACGGCAGGCGGTCCAGTTGACGTTCCCCCCGGAAGCCGGGGTGCCCGGCCGCACGATCGCCGCGACGAACTTAGACGCGAAGGGCGAGGCCGGCGCAGGCTTGACGCGGGCCACCTTCACCGGCAGCGTCCAGTTCCGCGAGCGCGGTCCGAAAGTCGAGCGCTCGGCGACGTCGACATCGCTCGAGGTCGGTCTCACGCAGGGCATGAGCACCATCGAGGACGCGCGGTTCACACAGGCCGTCCGATTTCAGGATGGCCGCATGACCGCGCAGGCGGCGGCCGCTCGCTACGATCCCGATAAAGGCACGCTCGCACTCAGCGGATCGGAGGCGGGCATGGCCGTTCCGCACGCGGCGAACGAGCAGATCGCCGTCGATGCCGAGAAGATCGACGTGACGCTCGATGGGCCGCAGGTGAAAGCGGAAGGCGCCGTGCGCAGTCAGCTGCAGCCGCCGAAGAAGGGCGACGCGCCTGGCGACGCGGGCAACGACGTCAAACTTCCATCGATGCTGAAGCAGGATCAGGTCGTGTATGTCCTGGCCGACACGCTGGACTACGACGGCGCGCGATCGAAGGGGAGGTACACCGGGACGGCCCGGCTGTTCCAGGGCGACACGTCGATCAAAGGCGCCGCCATCCTCATCGACGACAAGAACGGCGATCTCGCCGTGTCGGGAGGCGTGACGACGTCCAGCGTCCTCGAATCAGTCGACAAGGACAAGAAGACCACGCGCACGCCGTCGCTCGCGTCGGCGAAAGATCTCAAGTACGACGACGAGACGCGTCGCCTGACCTACACCGGCGATGCGCACTTGAGCGGGCCGGATGGAGACATGACGGCGGGAAAGATCGAGCTCTATCTCAAGCCGTCGGGCAACGAGGTGGATCGCGCCGAAGCGTACGACGGCGTCACCTTGCGCGAGCAGGGCCGCAAGACGGTCGGCAACCGGCTGAGCTATTCCGCTTCGGACGAGAAGTACATCGTGACCGGGACGCCGGTCTCCATCACGGACACGTGCGGACGGGAGAACGTCGGCCGCACGCTGACGTTCATCAAGTCCACCGACCTGATCGTCCTCGATGGCAACGGCGAAGTCCGCACCCAGAACAAGAACGGCGGAAAGTGTCCCTGACGTGACGGCGACACTTCGCACACACGAGCTGACGAAGTCGTACGGCGGGCGCACCGTCGTGCGGGGCGTAAGCCTGGAGGTCGCCTCAGGCGAGGTGGTCGGGCTGCTGGGCCCGAACGGCGCCGGCAAGACGACGACCTTTTACATGACTGTCGGCCTGACGGCCCCGGATTCGGGCCGGGTGGAGCTGAATGGAGTCGACGTCACCGACGATCCGATGTACATCCGGGCGCGGAAGGGCATCGGCTACCTGCCGCAGGAGCCGTCGATCTTCCGCGGCCTCACGGTTGAAGAGAACGTGCTGGCGATCCTCGAGACCATGGGGCTGGACCGCCCGACGAGGCGGGCCCGGCTGAGCGAGTTGCTGGGCGAATTGAACCTCACCCCGCTGGCCCAGTCGCCGGCCCACACGCTGTCGGGAGGGGAGCGCCGGCGGGTCGAAATCACACGGGCCCTGGTGGTGTCACCGCAGTTCATCCTGCTCGACGAGCCGTTCGCCGGGATCGATCCGATCGCCGTGTCCGACATCCAGAAGATCATTTTTCATCTGAAGGAACGGGGGATTGGCGTCCTCGTGACGGACCACAACGTCCGTGAAACCCTGCGCATTACTGACCGCGCCTACATCGTCCACGACGGGGTGATCTTCAAAAGTGGCACGCCGTCAAGTCTGGCGCAGGATGAGGAGGTACGCAGGATTTACCTGGGGACTGAGTTCCGATTGGACTAAACTAGGCGTGGGAATTGCATGTGCCGGCTATTCCGGCGCCACGCTCAATGGGTATTCAGCAGAAGCTTCATACAAAGCTCGTTCAGAAACTCATCCTCACGCCATCGCTGCAGCAGGCGATCAAGCTGCTGCCGATGTCCACGCTGGAGCTCTCCGACCTGTTGAACCAGGAAATGGTCGAGAACCCGATGCTGGAGGAAGTGCCGACCGAAGAGCTCCAGCCGGCCGAAACCGCCGCACCGCAGGAAAAAGCCGAACCCGAGCAGCCCCAGAACAAGACCGACACCTGGGACGACCAGGACTACGAGTATTTCTTCGGCGACTACCTCGATGACGGTTATCGTCAGCGGGCCCCTCAGGAAATCAAAGAGCTCCCGCCGATCGAGAACACACTCTCGACGTCCAGTTCCTTGTCCGACCACCTGCTGTGGCAGCTGTCGATGCAGAGCGACGATGGCGCCCTCAGGGAGATCGGCTCGGCGATTATCGGGAACCTGGACGACGACGGGTATCTGGTGGCGTCGTCCGAGGAACTGGCGGCGATGGGGCCCTGGCCGGTGGGGGACGTCGAGCGGGCGCTGAAGCTCGTGCAGTCCTTCGACCCCACGGGCGTCGCGGCGCGCGACCTCCAGGAATGCCTGCTGCTGCAACTGCGGCACCTCGGGCTGGAAGGCACGCCGACCGAGCGGATCGTGACCGAGCATCTCCGGCTCCTGCAGAACCACCAGGTGCCCGAGATCGCGCGCAAGCTCGGCATGAGCATCGACGACCTCAAGGAACACATCGAGGTCATCCGCCACCTCGATCCCAAGCCCGGCAGCCGCTACAACCCGTCGCAATCGCAGTACGTCATCCCCGACGTCTACGTCATGAAAGTCGAAGACGAGTACGTCGTCGTGCTCAACGAAGACGGTCTGCCGCAGATGCGCATCAGCCCGGTGTACCGCCGGCTGCTGGACAAGACCGCGTCAGGCAACAGCGACGAGACGCGCGCCTACGTGAAGGACAAGTTCCGATCGGCGCTCTGGCTGATCAAATCCGTCGAGCAGCGGCAGAAGACGATCTTCAAGGTCGCCAAGAGCATCGTCAATTTCCAGCGGGACTTCCTGGATCACGGCATCGAGCACTTGCGCCCGCTGGTGCTGCGCGACGTGGCGAACGACATCGGCATGCACGAATCGACCGTCAGCCGCGTGGTGACGAACAAGTACATGCACACGCCGCAGGGCGTGTTCGAGATGAAGTACTTCTTCCACAGCGGCATCAGCAGCTCGTACGGCGAGAGCGTGTCGTCGGTGACGATCAAGCAGCGGATCCGGAAGATTATCGAGAACGAGGATCCGCGCAAGCCGCTGAGCGACTCGAAAATCGTGAGCATGCTGCAGCGCGAAGGCCTGGTCCTCGCGCGACGGACCATCGCCAAGTATCGTGAAGAGCTGAAGATTCCGACGTCCAATCAACGGAAGGTGCTCTACTGATGCGGCTGGAACTGACCGGGCGTCACGTCGAGATCACGCCCGCCCTGCGACGTCTCGTCGATCGCAAACTCGCCAAGCTCGAACGCCTCCTCAACGACCACGCCGTGTCGGCGCAGGCCGTGCTGACCAAGGAGCGCTACCGGCATCGCGCCGACATCACGCTCCACGCCCGCGGCGAGAGGTTTCTCCACGGCGTCGGCGCCAAGGCGACCTGGGCGACCTCGCTGACGGAAGCCGTCGGCAAGATCGCCCACCAGGCGAAGAAGGTGAAGGGCAAGTGGCGGGCGCAGAAACGCCGGGGGTAAGCTAGTCGCTCATGTCTGCACCGCTCGGTGTGACCGTGGGCGCGCTCCTCGCGAGCCACCCCGAAGCGTTCGGCCTGCCGCTCGAGCTGCTGGCCGGCGCGAGCGGCCTGGATCGAGTCATCACCAATCCCCACATTCAGAAAACCGGCCTGGCGCTGGCCGGCTTCCACGAATATCTCAAGCCCGGCCGCGTCCTGATTTTCGGCGAGAGCGAGATTCGCTACCTCGAGAGCCTCGAGACTGCCGCTCGGGTCGCGTCGATCCGGCTCGCGCTGACGCTCGATTTCCCCTGCGTCCTGATCACGGGCGGGTTCACGCCGCCGGCCGAACTGGCGGGCGAGGCCGAGCGCGCGCGCGTGCCGCTGATCAAGACCGCGATTGCGACGCCGACCGCGATTGCGAAGCTCTCGTCGATGCTGGAGGATTCGCTCGCCGAGCGCACGATGCTCCACGCGGTGCTCATGGACATTCTGGGACTCGGCGTCCTGATTACGGGGGAGAGCGGCATCGGCAAGAGCGAGTGCGCGCTCGATCTGATCGTCCGCGGCCACCGGCTGGTCGCCGACGACACGGTCGAGCTTCGCCGCCGCCAGGAGACAATCCTCATCGGCAACTGCCCGGAGATGACGCGCCATCACATGGAACTGCGCGGGCTGGGCGTCATCAACGTCAAGGAACTGTTCGGCATCGCGTCCACACGTTCGTCGAAGCGCGTGGAGCTCGTCGTGCAGCTGGAGCGATGGGATCCGCGGCGCGAATACGAGCGGCTCGGCCTGGACGACGAGTTCGACGAGATCATGGGCCTGCGCGTCCCGCTGATCCGGATGCCGGTCGCGCCGGGCCGCAACATCGCGATCCTCGTGGAGGTCGCGGCGCGAAACCAGTTGCTGCGCTCGAGAGGCCACCACGCGGCCCGCATCCTCGCCGATCGGCTCGAGCAGTCGCTGCGGCAGGCGGCCGCGTTCGCGCCGGCTGACGCCAGCGACGACGAGGACGACGATCTCGAGCCCGGAGGAAGCCGATGAGGGTCCGCCCGGCACGGACGTCGCGGGCGTCGCGCCGCGCTCCGCGATCGCTGGCCGCGTCACGCGGGGGCGGACAACCGTTCATCGTGATCACCGGGCTCTCGGGATCGGGCAAGTCGCAGGCGATTCGGGCCCTCGAGGACCTCGGCTACTTCTGCGTCGACAACCTGCCGACGACGCTCATCCCGACGCTGGCGAAGCTGTCGCTGCGCGCGGGCGGCGACATCGAGCGCGTGGCGATCGTCGTCGACGTCCGCGAGGGCGAGTTCCTGTCGTCGTTCCCGAAGATCTTCCGCAAGCTGCACGCGATCCCTCGGCTGAATCCGATTCTGATCTTTCTCGAGTCGACCGACGCCTCGCTCGTCCGCCGGTTCAGCGAGACCCGGCGGCCGCACCCGCTCGCGCCCGACCGGTCCGTGCGCGAGGGCATTCGCGAAGAACGCGCGCGGCTCAGACCGATTCGGGATCTGGCGGACGAGATCGTCGACACGTCCGACATGACCGTGCACGAGCTGCGGCATTTCTTCATGGGCCTGTCGCGCGATCGGACGCGGGCCCGGCTCGTCGTCACGCTCCTCAGCTTCGGCTTCAAGCACGGCCTGCCGGTGGACGCGGACCTCGTCTTCGACGTGCGCTGCCTGCCGAACCCGCACTTCGTGCCGACGCTCCGGCGGCGGACCGGGCGCGATCGCGCCGTGATCCAGTTCATGGAGAAGGACGCGTCGACCCGCGCGTTCATGGACCGGCTCGACGATTACGTGCGCTTCGTGGTGCCGTATTACGTCGCGGAAGGGAAGAGCTACCTGACCATCGCCATCGGGTGCACCGGCGGCCGCCACCGGTCCGTGATGATCGCCGAGCGCCTGCGGCGGGCGCTGGCGGACGCGGGGCTGGCGCGCGTCCGCGTCCGGCATCGGGACATCGCGCATGCGTGAGCGAACGGCACCCGGCGGCAATCTTCCAGCGCGGAGGCCGCGATGATCGGCGTCGTGGTCGTCACGCACGGACAACTGGCGACGGAGCTGGTCAACGCCGCCGAGATGATCGTCGGCGATCTGCCGCAGTTCACCGCGGTCTCGATCGGCTGGCACGACGAGGTCAACGACGCGCGCGAGGACATCGCGAAGGCGATCGAGCGCGTGCGCGGCGAAGAGGGCGTGCTGCTGCTGACGGACATGTTCGGCGGCACGCCGTCGAATCTGGGCATGACGTTTCTCGAGACCGATCGCGTCGAAGTCATCACGGGCGTGAACCTGCCGATGCTGATCAAGCTGGCGAGCCTGCGGCGGTCGTCGAACCTGCTGGCGGTCGCCAAGGAAATGCGCGAGCACGGGCGCGCGGCGATCTGGGTCGCGTCGGATCTGTTGCGCGGGGAGAAGGCGGGGCCATGACCGCCCAGGCCGTGACCGTCGTCAATCAGCTCGGCATGCACGCGCGCGCGGCCGCGAAGTTCGTCCACGTGGCGACGCGGTTCGAATCGCGCGTCAAGGTGGCGCGCGACGGACGCGAAATGGACGGGAAGAGCATCATGGGGATACTGCTGCTGGCCGCGGCGCGCGGCTCGACGATCACCATCTCGGCCGACGGCGCCGACGAGCAGGACGCCGTGCGCGCGCTGGTCGCGCTCGTGGAATCCGGATTCGGCGAGGAGACATGCGCCTGAAGGGCATCGGCGTCTCGCCCGGCGTGGTCGCAGGCCGCGCCGTGGTCCTCATCCAGCGGGCGCACGTCCTGCGGTACCAGATCGCGGTCCATCGCGTCGCTCAGGAACTGCGGCGGCTCGAGGACAGCCGCGTGCGTTCGCGCGAGCAGCTCGTCGAGATCCGCACGCGCGTGGCCGAGCGACCGGAGCTCGCGCTGCTGTTCGACGCGCAGCTGCTCATGCTGGACGATCCGATGCTCCTGCCGCGCGCGGCCGACATCGTGCGCGGCCAGCGCGTGAACGCGGAATGGGCCGTGCAGCGGGTCTTCCAGGAATTCAGCGTCGTGTTCGACGAGGTCGCCGATCCGTATCTCCGCGAGCGGAAGGGCGACGTCGCGGATCTCGTGGGACGGCTGCGCATGAATCTGCGGCAGGGCGTCGAGACGCCGCGCGATTTGCTGCGCGACCTCGAGGAAGCGTCCGTGCTGATCGCGGACGAGCTGACGCCGTCCATCGCCGCGCAGGTCGACTGGACGAAGGTCCGCGGCTTCGCCACCGACGCGGGCAGCCGCACGTATCACACCGCGATTCTCGCGCGCTCGCTCGACGTGCCGGCCGTCGTCGGCTTGCACCACGCGAGCCGCCGCGTCCAGGCGGGGCAGATCGTCATCATCGACGGGACCGCGAACGAGGTCATCCTCGATCCGACGCCCGAGGAGCTGGCGCGGGCCGAGCGGTATGCGGAGGACCGGCGGCCGTCGGCGGCCGGAGACGCCGAACGGCGCAGACCGGCGACGACCGCGGACGGCGCGCGCATCCGCCTCGACGCCAACATCGAGTTTCCGGACGACCTCGCGGCCGCGCGCTACGCCGGCGCGGAGGGCATCGGCCTCTACCGCTCGGAGTTTCTGCTGACGAGCGGGACCGACGAGCTGGCGGACGAGGAGCGGCAGTACGAGACGTACCGCCGCCTGCTGGAGGGGATGGCGCCTGGTCCGGTGACCGTGCGCACCTTCGACGTCGACGAGGATCAGCTGGCGTCGCGCCTGATGCGGCGTCCGCTGACGTCGGTGTGGGAGCCGTACGAGGACCGCGGCAGCCGTCAGGGCCTGCGCGGCCTGAGATTGAGCCTGACGCGGCCGGACCTGTTCAAGACGCAGCTGCGGGCGCTCCTCCGCGCGGCCCGGTACGGACAGCTGCGGATCATGTTTCCCTTCGTCTCGAGCGTCGAGCAGGTGCGCGAGGCGCGCGCGATGGTCGCCGACGTCGCGCACGACCTCACGCGGCGCGGCGAGACGCTTCCGCACGTGCCGGTCGGCGTCATGATCGAGATACCGGCCGCGGCCTACACGGCCGATCTGCTGGCGCGCGAGGTGGATTTCTTCACCATCGGGACCAACGATCTGATTCAGTACTGCCTGGCGGTCGATCGCGCGGACGCGCGCGTGTCGCCCTTGTACGAGCCCGTGCATCCCGCGGTCCTGCGCATGATTCGGATGGTGCGGCGCGCCGCGGGCCGGCGGCGGATCCCGGTCTCGCTGTGCGGCGAGATGGCGTCGGATCCGGCGCTGTTGACGCTGCTCGTCGGGCTCGGGCTGACCGAGTTCAGCATGACGCCGGGCGCCATTCCGGTCGCGAAGCAGGTGCTCGCGGAGGTGCGCGGCGACGAGCTGCGCGCGCTCGCGCGGCGGGTCCTGCGGCTCGGGACCGTTGACGAGATCGAACGCGAACTGCAGGCCGCGCTCGGCCGGCTGACATCGAACAGGGGAGTGACGTCGTGAGCGGTGAGAGCACGCGCGTAGACAAACCCTGGGGGTACGAGATCCACTGGGCGAAGACCGATCGCTACGTGGGGAAGATCATCCACGTGAACGCCGGCCACGCGCTGAGCCTCCAGTACCACAACATCAAGGACGAGACGATCTACCTGCAGTCGGGGCGGATCCTGTTCGAGATTCAGCGCGACGGCGTGCTCGAGCGCCACGAGATGCGCCCCGGCGAGCACGTCCACATCACGCCGAAGACCGTGCACCGGATGACGGCAATCGAAGACAGCGACATCTTCGAAGTGTCGACACCCGAACTGCACGACGTGGTGCGGCTCGAAGATCGGTATGGAAGAGGGTGAATTGGGTACGTGGGGAATGGGGTAGTTGGGTAATGGGCGCGTAACGCCATTACTCGATTACCCAACTCCTCACGTACCCAATTCAGAACGGGATATCGTCGTCCGTCAGCGGCTCGGACGATTCGGGCGCCGGCGCGTGGCCTCCCGCGCCCATGCTCTCGTCGCCACCGCGCGTCGCCGCGCCACCGCCGCCGCGACTGCCGCCGCCAAGCAGGACCACCCGATCGGCGCGAATTTCCGTCGTGTAGCGTTTATTGCCGTCCTTGTCGTCCCACTGACGCGTCTGCAGACGGCCTTCGATGTAGATCTGCTTGCCCTTGGTCAGGTACTCGGACAGCGACTCCGCGGATTTTCCCCACAGGACGACGCGGTGCCATTCGGTTTTTTCCTGGCGCTGGCCGGCCTTGTCGTTCCAGACCTCGGTGGTCGCCATGTTGAGCGTGGCGACCGCGGCGCCGCCGGGCGTGTATCGCAACTCGGCGTCGCGGCCGAGGTTGCCGACGAGAATCACTTTGTTGACGCTACCCATAGGCGAGCATTCTACATCGTCCGGTGTTCACGGCTTGCCGAGTTGCGCGAGCGCCTGACGCGCGAGCCGCGCGGCGTCGCTGTCCGGATGGTTCTTCACGACCGTCTCGAACGCCTCGCGCGCGCGATCGAGCTGGCGCAGGTTCTTCAGCGCGAGGCCCTTCAGATAGTACGCGTCGGGAATGGCTTTGCCGTTCGGATACGTGCGGATGGCGACGTCGCACGCCTCGGCGGCCTTGTCGTCCTTGTGGTCGTTCACGTACGACTTGCAGATGTACACCTGCGCATCGGCCGCCATGTCCGCTTTCGGGAAGCTCGTGATGTAGGCGGTGAAGCCGCTGACCGCGAGGTCGTAGTTCGCCGAAAAGTAGTCCGCCATCGCGGCGTCCCAGTATTTCTGCGGTGACGCGCCCGGCGGCACGAGGGGCGGCGCGCTCGCGGGAGCGCTCGGCGCGGGCTGCGTGCCGGCGGCGGCCGCCGCGTCCGCATCCGGAGGCGGAGCCGTCGGGCGCGCGCTCATCTGCTGCAGCGACTGCCGCAGCGCGTTGACTTCCTGCGTCAGCGAGCCGATGCGGACGTTGTTGTCGTCGAGCTTCTCGCGAATGACGCGCACGTCGTTCGACAGATTGTCGAGGCTCAGCTTCTGATCGGCGAACGCCTTGACGAGGACCGCGGACAGCTGGTCCACGCGCTGGGTCACGCGTCCGTCCATCGCCTTCATCGACTCGTTGATGGCCTCGAGCGTGGTCTGCAGCAGCTGCGCCTGTTCCTGCAGGATCCGCAGGTCGGCCATCAGCTGCTGATGTTCCTTGTTCGCGGCCGACGCCGGCGCGGCGGCCGCGAGCGTCAGCGCGAGAGCGAATGCGGCGGAGAGCGAGTGCTTGAGCTTCATAAATTCACTTGGCCGTGATGACGAAGTGCGCCCGGCGGTTCTTCGCGAACGCCGCCTCCGTGTGGCCGGGATCGAAGGGGAACTCCTTCCCGTAGCTGACCACGCGCAGCCGGTCCGCGGCGATCCCGAGCGACACCAGATAGGTTCGCGCGGCCACGGCGCGCCGCTCGCCCAACGCTAGATTGTACTCGGCCGTCCCGCGTTCATCGCAGTGGCCTTCGATGGTGATCGCCCAGGCCGGGAAGCGCTTCAGCACGCCCGCGTTCTCGTCGAGCGCTTTCTGGCCTTCGGCGTTCAGCTCGCTGCTGTTGTAGTCGAAGAAGGCCGGCTTGAGCGGGGAGTTGCGGTTCAGGTCGTCGAGCGAGGCTGACGCGATGGGATCGTCGCGGACGATCGGCGGCAGCGCGACGACGGGCTCGGCGACCGCTTCAGCCGGGGCCGGCGGGCGCGTCTCCGGCAACGCCTGTCCAGCGGGTGCGGGCGGCGGCGTCGGCTGCACGACGGGCGCCTTCTTGCTGCAGGCGGCCGCGACGCCCAGCGACAGGGCTACCATCAGGACCGCCATCCTTCGCGGATTCATCGTCGATGCTCCAGTCTGCGGGCGCGGGTGGTCATCGCGACCAGTCGGGGTGCTCGTTGTTGCCGGTGCGCGTGATCTGCTTCACGTCCTTGCCAGTGCGGGCGATCGTGTAGATCTGCTTCTTTCCCGAACGCGTGGACGTGAACGCGATGTGCCGGCCGTTCGGCGAAAAGACGGGGCTCTCGTTCTTGCCTTCACCGAAGGTCAATTGGCGGACCTCACGCGTGGCCATGTCGATGACCTTGATGTCGTTGACGCCCGCCCCTGACGTGTAGGCGATCTCGTTGTACGGCGCCGGGGACCACGTCGGTTTGTCCGCGTAGGTCTCGCCGATGGTGATGCGTGTCTGCTGGCCGAGACCGTCTGCGCTCATCACGTAGATTTGTGGCGCGCCGGTCCGGTCCGACGTGAACGCGATCTGAGTGCCGGACGGACTCCACGTCGGCGATATGTTGATGCTCGGATGGTTCGTCAGCCGGCGGATGCCCGTGCCGTCACGATTCACGATGTAGAGGCTGGAATTGCCGTTGCCGTCGCGCGACGAGGCGAAGCAGAGGCGCGCGCCGTCAGGCGACCACGCGGCTAGCCAGCTCTCGTCCTTGCCCTGCGTCAATTCCTCGAGCGTGCCCTGATAGATGTTCGAGATGAAGATGTTCGCGCCGCCTCGCCGGAACGACGTGTAGGCGATCGACTTGCCGTCGGGCGACCAGCGCGGAAACACGTTCAGCGTCCTGCCGAGCGTCACGCGCGTTTGTCCGTCGCCGTCGTAATCGGAGATGTAGACCTCTTTCGTGTCGCGCTTCTCCACGGT
>JAIQFX010000059.1 GCA_020073005.1 Terriglobia bacterium | reverse complement strand
AAGGCGGCGACCAGGCCAACTTCGGCATCGTCGGCGGGTGCAAGCATGAGGGGTTCTTCGGCGACGTCAACTACATCGACCACAACTACGGGCCGCCCGGCCTGCACGTGCACAGCACCAGCATCGACGGCTACTTCGACCCCATTCCGTCCGGTTCGACGTTCCGCGACATCTGCGGCACGGCGAGCACCAACATGTGGGGTGACGTGAAGTTCCGCGTCCGCACGCAGGACAACGGCGAGCCCGGCGCGAACGATCGCTTCGGCATCAAGCTGATGCAGAACGGCGTCGTCAAGTACCTCGTGACGACGCGCGAGCTCGGCCCTCCCGCCGCTCGATTACGTCGTCTGCGGCGGCGACGACTCGGGGCTCGGCTTCTAGAAGAGGAGGCTGACTCCTTTTCTTGACTCAGTCGGTCCGCACTCTCCCCCTGAGGACCGAACGCCAGGACGGGCCTGCGCGCCGATCCCGATAAACGGCGGCACGCCCTCCTGGCACCTTTCATGGTTTTCCCGGCGCCACTCGTTTCACCCGAAAGACGAGGAGCCCATGTCATCACGACCCGCAGCCGCGCTCGCCTCCATTGGCGCCGCGGCCATCGGCGTCGCGCTCGCTGTCGCTCAGCCGCGCGCCGCCAAGCTTCGATCGTTCTCACGCGGCGACGTCGTCGTGTCGTTTCAGGACGGGTCGGTCCAATGGCACAGAGCCGACGGTTCTCTCTACACCGTGCTCAAGGGCACGGTGCCGGGCAACGCCGAAGGCATGCGCTTCGACGCGTCCGGCAACCTGTACGTCAGTCACTGGTGCGTCGACGGCAACTGCGCGCTCGGCAACACGATCGAGAAGTTCGACGTGCACGGCCGGTCGCTGGGCTCCGTCGGCAGCGGCTACGACTGCAATCCGCACGCGATCGACTTCGACGCCGCGGGCCACGCCTACGTCGGCCAGGCCGACTGCACGGGCGACATCCTGAAATTCACGCTGGGCCAGCCGCCGACCTCGTACACCGTGGCGCAGGAGAACCGCGGATCGTTCTGGATCGATCTCGCGCCCGACGACTGCACGATCTTCTACACGTCGTGGGGGCCGGACATCCTGCGCTACAACGCGTGCACGCAGACGCAGCTGCCCCGCTTCAACGTCGTCGGCCTGCCCGGCGGTGAAACGCACGGGCTCGCCGTGCTCGCCGACGGCGGCGTGCTCGTGTCGAGCGGCGCGGTCGTCTCGCGCCTGAACGTCGCCGGCATCGTCGTCCAGACCTACAGCGTCTCGTTCGAGCCCGAGTACTGGGCGGGCCTGGACCTCGTCGGTGACGGCACGTTCTGGGCGGTCAACTACTACACGTCCAACGTGCACCGCTTCAACCTCACGACCGGCGCGCGGACCGAGAGCTTCAGCACGGGCGCGCCCGTGTACACCGCGGTCGACGTGAAAGTCAGTCCGTAAACGCAACGCGCGCGGATCGATTCAGGAGGTGGACGCATGCGATCGAGGTATCTGCTCCAGGCAGTCGTCGCAGGAGTTCTCGGCAGCGCGCTCTATCTGGCGGCCGCCGTTGCGTCGAGCGGCACGCTGACGGCGCCGCCGGCCGGTCAAACGTCCTCAATCGCATGGGCCGGCGGCCCCTACACCGGCGTCACGGCCGATCCGTCCGCGTGCACGACGCTGACGTGCGACAGCTTCATGCTGACGGTGAACGTGCCGTCCACGTTCTACGCGTCGAATCCGACGTACGCAGTGCGCGTCCGGATCGCGTGGGCGGCCAGCACGAACGACTTCGATCTGTACGTCTACGATTCGAGCGGCGCGCTGGTCGCCTCGTCCGCGCAGGGCGGAACGACGTTCGAAGACGCGGACGCGGGCGCGCTGCCGTCGGGCACGTACCGCGTGCAGGTCGTCGCGTTCGCGGCCGTCAACGCGAGCTACACCGGAAGCGCGACGCTCGGGCCGGAGCCGACCACGACGACCGGCCGCGCGCGGTACCGCAACGGCGACTTCACGTTCAGCGCGCCGCAGGCGCTGCCGGGTCCGGCCGATCTGCTCTTCACGCAGCAGGGCGTCGAGCCGCGCGCCGTCACCGATCCGCTCGGCAACATCTACGTCGCATCGATTCAGGGCATTCCGGCCGGCACCGACGCGTGGAAGTCGATGGACGGCGGACAGACGTTCGCGTATCTCGGACAGCCGGACGGCGCGCAGGCGGCATCCGCGATCGCGCGCGGAGGCGGCGCGGGCGGCGGCGACGAGGATCTCGCGGCCGGATCGTCCGGCAACGTGTACGTCACGTCGCTGTGGCTCGGATCGGCGACGCAGGCGAGCTCGTCCAACGGGGGCGCGACGTGGACGGCCAATCCGTTCTCGACCGACGCGCCGCTCACCGATCGCCAGTGGATCGCCGCGCACGGCGCGGGCGAGCTGTACCTGACGTACAAGCAGCTCGGCGTGCTGCTCGCGAACACGGAGAGCATCTTCGTCGCGAAGTCGTTCGACGGCGGCGTCACGTTCCCGCAAATCGTCGAAGTGACGACGCCCGAGTTCGGCGTCCAGCCGGGGCTGCAGGGCAACATCGAAGTCGATCCGAACACGGGCACCGTCTACAACGCGTTCGTCGGCGCGCAGGAGAACCAGCTGTACCTCGCGCGGTCGACCGACGGCGGACGGACGTTCATCCTCAAGCTGATCCTGCAGGCCGCCTCGGGCACGTCGCTCGGCAACGTCTTCCCGTCGCTCGGCATCGATCGCGGCGGCAATCTGCACGTCGCGTACTCCGACGGCCGCAACATCTTCCTGACGAGCTCGGCCGACGGCGGCGCGACGTGGACGCCGCCGGTGCGCGTCAGCAACGGCGCGGCGACGAAGACGTCGCTGGCGCCGTGGGTGCAGGCCGGCGACGCCGGCAAGGTGAACATCGCCTGGTGGGGCACGTCCGCGTCGAGCAACCTCGACGCCGGCGCGCGCTGGCAGGTGCTGTTCGCGCAGACGCAGAACGCGTTCGCGAACGTGCCGACCTTCTCGCAGGCCGCCGCGACGGCGGTGATGCACGCCGGCGCGATCTGCGTCAACGGCACGGCGTGCCCGAGCGGCACGCGCAATCTCGCCGAGTACTTCGCGCAGGGCCTGTGGCTCGACGGCTCGGCGCTGATTCCGTATCCCGATGATTTCAACAACCCGTCGCCGATGACCACGTTCGTGCGCCAGACCGGCGGAGCGCGAATCACGGGAATCAAGAATTAGGAATTAGGAATTAGGAATTAGGAATTAAGAATGAAGACTTCCCCACGCCTTCGCATCGTCCTCGCGCTCGCCGCCGTCGCGCTGACCATGACGTCCGCGCGCGCGCAACTGGCCCACGTGTCGTTCGCGCCCGGCGACATCTTCGTCTCCTTCGAGCAGGGCCCGGTCCAATGGCGCAATCCGGACGGGTCGCTCAACGCCGTGCTCGTCAGCCGCGTGCCCGGCAAGAGCGAAGGCATGCGGCTCGACGCCGCCGCCAGCCTGTACGTGAACCACTGGTGCGCCGACCCGACGTGCGTCAGCGGCAACACGATCGAGCGCTTCAACTCGCAGGGCGTCTCGCAGGGAACGTTCGGATCGGGCTACAACTGCAATCCGCACGCGCTCGCCTTCGACGCCGGCGGGAACGCGTACGTCGGCCAGGCCGACTGCGCGGGCACCGTGCTGAAGTTCTCGTCGAGCGGCCAGGCGCTCGCGTCGTACGCGGTCGTGCCCGAAGCGCGCGGCGCATTCTGGGTCGACCTCAGGCCCGACGGCTGCACGCTGCTCTACACGTCGTGGGGCCCCGACGTGAAGCAGTTCAACGTCTGCACGAACAGCCAGCTCGTGAACTTCAACCGCGCGCCGCTGCCCGGCGGACAGACGCAGGGACTGGTCGTGCTGTCCGACGGCGGCGTGCTCGTCTCGAGCGGCAGCGTGATCGCGCGCCTCAACTCGTCGGGCGCGCTCGCGCAGACCTACACCGTCACGGGGCAGGCCCCGTACTGGGCCGGGCTCGATCTCGTCGGCGACGGCACGTTCTGGGCGATCGACTACTTTTCGTCGAACGTCTACCGCTTCAACCTCAGCTCGGGCGCGGTGGTCGGCAGTTTCAGCACGGGCGCCGCGCCGCAGACCGCGGTGGACGTCCGCGTCTACCGGCCGGCACCGGGAGGCTTGAGCCTGCCGATCCACCTCCCGGTGAACTGAAAAGAGAAAACTGTCGAGCGTTCTTCATGACCGACTGCGTCCGGCCTTTCACCGAAGACGACGTTCCGCAGGTCGCGGATCTGCATCGGCGCGTCTTCAAGCTCGGCGCGGCGCCCGCGGCGGAAGCGGAGACGCACCGCACGTACTTCCGCGGGACGTTCCTCCGCGGCCCGTGGCAGAACGACGAGTGTCCATCGCTCGTCTCCGTGGACGGACGCGGGCGGATCGGCGGCTTCGTCGGCGTGGCCATCCGCGCGATGACGATGAACGGCCGTCCGCTGCGGATGGCGGTCAGCTCGCAGTTCATGGTCGACGCGACGGCGCGATCGGCGGTCACCGCCGTGCGGCTCGTGAAAGCGTTTCTCGCCGGACCGCAGGATCTCTCGCTCGCCGACGAGGCGACCGATCGCGCGCGGTCGCTCTGGGAAAGCGTCGGCGGCTCGACGGCGCGGCTGTTCAGCCTCGCGTGGGTGCGCGTGCTGCGCCCGGCCGCGTTCGCGGCGTCGCGCGCCGGAAGTCAGGGGACGCTCGCGCTCGCCGCGCGCGCGGCGGCGCCGATCTGCCGCGTGGCGGATGCCGCGCTCGCGCGGCTCCCTGGACCGTTCCGTCTCGCGCCGCCGCCGCTCGTCGCCGAGGCGCTGGACGCCGCCTCGCTGCGCGCGTGCATCAACGACGCGGCCCGCGGCCTCACGCTTCGCCCGTGCTACGACGATCGATCGGCGGGCGCGGTGCTCGACGCCGTGTCGCGCAAGGCAGGCGCGGGCGCGCTGCGCCCGATGATCCTGCGCGACGATCGCGGGCGCTGCGCCGGCTGGTTTCTTTATCACGCCACGCGCGACGGCGTCGGCGAAGTCGTGCACGTCGGCGCGCGGCCCGACGCCACCGCGAGCGTGCTCGATCACCTGTTCGCCGACGCGCGCCGGCACGGCGTCACCGCGCTCTGCGGCCGCCTGGATCCCGGACTGATGGGCGCCCTGTCGGCCCGCCACTGCGTCTTCCGCCATCGCGGCGAATGGGTGCTGGTGCACGCGCGCGCGAAAGGCGCGATCGAGGCCGTGCACCGCGGCGACGCGTTCCTCTCCCGCCTCGAAGGCGAATGGTGCCTGCGGTATCGACTGGGGGTCGCATGACACACAGCAACAGCCGGCTCGTGACACTGCTCGCCCGGATCCGGGAACGACGCGCGCGCGTCGGCGTGATCGGGCTGGGCTACGTCGGGCTGCCGCTCGCCGTCGAGCTCGCGTGCGCCGGCTTCCACGTGACGGGCTTCGACGTCAACACCGCCAAGGTCCGCGAGGTCAACGGCGGCCGCAGCTACATCCCGGACGTCGATCCCGCCCAGCTGGCCGACGCCGTCGCGGGCGGACGGCTGCACGCCACGAGCGAGCCGTCGGCGCTCGCGGATCTCGACGTGATCGACATCTGCGTGCCGACGCCGCTGCGCAAGACCAAGGATCCCGATCTGTCGTTCGTCGTGAAAGCGATCGACGCCGTGGCCGAACGGCTCACGCCCGGCCAGCTCGTGATCCTCGAATCGACGACGTATCCGGCGACGACCGATGAAGTCGTCCAGCCGCGCCTCGAAGCCGGCGGACTGAAGGTCGAGCGCGATTTCTTCCTCGCGTTCTCGCCCGAGCGCGTCGATCCCGGCAACCGCACGCACACGACGAGCAGCATTCCCAAGATCGTGGGCGGGCGGGGTCCGGCGAGCCGCGACGCCGCCGTCGCTTTCTATCAGCAGATCGTCTCGGCGGTCGTGCCCGTCACGTCGACGCGCGTCGCCGAAATGGTGAAGCTGCTCGAGAACACCTTCCGCGCCGTCAACATCGCGCTCGTCAACGAAGTCGCGCAGATGTGCCACGCGCTCGACATCGACGTGTGGGAGGTCATCGACGCGGCCGCCACGAAGCCGTTCGGCTTCATGCCGTTCTATCCGGGGCCGGGCCTCGGCGGCCATTGCATCCCGATCGATCCGTTCTACCTGTCGTGGAAGGCGCGCGAAAAAGGCTTCGAGTGCCGGTTCATCGAGCTGGCGGGGCACGTCAACGCCTCGATGCCGATGTTCGTCGTCGATCGCGTCGCCGACGCGCTCAACGACGCCGGCAAGCCGATCCGCGGCTCGCGCGTCCACGTCTACGGCGTCGCGTACAAGCGCGACGTCGGCGACATCCGCGAGTCGCCCGCGCTCGACATCATCGGGCTGCTGACGCGGCGCGGCGCGATTGTCTCGTACTCCGATCCGTTCGTGCCGCGCTTCACGCACGGCGGCTGCGCCTTCGAGGCCGTCGCCGAAGCCGATGCCCTCCGGCGCGCGCCCGACTGCATCGTCGTCTGCACCGATCACGCGCGCTTCGACTGGGCCGCACTGGCCGCGTGCGGCCGCCCGATCGTCGACACCCGGAACGCGCTGCGGGAGTTCGCCGGTCCCCACATCATTCCGCTGACCGGGCAACGGCCGCCGGCATCGGCCGTCGCCTGACGCGGGACCCGCTCCGGACTTTCTTCGACGCGACCACCCAAGGGAGGACCCATGAAGCTGCTCGTCTCACTCACGCTGCTGTCGATCTCGATTGCGGCGCCCGCGCGCGCCGGCGTCAACGGACGCGCGGTCGCCGCGTATGTCAACGTGCCGTCGCTCGGCGTCTCGGACGTGGCGGTCGCCGACACCGGCGCCATTCCCACCGACGGCGGATGGGCCGGCGCGACGGCGCAAACCGCCGCGGTCGGAGGCGTGCTCACTGCCGACACGATCGTCTCCAGCGCGAGCGGCGCGCTGACCGGCGCGTCGGCCGCCAGCTCGGCGTCGCTCTCCAACGTCGTGATCCTGCCGGGCGCGCCGGCGAGCGTGACGGCGTCCTTCGTGCGCTCGCAGGTGAGCGTGACCGGCAGCGGCGCCGGCGGCTACTCGGAAATCGGCAGCCTGACCTTCGGCGGCAGCGCGATCCCGGTGACCGGACTTCCCAATCAGACCGTCAGCCTGCTCGGCGTGGCGACGCTCATCATCAACCAGCAGACGCCGACGGCGCAGGGCCTCGTCGTCAATGCGCTGCACCTGATCCTCGCGACGGGCGAGGAAGTGATTCTCTCGAGCGCCAGCAGCTCGATTTCGCAGTAGTCGAGGGACCCCAATGAACACCACGACACCAACGACACGCACTCTGTTTCGCTCGTTCTCCATCGCCGTGCTGCTGGCCTCGGCGCTGATCCTGCGCGGACACATCGTCGGCGCGTGGCAGCCGCCGGCCAACTGCTACGACTTCGTGACCGGCGGCGGCTGGTTCACGCCCACGCAATCCGGCACCGACCAGGCCAACTTCGGCTTCAACGCCGGCTACAAGAACGGCGCGCCCCCGCCTCCGCTGATGGGCGAGCTGAACTACATCGATCACAACACCGGCATGCACGTGCACTCGACGAGCGTCGACGACTACAACGCCTCGTCGTGCTTCGACGCCGTGCACGACGTCGAATGCGCCGACCGGTCGTTCTCCGGCACGGCCGAAGTCAACGGCGTCGGCGGCTACTCGTACATCGTGGAAGTGGTCGACGATGGCGAGCCGGGCAACGTGCCGAAGGGCCACGACCGCTTCATCATCACGGTCGGCGGCCCGGGCCTGTCCTACCACTCCGACAGCGGCGGCGCGCCGGACGCCTTCACGCCGCCGAGCGACGGCATCGACGGCGGGAACATCCAGATCCACAAGTCCTGCACCGCCAATCCGAAGTAAGTCCCAGCCGCTCCCATGATCAGTATCGAGACAATCCAGGACGTTGACGCCTTCGCGCGGCTGCGGGACGAATGGACCGGGCTGCTCTCGGCCAGCGCCTCGGATTGTCTCTTTCTGACGTGGGAGTGGCTGTTCACGTGGTGGACCCATCAGTCGCGCCGGCGGACGCTGTCGATCCTCGCGGTGCGGGCCGACGATCAGCTGATCGGCCTGGCGCCGCTCGCCGTCAGCCCGCCGTCGCTCGCGCATCTGTTCTCGCTCCGGATGCTGGAGTTTCTGGGCACCGGCCACGTCGGCTCGGATTATCTCGATTTGATCATCCGCCGCGGCTTCGAGCACACGGTCCTGGCGGCGCTGGCGGAGCACCTCGCCGCGCGCAATCTCGTGATCGGCCTGCGGCAGCTCGATCTGAAGAACGGCACGGCCTGGCGATTCGGCCGCGCGCTCGCCGGCCGCGGGTGGAGCGCGTCCTATTCGGCGACGGACGTCTGCCCGTACGTCGACCTCAAAGGCGTTCAGTGGACGGCGTATCTCGAGCGCCGCGGCGCGTCGGTGCGCGCCAATTTCCGCCGGCGCCTGCGGCAGCTCGAGCAGATCGGGCCGGTCACCTTCGCGGCCGCCGCCACCGACGACGAGCGCCACGCCAGCCTGCAGCAGCTCATCGCCTTTCACCTGCGGCGCTGGGAGCGGCGCGGCGGATCGGACGCGTTTCACGAGCCCGCGCTGATCGCGTTTCACGAGGACTTCAGCCGTCTGGCGCTGGCGCGCGGCTGGCTGCGCCTCTACACGCTCCGGTGCGGCGATCGTCCCGTGGCGTCGTGGTACTGCCTGCGGTATCGCGACGCAATGCTCTTCTACCAGTCCGGCTTCGATGAGGAGTACGCGAAGCACAGCGTGGGCCTCGTGGCGATGGGGCTCGCAATCAAGGCCGCGATCGAAGAAGAGGCCGCGGAGTACGACCTCCTCCACGGCAGCGAACAGTACAAATTCCACTGGACCAGCCAGTCGCGCCAGATCGGGCGGCTCGAGCTGTACCCGCCGCATCTGCTGGGCACGCTGTGCCGGCGGACCGTGGAGTTCAGGCGCACCGCGAAGCGCGTCGCGCGCTCCGTCTGGCCCGGCGCGGCCATCGATCATGTCGCGAGCCTCCCTTAAAGCCGGCGTCGGCGCGGCGCTCGCCGTCACGGCCGCCGATCGCCTCATCGGCGCGTTGACCGGCATGCGCCGCGTGCCGCTGATCGTGGGCTACCACCGCGTCGTCGATACGCTCGCCTCGGAGCCGCCGACCGCGACGCCCGCCATGAGCGTCAGCGTGCGGACGTTCGCCCAGCAGCTCGACTGGATCGGGCGGCGCTACCGTTTCGTCACGCTCGACGAGATCGGCGCGCGGCTGCTCTCGGGCGAGCGGTGGACCGAGCCGGTCGCGGCCGTGACGTTCGATGATGGCTACCGCGACGTGTATCACTACGCGCTGCCGGTGCTCACGCGCCGCGGGATCCCCGCGACGATGTTCGTCATCACGGACGCGATCGGGACGTCGTCTCTGCTCACGCACGATCGGCTGCACCTGCTGCTCGCGCGCGACTGGCCGTCGGCGTGCCGCGCGCTCGCGCGGATCGGCGTGCTGCCGGCGCGCGGGAAGGCGGCTCGCGGGCCGTTCGCGATGATGCGCTTTCTCCTCGGCACGCGATCGCAGCGCGAGATCGCCCACGTCATCCAGATGCTCGAGCACCTGCTCGGGCCGGCCGACGCCGCGCCCGAATCGCTCCTGCCGCTCGCCTGGGACATGGTGCGCGCGCTGGACCGCGCGGGCATCACGATCGGATCGCACACGCACACGCACCCGGTGCTCACCAACGAGGATCACGCGCACGTCGTCGAGGAGCTCGTGACGTCGCGCGCCGCCATCGAGCGCGAGATCGGCGCGCCGGTGCGCCACTTCGCGTATCCCGACGGCGGCTTCGACACGGCCGTCGTCTCGGCGGTCGCCGCGGCGGGCTACGGCTTCGCCTACACGACGTGCCGTCACCGCGATCCCGATCATCCGGAGCTGACGATTCCCCGCCGGTTCCTCTGGGAGAACTCGTGCCTCGACGCGCGCGGCCGCTTCTCGCCGTCGGTGATGGGTTGCCTCACCAACGGCGTGTACGACCTCGCGGTGTCGTGCCGGCGGCGTCACCGCGTCGACGCCGAACGCCTCGAGCGTCATGAAGCCGCCGCGCGGGCGATCGGATAGGGGAATGACTGGAATGGCCGCGTGACCACCGCGCGCGACACCAGCGGAGCGCCGTCGCTGTTCGGCGCGGCCGCGCTGTTGATGACCGGCCGGACGATCGCGTTCGCCGCGACGTTTCTCACGCCCGTCGTCCTCGCGCGGTGCTTCACGCCGAGCGAGTTCGGCACGTACAAGCAGCTGTTTCTCGTGTTCGCGACGCTCTTCCCCGTCGCGCAGTGCGGGATGGCGGAGAGCCTCTTCTACTTTCTGCCGGGCGCGCGCGACGCGGCCGGCAGGTACGTGGCCAACTCGACGGCGCTGCTGACCGCGGCGGGACTCGCGACGGCGGCGCTGCTCCTGGCCGGCGACGGCGCGATCGCGCGGTGGCTCGGCAACCCGTCGCTGGCCGAGTACATGCCGCTCATCGCCGCGTTCTCGCTGCTCATGCTCGCGAGCGCCGGGCTCGAGATCGCGATGACCGCGCAGGAGTCGTACCGGCGCGCGGCGACCGTGTACGCGATCGGCGATCTCGTCCGCGGCGCGTGTCTCGTGGCGCCGGCGCTCGTCTTCCGGCGGCTCGATCTCGTCCTCGGCGGCGTGGTGGCGTACGCGGGCGCGCGATTCCTGCTCACGCTCGCGTACTACCGGCACGTGTTCGGCGCGGCGCTGCGGCTCGACGGGCGGCGGCTCGCGCAACAGCTCGCCTACGGCGTGCCGTTCGGCCTCGCGGTCGTGCTGGAGATCGCGCAGGCGAACTATCACCAGTACGCGGTCGCGCACTATTTCGACGCCGCGACGTTCGCGATCTACGCGGTCGGCTGCCTGCAGATCCCGTTCGTGGATTTCGTCGCCACGTCCGCCGGCAGCGTGATGATGGTCCGCTTCGCGCAGGCGCGTCAGGACGGGCGCGACGACCTCGCGCTCGAGATCTGGCGCGAGACGACGCGGAAGCTCGCGCTGCTCTTCTTTCCGATGGTGGCGGTCCTGCTCGTGTGCGCGCGCGAGCTGATCGTCACGCTGTTCACCGAGCGGTACGCGGGGAGCGTCGTCGTCTTTCAGATTTCGCTCGCGACGATCGCGCTGTCGTCGTTCGCGACCGACGCGGTGCTCCGGTCGTACGCGCGGATGCGGTTTCTGATGTCGCTCTACGCCGTGAAGCTCGCGCTCGTCGCCGTGCTCGTCGGCCCGTGCCTCGCCGCGTTCGGCCTGCCCGGCGCGATCCTGGCGACGGTGGCCGCGCTGGCGTTGTCGAAAGCCGTCGCGGTCGTCCGCATGGCCCGCCTCTTCGGCTGCGGCGCGAGGATTCTTCCGTGGCGCAGCCTCGCCGATATCGCGCGCGTGGCGGCCCTCGCGGCGCTCGCCGGCTTCCTCGTCAAGTGGCCGCTGCAGGACACGCCGCTCGCGGCGTTCGCCGCGGCGGCCCTCGTCACCGGTGGCGTGTCGGTCGTCCTGGTGTTGCAGTGGGACCTCGTGAGCGCGGACGAGCGCGCCGCGCTCGCCGACTGGGTGCGCCGGACGATCGGACGCGCGCCAGAGACTGTCGAATCTGGTGGGTAGTTGTTCATCCTTTCTTCGTCTCCGTGTCCTCCGTGTCCTCTGTGGTTCACGGTCGTCAGTACTTCAGTTTGAGGGGAGGCGCGTGTGTGCGGCATCGCCGGCATTGTGAGTCTCAGCGGCCGTCCGGTCTTCGAGGACGAGCTTCACGCGATGTGCGACGCGATGATCCATCGCGGCCCTGACGGCGAGGGCGTCCATCTCGCGCCGGAGGTCGGGCTCGCGATGCGGCGGCTCAGCATCATCGACCTCGCGACCGGCGATCAGCCGATCCGCAACGAGGACGGCACGGTGTGGGTCGTGCTCAACGGCGAGATCTACAACTACCGCCAGCTCCGCCGCGATCTCGAAGCGCGCGGCCACCGCTTCTACACGTCCACCGATACCGAAGTCATCGTCCATCTGTACGAGGACCTCGGCGTGCGCGCGGTCGATCGGCTGCGCGGCATGTTCACCTTCGCGGTCTGGGACGAGCGGCGGCGGCAGACCTTCATCGCGCGCGATCGTCTCGGCATCAAGCCGCTCTACTACACGCAGGCCGGCGGCCGGCTGCTCTTCGCCTCAGAGCTGAAGTCGCTGCTCGTCCTCCCCGAGGTCGAGCGGCGCCTCAACGTCGACGCGCTCGCGCATCTTCTCGCGTTCCTGACGACGCCCTCGCGCGACAGCGTCGTGGCGGGCGTGCGCAAACTCGAGCCCGGCCACTGGATGATGGCGTCGCGCGGGCGGCCGCTCCGGACGCAGCAGTACTGGGACGTCGTGTTCGAGCCGGAGTACGGACGCGACGAGACGTACTTCGCCGACAAGCTCGCGGCACTGATCGACGAATCGGTCCGGCTGCACCTGGTGAGCGACGTGCCGCTCGGCGCGTTTCTCAGCGGCGGCCTCGACTCGAGCGCCGTCGTCGCCGCCATGGCGCGGCATACGCCCGCGCCGGTCAAGACCTTCTCGATCGGCTTCGCCGAAAAGGATTTCGACGAGCGGCCGCACGCGCGGCGCGTCGCCGAGCGCTTCACGACCGAGCATCACGAGCTGCTCGTCGAGCCCGCCGACGTCGGCGTCATCGAGGACATCGTCTGGCATCTCGACGAGCCGTTCGGCGATTCGTCGGCGATTCCGATGTACATGGTCTCGAAGCTCGCGGCCGAGCACGTCACGGTCGTGCTGTCGGGCGACGGCGGCGACGAGCTCTTCGCGGGCTACGACAAGTACCGCGTCGAGCAGCGCGAGCGCCGCTTCGGCCAGCTGCCGGCGCCGGTCCGCCGCACGCTCGGCATGGCCGGTCAGTTGATGCCTGAGGGCATGAAGGGCCGCAACTTCGTCCGGCACTTCGCGCTCGACGGCTGGGAGCGGTACATCGACGCCGCGACGTTCTTCGATCGCGACGAGCAATCGCGGCTGCTCACCTCAGACTTCCGGGCGCAGCTCTCGCGGCGCGATCTGTGGCGCGAGGAAGCGCGGCGGCTGGCGAGCGCGCCGGGCGACTGGCTGTCGGCGCTGCAGTACCTGGATCTGAAGAGCTACCTGCCGCTCGACATCCTGACGAAGGTCGATCGCATGAGCATGGCGCACTCGATCGAGGCGCGCGTGCCGCTGCTCGACCACGAGCTCGTCGAGTTCGCGGCGAGCATCCCGCCGGCGATGCAGCTGCGCAACGGTCGATCAAAGCACGTCTTCAAGCAGGCGCTGCGCGGGACGCTGCCCGACGATCTGATCAACCGGCCGAAGCACGGCTTCGCGGTGCCGCTGGACAAATGGTTCCGCGGATCGCTCGCCGGCTTCGCGCGCGATCTCCTGCTGTCGGACCGCGCGCGCGACCGCGGGATCTTCGAGCCGGCGTACGTCGAGGCGCTGATGGCGCAGCAGAAGCGCGGCCGTCCGCTCGACCTGCAGGTCTGGACGCTGATGACCGTCGAGCAATGGTGCCGCCTCGTCATCGACGGCGACGCCGTCCACGAAGAGCCGCGCCACCGGGACCGTGCAGCCATCGCCGGGCGTTCCGACAGCGTAGCCGCCATCTAGAGAACCGGCACGAAGCGCACTATGCAATCGACTCTCGTCGATAAGCAGGTCTGGGAACGCGCCGAAATCGAGCGCAGCGTAAGCGAGGCGGCGCACACGCCAGACGCGCAACTTCGCGCGGACGGAGCAAACGTCTCGCGGTATCTCAACCCGCCGGCCACCACGGTCTATCCGCTCGAGTATTGCTACGCGTTGCTCGGGAATATTGCGGGGAAAACAGTGCTGGATTTCGGCTGCGGAAGCGGTGAGAACAGCCTGCTCCTCGCTCGACGCGGTGCCCGAGTTATTGGCGTCGATATCTCTGACTCGCTGATCCGGGTCGCCATCAGGCGCCTCGCACTGAACGGGCTGGACGGCCGCGCTCAATTCATCGTCGGCTCTGCGCACGACCTGCCCATTCACACAGGATCCGTCGATCTCGTCCTCGGCATCGCGATTCTCCATCACCTGGACCTCAAGGCCACAACGCGAGAAATCCATCGCGTCCTGAAGCCCGGCGGCCGTGCGATCTTCCAGGAGCCGGTCCGCGATCTGCGTGTCGTGCGCTTCGCTCGAAAACTGATTCCCTATCACGCGCCGGACGTGTCGCCGTTCGAGCGGCCGCTCACGACGAAGGAGTTGCAGACATTCAGCGCGCCGTTCCGACGACATACGATTCGAGCGTTCTCGCTGCCCTTCGTGAACATCACGCAGGTCGTGCCTGCACTGAGAAAACACATCCACCGGGCGTATCGGCTTGACGGCGCGATCATTAAACGCCTGCCCGCAGTCGAACCGCTGACTGGAATCCGCGTTCTCGAAGTTGTGAAGTAGTCGGACGTTTCGACTCGGAGGAAGACTATGCGCCGCACACTCGTGATCAGCATGGTGGTCGTCTGTTATCTAATTTGTCTCTGCACAGCACGGTCCGCCGCGGCACAGACGTACACGATCGCAGAGATAGGAACGCCGTGCACGTGGGTGCCCTGCAGCTCACGCCCGACGGCGACTGGCGTGAACGACGCCGGCGTCGCGACGGGCGCGTACTCCATCCACGACTTCGCATATGGACCCGAGAATCGCGCGTTGCTCTGGACGGCCGGCACGGTCATGGGCCTCGGGCCATGCCCTTGCGGGTTCGCCGTCTGGTCAACCGCAATCAACGACTCCGGAGCTGTCGTGGGCTTCGGAGCCGATCCCGATCAAGTTGCACCCTCGCGGAGGGCCTTTCTATGGCAACCGGATCAGGGGATGCAGACGCTCCCCACACTCGGCGCTGACACGCTCGCGTTCGCCATCAGCCCCAACGGCCTGATCGCCGGGTACGCGAGAGACGGCTCGGTGACTGCCGCTGAATCTCCCGCCGTGGTCTGGGACGACGGGCGTCTGATCAGACTGACTCCTGGTCAGGCGCTCGGGATCAACGACGCTGGGCAGGTTGTCGGCTTCCAAACATCGACCAACAGAGCGGCGCTGTGGGACTTGTCGGGCAACGTCCAGGATCTCGGCACTCTCGGGGGATCCTACAGCCGGGCCACGGCGATCAGCCCAAGCGGACAAGTCGTCGGCGTGGCCGATACGGCGACGTCATCTCACGCATTTCTCTGGGATCCGGAGACAGGGATGCAGGACCTCGGAACGCCCCCAGGGATTTCGGGGAGCGGAGCCAACGCCATTAGCGGCCCATTGATCGTTGGGTCAGCCGACGGCCGCGCATTTCTCTACGACGCAAGACAAGGACAGATGATCGACCTCAACACGCAGCTTCCGGCCGGTTCGGGATGGGTCCTCACGTCGGCCAACGGCGTGAACGCGCACGGGCAGATTGTCGGTGTCGGCGCGCACAATGGGCGCACGCGCGGCTTCGTGTTGACGCCGAACCCGTCGCGGCAGAGCGTCGCGTGGATGAACGCCGTCAACGTCACGGCCACCGCCGGGTCGCTGCAGAAGTCCGATGACTGCGAGGGTTGTCAGGACGCCGGCGCGACGTCGCAACAGCAGCTCACGAGCGGCGACGGCTACGTCGAGTTCACCGCGTCCGAAACGACGACGATTCGCGGCGTCGCGCTGAGCCACGGCAACACGGACACGTCCGGCGCCGACCTCGACTTCGCCATCGCGCTCTGGAAAGACGACGGCTGGGCCTCCGTGTATGAGGCCGGCGAGTACAAAGCGGACCTGGGCCAGTACACGACCGGCGACGTGTTCCGCATCGGCGTGGAAGACGGATTGGTGAAGTACTCACAGAACGGCGTCGTCGGCTACACGAGCGACACGCCGCCCGCTTATCCACTCCTCGTGGACACGACGCTGTGGAACGACAACGCCACCATCAGCAACGCCGTCATCTCTGGCTCCGCGCTCGCGACATCCGTCGTGTGGAGCGCGCTCGCGAACGCGACCGCGAGCGGCAACGACCTGCAGAAGAGCGGCGGGTGTGACGGCTGCGCTGACGCCGGCGCGATCTCGCAGCAGCAGATCGCGAGCGGCGACGGATACGTGATGTTCACCGCGGTCGACGCGACGACGAATCGATCCGCGGGCTTGAGCAGCGGCAACACAGACACGTCCGCCGCCGACATCGACTTCGCGATCGCGCTGGCCAGCGACGGCACCGCCGCCGTGTATGAAGCCGGCGCATGGCAAGCCAACCTCGGCGCGTACGCCGCGGGCGACGTCTTTCGCGTCGCCGTCGAAGTCGGCGTCGTGAAGTACTACCGGAACGCGACGCTCGTCTACACGAGCACGACGGCGCCGGCGTATCCGCTGCTCGTTGACACGTCGCTCTCGAGCGTCAACGCCACCATCAACAACGTCGTGATGGCCGGAATTCCTCAGTAACTCTGCAACCGTCGAGCAAAACGCCCTGCCGCTTACCTCTCCCCCGATGGAGGTACATATGCGCTCGCGCCGACTCGCCAACGTCGCCTTCGTGTCGTTCGCCATGCTCGCTCTCCCGCGACTCGTCAGCGCTCAACTGATACCACTCACGGTGACCGAACCTGTCGCATGGACCAATCTCGTTCACGTCGTCGACGACGGCACGTCGCTGCGTAAGGTCGGCGGTTGCGACGGCTGCCAGGACTCGGGCGCCGCGTCACAGCAGCAGATCGTTGCCGGCGACGCCTACGCCGAGTTCGTCGCCTCGGAGACGACGACGATCCGCGGTCTCGGGCTCAGCCACTTCCATGCCGGCACATCCGCGGCCGATCTCGACTTTGCGATTGCGCTGTGGAGCGACGGCTGGGCGTCGGTCTACGAAGACGGCAACTGGAAGGCGGACCTCGGCACGTACGCGGCCGGAGACGTGTTCCGCATCGCCGTCGCCGGCGGCATCGTCCAGTATTCGCAGAACGGCGTTGTTGGGTACACCAGCGGTCTTCTTCCACTGTATCCGCTGCAGGTCGATGCGGTCCTCCTGAACAACGGCGCGACGATCGCAGATGCCGTCATCTCCGGAACAGCGGTGGCCGCCTCGCCAGTCTGGACAGCCATCGTGAACGCGACGCCGTCTGCGAACTCGCTGCAGAAGACCAGCGGCTGCGACGACTGTCAGGACGCCGGCGCGGTCTCGCGCCAGACTATCGACTCCGGCGACGGCTTCATGTCCTTCACCGCGGCGGAAACGATGCGAGCGGCGACGTGTTCCGCGTCGCCGTCGAAGGCGGCGTGGTCAATTACTACCAGAACGACCGGCTCGCCTATGCGAGCACGAACCCGCCGTCGTACCCACTGCGCGTGGACACCACGCTCTGGAGCGCCGGCGCCACGATCGGCAACGTCGTGATCGCCGCCACTCCGCAGTAAGCGCCGACCCTCGCGCTCCACGGAGGACTGCAATGCGCAGCGCGCGTCTCCCGATCATCGCGCTCGGTGTCTTCACACACCTCTCGCTCGCTGACGTGCGCGCGGCCGCCGCGCAGGCGATCTCGTTCGCGCCGCACAGGGACTTCGCCTACACCCTCGAGCCGGGATTCGCGCTGGCGGATCTGAACGGCGACGGACTCCCGGATCTCGTCGTCCCCGATTGGTTCTTCGCCGGCGTGGACGTCAGGCTCGGCAGCGCCGACGCGACGCTGCAGCCCGCGGTGAAAGTCCTGACTACAGTGGTCCCGCCATCAATTGTCGCGGTCGGCGACGTGAACGGCGACGGCCGGCCCGACATCGTCGCGATGGATTCGTGGAACCAGTACAACCCCACGACCACGGGAAAACTCTACGTGCTGCTCGGTCGCGGCGACGGCACGTTCCAGACGGCGTCACCGTCCGCGTCAGGCGGACAGGCGTTCGCCGGCCCGACGTCCGTGGTCATCCGTGACGTGAACCGCGACGGCGCGCCGGATCTGATCGTCGCAGACGACGGGGCGGTGAACGTGCTCCTCGGTCGTGGCGACGGAACGTTCTCACCGCCGGCGCGCTTCCCTGCCGGCACGGGCACGGTGGCTGTCGCCGTCGGCGACCTCGACGGCGACGGCGCGCCCGACATCGTCACCGCAAACTTCGATGACGCGACGCGCCATCTGTCCGTGCTGATGAACAACGGCGATGGGACGTTTCAGTCTCCGCAGTCCTATCAGATCGACAGCGGCATGGCGTCGGTGGCGCTCGTCGACTTCAACAACGACGGCGCGCTCGACATCGTCGCCGCCAGCCAGGGCCATCCGGCGCTCTGGCTGTTGCCGGGGAACGGTAATGGCACGTTCCAGCCTCCGTCGCGGCTGGATCTGCCGGCGCCGGACATCCCGCGTGCGATCGTCGTCGGCGATTTGAACGGCAACGGCCGCGCGGATCTCGCCGTCACGGGCGACGCCGTCCTCGTGTCGGTGTTCGACGGCAACGGCGACGGGACGTTTCAGCCGCGGCAGGACATCGTCACCGTTCACGGTTATCTGGACACCATTGTGTTCGGGCTGGCGATCGCCGACGTCAATCACGACGGCGCGCCGGATCTCGCGGTGCTCAATCGCGATTCGTCGAGTGCGGGCGCGTGGACGGTCCTGCTCAACACGTCGCGCGGGCGCGCGCCCGGAGGCAGTAACGCGGACTGGACCGACCGTCGCAACGTCACGGCGTCCGGGGCCACGCTCGCCAAATCCGGCGGCTGCGACGGCTGCCCGGATTCCGGTGCCGCGTCGGCGCAACAGGTGCCGTCGCCGCCAGGCGAAGCGTACGCCGAAGCGCAGTTCAGCGTCCGCGATGCCGCGCCCCTCTTCACGGCAGGCCTCGCGCATGCGTTCACCGGCGATGAGCCGTCCACCATCGATTACGGCGTCCGCGTGCAATCGGGCATGGCCGAAGTCCGCGAAGGCGGCATCTACAGGGCGGAGACGAGCGCCACCGCCGGCGACGTCTTCCGCGTCGTGCTGCAGACGTTTCCGGTCGGCTACCAGAATGGACAGCCGACGATCTACTGGACGCAGGTGATCTACACGAAGAACGGCAACCCGTTCTATCACCACCTCGAGACCAAGCCGCTGACGACGTATCCCCTGTCGTTTGCCGCGGCCTTCCTCAACGCGACGGCTGCCATCGGCGACGCGACCATGATCGGCGGCGCCGATCCGGGCGGCGAGGATCCGCCCGCGGTGATGCGGCACGAGGAAACGGATCCGGCCGTCACCGACAGCGGGAGCTGGTACTCGTCCGGCGGATCGTGGAACAGCGGCGACGGCGCCGTCCTCGCGATGGACGCCGGTGCGACCGCGATGTTCTCGTTCACCGGTACATCGGTGAAATGGATCGGCTTCCGCGATCAATGGAGCGGTCTCGCGCGCGTCTCGATCGACGGCGCGCCCGCGATCACGATCGACACCTACTCCGCCGGCGCGCAGGCGCAGGCCGTCATCTTCGACAGCGGTCCGCTCGCGAACGGCGCGCACACGATCACGATCGAAGTCGCCGGCGATCACGACCCGGCGTCGGCCTGCGACTGGGTCTGGATCGACGCCTTCGACGTGTCCAGCTTCTGACGCGATCCACGGCTCACCACCACTCACCACACAGGAGGTCCCGATGTTCGACGATATCGATATCGTTCCGCTTGCGGCCGCGATGACGACGAATCAGGTGCGCGTCAACGGCGAGACGGTCCACGGCGAGACGGTCCACATCCGCGATCTGCGCGTGGCCCGGCCCGCGGTCGTCGCGTATCTCCGCAACCTGCCGCCGGAGAAACTGGCGATCGCCGTCACGCATCTTCTCGAAGTCGCGGTCGCCGAACTGCAGCGCCGGCGCGGCGCCACGCACTGATCGCCATGCAGATCGCGCTCGTCGCCGCGAGCCCGCGCATCGTGGGCGGCCACTCGGTGCAGGCCCAGGCGCTCGCCATCGGCCTGTGCCACGCCGGCCATGACGTCAGGCTGACGCCCATCGATCCGGCGTTTCCCGGCGCGCTCCAGTGGGTGCGCCGCTTTCCGTACGCGCGCACGGTGCTCAACCAGGCGCTGTACCTGCCGCGCCTCCGCACGCTGCAGGACGCCGACGTCGTCCACGTGTTCTCGGCGTCGTACTGCTCGTTCGTGCTGGCCGTCGTGCCGGCAATCGTGGCGGCGCGGCGGTTTCACAAGCCGATCGTCCTCCACTATCACAGCGGCGAAGCCGACGATCATCTTGCGCACTGGGGACCGCTGGTCCACCCGTGGCTGCGCCTCGTGGACGCGATCGTCGTGCCGTCGGACTACCTCCGTGACGTCTTCGCGCGCCACGGCTACTGCGCGCACGTCGTGCGAAACGTCGTCGACACGTCGCGCTTCCGCTTCCGGGCGCGATCGACGGTCGGCCCGCGGCTGCTCTCGACGCGCAACCTCGAACCGTACTACCGCGTCGACAACACCCTCGCCGCGTTCGCGCTGATTCAGCGGCGCTATCGCGACGCGACGCTGACCGTCGCGGGCGACGGGAGCGAGCGCGACGCGCTCCGCGGTCTGGCGGACGCGCTCGGCCTGACCGGCGTGCGCTTCATCGGACGCGTGGATCCCGCCGACATGCCCGCGCTCCACGACACCGCGGACATCTTCGTGAACTCGTCGACGCTCGACAACCAGCCGGTCTCGGTGCTCGAAGCGTTCGCCGCCGGCCTGCCCGTCGTGTCGACGCCGGCCGGCGATCTCGCCGCGCTCGTGCGCGACGGCGAGACCGGACTCCTCGTGCCGCCCGACGATCCGGCCGCGATGGCGGACGCGGTCACGACGCTCGTCGAGCATCAGCCGCTCGCCCGCCGCCTCGCGCGCAGCGCCCGCGCCGAGGTCGAAGCCTTCACCTGGACGCAGGTACGCGAACGATGGGAACGGGTCTACGCCGAGGCGTGCGCATGAATCTGCAGCATCTGCGGGAAATGGGATTGGGCGAGCTCGTCGTCCGGAGCCGGCAGGAGGCGCGGAAATGGCTCGAGCGGACGGGGGCGCCGCGCGCGGTGCGCGCCGCGGCGCCGTCGACGCTGGGCCCGCGCTCGCCCGCCTTCGCCGAGGCGCGCTTCTTCGACGGCGCGTGCAGCACCGATCTGCCGCGCCACGCCGCGTGCCGGCATCAATTCGATCTGCTCGGCTACGCCAACCTGGGCTTCGGCGATCCGATCGACTGGCATCTCGATCCCGTGTCGGGCCGCCGCGCGCCGCTGCTCCACTGGAGCCGCATCAACCCGCTCGACAGCGCCGCGGTCGGCGACGCCAAGGTGATCTGGGAGCTGAACCGGCACCAGTGGCTCGTGCGCCTCGCACAGGCGTACCGGCTGGATCGCGACGAGCGCTACGCCTGCATCGCCGCCGGCAACATCCGCCGGTGGCTCGACGCGAATCCGCCCGGCATGGGGATCAACTGGGCCAGCAGCCTCGAGGTCGCGTTCCGGTTGATCTCGTGGTGCTGGACTCTCTGCCTGTTCCGCGACTCGCCGGCGCTCTCGCCGCAGGTGCGCGATCTGATCGTGAACGGCATCGAGCGGCACGCCGCGCACGTCGAGCGGTACCTGAGCTACTACTTCTCGCCGAACACGCACCTGACCGGCGAAGCGCTCGGGCTCTTCTACGCCGGCACCCTGCTGCCCGGCCTGCCGCGCGCGCGGCGCTGGCGGTCGCTCGGCGCCCGCATTCTCGTCGAGCACTGCGACCGCCAGATCCTCGGCGACGGCGTGTACTTCGAGCAGGCGACCGGCTACGCGCGCTACACGCTCGAGATCTACCTCCAGTTCGTCATGCTCAGCGCGAAAGCCGGCGAGCCCGTGGCGCCCGCCGTCATCGAGCGCCTGCACCGCCTGCTCGATTTCCTGCTGGCGATCCGCCGGCCCGACGGCACGATGCCGCAGATCGGCGACGCCGACAGCGGATCGCTGCTGCCGCTGCTGCCGCGCGCGCAGCACGACTTCCGCGGCGTGTTCTCGCTGGCCGCCGCGCTGTTCGGCCGCGCCGATTGCGCGTGGGCCGCGGGCGGCGCGACGCCGGAGATCCTCTGGACGCTCGGGCCCGCCGGACTCGCGGCCTTCGACGCGCTGGCGCCCGCGCCGCCGAAGGCGCCGTCCTCGCGGTGCTTCCCCGACGGCGGCTGGGTCGTGATGCAGAGCGGATGGGCGGCGACCAGGCATCAGTTGACCTTCGACGCCGGATCGCTGGGATGTCCGATCACCGGCGGGCACGGCCACGCGGATCTGCTCGGCGTGCAGTGCGCCGTCTTCGGCGAGCCGTACATCGTCGACGCCGGCACGTTCACCTACACGGCCGACGCCGCCAGCCGCACGTTCTTCCGCGGGACCGCGGCGCACAGCACCGTCATGATCGACGATGAACCGCAGGCGTTCTCCACGGGGCCGTTCCAGTGGTCGGAGCGCCCGCGCGCCACGCTGCGCGAGTGGCGGTCGAGCCGGCTGTTCGATTACGCCGACGCGGAGCACGAGGCGTTCCGGCGCCTGGGCGGCGTCGTCGTGCATCGCCGCCGCATCGTCTTCGTGAAAGCCCGCGGCTGGGTCGTTGTCGACGATCTGACGGGTGACGGCACGCACAAGATCGACGTGCGCTTCCAGTTCGCGCCGATCGCCGTGTCGCTGGACACCGATCTGCAGGCGCGCGCGCGCGGACGGTCGGAACACGCGCTCATCGTTCGTGCGTTTTCCCGGGCGCCGCTCGGCGCGCACGTGTTCAGCGGCGCGCTGGCGCCGATCCAGGGCTGGGTGTCCGGCGAATACGGCCAGCGTGAGCCGGCGCCGGTCCTGGTCTACACCACGACGGCCGCGCTGCCGCTCCGCATCATCACCGTCCTGCAGCCGGTGGCCGATCCCGATGCCGAGGCGCCCGCGGTCACGCCGGAATTCGACCTCGACCGGAGCGCCGAGCCGGCCGGCCTGACCTTCGCCACCGGCGAACGCGTGCGTTTCGACGACCTGGGCGTGCAGGTGACGGCGCCGGGTGTTTTCCTTTCCCCTCCTGATGTGATTCCCCCCGTGCCGGCGCGGTGATCCCCCGGATTGCCGGGGTCTGCCCGCGCCCTTACCTTAGTCGCGACACGCTGGAGGCAGGATGCCTGAGCTGATTGACACGATCGACAACGCGGTGCTCGTCGTCGAGCCGGAGCCGGGAATGCGCGGACTGCTGAGCCGCTGGCTCGAGGATCGCGGGTACCAGGTGACCGGCGCGAGCAGCGCGCCCGAGGCGCTCGCCGCGATGTCGCGCACGCGCCCCGAGATTGCCGTCTGCGACGCGACGATCGACAGGCAGATCGGCGACGGGCAGACGAGCCCGTCGTTCATGCAGGACCTGCACGCGTTCTCGCCGCGGACCAAGGTCGTCACGATCGCGGGCCGCCGCGATCTGCGCGTCAAGGAAACAAGTCTCCAGCATGGCGCCGTCGACTGCCTCTTCCAGCCCCTCGTCGCCGATCGCCTGATCGCCGCCATCGAGCGTGCGCGGTCGTCCCCTCGCCTCGGACCCGCCCCACCAGACGCACCTGTCACCGACCGCCGCGCGGCGGTTCGTCATGACAGGTGCGGCCTGCCCGCCGCGCGGCTGCGCTCGGGCCAGGCGTTGACGCTGCTCAACCTGTCGAAGGGCGGTCTGCTGGCGGAGAGCGGCATCCGGCTGCTCCCGGGAACGGCGCAGGAGGTGACGCTGGTCGGCGACGACGGCACGAAGTCGATGCTGCGCGCGCTGGTGCTGCGATGCCAGGTGTCGTACCTCGACGCCGACCGGCTGCGCTTCCGCGCGGCGCTGAGTTTTCTCGAGCCCTGCTCGTGGTCGCCGGCGACGGCGACGTTGACGCGATGAGCACCGACCTGAGCCTGCAGCGCATCGTCGACACCGAGAGCGACGCGCTTCTGCTGCACGCCGGCGAGATGCCCGTGCTGCTCTCGCGCGCCGGGCAGACGGCGCTGAGCGCGTCGCCGCTGGCCATCGACACCATCACGTCGTTTCTCGCGCGCTACCTCCCGCAGGACGCGATCGCGCGCCTGCGCGAGACGGGCTCGGTCACCGAAACGCTGCCGGCCACCGTCACGAGCGCCGGCGATCCCTTCGTGATCACGGCGACGTGGGCGGGCGATGACGTGTGGGTGGAGATCGCGCGCGAGCGCCGGCCGGCACGGCCGGTTGCGCCACCCGCGCGCGCGGCGGCGCCCGCGCGGCCCGCGCCGGCTCGTCCCGCGCTCGCCACGCCGTCCACGGCATCCGCGCCTTTCGTCGACGCGCGTCCTGCCGCCACCACCGCCGCCGCGACCGACATGCGGCGGCTGCTGATCGCGGCCGCGGCGCGCGGCGCGCGCGCGCTGTACCTGGCGCCGGGACAGGCGCCGGCGATCCGCGTCGACGGCGCCGTCGACACGCTCGCCGGCGAACCGGCGCTCGACGCGCACACGATCGAGCGCTGGCTGTGCGAGTGCGCGCCCGACCTGTCGCGCGACGAGCTGTTCGCCCCCGAAGGATTTCAGTGGGTGTCGGACCTGCGCGACATCGGCCGCGTGCGCCTGCGAAGCTTCCGCGACCAGCACGGCCTCGGCACGGTCGCCGCGTGGGGCTCGGCCGCGGTCGCGCGAGACAGCACGCCGCTCGAGCCGGCCATCCGGCGGCTGTGCGACGAACCGGACGGGCTGGTGCTGGTTGCCAGTCCCCCCAGACAGGGCAAAACCAGTCTCGTCGGCGATCTCGTCGACGGGATCAACCATGCCCGTCCGGCCTACACCATCACGCTCGAACCGGCCGTCCACCGCGTGCACGAGCGGCACCGCGCGCTCATCAGCCAGCGCCTCGTACGGGGCGACGAGCGGATGTGGATGGCCGCGCTGCGATCCGCGCTGGCCGAAGGGCCCGACGTGATCGCGCTCGACGCCCCGATCGGTCCCGGGCTGATGGCGGCCATCCTCGAGGGCGCATCGTCGAACTGTCTCATCCTCGCGAGCGTGAACGGCGCGACGGCGGGCGAGGCGCTGGACGCGTTTCTCGGTCCGGCGCGGGGCGACGCCGCCGTGCGCCGCCTGACGTCCGAGGTCCTGCGCGGCGTCGTCGCGCAGGTGCTGCTGCGCCGCCTGCGCGGCGGCCGCGTCGCGGCGCGCGAGGTGCTCGTCAACATCGCGGCGCCCACGACGCTCATCGCCGAGGATCGCTTCGAACACGTGCCGCGCGCGATCGAGAAGGGCCGCCGCGTCGGCTGCGTCCCGCTCAACGACGCGCTGATCGCGCACGTGACGGCCGGGCTCGTCGAAGCGCGCGAGGCGTACCGGCATTCGCCCGACCGCGTCCGTTTCCTGCGGCGGCTGCGCGCCGCGCGGCCGCGGCGGCCGGCCGCGCCCGCGCCGCCCGCGCTCCTCACGCGGCTCGAGGACGACGAAAAGTGGCAGTCGGTGGCGGTATGAGCCTCGTGCCCGGCCGCCCGACGTCGATCGCGATCGCGCCGCCGTGCGTCGCCCCCGCGATGGGCGGGCTCGACCTCTCGCGGCGCCATCACGCGACGCACCGCGTGGCGCTGCGCATCGGCGATCCGGGCGCCGGCGCGATCGTCTGCCAGGCCGCCGTCGCGATCCTCCAGACGATCGCCGCGCAGGACGGCCTGACGCTGGAGTTCGCGCCGTGGACCGGCTCGGCGATTCGGGAAGCGCGGCACCTCAACGGATCGTGGGACGCCGTCTACGCGATTGATCCGCCGCTCCACACCGGCGCGGCGGCCGCGGATCCGTACGTCTCGCTGCGGTCGATTCGCGCGGTTCCGGGCGCGCGGTGGTGCGACCGCCCGCCGCAGACCGCAGGTCTCGACTCGCGCTGGCTGCTCGCGCCGCCGGCCGCGCGCCACGACGACGACCTGCGCGATCGCCTGGCGCTGTTCGCGTGCGAGCTCGCCGACGCGCGACGCCAGCGGCTGCTGTGCGTCACCGACGCCCACGATCCCGACGGCGGCGCGAAGGCGTGGAAGGACACGCTGGCCGCCGCCGCGGTGAACGTTCCCGGCGTGCTCGTCGAGACCGCGGACGTCGCCGCCGCCGCGCTCACCATCCGCACCGATCCCCATCACCTCGACGTGATTCTCACGACGACCGCCCGCGCGGCGCTGCTGGCGGAGCTCTGCGCGGGGCGCTTCGGGTGCGCGGGACTCGATCCGCTCGTCCAGGTCGACGTCTCCGGCTGGCAGCCGCCGATCGTGACCGCGACGGCCGGCGTCGAGTCGGAATGGCTCGGCGCGCCGTACGCCAATCCGCTCGGCGCCATCTGGGCCGGCGCGCTCGTGCTCGACTGCCTGGGGCATCACACCGCGTACGCGCGGATCATGTCGGCCGTCGATCGCGCGCTCGTCGGCGCGGCGCGGCCGTTCGCGATCGGCGGGCGCGCCACCGCCGCGGACTTCAGCCGCGCGGTGAGAGAGGAACTGCAAAGTGAAAAGTGAAAAGAGAAAAGTGAAGAGTCTTCAGTTTTCAGTTCTCAGTTTTCAGTTTTGAGTTTCCTATGTGCGGCATCGCAGGCTTCCTCCGGCACGACGAGCGCGAAGCGGTCGCGGCCGATCGCCTGACGCGCATGCTCGCGGTCCTCGGCCATCGCGGCCCCGACGGGACGGGACTCCGCATCGACGGACCGGTCGGCCTCGGCCATCGCCGTCTCGCGATCATCGACGTCGCCGGCGGCCGGCAGCCGATGTCGAACGAAGACGGCCGCATCTGGATCACCTTCAACGGCGAGATCTACAACCACGCGGACCTGCGAGGGCCGCTGGAGGCGAAGGGGCACCGCTACGCGACGCGCAGCGACACGGAAACGATCCTGCATCTCTACGAGGAGCTGGGCGATCGCTGCGTCGACGAGCTGCGGGGCATGTTCGCGTTCGCGCTGTGGGATAGCGGCCGGCAGCGGCTGCTGCTCGCGCGCGATCGGCTCGGTATCAAGCCGCTCTACTACGCCCTCCGCGACGGCCAGTTGCTCTTCGCGTCGGAAATCAAGGCGCTCGTCGCCGGCGGCCTGCGGCCGGAGTTGAACGAAGAGATCCTCCCCGAGTACCTCGCGAACCGGTACGTCGCGGGCGAGCAGACGTTCTATCGAGGCGTGAAACGGCTGGGCGCGGGCTGCGTGCTGACGTGGTCGCGCGGCACGGGCTTCGTGGAGCGCCGCTATTGGGCGCTCCCCGCGTACGGCGCCGCCCCGCCGGCCTCGCGCCGCGACGCCGCGGCCGGCATCCAGGCGCGCGTGCGCGACGCGGTGCGCAGCCATCTGATGAGCGACGTTCCGCTCGGCCTGTTCCTGTCGGGCGGGCTCGATTCGGCGGGACTGCTCGCGCTGATGGCGCCGCTGACCGCCGGACCCGTGCGGACGTTTTCGGTCGGCTTCGCCGATCGCGACGCCAACGAGCTGCGCTACGCGCGGCTGGCGGCGCGCGCGGCCGGCGCGATTCACCGGGACATCGTCGTGTCGCCGCGGGACTTCTTTCGCGAGCTGCCGCGGCTCATCTGGCACGAGGACGAGCCGCTGGCGTTTCCGTCGAGTGTCCCGCTCTATTTCGTTTCCCGTCTCGCACGAGAAGACGTCAAGGTCGTGCTCACCGGCGAGGGCGCCGACGAGCTCTTCCTTGGCTACAACCGCTACCGGGTTGCGGCTTGGAACGAGCGGCTGGGAGCCCCTTACCGGGGGCTCGTTCCGGCCGCAGCCCGGCGACGGATCGCGCGCCTCACCGAGTGCCTGCCGCGCGCGCTGCGGCGCTACGCGTCGCGCAGCTTCATGGCGGTCGACGCCGGACCGCGCGCCCAGTTCTGCGAGAACTTCGCCGTTTTTCCGTCCGCGCTGCTGCAGCGCGTGCTCGCGCGTCCCGCGCTGATGGCCGCGCGCGATCGCTACGGCGAGATCATGCGCCGGTACGACGACGCCGGCGGCGACGCGCTGAACCGGATGAGCCGCGCCGATCTGCAGACCTACCTCGCGCGGCTCCTCACGAAGCAGGACCAGATGAGCATGGCCGCGTCGATCGAGAGCCGCGTGCCGTTTCTCGATCACACGCTCGTCGAGCACGTCGTCGCCCTCCCCTCGCGCCTGAAGCTGCGCGGCGTGACCACGAAGGCCGTGCTGCGCGACGCGCTGAAGGAACTCGTGCCGCAGGAAATCCTCTCGCGGCGCAAGATGGGCTTCCCGGTCCCGGTCGGCCGCTGGCTCGGCGGATCGTTCTTTCCGCTCGTCGAGACGTTCGTGCTGGGGCGCCGCGCGCTCGCGCGCGGCCTTTTCGATCCCGCGGCGCTGCAGCGGATCGCCGCCGAGCATCGCGCCGGCGTCGGCGGCCACGGCGATCGCCTCTGGCTGCTGCTCAACCTCGAACTCTGGCATCGCGTCGTCGTCGAGGGCGAGGACGCGGCGCATCTCATGAAGGCGGCGTGATGCGGATGCTCTGGGTGAAGGTCGGCGGGCTCTGGCCGCTGAGCGCGGGCGGACGGCTGCGCAGTTTTCACATCCTCAAGCAGCTCTCCGAGCGCCATCACGTGACGCTCCTGACAACGCATGGCGCGCACGAGGATCCGGACGCTCTCGCGGAGCGGCTGCCGCGCGTGGAAGTCGTCTCGGTCGCGCACGACGGCCCGAAGCACGGCAGCGCGCGCTTCGCGTGGGCGCTCGGCCGCTCGTGGCTGTCGTCGCTGCCGGTGGATCTGTGGCGCTGGCGCGTGCCGGCGCTGCGCGCCGAAGCCGCGCGGCGGCTCGGGCGTCAGGCCGTGGACGTGTGCGTCGCCGATTTCCTGGCGGCCGTGCCCAACGTGCCGGACCTGTCGCGCGCGTCGCGCCCCTCTGGCGACGCCGCGGTGCCCATCGTGCTGTTCGAGCACAACGTCGAGCACATGATCTGGAAGCGCCTCGCGCTCGTGGAGCGCCGGGCCGCGCGCCGCGCGCTGCTCGAGATCGAGTGGCGGAAGATGTACCGCTACGAGTCGCAGGCGTGCTCGGCCGCGCGCCTCACGCTCGCCGTCTCCGACGCCGATCGCGCCGCCCTGGCCGCGCTGGCGCCGGACGCGGGCGCGCGGCTGCGCGTCGTGCCGACGGGCGTCGACACCTCGTACTACCACCCCAACGGCGTGCGTCCGGCCGGGCCGGAGCTGGTCTTCACCGGCTCGATGGACTGGTATCCGAACGAAGACGCGATCCTGCACTTCGTCGACGGCATCCTGCCGCGAATCCGCGCGGCGGTGCCCTCGACGACGTTCAGCGTCGTGGGCCGCACGCCGAGCGCGCGGCTGCGCGAAACGGTCGAGGCGGCAGGCGGCCGCGTCACCGGCACGGTGCCCGACGTGCGTCCGTACGTCGGGCGCGCGTGCGTGTACGTCGTGCCGCTGCGCATCGGCGGCGGCACGCGCCTGAAGATCTTCGAGGCGCTCGCGATGGGCAAAGCCGTCGTGTCGACCTCGGTCGGCGCCGAAGGATTGCCGATCACCTCAGGCGTCCACTTCATGCAGGCCGACGGCGCGCAGCCGTTCGCCGACGCGGTGGTCTCGCTGCTGCGCGATCCGGAGCGCCGGCGCGCGCTGGGTGAGGCCGGACGTCTTCTCGTCGAGAAAAAGTATTCATGGACGCAGGTCGCTCGCGCGTTCGAGTCCGCCTGCACGGAGGCAGCGCATGCGCATTAGCGTGTTCGGACTCGGCTACGTCGGCTGCGTCACGGCGGTGTCGCTGGCTGGCGAAGGGCACACGGTCACCGGCGCGGACGTGAACGCCGAGAAGGTCGGGCAGGTGAACGACGCCGAGTCGCCGGTCGGCGAGCCCGGACTGCCCAAGCTGCTCGCGAGCGCCGTCCACCTGGGGCGCCTGCGCGCGACCACGAGCGTCGAGGAGGCGGTGGCTGCGTCGGACCTCGCGCTGATCTGCGTCGGCACGCCGAGCGGTCCGAACGGCCGGCTGTCGCTCGGCGCCGTCGAGCGCGTCGCGCGCGACATCGGCACGGCCCTCTGCGCGCTGCCCGCTCGCAGCACTCCGTACACCGTCGTCGTCCGCAGCACCGTGCTGCCGGGCACGACGGAGCGCGCGCTGCTGCCGGCGCTGCTCGACGGCGCGGGCGCGGACGCGGCGCGCCGCGTGCGCGTCGCCGTCAACCCCGAGTTCATGCGCGAGGGATCGTCGCTGCGCGACTTCGCGCAGCCGCCGATGACGCTGGTCGGCAGCGCGGATCCGGAGACCGCCACGCTCGTCCGGTCGCTGTACTCCAAGGTGACCGCGCCGTTCGTCCCGACCAGCATCCGCACGGCGGAGCTCGTCAAGTACGCGTGCAACGCGTTTCACGCGCTCAAGATCGGTTTCTCGAACGAGATCGGCGACGTGTGCGAGGCGTTCGACGTGGACCCGCAGGAGCTGATGCGCATCTTCCTCATGGACCGCAAGCTCAACGTCTCGGAGGCGTACCTGCGTCCGGGCTTTGCGTTCGGCGGCTCGTGCCTGCCGAAGGATCTGCGCGCGCTCCTCGCCGCGGGCCGCAGCGTCGATCTGGATCTGCCCCTGCTGTCGGCGCTGCTGCCGGCCAACCACGCGCGCGTGCGCAAGGCGGTCGACAGCGTGATCGACACCGGCAAGCGCCGCGTCGGCGTGATCGGACTCGCCTTCAAGGCCGGCACCGACGATCTCCGCGAGAGCCCGATGGTCGCGCTGGTCGAGGCGCTCATCGGCAAGGGCTGCGACGTCAGGATTCTGGACCACGGCGTCGCGCTGACGCGCCTGGTCGGCGCCAACCGGCGCTACATCCAGGAGCAGATCCCGCACATCGCCTCGCTGATGTGCGACGACCACGACGAGATCCTCCGGCACGCCGAGGTGCTCGTCATCGGCAACGCCGGCATCGACGCCGCGCGCGTCCTCGACGCGTCCGACGAACGCCACATCGTCGTGGATCTCACCCGGGGGCAGCTCCGGGGGCAACTTCGGCCGGCGGTCCTAGAGCCGGCATGACGAAGACCATGCGACTGCCGCTGGCGCTCGCGATCGCCGTCCTGGGCGTCTTCGACGCGACGTCCGCGAGCCAGGACGCCCGGCCGTACGACGGCACGCATCCGCTGCCCGCCCGCGACACGCGCGCGCGGCCGCCGCAGGCGCTGCAGGTGCACGTCGACCTCACGGCGCCCGCGATGACCGGCCGGACGATCGCCGTGCCAGGCGACGGCGATCTGAACGCCGCGCTCGCCGCGGCGCGGCCGGGCGACACGATCGCGCTCGAAGCGGGCGCGGTCTACGAAGGGCCGTTCACGCTGCCCGCGAAGTCGGGCCCGGGCGCAATCGTGATCACGACCGACGCGCCGGCGGTCGACCTGCCGCCGGCGGGATCGCGCATCGATCCGTCGTACGCCGACCTGATGCCGGCGCTCACGGCTCGCGATCCCGGCCCTGTCGTCATCATTCCGGCCGGGGTCGCCGGCTATCGCTTCGTCGGCGTCGAGATCCGGCCCGAGCCGGGTCAGTTCCTCACCAACCTCGTGCTGATCGGCGGCTGGTCGCGCGATCTCGCGCCGCCGGCCAACATCGTGTTCGATCGCTGCTACCTGCACGGCGATCCCGTGAAGGGCTCGCGGCGCGGCGTCGCGATGAACGGCGGCGCGACGGCGGTCATCAATTCGTACCTGTCCGACTTCAAGGAAGTCGGCAGCGATTCGCAGGCCATTGCCGGATGGGACGGTCCCGGGCCGTTCGCGATCGTCAACAACCATCTCGAAGCGGCGGGCGAGAACCTGCTCTTCGGCGGCGCCGATCCGTCGACGGTGAACCTCGTGCCCGCCGACATCGAGATCCGGCACAACCACTTCGTGAAGCCGCTGTCGTGGAAGGCCGACGACCGGACGTACGCGGGCACGCCGTGGACCGTGAAGAACCTCTTCGAGTTGAAGAACGCGGAGCGCGTCCTCGTCGACGGCAACGTGTTCGAGTACAACTGGCCCGCGGCGCAGAACGGATTCGCCGTCCTCTTCACGGTCCGCAACCAGGACGGCCACGCGCCGTGGTCGACGGTCGGCGACGTCGTCTTCAGCAACAACATCGTCCGGCACGCGGCGAGCGGGCTCAACGTCCTCGGGCGCGACGACATCCGTCCGAGCGGACCGACGCGGCGCATCCTCGTCTCGAACAACCTGTTCGACGACATCGGCGGCGCCTGGGGCAACGGCCGGCTGTTTCAGCTGTTGAACGGCACGTCGGACGTCGTCTTCGATCACAACACGGCCGCGGCGCAGACCGACAGCTTCCTGCAGGCCGGCGACACGATCGCGCACCTGCGGTTCGTGTTCCGCAACAACATCGTCCCGCACAATCTGTACGGCGTCATCGGCGGCGACGCCGGGTTCGGCGTCGCGTCGATCGATCGCTACTTTCCGGACTCGATCTTCCAGGGCAACGTGATCATCGGGGGCGCGGTCGACCGGTATCCGCTGGGCAATTTCTTCCCGGCCTCCCCCGCCGGCGTCGGATTTGCCGATTGGGGCGGGCACGACTTCCGCCTCATCAGCGTGAGCCCGTTTCTGCACGCGGGCACCGACGGCCGCGCCCCCGGTGTGGACCTCGCCGCCCTCATCGGCGCGGCGCAGGGGGCGGACGTGCTGAAGCCCCGGCCCGAACCGACAGCGCCGCACCCGCCGCGCGCGCGCCGCTCGGGCGCAGGCACCCTGCACGGGGCCCAGGCACGGGCCGCCCGCGCGCTGTTCTGGGCGTCGGCCGGCATCCTTATATATACGTACGCCGGCTACCCGCTGCTGATCGTGGCGTGGGCCCGGATCCGGCCCCGCCCCGGGCGCCGGCGGCGCGTCGAGCCGTCGGTCAGCATTCTCGTGATCGCGCACAACGAAGGCGACGCGATCGCGGCCAAGATCGACAACCTGCTGGCGCTCGACTATCCCGAGCCGCGCCTGGACGTCGTCATCGCGTCCGACGGATCGACCGACGACACGGCGGCGATCGCGCGCGCGGCCGACTCGCCGCGCGTGCACGTCTTCTCCTTCGCGCGGCGCCGCGGGAAGGCCGCGGTGCTGAACGACCTGGTGCCGCGCCTTACGGGCGACATCGTCGTGCTCGCCGACACGCGCCAGCGGATCGAGGCCGGCGCGCTCTGGGCGCTCGTCGCGCCATTCGCCGACCCGCGCGTCGGCGCGGTTTCCGGCGAGCTGATGCTGAACGACGGCGCCGGCGCGGCCGCGGGCCGGGGCGTGAGCTGGTACTGGCGCTACGAGAAGGTGATCCGGCAGAGCGAGAGCGACGTCGACTCGACGATCGGCGCGACCGGCGCCGTGTACGCGATCCGGCGCGCGCTCTTCGAGCGGATTCCGCCGGACACCATCCTCGACGATGTGCTGATTCCGCTGCGGATCGCGCGGCGGGGCTGCCGCATTCTCTTCGAGCCGGGCGCGCGCGCGTTCGACCGTGTCGCGCCCTCGGCCCGCGCGGAGCTCGAGCGCAAGGTGCGGACGAGCGCCGGCAATTTCCAGCTGCTCGCGCGCGAACGATGGCTGTGGTCGCCGCTGCGGAACCGCCTGTGGTTCCAGACGGTCTCGCACAAAGGCCTCCGCCTGCTGCTGCCGCCGCTCCACCTGGCGGCGCTCGCCGCGGCCGTGTGGCTCTCCGCGCGCGCGCCGTTCTATCGCGCGATGGCGGATCTGCAGATCCTCTTCTACGCGGCGGCGCTCGGCGGCGTGCTCGCGCGCGGGCGCCGCGGCCGGATCGCGCGCCTGCTCGCGCTGCCGTACGTGATCTGCCTGCTGAACTGGGCGACGCTGGCGGGCTTCGTCAGATTCCTGCGCGGGCTGCAGCCGGCCGCGTGGCAGCCGACGCACGTCTCGTCCGCGCCATCGGGCGGCGTCGTACATCTGGGGCACGGGCACTGAAGGAGCCAGCACATGGGAGGATCCGCCGTCGCGAGCGCCGTCGAACGTGTCGAGCGGGGCGTGCGCCGTTTCGGGATCGCCGCGAGCCTGGCGCGTGTCGCCTCGCTCGCGTGGACGGCCGCGTGCCGCGCCTGCTACCTGCGGGAACGGCATCTGTGGTACGCGCTGGATCTCCGGATCGCCCGCCCCGCCGCCGTTATGCCAGGCGGATTCGAGTTGCGCCGCGCCGGCCCGGCCGACATCGCGCTGCTGCAGGATCTGCCGACGATCGGCCTGCACGAAGCGCAGGCGCGCCACCGCGCCGGCGCCGATCTCTGGCTCGTGCTCGACGACGGCGCGCCGGCGTTTGCCTGCTGGATCTTCCGCGAGCGCACGCCCGTGCTCGCGGCGCGCGGCGGCTGGCTGCCGCTGCCGCCGGCCACCGCGTGCCTCGAGGATTCGGTCGCCGCGCCGGCGTATCGCGGCCGCGGCCTCGCGGCGGCCGCCTGGTCGGCCATCGCCGGCGACCTCGCGCGCGGCGGAATGACGAGCATCGTCACGAAAGTCCGCGAGGACAACGCCGCGTCGCGCCGCGCCGTCGAGAAGGCCGGCTTCGAGCCGACGGCGCTGATGAGCCTGACGCGCCTGGCCATGCGCGCGCACGTGGACGTCTCCCCGTATCGCGACAACGCCCTGTTCGCTTTTCTGGAGGAGGTTCTTTCGCGCTGAGCCCGTGTCTCGCTCTCTGTGTCCCGATCACGGAGGAAACAGAAAATGCCTCTGATATTCGCCAGCATCGCGCTCGTCGGCGCGCTGACGCGTGGATCGGTGTCTCAGGACGAGATCGCGCCGGCGCGCTTCTTCGGCCGCGTCTTCGATGACGCGAACGCGCCGGTCGCCGGCGCGCACGTGCTGCTGCTCCCGGAGTCGCGACGGCCCCCGGGGACGGCGGCCAGCCCGCCCGTTCAGGCCGTGAGCGATCAGGACGGCCGGTACGTCTTCGCCAGGGTCGCGCCCGGCCAGTACCGCGTCGAGGCGGAGAAACCCGGCTTCGTGCGTCCGGGCGATCCGGTGCGCGTCGTGCTCCTCGCGGGCCAGGTGCTCGACGGCGTCAATCTGTGCCTGCTCCGTGGCGGCGCGATCGCGGGCCGCATCCTCGACCCGGCCGGACGGCCCCTCGTCGACGCGCGCGTGACGGCGCTGCGCCGCCTCGCCGTGCGGGGCGCGCCGGATCGCTTCGTCCCGGTGGGCCAGAGCTTCGGCCCCAACGATCTCGGAGAATTCCGGATCACCGGTCTTCCGCCCGGCACCTACTACATCTCCGCGGCGCCGCGCATGCAGACGGCGTTCGACACACCCGGGCCGTCGGGCACCGCGCCGATCGCGACGTTCTATCCCGGCACCGCAGACGCCTCCGCCGCGCAGACGGCGACGGTGGCATCGGGGCAGACGGTGCCGGACATCGTCTTTCGTCTCGAGCTGGCCGCGGCGTTCGTCGTCTCGGGGATCGCGGTCGACGATGACGGGCGTCCGGCCGCCGGGGTGACGATCGAGGTCGCCGAAACGCCCCGCGGCGCGGGCGCGATGCCGGGCACGATCGGCGTGACGCGCACCGATGACGATGGGCGGTTCGAAATCGGCAACGTGCCCAGCGGCATGTACACGGTGATCGCCATGCCGCCGATTTCGAGCAGCGTCGAGCACGGGCTTCAGCCGGTGACGCCGCCGACACAGATACACGTGACCGTCGCCAACAGCGATTTGACCGACGTGCGCCTCGTGGTGCAGCGCCGCGTCCGGTGACCAGATATGCGATTGCTACGGCCAATGCGCGTGGTGGCGCCCGCGCTCGAAGTGAGGCTGGGGTCGGAGTTCGGCCGCCTGGTCGACATCAGCGCGACCGGCGCCCGCGTCCGCACGGCGACGCCGCTCTCGGCCGGGCGCGAGTACGAGCTGATTCTCAACACGCCGCATCTGCCCGCGCGGCTGATGGTGCGCGTCGTCTGGGCCGAGCCGCTGCGCAACGAGGATCCCGTGGATCTGCCGCTGGCGAACGACTACCTCGTCGGCGTGCGGTTCACCGCGATGCCGCCGCTGGCCCGGCAGGTCGTCTCCCGGCTCTGCGGCACGGCGTTCGGCGCGCGGGAGGAGTGATGATGCAGGCCGACGCGTCCGCGGTTCGCGTGGGGGCCGCGCGGGATGTCTCCTACGAGGTCGTGCACACGACGCGCGGCGTGTTCGATCTGCAGGAGAACACGCTCGCGGCGCGCGCGGGCGGCCGCGACGTGCTCATCGTCGTCGATCACCGCGTTCATCAGCTGTACGGCGACGACATCCGCCGCTACGGCGCGCGGCGGCTCCGCCTCGCGGGCATCGCCCTCGTCGACGGGACCGAAGACGCCAAGTCGTGGGCGCAGGTCGAGCGCGTCTGCGCGGCGGCCCTCGAGCGTCGCCTGCCGCGCGACGGCGTCATCGTCGGCGTCGGCGGAGGCAGCGCGCTCGACATCGCCGGCCTGGCCGCGGCCGTGTTCCGCCGCGGCGTCGCCTACGTCCGCATCCCGACCACGCTCGTGGGGATGGTGGACGTCTGCGTGGGCATCAAGCACGCGGTCAATTTCATGGGCGAGAAGAGCGCGCTCGGCGCCTTCTATCCGCCGGCCTGCGGGATCAACGATCTGTCGCTGCTGCGCACGCTGCCGCCGCGCCAGATCTCGTGCGGCCTCGCCGAGATCATCAAGATCGCGATGGTCCGCGGCGAGCGGCTCTTCGACACGCTGGAGGCGCACGTCGACGCGCTGTTGCGCTCGCGATTCCAGGAGCCGATCGGCGTGGCGCTCGAAGTCGCCGTCGACGCCGAACGCCTGATGGCCGGCGAACTCGCGCCCAACCTCTTCGAAGCGTGCCGCAGCCGCCTGGTCGACTTCGGGCACAGCGTCAGCCCGCGCCTCGAGGCGGCGGCGGGCTTCCGGCTGCCGCACGGCGAGGCGGTCGCGATCGACATGGCGCTGTCGACGGCGCTGAGCGTCGAGCGCGGGTTGTGCAGCGACCGCGTGCTCGATCGCCTGCTGCACCTGTGCGATCGCGCGGCGCTTCCGGTGACGCAGACGCTCCTGACGGCGGAGGAGCTGTGGCGCTGCCTGCAGGAGGTCCGGCGTCACCGCCGCGGCGCGATCAATCTCGTGGTGCCGCTCGCCGTCGGGCACGCCGGCTTCCTGCAGGAGGTTACGCCCGACGAGATCGCCGCCGCCGCGCGTCTGATCGACGCGCGCGTCCATCCGCCGTCGGGGCCCGTCCATGCAGGCGCTGGTTTTTGATCTCGGCGGCACGCACCTGCGCTGCGGCGTCGCGGACGCGTCGGCGCTGCGCCACGTGACGAAGGTGCGCATCGACAACTTCCTCGGCGGCCATCCGCCGCGCGAGATCGCGCGGCGCCTCGTCGCCCGCATGAAGGCCTACGAAGCCTCGGTGCGCGCGGGCCTCTCGCCCGTGGCGCCCATCGTCGTCTCGTTCCCGGGTCCGGTGGCGGAGCGCCGGCGCACGCTCGACGCGCCGACCCTGTTCGGCCGCGCGCCCGATCCGCCCGACCTCGCGGCCGACCTGCGGCGGCACTCGCTGCGCGACGTCGTCGTGCTCAACGATCTGTCGGCGGCCGCGTGGCGGCTGAGCGCGACCTATGGCGTGCACCGGTTTCTCGTCGTCGCGATCAGCAGCGGCATCGGCAGCAAAATCTTCGATGCGCGCCATCCCGACGGCGTCCTCGACGATCCGCCGCACGCCGGAGAAATCGGCCACACCACGGTGAGCTGGGCTCCCGACGCGCCCCGCTGCGACTGCGGCGGGATGGGCCACCTCGGCGCGATCGCGTCCGGCCGCGGCCTCGAGCGCCTGGCCCGGCAGCGCGCCGCGATCGAGCCCGCGGCCTTCGGCGAATCGCTGTGCGTCACGCGGTTCGGCGCACGCGCGGAGACGCTCACCAACGAGGACCACCTCGTGCCCGCCGCGATCGCGGGCGATCGGTGGTCGCTCGCCGTGGTGCGCGACGGCACGCGCCCGCTCGCGCGGACGCTCGCGACGGTGGTGCTCGCCGCCGGCGTCACGCGCGTCGTCGTCACGGGCGGATTCGCGTCCGCGCTCGGCGACGTCTACGTCACGCTGCTCCGCGAGTTGCTGCGCGACGCCTGCGACTACCGGCTGATGCCCTGTCCGACGGCCGACCTCGTCCAGCTCGCGGATCCGGGCGAAGAGGTCTGCCTCGAGGGCGCCGCGGCGTACGCGCGTCACCTGCACTGCGCCCGGCGGGTGGCCTCATGAAGCTCGTCATTCTCGGCGGCAGCGCCCAGAGCACGCCGGCGCTGTTTGCCTGGCTGAGCCGGCGGCGCCACGCCGTCCCGATCGACGTGACGCTGGCCGGACGGACGCCGCGCCACCTCGCCGCGGTGGCGCGCGCGTCCCGCCTGTGCGCCGGCGAGGCGCCGATCGCGATTCGCACGTCCACGATGCAGGCGCCGCACCTGCGCGCGGCGCTCGCCGGCGCGGACACCGTGCTGGTGCAGATCCGGCCCGGCGGCTTCGCCTCGAGGCATTTCGACGAGACGTTTCCGCTCAAGTACGACTTGTGCGGAGACGAAGGGCTCGGCCCGGGCGGCCTCTCGGCGGCGTGGCGCGCGTGGCCGCATCTGGCGCTGATCGGCGAACTGCTGACCGGGTGCTGTCCGGACGCGCTGATCCTGCTGATGACGTCGCCCGTCGGCGTGCTCGCGCGCGGCATGTTCCGCGCGTTTCCGCAACTGCGCCTCTACGGCATCTGCGAGGTGCCGTGGCTCGCGCTCCGCCGGATCGCCGACGGCCTCGGCGTGCCGGCCGCGTCGCTGGACTTCGACTACGTGGGCGTCAATCACCTCGGCTGGCTGCACGGCGTGACGGCCGGCCGGCACGCCGTGCCCGGCGCCGTCGCGACGAAGTACGTGCGGCTGCACGACGACGCGGCCGCCGTGCTGCGCGAGCAGCGCGCGCTCGTCGAGTCGCGCGCGCGGTGGCTGGAGCGCGTCAGCGAGCGCAGCTTCACGGCATACCTCGACGGCGATCTCGCCGCCGTCCACGCGGCGCTCGGCCGGCGCAGCGCGCCGTGGTACGCCGAGGCCGTCGGCCCGCTCCTGCTGGCGCGCGCGGGCTGCGAGGTCGACACGCCGTTCTTCCTGTCGTGCCCGAACGCCGGCTGGCATCCCGGATTCCGATCGGACGATGTCCTCGAGATTCCGCACGAGGCGGCCGGGGGACGTCTGCGGAAGCGCGGCCCGAGAGCCGCGGCGCCGCCGGACGTTCTGCGCGCCGTCCAGGCGTTCACGCAGTACGAAGCGCTGGCGTGCGACGCGGTGATGGACCGCGACCCGGCCGCGCTCGCGGCCGCGCTGCGCGTCCATCCCTGGATCACGGCGCCAGACGTGATCGCGGACCTCGTCGGCGAGATCGTCTCGCACGCGCCGGCGGGATTGAGGCACACGGCATGAAGCCGCTGCGCGTCGGCGTGATCGGCTGCGGGCGCATGGGGCGGGAGCGCGCGCTGGCGGTGATCGCGCTCGGCCATCAGGTCGCCTGGCTGCACGACGCCAACCTGGCGTTCGCGCTCGAGCTGGCGGCGGCGGTGCCCGGCGCGCGCGTCGCGGCGCGGCTGCACGACGACGACTGGCAGACGCTCGACGCGGTATTCCTCTGCACGCCGCCGGCGTTCCGGACGGAGTTCCTCCACACGTTTCTCCGCGCGCGCGTGCCGTTCTTCGTCGAGAAGCCGATCGGCGTGACGGCGGAGGGCGGCGGTCCGATCGCGCGCGAACTGGCGCGGCGTCCGCTCATTCACGCGGTCGGCTATATGAATCGGTGCCGCGCGTCGGTCCAGCAGGCGCGCGCGCTGCTGGCCGGGCTGCACGTCCTGGGCGTCGCCTGTCACTGGGCGGGGCGGATCTACGACGTGCCGTGGTGGCTCGACGCCGCGCTGTCGGGCGGGCCCGTCAACGAGCAGGCGACGCACGTGATCGACGTCTGCCGGTTCCTGCTGGGCGACATCGACCTGGTGCAGGCGATTCCGGCGAACGCGCGCAGGAGCGCGCCCGAAGCGACGGCGGCGATCGCGCTGCGCTTCGCCGCGGGCCAGGCCGGCACGCTGCTCTACACGTGCGGCATGCGCGAGAAGCAGAAGCAGATCGGCGTCCGCGTCCTGACCGCCGACGGCAGCGTCGATCTGTCGGGGTGGGAGTTCGCGATCGCGTCGACGCTGTTGAAGGCGCCGCCGGCCGGCGACGGCGCCACACCCATCTTCACGATCGAGACGGATCGATTCCTGCGCGCCGTCGGCGACAACGCGCACGGTGCCGTCGCGTGCGACTACGCGGACGCGCTGCGGACCCAGCTCGTCGTCGACGCCGTGCGGCAGTCGATGGCCTCCGGACGCCCCGCCCACATCGGCGACCCGCTCCGGGATGTGTCCGACGCGACCCACGCGTGATGGACGTCCACCGCTACAACTACGCGCATCAATTCGGCGAGGGCGTCGAGTGCCTCATGGCCGAGCTCCAGCGCATGCTCGTCGACGGCCGGTACGTGCTCACCGAGGACGTGCGCCGGTTCGAACGGGAGTTCGCCGCGTATCTCGGCGTCGGCTGCGTGCAGGGCGTCAACACCGGCACCGACGCGCTGACGATCGCGCTCGCCGCGCTCGGCATCGGCAGGGGCGATCGCGTGATCACGCAGGCGAACACGTTCAACGCCACGGTCGCGGCGATCCGCCTCAGCGGCGCGACGCCCGATCTCGTCGACGCCGACGACCGCACGTATCTCATCGACGAGCCGCAGGTCGCGGCGGCCGTCGGTCCGGACACCCGAGCCGTCGTACCCGTCCATCTGTACGGCAAGCCGACGCCGCTGGCCGCCCTGCGCGCGCTGGCGGACCGCGCCGGGCTGGCGATCGTCGAGGACGCCGCGCAGGCCCACGGCGCGCGGATCGACGGCCGTCGCGTCGGCAGTCTCGGGACGGCGGGCTGTTTCAGCTTTCACCCCAGCAAGAACCTCGCGGCGGCCGGCGACGCCGGCGCCATCGCGACCGGCGATCGCGCGCTCGCCGGCCGCATCGCGGAACGGCGGAATCTCGGACAGCGCGCGCAGAACGAGCACGTCGTGGCCGGCGCGAACAGCAAGCTCGACGCGCTCCAGGCGCGGATCCTGTCGTGGAAGCTGCCGCGCCTCGACGCGTGGAACGCGCAACGGCGGCGCGTGGCGCGGCTGTATCACGACGGGCTCGCGGGCCTGCCGCTCTCGTTCCAGGCGTGGGCGCCGCACGAAGCGCACGTCTTTCATCTGTTCACGGTGCGCACGGATCGGCGCGACGCGCTGCTCGCGCACCTGCGGGCGGCCGGCGTCGACGCGGTCGTGCGGTATCCGACGCCGATTCACCTGCAGCCGGCGTTCGCGGACCTCGGGTGGCGGCGCGGCCAGTTCCCCGTGGCCGAGCGGCTCGCGCACGAGCTGCTGTGCCTGCCGATCCGGCCGGACCTGGCCCTGCCGGAGATCGAGTTCGTCGTCGACACCGTGCGCGCGTTCTTCGGCGCATGACCGCCACGCCCATGACGATCGACGTCGCGGCGCCGCAGATCGCCGGCGTCAAAGCGCTGGTGATGGCGGGCGGCCGCGCGGCCCGCATGCGGAAGTCCAGCGGAGCCGCGCACAAGGCCCTCACGCCCGTGCTCGGGATCTCGCTCCTCGAGCGCAATCTCCGGATGCTCCTGCGGCAGGGGCTGCCGGCGATCACGATCGCGGTGAGCGCGCGCGAGCCCGCGCTCGCGGACGCGTGCCGCGAGATCGGCGGCCGCTGCGCGGAGGCGTCCGGCGCGCGCGTCGACATCTTCATCGAGGAACAGCCGCTCGGCACGATCGGCGCGGCGCGGGCGGCCGGAACCGATTGCGCGGCACTGCTCGTCGTCAACGTCGACAACCTGACGACGCTGAACCTGCGCCGCTTCATCGGCTGGCACCGCGATCAGATGGCGGCGATGACCATCGCGACGCACTGGGAGCCGTTCACGATCCCGTACGGCGAAGTCGTCGTGCAGGGCGACGCGGTGACGGCGTACCTCGAGAAGCCCGCGCGGCCGATCCGCATCTCGAGCGGCACCTACGTCCTCTCGCCGGAGGCGTGCGGGCACATCGCGCCCGATCGCGCCGTGAACGTGCCGGACCTCTTCGATCTGCTGACGCGGCGCGGCGCGACGGTGTCCGCGTTCGTCCATCACGCCCCGTGGATCGACGTGAACGACGCGTTCGACGTCTCCCGCGCCGAGCGGCTCGTCCGCGAGCACGCCGCCGAGTTCGGCGGCACCGGGCAATGACGCACGTCCTCTCGGTCATTGACGATCTCGGATTCGGCGGCGGCGAGAACCGCCTGCTGACCTTCGCGCGCACGATCGACCGGCGCCGCTTCCGGCATTCCGTCCTGGCGATCCGCGCGGCCGCCGCGTGCCCGCCGCAGTCGTCGGCGATGCGCGCGCAGTATGCGGCGGCGGGCGTGAACGTCGTCGATCTCGGCGAAGGCGACGCCGCCCGCGGCCGCCCGCTCGCCGCCCGCGTGCCCGGCGCCGCGCGGCGTCTGGCCCGCAAGGTCCGCCGCCTGCGCCGCGTCATGCGCGACCAGCGTGTCGACGTGGTGGACGCGCATCTGGAATCAGCCGGCGTGGTGGCCGCCCTGGCGACGGCCGGCACTCCCGTGCCGTGCGCCTTGACGCTCTACAGCGCGCGGCCGCCGGCCGCCGTGCCGGCGTGGGACGCGATCGGGCGCTTCGCGATCTGGAACGCGCGCGCCACGATCACCGACTCCGACGTGCGCGCCGACGACATCCGGACGTGGATGCGGCCCGCGCGCGTCCGCGTCTTCGTGATTCCCAACGGCGTCGTCCCGCCGCGGCCCGCGCGCCCGCCCGACGAGGTCCGGCGCAGTCTCGCCATCCCGTGCGGCGCGCACGTCCGCGTCGTCGCGCAGATCGGCGGGCTCGTGCCGTACAAGGGGTACGGCGTGCTGCTCCACGCGGCGCGCCTCATCCTCGCGGCGCGTCGCGACGTGTACTTCCTCCTCGTCGGCTTCGAGCGGCCGGGCAGCGGCTACGCCGCGCACCTGCAGCGCGAGGCCGCCGCGCTCGGCGTGGCGGCGCACACGCGCATCGTGAGTTATCCGGGGCCGATCGGCGACATCTGGAGCATCGTCGACGTGCACGCGCACGCGACGCTGTTCGACTCGCTGCCCAACGCCATTCTCGAAGGCATGGCGCTGGCCAAGCCGGCGGTCGTCACCGCGGTCGGCGGCATTCCGGACGCGGTCGAGCACGGTCGCACCGGTCTCGTCGTGCGGCCGGACTGTCCGGACGATCTCGCCGCGGCGCTGCTGCGCCTGCTGGACGATCCGGACCGCGCGCGCCGCCTCGCCGAGGCGGCGCATGACCGGTATCGCGACGAATACCGGCCGGACGTCATGACCGGACGACTGGAAGCGCTGTTGGAATCCCTCGCGCGCGCACGCGCGGACGGACCATGGATCGCGTAACTGATCTCAGGGGTCTGACGGTCGCCGTCACGGGGGCCAATGGCTTCCTCGGCGGTGCGATCGTCTCCGCGCTCAGGCGCGCGCGCGCCTCCGTGCGGGCGTTCGTCGGACCGCCGGCGTCGTCCGGAGCGGACATGCCCGGCGATCGTGACGACCCTGGCGCCATGGTCACGCTGCGAGGCGAGATCACCGATGGCGGCGCGGTGCGGTCGATCGCGGAGGGCGCCGACGTCTTGATTCACGCGGCCGGGCCGCCGTCGGTCGCGGCGTCGTTCGAACGGCCCGCGGAGTACGCGCGCGTCCACACCGTCGGCACGGCCACGGCCCTCGACGCGTGCCGCCGCACCGGCGTGCGGCGCGTCGTCTACATCTCGTCGGCCGAGGTCTACGGCGCGCCGGCGACGCGGCGCGTGACCGAACGGAGCCATCCGCACGCGCGCTCGCCGTACGCCGCCGCGAAGATCGGCGCCGAGCACCTCGTGCGGACGTTCGCCGGCGCCGGGTACGTGCGCGCGGCGATTCTGCGGCCCTTCTCGATCTACGGCCCCCGCCTGCCCCGCGGCTCGCTGATCGACACGCTGGTGCGGCAGGCGTGCGGCGGGACGCGCGTGACGGTGCGCGATCTCCGTCCCGTGCGCGATTACTGCTACGTCGACGATGTGGCCAGGGCCGCCGTGCTGGCGTGCGCCGGCGATCACCGCGACCTGACCGTCAACATCGGCACGGGCTGCGGGACGAGCGTCGCCGAGCTCGCGTCCCTCGTGTTGACAGTGATCGGACGAAGCGCGCCGATCGAGCGGGCCGATGCGCCGTCGCGGCCCGAACAGAGCGACATCCTTCACCTCGTCGCCGACCCGCGGCGTGCGCTGCGGACGCTCGGCTGGGCGCCGCGCGTGTCGCTCGAGGACGGCCTGGAGGCCACCATCGCGTGGATACGGACATCGAACGGATCCTCGTAACCGGCTCGCAGGGGCTGCTCGGCCGGTACCTGGCGGCGTGGCTCACGGAAACGTTTCCGGCTGCGCAGATTCTCGGCCTCGGGCGGTCGCCGGGTCCGTCCGACGCCTTCACCCACTCCGTGCACTGGGGAGGCCGGGCGCTGCCCGCGCCGATGCCGATGGCGCTCCGGCTGCGCAGGAGCCAGGTCACCTACGTCCGCGTCGATCTCCGCAACGCGCGCGCCCTCTCGGGCGTCGTCGCCGATTTCCGGCCGCAGTTCGTCTTCCATCTCGCGTCGGCGCTCCGCGACGATCCGCCGCGCGCGCTGTTCGAGTCCAACGTGCTCGGCACGATGCACCTGATCGAGGCCCTGGCGCAGCCGAAGTGCGGGGCGCGCATGGCCGTCCTCGTCTCGTCGGGCGGCGTGTACGGACAGCCGGCCGACGCCGCGCCGCCGCTGCGCGAGGACGCCGCCTGCCTCCCTTCCGATCTCTACACGACGAGCAAGCTGGCGGCCGAGTATGCCGCGCGGCTGCTGGCGGCGCAGCATCGCGTGCCGGTGACGTGTGCGCGCGTGTTCAACGTGATCGGGCCCGGGCAGGACGAGCGGCACGTCGCCGGGCGGTTTGCATCGCAGATCGCGGCCGTCATGCGCGGAGAGGCGCCGCCCGCGATGACGGTCGACGATCTCCACACGACGCGCGACTTCATCGACGTCCGGGACGCGGTGCGCGCGCTGACCGTCATCGCGCAGCGCGAGCGGGCCAGCCCGATCGTGAACGTCGGCAGCGGGCGGGAAACCAGCATCGAGACGGTCCTGAACGATTTCCTCAGGCTCGCCGACCTCCAGGGCCGGATGGCCGTGCAGGCGATCGCGCAGCCGCCGGGCGCCGTGCGCCGGCAGCGCGCCGACATCAGCCGCCTCGCGGGCATGGGCTTCCGGTGCAAATACTCGCTGCGGCGCAGTTGCCAGGATCTGCTCACCTACTACCTGACCGACGTCGCGGACCGGGCGCGATCGCCGGCCGACGCGACGATCCGCGCATGACCTGCTGCTGGCGGCGCGCGCTCGCCCTCACGCTCCTCGCGGCGCCGGCGTGCGCGTGCGCGGCCGGCGACGCGCGGTCCGATCGCCTCAGGCTCGACACGATCAGGCTGCCCGCCGGATTCGCGATCGACCTGTACGCCGGCGGCGTCCGCGGCGCGCGATCGATGGCGCTGGGCGACGCCGGAACGCTCTTCGTCGCCTCGCGGGCCGAGGGTGCCGTGTACGCCGTTGCCACCCGTGGCGGCGCCGCGCCGCAGGGCCGCGTGCGCGCCGTCGTGCGGGGGTTTCACCAGCCCGACGGCGTGGCATTCCGCGACGGCGCGCTCTTCGTCGCGGAGCCGACGCGGGTGCTGCGCCTCGACGCCATCGAGTCGCGGCTGGACGATCCGCCCGCGCCGGCCGTCGTGCGCGACGATCTGCCCGCGCGCGATCTCCACGCGTCGAAGGTCCTGCGCTTCGGCCCTGACGGCTGGCTCTACGTGTCGATCGGCGTTCCCTGCGATCGCTGCGAGCCCGACGACCCGCGCTTCGGCACGATCGCACGGATGCGCCCGGACGGCACGGGGCTGGAAACGTTCGCGCGCGGTATCCGCAACAGCGTCGGATTCGACTGGCATCCAGCGACGCATGAACTCTGGTTCACCGACAACGGAATCGATCTGCTGGGCGAGAACCTGCCGCCCGAGGAGCTCAACCGGGCGGCGCGCGCCGGCCTGCACTTCGGATATCCGTACTGTCACGCGCAGTCGATCCCCGATCCGTTCTTCGCGGCCGGGCATGACTGCGCCGCCTTTGAGCCGGCCGCGGCCGCGCTCGGCCCGCACGTCGTCCCGCTCGGCCTGAGGTTCTACACGGGCCGCCAGTTTCCGCCGGAGTACCGCGGCCAGATCTTCATCGCGGAGCACGGCTCGACGAACCGCACGGCGCCGCTCGGATATCGTCTCACGCGGGTGCGGCTCGACGGCCACCGGCCGGTGGAATACGGCACGTTCGCCGACGGCTGGCTGCAGGGACGGCACGCGTGGGGCCGGCCCGTCGACGTGCTCGTCATGCCGGACGGCGCGCTGCTCGTGTCGGACGATCTCGCCGGCGCGATCTATCGAATCAGTTATCGATCGACGTCAGGAGCGCTCCAGGGCTCATGACCTTCAAGCAGACCGGCGCGGCGATCGTGGCGGGCTTCGTGCTGCTCGGCGTCGTGAGCCACGTGCTCAGAACGACGTGGGTGATTCCGATCTACAGCCACTACGAACTGTTCTGGAGCCTCGCCTCCGTGTCCGCGCCGAAGACGTGGATGCTCGCGTTCGGTCAACTGCTGTTCCTGGTCGCTTTCATCCGCGTGTACACGCTGATGGACGACGATGGATCCTGGGTGAAGCGGGGCGCGCGCTTCGGCGTCATCATGACGCTGCTGACGGTGGTCCCGGCCGCCTGCGTCCAGGCCGTGCTCTATCCGGTGCCCTACGCTCTGCTGGCCACCTGGATCGCCGCCGGCGGCACCGAGCTCGTGCTGCTGGCCGTCGTCGTCGCGCGGTGTTGCGCGCCGGCGAGGGAGGTGTCCGATGCTGCCGTCACATCCAAACGTTGAGATCGCAGTCGTGTACGGGGGCGACCCCGCGCTGGTCGAAGCGCTCAACCGGCTCCTGCCGCAGTTGTCCGACACGGCGCTGATGCTCTCGGCGCAGAAGGTGGGCGAGATTCTGGCGGCGCCGGGCAACACGCTGTTCGTGGCGCGCGACACAGAAGGCCAGATCGTCGGAACGCTCACGCTCGTCGTCTTTCCGATCCCGACCGGCACGCGCGCGTGGATTGAAGACGTCATCGTCGACGAGCGGGTGCGCGGGCGCGGCGTCGGTGAGCAGCTGGTGCGGGCCGCGATCAAGCGGGCCGGGGAGAGTGGCGCGCGCGCCATCGACCTGACGTCGCGGCCGGCCAAAGTCGTCGCGAACCGGCTCTACCGGCGGCTGGGATTCGTGCGGCGTGAGACCAACGTGTATCGCTACGCCGTTTTCGGCTGAGATCGGAGTGTTGTTTCGACACGGTTCACGCCCGCGCCGCTGCTATGTTTTCCCCATCGCGTCGCTAACGTTTTGAACGATCGTCACTTCTGCGCCCGGCATCGCGGCATGCGACTTGCGACCATCCGGAGGCGAGGTGCTTGTTATGAAACGACTCCCCCTTCCCCTGCTGATGACGCTGTCTCTGATGGCGGCCGTTGCGCTGAGTCCCGCCGGGGCGTCGGCCGGCCAGGCGGCGCGGCACGCCACGCCGGCGGTCAAGGCATCGACGCCGACGACCGTCACGACGAGCAAGGCGTCCGAGTTCGGCGAGCGCATCGAGCGCAACCCGCAGCTCGCGTCGCGCGTCCACGCGCTGCTGCCGGCCGGCGTCGATCTGAAGACCGCCGCGGAGGGATTCAAGAATGAGGGGCAGTTCCTCGCGGCGCTGCACGCGTCGAAGAACCTGAACATCAGCTTCGGGCTGATCCGGTCGAAGATCATCGGTCACAAGACGCTCGGCCAGGCCATTCACGAGCTGCAGTCGGAGACGAACGCCAACGCGGCGGCGAAGGCGGCCGAGGATGAAGCGGCGTCCGACATCAAGACCAGCCGCACGTTGAGGACGGCGCCGAGCGGCCAGTAAACGCGTGCATCGCCGTGCGCTGGCTTGCAGGAATCCTGCTGGGAGTGTTGTGCGTGTTGGCGCTCGCCCGACGGCTGCGCGCGGGGCGGGATCGAGTCGAGGTCGGCCCTGTGAGCGACGACTGGCTCGCCGATCACAAGGCCGACCGGTTTCACTAAGGCTACTGCCCGCCCGACATCACGACGCCGCCGAGCGTGCTGGCCGAAGTCAGGAGCGAGGTGTCGACCAGCAGCGGGTACGAGGGCGCCGTGGCGCTCGTGTAGAACACGACGCCGTTCTTCGCGTACGTCACCTTCCCGCCGCTGATCGCGACGCGGAACTTGTCGCCCGTCGCGGCCGTGGTGTCGGTTCGGTACACGCCGGCCTCACGCACGTCGATCTCGCCGCCCGGCCACAGCAGCAGCGCGAAGTCGATGTCGCCGATCGTCGTGTCCGTGTTGCCGTGGCTCAGGCCGATCGCGCGCTCGGTCGTCGTCTCGGCGACCGTGAACTCGACAGAGCCGTCGCCGGACGCGATCGCCTGCGCCGAAACTGCGCCCGCGTCCGCGCAGCCGTTGCAGCCGGCCGATTTCTGGATCGCGCCGGCCGACGCCGTCACGTTCACGGTCGACGTCCACGTGACGGGAACCGCGCCGCCCGTGATCATGACGTTGTTCAGCGTGGCGGACTTGGTCTCGAGCGAGGTGTCGGCGATCAGCGGATACACCGGCGCGGCGGCGCTCGTGTAGAAGACCGTGCCGTTCTTCGCGTACGTCACCTTGCCGCCGGTCACCGCGATGCGGAACGTATCGCCGGTCGCGGCCGTCGTGTCGGCGCGGTACGTGCCGTTCTCGCGCACGTCGATCTCGCCGCCCGGCCACAACAGCAGCGCGAAGTCGATGTCGCCGATCGTCGTGTCGGTGTTGCCGTGGCTGAAGCCGATCGCGCGCTCGGTCGTCGTTTCACTGACGGTGAACTCGACGTAGCCGTCGCCGGACGCGATCGCCTGCGACGAGATCGCGCCGGCATCCTGACAACCGTTGCATCCGGCGGTCTTCGTCAGTGAATTCCCGCTCGCGGTCGTTTTCACGAGCGACGTCCACACGACGGGGACGACCGTCGCCGTCGTCGACGGCGGAGTCGTCGTCGGCGGAGTCGTGGTCGCGGACGACCCGCCGACCAGATTCACGTTCGTGATCGTGCTCGACATTCCCAGGAGCGACGTATCGACGAGGAGCGGATACACCGGCGCGCCGGCGCTCTGGTAGAACACCGTCCCGTTCTTCGCGTACGTCACCTTGCCGCTGGTCACCGACACGCGGAAAGTGTCGCCCGTCGCGGCCGTAGTGTCGGCCCTGTAGACGCCGCCCTCGCGCACGTCCACTTCCCCACCCGGCCACATCAGCAGGCCGAAGTCGATGTCGCCAATCGAGGTGTCGGTGTTGCCGTTGCTCAGCCCGATCGCGCGCTCGGACGTGAGCTCGCTGTAGGTGAACTCCATGTCGCCGTCACCCGACGCGATCGTCTGCGTCGACACGGCGCCGGCGTCCTGGCATCCGTCGCAGCCGCCCGTCTTCGTCAGCGAATTGCCGTTGGCGGCGACGTTCACCAGGGAGGTCCACGTCACGGCACCCGTCTGCGTGGTCGAACCCGCCGACGACGCAAACGTGAAGTCACCCGACGTCGCGAGATTGCCGCTCGCGTCATGCGAGAGCACGCGGTAGTGATAGAGCGTGGACGGCGCAAGGCCCGAGAGGCTCTGCGAGTGGACGCTGACGAGCGTTCCGTCGAGCGTCGTCGTCGATCCGTAGGCCGTCGTCGTCCCGTACTGCACCTGCGAATCCGCGGCCGTGCTCGTCACCCACCCGATCGTCGCGCTGGACGACGTGACAGCGGACGAGCCGACGGATGAAATCGTCGGCGGTTGCGTCGCGACGACGTTCGAGACGGTCACGCTGATGGTGGCCGATGTGGCCTGGTTGCCGGCCGTATCCGTCGCGACCGCGGCGAGCGTGTGCGTGGCGTTCGCGCTGCCGGTGGTGTCCCACGACGCCTGATACGGCGCCGTGGTCAGTGTCGCCGAGGCTACGCCATCGAGCATCAGGACGACCTTCGCGATACCGCTCGCGTCGAACGCGCTCGCGGCGACGGTCACGGTCCCTGACATCGTGGCGCCGTTGGCCGGCGCGGTGATCGCAACGGTCGGCGGCGTGGTGTCGTTGGTGGGCGGCGTGGTCGAGCCGAAAACGCCGTTGATGACGCCGGCGACGGCCGTCGTCAATGCGTTCCAGTCAACGCCGAGATCTTTGCCATCGGTCCCCGCGTTTCGATACGGACTCGACGCGCTGAGCTGATACACGCCGTTCGTCAGGTCCACGAATCCGACGTCGTTCAACGCCGGCGGGAAGGCATTCCCAACCGGGTAAGATGCCGCGGCACCTCCCACGATCGCGTTGGACGTGATGAGTGAACCGGGCAGAAACGTGGAGATGCAGAGGAGCGGCAGACCGAAGCAGCCGTCGCCGCCAATCCCGTACTGGTTGTTCGGCGCGATGTTATTCGTGTACGTGAACGCCACCTGCGGCAGTTCTGAGGCGAGAATGAACTCACCGCTCTGGAACGCCGTGTTGTGATCGATCGTCAGGTTCGCGGCCGCATTGAGCACCTGGAACAACCGGCCGTTTCCGCCCCAGTTCGCGGCGTTCACGTCATCGAACAGATTGTTCTGCACCAGGAGCCGCTGTTCCTCCTGGCTCGTGTAGATGTCATCCTCGCCGAGCACGTTGATGCCGTTGGCGACGTGGCGCACGACGTTGTGCGTGAACGTCACGTCCGCGACGATCGACCACGGCGCCGTGCCGTACTGATCGCGCACCGTGAAGAGGATCGAGTAGCCGTTCTGCGCCTGCGGCCAGTTGTGCTCGAAGATGTTGCCGTCGACGAGCACGCGCCGCGCGTTCTTGAGCTCGAACAGGTTCTTCACCGTCCAGCTGCTGCCCATCCACGACGTCGGCTTGTTCACCCAGTTGCCGCGGACCTCGATGTCCGACGGCACGAGGTTGGCGATGTACGGGTCCGCGCCGCCGAACAGGATGTTCTCGGTCGACGCCTCGAGGTAGTCGTTCACGATCTTGAACGGGCCGGGCCCGTTCCACCCGCAGATCGCCTGCGAGTCGCTGCCGGCGTAGTGAATCTCGGAGATGTACGAGTTCACGACCGCCGTCGACGCGCTGTTGAACGCGAAGGCGCGCTGCAGGTTGAGCGTGCTGTTGCCGTGCACGTACACGCGGTCGAAGATCAGCGCGTACGGGACCTGCGCGAGCGAGTTCTGCGCCGACGAGCCGTCGCCGAGCGTGATGAGGCTGTAGCTCATCGTGATGCCGCTGCCGGTCGTCACCTCGACGCCGACGAACCGGTAGTTGTGCGCGCCTGGCGCCGTCATGATCGCCGGGCTGGTGCTGGAGCTGACGATCTTCGGCAGCACGCCCGCGTACGCCGGCGTGATGCGCGTGCCGTACGGCGGAAGGCTGCTGTCGGGGGCGGAAGTGCGGATCGTGATCCAGCCGCTGCCGCTTTTCGCGGGCAGCGTGAACGGTCCGGTATAAACGGCGCCGGCCTGCAGCGTGATCTGATCGCCGGGCTGCGCCGCGTTCAACGCCGCTTGAAAGTCCTGGCCGGCCGCAACCGCAATCGTCGCGCCGGTCGGTGCGATGGGCGTCGTGTCGAGAAACGTCTGTGGCGGCGCCGGCATGACGGCCGCGCGCGCCGCGATCGGATGAAGAAGGCTGAGGCCGATCAGGAAACTCTTCAGGAGGACGAAGCGAACCGGACGGACACACGGGTAGCGGGGGCCACGCAGACTCATAGAACCTCTTTCGAGAGACGCCTCGCCCCCACGAGGAGCCCCTCAGAACAACTCCGCAAACTATTCGTTAACGGGTTGCCAGAGATGCAGGCAAGCGCTATGCCACGCGGAAATCGTCAGGAAGCCTCTGTCGATCCAGGAGTTCGTGAGAGATGAAATTACAACTTTGTCTATCGTGGGGCGGAATCTGATCGCGAGTAAGAATTGCTGAGCGAAGAAGTTTTTACGCGGACAAGCGAAGACATCCGGCGCGCTACGGCTGCAGCATGCCGTGGCGGATCGCGTAGCGCACGAGGCCCGCGGTGTGATGAATGCCGAGCTTCTGCATGATGCGCGCCCGATAGGACTCGGCGGTCTTCGCGCCGACGCTGATCAGCTCGGCGATCTCCTTCGTCGTCTTGCCCTCGGCCACCAGCTGCAGCACCTGCCGCTCGCGCGCCGTCAACGGATCGATCGGCACGTCGATCCGCTTCAGGTACGCGTCGACCACGGCGCTGGAGATCCCGGGGCTCAGGTAGATGCCGCCCCGCATGACTTCACGGACCGCCTGCGCCAGCTCGAGCGACGCCTGCGTCTTGAGGACGTACCCTTTCGCCCCCGCGCGCAGCGCCTCGAGCACGTAGCGATCCTCGTCGTGCATCGTGAGCATGATGCTGCGCGTGCGCGGCGACACGCGGATGAGCTCCCGCGCCGCGTCGAAGCCGTTCAGCGACGGCATCGTGAGATCCAGGATGGCGATGTCGGGTTGCGTCGCGTCGCCCGCCTTGACCGCCTCCTGGCCGTTCGAAGCTTCGGCGACGACGGTCAGGCCCTCGCGCTCGAGCAGGCCGCGCAGGCCTTCCCGCACCACGGTGTGATCGTCAGCGAGCAGAACGTGAATCGCCATTGGTGCCTCCCAGCGGAACCGTCAGAAGCAGCTCGGTGCCTTCGCCCGGAGCGGTCACGATCTGGTGCGTACCGCCCAGGGCGTCGATGCGCTCGCGAATGGCGAGCAAACCCAGTCCGCGCTCGGCCGGTTTCGCGCCGACTGCGGACATATCAAACCCGGTGCCATTGTCCCGGACCGTGCAGTGCAACGCGGATTCCGATTGGCGAATCTCGATGACCACGTTCGAGGCGTGGGCGTGCTTGGCGACGTTCGACAGCGCCTCCTGCACGACCCGGTACACCGCGATCTCCACCGCCCCGGGCTGGCGGCCGTCGGTCGATCCGGTCACGACCACGGGAATCCCGATGCGGCTGGACACGCCGTCCGCCAGGAACTCGAGCGCGGGGATCAGGCCGAGGTCGTCGAGGACCGGCGGGCGCAGTTCGTGGGAGAGGCGCCGCAGCTCGGAGGCGCACTGCCGGAGCGGCGCACGGATCTTGTCGAGCCGATCGCGGACGTGCGCCGGCAGGCCGAACGCCACCTCGTCGACCGCGAGGTCGACCGAGACCAGCAGCTGCGCGGCCTCGTCGTGCAGGGCGTGGGCGATGCGCCGCACTTCCCCCTCGAGTGTTTCGTTCAGCCGCCGCAATCCGACGCTCGCGTCGCGGCACTGCCGCTGCGACATGTCGAAGGGCGACAGCGCCTCCAGGAAGAGCGCGTGGCCGAGGCGAAGGACGCGCTCGCGCTCTTCGTCCGTGCTCGCCTGCCGCAGGGCGACGATCAGGGCCTTCTGGTGGAGCACGGTGATGTCCAGAATCCCGCAGTCGGCGTTCAGCGCGCGGCGGCCGAGCTCGTAGACGCGATGCAGGCACGCCTCGTCCTCATCGGTGAGATAGGTGCGCAGCACCGAGGCGTAGTCGCGGGCCAGATCCTGGACGGTGCCATTCATGACAGGTCATCCGCAGTAGCGTGCCGTGACGACGAGCGCGTCGTCGGCGCGGGTCGCGTAGGCCGAGAGAATGCGGTCGCTCATGCGCTGCGGCTGTTCGTTGGGATGGAGCCCGCGCCAGAAGCCGATGCCCACGCCGTCGGTGGCGAAGACCAGCGTGTCGCCGCGCGAGACCGGAATGATGGCGGCGGCCAGCGGCGGCAGGTTGAGGCCGACGACGCCGCCGCGCAACGTCAGCATCTCGGACACCGGGGTCGCCGTGCTGTCGGCCCGCAGCAGCAGCCCTTCCACGTTGCCCACGCCCATCCAGACCATCGTCTGGTCGGCGACGTTGAACGACGCGAGGCTCATCACGACGCCCCTCGTGTGGCGCAGCGCCTCGTGACACGCGCGCAGGATCTTGATGACCGACTCGCGCGCCAGGGCCTGACTGGATGACGTGGCGGTCGCCGAGGACACTCTGCCCGTGCAGCTTCGCCACCGACACGCCGCAGTCGAGCAGTCCACGCGTCAGGTCCGCCACTTCAGCACCGTCACGCGCGTGCCCTTGCCGGGCGCCGACACGATTTCGAATTCGTCCATGAGCCGCTTCACGCCGGGCAGGCCGAGGCCGAGGCTGCCCGACGTCGAGTACCCGAGCTGCATCGCGCGGTCGAGGTCCGCGATCCCTGGACCTTCGTCGGCCGCGATGATTTTGATGCCGTGCCGGTTGCCGTTGTCAACGATCTTCAGGATGACTTCGCCGGTCTTCGCGTACAACACGATGTTGCGCGCCAGTTCCGAGATGGCGGTGGCGATCAGCGTGGCTTCCGCCGGGGCGAAGCTCGACGCCGTCGCCATCGCCCGTCCCTTCTGGCGGGCGACGACAATGTCGCTGTCCGAACGGATCTGTACTCGCGCATCCGCCCCCAGAACGGAGATGCCCAAGTCTTTCGCACTCATCTCGTTCGTCGTGGCAATGACGATCCAAGTTTCGTGCTAGCGCCTTTCTTGCTGTTCAAGTAGGCGATGCCCTCCTCGAAGTCGAGCCGCGTCACCACCTCCTCGAGCGTCAGCCCCAGCTGGACCATGGAGAACGCCACTTCCGGCTGGATGCCGACGATGACCGTCTCGGCGCCGCGCAGGCGAATCATGTGGGCGATGTCGCGCAGCGTGCGCGTGGCGAACGAATCCATCACGTCGAGCGCGGTCACGTCCACGATCACGCCGCGGGAGCGATACCGGCCGACGTGTTCGACGAGCACGTCGCGCAACTGCAGGAGGTCGGCATCCGTCAGCGCCGACTGAATCGACGCGATCAGATACTCCCCCTGCTTGAGGATGGGGACTTCCATCTCGGGGACCCTATGCCTTTTGCTGAATGATCTGCTGCTCGATCGACTCGATCATCGGCACGACCTTGTACCCGAGCAGGCGTTCCGCCTCTTCGATGCCGCCCTGCAGGTCGCCGACCGTGTTCATCTTACCGAGGTCCACGCCGATGTTCACCAGGGTCTGCGCGATTTCCGACGACAGGCCCGTGACGATGACCGTGGCGCCGAGGAGGCGCGCCGCCTCGACGGTCTGCACGAGGTGGTTGGCGACTTTGGTGTCGATCGTCGGCACGCCGGTGATGTCCATGACGACGACCTTCGCGCGGTTCAGGCGGATGCCGCGCAGCAACTGCTCGGTCAACTGGCGGGCGCGCAGCGGATCGATGACGCCGATGATGGGCAGAATCAGCAGCCGTTCCCGGACCGGCAGCACGGGCGTGGACAGCTCGCGAATCGCTTCCTGCTGCTCGCGGATGACGCGCTCGCGCTCCTGGACGAAGCCGACCGACACGGTCACGGCGATGCGGTTCGCGGCCGGCTCGTACGCGTCGAGGCAGCACGATCCCGACGACTTCGTTCGTTTCAACGCCTCGCGGAATGATGCGTTCCGACAGGTTGCGCGCGTAGGCGAGCAGCGCCTCGACGCTGCCGGTCTCGAGCACGTCGACGTAGTTGTCGTAAATCGACGTCGCCTCGGCGAAGATTTCTTCCTTGCTCATCGCCGTCAGCAGCTGCGCTTCCGTGATGCGCCGTGCCCATTCTTCGCGCAGCTGTGTGCGGTTCTCGCGCAGGTGCGAGACGAGCGCCCGGAGGAGCTCTAGTGTGGCTTCTGGAACGTTAGCCTGGGAGTCAATCTGATCCATAAGTCAGTGTCCTCACTCTGTTCGAAATGCCCAGCACGCACACGCGCTTCGTACGACGCTGACGCTCGCCAAGGAACGCTTCGTGGGGAAACGGCCGACAGTGCGACAGGCAGTGTCGTCCGTGGCACGCGCATGCGGCAATCGGGAAACCATAGCAGCGTCCATAGGAAAACCATAGCAGGCACCATTCCTGCACACAACCGCGCGGCGGCGGCCTTGACTCGGTAAGATACGGGCCGTACGCTGGATCTCGCCCCCCTCGTTGGCGCGCATGTCGACGCGCCCGTTCATGCACATTCGGTCACAGGCGGTCAGAATCGGCCTCGTCGCCGCCGCGTACGTCGCGGCCGCGAAGTTCGGCTTCACGATGGCGTTCACCGCCGAACAGGTGACGCTCGTCTGGCCGCCGAGCGGGCTGTCGCTCGCCGTGCTGCTGGTCTTCGGCCTGCCCCTCTGGCCGGGCGTCCTGCTCGGCGCGTTCCTCGCCAACGTCACGTCGCACGAGCCGGTGCTGGTCGCGATCGCGATCGCCTGCGGGAACACGGCCGAAGCGGCGGCCGCCGCGTGGCTGATGCGCCGCTACGCGCAGGTCGGCGATTCGATCGAGACCGTGCGGCACGCGCTCGCGCTCGTGGTGGGCGGCGCGTTCGTCAGCACGACGATCAGCGCGACGCTCGGCATGACGAGCCTGTGCCTCGGCGGCGTGCAGCCGTGGAGCGCGTTCGGCGGGCTGTGGTGGACGTGGTGGCTCGGCGACGCCACCGGCGATCTGCTCGTCGCGCCGGTGCTGCTGACCTGGCAGGCGTGGAAGACGCTCCGGCGCGACGCGCGCGCGACCGAGGCGGCGCTGCTCGCGGGGAGCCTCATCGTCACGAGCGTCGGCGTGTTCGATCGGCACCTCACCTCCGGCGCGGCCACGCAGTACGGCCTCGAGTACACGGTCTTTCCGTGCCTGATCTGGGCGGCCATCCGCTTCGGCGCGCCGGGCGCCGCGATCGCCAACGTGCTCACCGCCGGCTTCGCCGTCTGGGGCACGGTGCACGGCGCCGGACCGTACGCCAACGGCGACATCGTCGGTCATCTCAGGCTGCTCCAGGTCTTCATGAGCGTCGCGGCGGCGACCGGGCTGCTGCTGGGCGCCGCCATATCGGAGCAGGCCGCGGCCGCGCGACGGCGCGACGCCGCGCACGCCGTGACGCACGTCCTCGCCTACGCCGAGAGCGAGCAGCACGCGACCAGCCGGATCATCGACGTGATCAACAAGGATCTCGACTGGGACGTCGGCCTGCTGTGGTACGTGGATCGCGACGCCCAGGTCCTGCGCAACGCCGACATCCGGCGGCGCGCCGGCCGCGCGTTTCCGGAGTTCGAGCGCATCAGCCAGACGCGCACGTTCGCCTCCGGTGAGCGGCTGCCGGGCAGCGTCTGGGCACGCAACGAGCCGCAATGGATCGACGACGTGCCGAAGGTCGGCGGCGTCCCGCGCCTGCGCGCGGCGGCCGTCGAGGGGCTGCACGCCGCGTTCGCCTTCCCGATTACCGTCGGCGGCGAGGTGCTCGGCGTGTTCGAGTTCCTCTCGTGCGCGCTGCGCAAGCCGGACGCGGATCTGCTCCGGATGCTGTCCAACGTCGGTGCCGAAGCCGGCCAGTTCCTCGCGCGCAAGCGCGTCGAGCAGGAGATCCGCTACAGCGAGGCGCGCAAGGCCGGCATGATGGAGGCGGCGCTCGACTGCATCATCACGACGGATCAGGACGGGCGCATCGTCGAATTCAATCCGGCGGCCGAGCGCACGTTCGGCTACCGGCGGCGCGAAGTCTTGGGCCGCGAGATGGCGGAGCTCATCATTCCGGAGTGCCAGCGCGCCGAGTACCGCCAGGGGCTCGCGCGGTACCTCAAGACCGGCGCCGACGGCGTGATCGGCCGCCGTCTGGAGATGACGGCGATACGCGCCAACGGCGCCGAGTTTCCAGTCGAGATGTCGATCACGGAAGTGCCGTGGGGTGGACGGCCGATGTTCACGGGGTTCCTGCGCGACATCACCGAGCAGAGGCACCTGATGCAGCAGCTGGCGTTCCGCGCGTCGCACGACGGGCTGACCGAATCGTTCAACCGTCAGGCGTTCATGGACCGGCTGCGTGACGCGACGGCGCGGGCGAAGAAGGCAGCCGTCGCCGTGGCGGTGCTGTTCACGGACCTCGATCAGTTCAAGGCCATCAACGATACGTACGGTCACGTGATCGGGGATCGGCTGCTGGTCGCCGCGGCGCGGCGGTTGCGACGATGCGTCCGGCCCGGCGACACCGTCGCGCGCTTCGGCGGCGACGAGTTCGCCATGCTGCTCGAGAAGCTGGGCGATGCGTCGGACGCCACGGTGGTCGCCGAGCGCATCAAGGAGGCCCTGGACGAGCCGTTCGAGCTCGACGGGCGGCGGGTGGCGTTGACGGCAAGTATCGGCATCGCGCTGAGCGCGCCCGGCGGCAGTTCAGCCGAGCATCTCCTGCGCGCCGCGGACGCGGCCATGTATCGCGCGAAGGCGTCCGGCCACGGACGCATCGTGAGCGCCCGATGAAAGGCGCCGGGTGAATCGAGGTCGAGGCCGGTCAGGACGGGCGGGCGGGCGACTCGGCGGTCTTGCGTTGCATCTCCATCTGGCCGCGCAGGATAGAGCACCAGTCTTTGTGATCCGCAATCGGCATCCCGCATTCGACGCAGATGCGCACGCGGGCTTTCGGGGGTTCGGTGGATTTGCCCAACAGCCGTTTCAACAATGACATGCCGCCTCCGGGTGGAACCCTCTGGGGGTTATGGCGTTAGACGGACGAGGCGGCGTCTTGGTTGCGTCCTGGGGTCTAGTCCTGCCGGAGGGCCGCGAGCGGGTCAATCGCGGCCGCGCGGCGGGCGGGAATCCAGCAGGCGGCCGTCGCGATGAGGAGCAGCAGCGCCGGGACGCCGGCGAAGACCGGCAGATAGATGACGCCGCGCAGCAGGTGAAGATCGCCGGAGCTGCGCTGCGGCGCCGTCGCACTCGACCCGCGACTGGCGAAAGTCACGCGGAACGGCGCGCCGGTGAAACTCACGAGCCACGAGTTCCGCGTGCTGTCGTACCTCATGCACCAGCGGGGCCGCGTCGTGTCGCAGGGCGAGCTGACCGAACACATCTATGCGCAGGGCGCCGACCGCGACTCGAACACGGTCGAAGTCTTCATCGCGCGGCTGCGGCGCAAGCTCGGCGCGTCGTTCATCGAAACCGTGCGCGGGCTTGGCTACCGGATCGGCGCGGAGCCATGACGCGCCCGCGATCGTTTCGCGTGCGCCTGCTCCTCGGATCGATCATGTGGACCGGCGGGCTGCTCTTCGTCGGACACGTGACGTCGATCGCCCTCGCGCACTACTACCCGGTCGTGCGGCTTAACCACATGACGCTCGTCGGCGTCGCGGTCGCGCTGGGATTCATGATCGCCGGGTTCCTGCAGATGCGGACGGGCCTGTCGCCGTTCACCGAACTGCGGTCGCGCCTGTCGTCGATGCGCGACGGGCGGGAGCGCCGGCTCGAGGGCGAGTATCCCGCCGAAGTCCAGCCGCTCGTCAACGATCTCAACGCGCTGCTGGATCAGCGCGAGCAGGCGGTCACGCGCGCGATCGCGAAGGCGGGCGATCTCGCGCACGGTCTCAAGACGCCGCTCGCCGTGCTCGCGCAGGAAGCCGAGCGCGCCAGGCGCTCGGGTCAGACGGAGATCGCCGAGGCGATCGATCAACAGGTCGACCGCATGAAGCGGCAGGTGGACTATCACCTCGCGCACGCGCGCGCGGCCGCGTCGGGCGCGGCGCCGGGCGCGCGCTGCGCGGTCGAGGAATCAGCGGACGGCATCGCGCGCACGCTGCGACGGCTGCACGCCGAACGCGGCCTCACGATCCAGGTCGACGTGCCGCCCGATCACGCCGTGCCGGCGCAGCGCGAGGATCTCGACGAGATGCTCGGCAACCTGCTCGACAACGCGTGCAAGTGGGCGCGATCGCGCATCACGCTCTCGTCGGCGCGGCGCGCCCAGAACGGCGGCGCGATCGTCATCACGGTCGACGATGACGGCCCTGGACTGCCGCCGTCGATGCGCGAGCGCGTGCTGCAGCGCGGCGTCCGCGCCGACGAAGCGGCGCCGGGCTCCGGCTTCGGCCTCGCGATCGTCCGCGATCTGGCGGACGTGTACAACGGATCGATTGCGCTCGACAGCTCGCCCGACGGCGGCCTCCGCGCGCGCCTCACGCTGCCGGCGTGTTGATTCCGCTCGGCTGAAGCCTCGCGCTACACACCCCTTGACATGCTATTTCTCTCGCATGTATGCTACAAAAATAACATATGGCCAAGACGCAGCCACACGTCACGCTCTCGCGCCGCGAGCGCCAGATCATGGACATCCTCTACCGGCGCGGCCGCGCCACCGCCGGCGAGGTCATGGAGGAGCTCACGGGCGATCCCAGCTACTCCACCGTCCGCACGCAGTTGCGTGTCCTCGAGGAGAAGGGCCACATCCACCACGAGGAGCACGGGCTGCGCTACGTCTACATGCCGGCCGTGCCGCGTCATGCGGCGCGCAAGTCGGCCCTGCGGCATCTGGTCGACACGTTCTTCGACGGCTCGTCCGAACAGGCGGTCGCCGCGCTGCTCGGCGGCGAAGGCACGCGGCTGTCCGACGAGGACCTGAAGCGAATTGCCGATCTCGTCTCGAAAGCGCGAAAGGAAGGCGGGCGATGATCAAGGTCTCGCTGATCCTGCTGTGCGGACTCCTCGCGACGCTCGGGCTGCGCCGCCGCTCCGCGGCGCTTCGCCACGGCGTCCTCGCGGCCACGATTCTCTGCGCCGGCCTGACGCCGTTGCTCGAACCGCTCGTCCCCGCGGTGCAGGTGCCGCTGCATCCGTCGCTCCTGGGCTCGACGGTCCAGCCGCTCACGCTGTTCATCCCGGTCAAGGTGACGCGGCCCGAAGAAGATCTGACCGCGTCGGCGGCGGCGACGTCCGGCTTCACGCTGCGCGCGATCGCGGGACGCGTCCTCGGGTGGTTGTGGCTGACCGGCGCCGCGATCAGCTCCGTCATTCTCGTCGTCGGCCTCGCGCGGCTTGCGCGGCTGGCGGCGCGGGCCACGCGCGTCACCGATGCGCGCTGGACGCAGCTGCTGACCGCGATGTCACGCGACTACGGCATCCGGCGCGACGTGCGGCTGCTCCAGAGCGATCATCCGTCGCTGCTCGTCACGTGGGGCCTGAGGCGCCCGACCATCATTCTGCCGAAGGTCGCGGGCGAATGGCCCGACGATCGCGTGCGGATCGTGCTCGGCCACGAGCTCGCCCACATCCGCCGCCACGACTGGATCGTGCATCTGGCTTCGGCGCTCCTGCGCGCCGCGTACTGGTTCAATCCGCTCGTGTGGATCGCGTGCCGCCAGCTGCGCCTCGAAAGCGAGCAGGCGTGCGACGATGCCGTGCTCGCGCTGGGCGTCGAGGGCCCCGATTACGCGACGCACCTGCTGGAGATCGCCCGCGCGTTCAGGCAATCCCGCTCCGTCTGGATCCCCGCGCCTGCAATGGCGCGCCCATCGAGTCTCGAGAGGAGAGTTCGCGCCATGTTGAACACGCAATCGGTCCGCACGCCGCTCACCCGCGCCGCCGGTGTCGCCATCGCCGTCACGCTCACCGCGATCACCATTCCGCTGGCCGGCCTCGTCGCGTCGGCGCAGTCGAGCACGGCGTCGTTCTCCGGCGTCCTGGTCGACGCCGTCGGCCGCATCATGCCGGACACGACGCTCGTCCTCGTCAACGTGCAGTCGAAGGAGACGAAGGAAATCCACAGCGACGCGACGGCGCACTTCGCGTTCGCTGGGCTCGCGGCCGGCGACTACACGCTTGAAGCCACGCGCATGGGCTTCAAGACGTCACAGGGACGCGTGTCACTCGAGGCGGGACAGAACCTCGTGCGCGACGTCGCGCTCCAGGTCGGCGATCTGGAGGAGACGATCACGATTTATGGAGGCGGCCCCGCCCAGTCACCAGCGAAGCCGAAGGCCGCGAAGATGATCAATCAGTCGAGCATCGACGCGTGCACACCGCCGTCCATCGGCGGGGAGATCGTGCCGCCGCTGAAACTCTTCGATCGCAAGCCGATTTACCCGGCGAATCAGCAGGCGGCCGGCGTGGGCGCGAAGGTGACGATCGACACGCGGATCGGCATCGACGGCTTCACGAAGGACTTCCGGCAGACCTCACCCGCCGATCCGGATTTCGTCAACGCGCTCGTCGACGCCGTCAAGCAGTGGCAGTTCTCGCAGACCAAACTGGACTGCGTGCCCGTCGAGGTGACGATGCACGTGACGGCGAGTTTCGTGGCGCAGTGAGCAAGAGCGGGTGCTGAGTGCGGGGTGCCGCCTGGTGCGGCGTGCCGTGCCAGGTGCGGCGTGCGAGGTGCGGGGTGGCGTGCGGCCTGCACCCAGCACCTAGCACCAAGCACCCAGCACCTTATTTGACTGCCGTCACCATGATCTCGACGAGCGCGCCCGCGCCGGCGAGGCGGCTGATGCCCACCGTCGCGCGCACGGGCGGGTTCGTCGGGAAGATGGGCCGGTAGCCGTCGTTCATGTCGTTGAACTTCGCGACGTCCGTCACGAGCACTTCACTCGACACGATGTCCTTGTAGTCGAAGCCGGCGGCCTTGAGCGCGGGACCGAAGCGATTGAGCGTCTCGGTCGTCTGCGCCTTCATGTCGCCGGCGTTCTGCGGCGTCGTGCCCGTTCCGCCCGAGATGAAGAGGCGGTTGCCGACCTTGATCGCGGGACTGAAATTCGGACCGGCCGTTCCCGGCGTCCCGTCGGGGCGATTCGGAATGATGACTTCGCGCGGCGCCGAGCCCTTAATCGCCATGAACGTGATCTCGACGTCGAACGTTCCAGGCGGCGCGGCTTCGCAGCTGACGCGCGCCGGGCGGTCTTTCGGCCAGTACGTGCGGTAGACATCGTTCATCGGCGCGAAGTTGTCCATGCTGCGCAGGGCGACGTGACCGGTCACGAGATCGCCGTACGACATGCCCGCGGCTTTCAGGATCTCGCCCGCGTTGTCCATCGCCGTCTTGGTCTGCACGGCGATGTCGCCCTGCACCTGCGAGTTGTCCTTGCCGTTCCGAGAGACGAGGCCCGACATATATAAGGTGTCGCCCGCCTGGATGGCGTAGCTGTACGGGCTGGTCGGCTTCACCCAGCCGGCCGGCAGAATCGCCTTCCGCTGCACGCCGTTCGGCACCGCCGTCACCTGGATTTCGAGCAGCGCGCCCGCCCGCACCATCGACCCGATGATCGTCGTCCGCGCCGGCGGAACGCCCTTGAACTGCGCGCGGTAGACCGCGTCGAGCGCGGGGAAATCCGCCGCGTTCTGCAGCATCACCGTCGCGTGGACCGCGTTGTCCAGCGACGAGCCCGCTTCCTTGAGCACGTAGCGCAGGTTCTCGAACACCTGCTTCGCCTGCGTGGTGATGTCGGTGCCGACGAGGGTGTTCTTGTCGTCGGTCGGCAGCTGGCCGGCGACGTAGATCACGTTGCCCGCCTTGATGCCGAGACTGTACGGCGGCGTCTGTCCGGGCAGCGGACGCACGAACTGCTTGGCGGCCTGCGCCGAGACACCGGCGACGAGGAACACCCCTGCGACCCCGGCAACCCCGGCAACAACGATCAGAGCGACTCTGGACATGCGCATGAGATCACCTCAGGAAAAGAGGCTCACTCTAACACGAGTGCGCTCGGCTGAAACCTCCCGCCTCCGCTCGATCGATCGTCGAACGAGCTACGGCGCGGCACGCCGAAGCGGCGCCGCCGCGAAGGCGGCGCGCTACGAGTCGACCGCGGTATAATGGTGAGTTCGTCCGATCAACTTTTTCGCGGCTTGAGTCTTCTTTCATGATTTCTGTTCAGGACGTTTCCATGCGGTTCGGGTCGAAGGTGCTCTTCGACGACGTGACCACGACCTTCTCCACCGGCCGCCGCTACGGCCTGACGGGCCCGAACGGCGCCGGCAAGTCCACGTTCATGAAACTGCTGACCGGCGAGCAGCCGCCGCAGAAAGGCACGGTCGCGCGGCCGGCGAAGCTGGGCGTGCTGCGGCAGGATCAGTTCGCGTTCGACCAGTTCCGGGTGATCGACACCGTGATCATGGGCAACCACCGGCTGTGGAGCGCGCTCGAAGAGCGCGAGCGCCTCTACGCGAAGGACGCGATGACCGACGCCGAAGGCATGCGCCTCGGCGAGCTCGAGGGCATCGTGGGCGAAGAGGACGGCTACGGCGCGGAGAGCGACGCGGCGATCCTGCTGCAGGGTCTCGACATTCCCGACGCGCTGCACCATCGGACGATGGCCGAGCTGCAGGGCGGACAGAAGGTCCGCGTGCTGCTGGCGCAGGCGCTCTTCGGCCATCCGGAAGCGCTTCTGCTCGACGAGCCGACGAACCACCTCGACCTCGATTCGATCCACTGGCTGCGCGAGTTCCTGGTTCGCTACGAAGGCACGCTGATCGTCATCTCGCACGACCGGCATTTTCTGAACGCGGTCTGCACGCACATCGCCGACATCGACTACGAGACGATCATCACCTACACCGGCGGCTACGACGACATGGTGCTGGCGAAGACGCAGATCCGCTCGCAAATCGAGAAGGACAACACGCAGCGCGAGAAGAAGATCGCGCAGCTGCAGGACTTCATCGCGCGCTTCTCGGCCGGCACGCGCGCCAGCCAGGTGATGTCGCGCAAGAAGGAAGTCGAGCGCCTGCAGACGACCGAGCTCGCGCGATCGAACATCCAGCGCCCGTACATCAAGTTCGCGATGAGCCGGCCGTCGGGCCGCGTCGCGCTCGAGTTCACCGGCGTGACGAAGGCGTTCGGCGGCGCGAAGGTGGTGAACAGCTTCAGCGCGATCGTGAACCGCGGCGAGAAGATCGTCCTCGTCGGCCGCAACGGCCTCGGCAAGACGACGCTCCTCAAGGCGCTGCTGGCGGAGACGCCGAACCTGAAGGCGTCGCCCGCCGATCTCGATGCCGGCGCCGTGCGCTGGGGCCACGAAGTGTCAATCGGCTACTTCCCGCAGGACCACACCGGCGAGATCGAGAAAGGCCTGACCGCGGTCGAGTGGCTGCACCGCTTCGATCCCGACGCGTCGCGCCAGGACATCCACGGCCTGCTCGGCCAGATGCTGTTCAGCGGCGAAGAAGGGCTGAAGCCGACCGACGCCTTGTCGGGCGGAGAAACCGCGCGGCTGCTCTTCTGCCGCATCATGCTGCAGAAGCCGAACGTGCTCGTCCTCGACGAGCCGACGAACCACCTCGACCTCGAGTCCATCAACGCGCTCAACATCGCCCTGCAGAAGTACGAGGGCACGGTGCTGCTCGTCACGCACGACGAGGACGTAATGGACGAAGTCGGCACGCGCGTGTGGCACTTCGACCACGGCACGATCCACGACTTCAAGGGCGGGTCCGAAGAGTACGAAGCGACGCTGGCCTCTGCGTCCGCGTAGTCCGGTCTAGTCGGGATGCACCATGCGCTCGAACAGGCCCAATCGTTGTGTCGCCAGCGCCGGCCGTTCGTCGAAATTGACGGGCCGCCGCTCGCGCCGCGTCGTCCGATCGATGATCTTGACCAGCAGCACGATGGCGCCGAGCGCGGCGCCGAGCGCCACCGTCCGCGTCGCTGATTGCAACGCCAGCCGCTCCACGTCGGCAAAACCGTAGCTGACGAACAGAACGGCCGCCAGCCCGGTCGGCCAGAGCAGCTTCGGATTCTCGACGGGCACATAGCTGCAGGCGAAAGGAAATTGCCGGTAGCCCAGAAACAGCACATCCAGCATTGCTATGGCGAGCATGAAGCCGTAGATCGAATGCACCACGGCGATGGCGAATCCAAAGACTGCGACGTGCAACGGCAGCAGCACCAGCAGCGGCACGGTCACCAGTCCGACGATGGCCGCACGTTTGACGCCGGCCAGATAGCCACGTTCGTCGCCGAGCCATGCCAGACGAATCGTCCAGTTCGACGCCAGTGCTGCCGGGACCGTCACAGCGTACCGGAAACCCGCCATCAGCGATGCCAGCGCCAGGATGTTGATGCCCAACAGCCCGAGCGGCATGGAGGAGATTGCCAGCCTGTGCGCGCCGGTCGTGGCCAGCGCCATCAACAGATGTGTGGATCCCGCGGCGACAGCAATCGCGACGATGGTGCGGTGGGGTACGCTTCTGGTCAGCGTCTGCCACGTGAAAAAGAAACCAGCTTGAGTCTCTGGGTTTCCGTCAGTTGCCCATTCAGCCATTCTGCGAACACTGGCGCGGAGGCGCGATCGGGCGCGGCCGCCCGCAGCTTGATCGGGAAGGCGGCGATTGTTCCAGAGGAATGTGACGATCGCGAGAAACGTGACCACCGGCACCGACAGCCACGCTCGGCGGGCGAGCGCGGCAAAGCGCGGCGCCAGCACGCGATAGGCGGCTCGACTGGCATCATCCTGTTGTCTGGGAAACGCGACCAACGAAAATCGCGGTGGGGGCACGATGGGCGTTTCGGCCACGATGTGTCCGGCGAGCGTTTCGTTCACGCCCAGGTACCACAGCACGGGAACAGCCGGCCATCGCGCCGGCATCACACCTGCGACCCAGTCGCGCACGACAGCCGCTCGAACCGTCGGCGCCAGGAGCAGCGCAGTGACCATGCACACCACGAGCGAACTCTGCACTGTGCTCGAGACGTGCCGGAATCCGCGCTCTCCGACCATCAAGCGAAGGACGCCGCGCGCCGCCAGGACACCGAAAAAGCCGACGAGACCAGCCATCACCACGCTCGTTGCGTGGCCGACGATCAGTTGAAGGATCCCGCGACCATTCATGCCGCGCATATTCAAGGTGAGAAACACCGGATACAGCACACTGGGGACCGCATTCAGCGCGAACGCGAAGACGGTGCCGAACACGAGGGCGGCGGCGAGCTTCGCGCGGGTGATCGTGCGCGCCGGAATCGGCAACGGCCCGAGAATCGCCGCGTCACGCGGTTCGAGCGCGAGGGCGTCCCAGACCATCAGCGCGGCCAGCGCGCTGACGGCAATCGACGCCGAAACAAAGAGGAAGCGATCCGACAACGCGTGCAGCGCCGTCGGCCCGGGCAACTGGATGAACGCGGCCAGGTAGTCCGTCGAGACGAAGAACGTCACGAAGACCGCGAGCGACACGACCAGCGCGCAGAGCACCGCCAGTGACTCGTGACGGTCGGCATGAGGCGAGATCACGTCGTTGTCGATGAGGCGTCGAAGAAACAGGCGCGTCACCAGACGGCCCGTCGCGGCATCATCGTCGCCCGTGAACGCCCTCATGCGCGAAGACCGGCGACGTCGGCGATGTCGCGCGCCGTGCCGGCTGGATCGACAGTGGTGACCAGCTGCGCGATGACGTCCTCGAGCGATGCGTTGCGCTGCGTCATGGCGCGCAGCTGAGACACGCGCCCTTCAGCCACGATGCGGCCGTGATGGAGCACCACGACTTCGGCGCACACGCGTTCGACATGATCGAGCACGTGAGAGCTGTACAGGATCGTCTTGCCGCGCGCCGCCAGGATCGGAATCAGATGGCGCAGCATGAGACCCGCCGTGAGATCCAGGCCGGACTCCGGCTCGTCCAGAATCAGCAGATCGGGATCGTGTAACAGCGCCGCAATGAGTAACACCTTCTGCTTCATGCCTTTGGAGTACCCGCTGATCGGCTGATCGGCGGCGCCGGTCAGACCGAATAGATCCAGCAGCGTCGCGATCTTGTGCGTCATGAGGTGCGAGGGGAGTCGACGCAGGCGGCCGATGAGGTCGAGATGCTCGCGCGCGGACAAGAACGTGTAGAGGTGCGCTTCCTCGGATACGTAGCCGACTCGGGCTTTGTACTCGACCAGACCATCGGCAATGTTGCGCCCATCGAACCAGACCTGGCCAGCCGAGGGTTCGCGGAGCCCGGTCAGCAGCGAGACCGTCGTGGACTTTCCGGAGCCATTCGGCCCCAGCAGCCCGAGGATCGTGCCCGGCGCGAGCGTGAAGCTGACATCGCGAATCGCCGGCACAGCGGAGTAGTACTTCGTCAGGTGTCGCGCGTCGAGGCCGGCTTGCATCGACAGCCATTTAGTAGTAAAAGGTGGCCATATGTCAAGGGAATCGTTGGGGCATTTCGAGCTGCTCGTCCTGCTCGCGCTCCTCCGTCACGGAGACGAAGCGTACGGCGTGCCGATTGCGCATGCGATCGAGCACAGCACCGGCAAGCCGGTGATCCTCGCGAGCGTCTACAACACGCTCGAACGACTCGAAGAGAAAGGCCTGGTCCGTTCGACGGTCGGTCAGCCGACCCCAGAGCGCGGCGGCCGTGCCAAACGGTACTTTTCGATTACCGTGGCAGGGTTGCGGGAGGTCAGAGCCGCGAAGAAGGCGCTGACGGTGCTGTGGCGAGGAATACCCGTTCACGAGGGATGAACATGGTCTGTCCTCGATTTGCGTTGGGGCTCTTGGCGCGCGCTGACCGGTCTGGCACGCGTGAGGCGCTCATCGGCGATCTATTGGAAGAGCTCGCCCACGGCCGATCACGATGGTGGCTCTGCCATCAGCTGGTCGGATTGTACTGGTCAGCATTCGCTGCACATGCGCGCCATCATGCGCGATTGACGCCGTGCGCGGTCGCACTCGCGCTGAGTGTCGTGCTCCTTGGCGGGGTCTCGATCACCTCGGCCGACAACGTGCTTGAAGCATGGCTCGGCTTCTACCTCGTCGCGGGAACCGTCAGCCTGTTCGCGCACATGATGGCCCGGGCTCAAGTCGATGTGCGGCTGTAGGATTTGGTCCACCTGCCCCACCTGCCCCGTCGCTAACCTGACCCCGGCCATTTCGTAATAACAGGTGTCTAAGCGTCCAACTCGTCCGCGGGAGGCCTCATGGCGCTGTGGCAGGACGTCAAGTACGCGGTCCGGCTGTTAATAAAGGACCGCTGGTTCACGGCAGTTGCGGCGATTGCGCTCGCGTTGGGCATCGGCGCCAACGCCGCGGTCTTCACGTTCGTGAACGCCGTCCTGCTGCGCGGCCTCCCCTTCGACGACCCCGATCGCATCGTCTCAATCGGCAGCCTCGACGCGCGCGGCCGCAATCTGGGCGTCTCGCGGCTCGACTTCCTCGACATCCGCGAGGCCGCGCGGTCCTACTCCGGCCTGACGATGTTCATGGGCGCGGGCGTCAACGTGGCGGACGAAGGCAAGGCGGCCGAGCAGTTCGGCGGCGCCTACATCTCGGCCAACACGTTTCAGATGATCGGCCAGCGGCCGGTGATCGGCCGCGACTTCAGCGCGACCGATGATCGCCCCGGCGCGGATCCGACGGTCATCCTCAGCAACGGCCTCTGGAAGAACCGGTACGGCAGCGATCCGGCGGTGATCGGCCGCAGCATCAAGGTCAACAGCCTCGTCGCGACGGTGATCGGCGTGATGGCGCCGGACATGCGGTTCCCGTTCAACACCGATCTCTGGATTCCGGTGTCGATGCTGCCGCCCGATTACACCAACTCCAAGCGCAGCGTCCGGTCCTTCTCGGTGATGGGCCGCTTGAACGCCGGCGTGACGCTGGCGCAGGCGCGCGCCGAGCTGCAGAACATCGAAGAAAAGCTCGCGCACGACTTCCCCGACACCAACAAGAACATTCGTCCGAACCTGCTCAAGTACAACGACAGCGTGACCGGTCCGCAGATCAAGCTGATCTTCTGGTCGCTGATGGGCGCCGTCGCGTTCGTGCTCCTGATCGCGTGCGCGAACGTCGCGAACCTCCTGCTGGCGCGATCGGCGCAGCGGACACGCGAGATCGCGGTCCGCGTGTCGCTCGGCGCGAGCCGCTGGCGGATCGTGCGTCAGCTCCTCGTCGAAAGCATCCTACTGGCGATCATTAGCGGCGTGCTCGGCCTGGGCCTCGCGCTCGGCGGCATCCGGATCTTCGATGCCGTGCTCACGGATGTAGGCAAGCCGTACTGGATGAAATTCACGGTCGATCCCATCGTCATCGTGTTCCTGGCCGCGGTGTGCGTCGCGACGGCGTTCGTCTTCGGCCTGGCGCCGGCGCTCCACGTCTCCAAGACCGACGTCAACGAGGTGATGAAGGAAGGCGGCGGCCGAAGCGGTACCGGCGGCATGCGCGCCAAACGATGGACCGGCGCGCTGATCGTCACCGAAGTGATCCTGACGCTCGTGCTGCTCGCGGGCGCGGGCTTCATGATGCGGAGCTTCCTCACGCTCTATCGCATGGACATGGGATTCGATTCGTCGCACCTGCTGACGATGCGCCTGACGCTGCCGCTGACGAAGTACCCGCAGCGCGATCCGCGCACGGCGGTCTACCAGCATTTCGAGGAGCGGCTGCACGGCGTCCGCTCGCTGCAGGCGTTCGGCCTGACGACGAACGCGCCGATGCAGGGCGGCTTCGTGCGGCAGCTCTCGGTCGAGGGACGCGCGCAGCCCGACGGCGTCCCCGTGCCCGAGGTCACCGTGCTCGGTATCAGCAGCGGCTACTTCGAAACGATGCGGATACCCATCGTCCGCGGACGCGCCTTGGCCGATCAGGACGGCACGCCGTCATCGCCGAGCGCGATCGTGAATCAGCGCTTCGTCGCGATGCACTTCTCCGGCGAGGATCCGATCGGGCGCCGCATCCGTCTCATCGACACGGCGCCGCCCGGACCCAATCAATCGCCGCCGCTCGACGCCTCGATCGTCGGGATCGTGCCGAACGTGCGGCAGCGCAATTTTCAGGATCCCGATCCGGATCCGATCGTGTACGTGCCGTACCGCGCGGACCCGCAGCGGTTCTCGGTGCTGATCGTGCGCACCGCGTCCGAGCCCGGCACGATCACGCCGCTCGTCCGCGAGGAGATGCGCCTCGTCGAGCCGGACCTGCCGCTCTTCAGTATCCAGACGATGGACGCGCTGCTCGCGCAGACGCGATGGCCGATGCGCGTGTTCGGATCGATGTTCGCAATCTTCGCGGGCATTGCGCTCGTCCTGTCGGCGGTCGGCCTCTACGCCGTGACGGCGTACTCCGTGTCGCAGCGGACGTCGGAGATCGGGATCCGGATGGCGCTCGGCGCGCAGCCGGAGCAGGTGCTGTGGCTCGTGCTGCGCCGGTCGTTGATTCAGCTCGCGATGGGATTGCCGGTCGGGATGGCGGGCGCGTTCGGCGTCGGCCGGCTGCTGCAGAGTCTGCTCGTGCAGACGAGCTCGCGCGATCCGCTGACGATCGCGTTCATCGCGACCGTGATGATTGTGGTGTCGGTGGCCGCATGCTTCTGGCCCGCGCGGAAGGCGACGAGACTCGACCCCGTCATCGCGCTGCGCTACGAGTAGTCGCTAGCGCTTGTAGTTCAGTCGAAACAACTCGATCACTTCCGCGACGTCCGCATCGTCGTGCACGGCGTGGCTGACCCAGCCGCTCTCGGGCAGGATGTGGTGCGGCTCCGCTCGTCCTTCGCGCACGAGCTGCTCGCGCGTCCTCTTCGGAAACGGCAGATCGGCGAGGCCGTGCCGATGCAGGTGACCGATCTCGCGGCGGCCGACGCGGAATTCGGTTCCGCCGAAGCGGTGCGGCTCCGCGGACACGCCGGGCCAGCTGGCAATCTCGCGCTCGATCGCCTCGATCAGACGCTCGCGCATCGCACAATCAGTGTACTCTCCCAATCTGAAATCTGAATTCTGAATTCTGAAATCTCATGTCCGATCACTTGCTGAAGTCCATCGGCGCCCGGCGCGGTCATTTCGCGCTCGAGTCGGGCCATCATGCGGATCTCTGGTTCGATCTGGAGTCGCTCTGCCTTCAGCCCGCGCGCATCCGTCCGCTGGCCGCGCGGATCGCCGCGCGTCTTGGTCCGTATGACGTCGACATGGTGTGCGGTCCGCTCGTCGAGGGCGCGTACGTCGGCCTGATGGCCGCCGAGGAGCTCGGCGTCGAGTTCATCTGTGCGCGGCCGGCGTCCCGCTTCAAAGACTCGGTAACTAGGACGACGGAGGAACGGAGGATTCAGCGGTTGCTTTTTCTTCTGTGGTTGCTAGCCCTTGCCGTCCTTGGGTTTGAGATCGAGCTTCGGATAGTACGGCGTGTCCAGCGCGCGGAATTTCTCGAGCCACTTCCGTCCGGCCTCTGATGGCGTGAAGCTCCAGTCCTGCCGGAAGTAATTCCAGTCGTCCGGGTTGAGCATCTGCGCGCGCGTGAAGTACTTCGCCGCGCGTTCCGCGTCGCCCGCCTGCTGCAGCCAGACCGCGAGCTTGAAGCTGGCGTCGGCTTCCATCTCGGCCGGCGATCGCGGCTTCACGCGCCGCGCGAATTCCTCGTCCGACAGTGCGAAGATGCTGCGGTCGCCGTTCGCCACCCAGTCGCGAATCGCGGCGAGATACTCGGCGCCTTCGAGGACGAGCGCCTTCCCGCCGTACGTGTCCGTGCGGCTTTCGGTCCACGCCGGCTCGCCGGGACGGACGACGCGTCCGCGCTCGTCGATCCAGACGCCGGTCGGCACGTTGATGAATTGAAACGCGGAACTGACGGCGTGCTGCGAGTCGACGAGCGTCGTGAAGGTCGCGTGCGCGAGATCGTACCAGTGGCCGGCGGCTTTTTCGCCCGCGACGTCCTGGGCTGCGGCGACGATCTCGAAATTCTTGTCTTTCAGCTCGTCGTAGAGTTTCTGCCAACCTGGCAGATCAAAGCGGCACCCTCACCACGAGGCCCAGGTGACCAGCAGCACCTTCTTGCCTCTGAAGCTCGAGAGCCGGACGGGGCGTCCCGCGCGATCCGGCACGACGACGTCCGGCGCCATGCGCGATTCGAGGTACGCGCCGCGGACGACGGGAATCTCGCCGAAGCTCCACAGGCGGACGCCGGGATCGGCGACGACGGCCTGTCCGACTTTCTTCGCGAACGCCGTGAGGTTGAAGTACGCGCCGCTCGCCATCGACTTCGGGATCGGCACGCACACGTCGGCGCGGCAGGCGCCCTGCGGCTTCAGCTCGAATTCGTTGATGCGCGGGAGATCCGACTTGCGCACCCACAGCGCGTCGACGGCGCGTGCGGGATCGGCGCGCACGTCCGTCAGCGTGACGGCGCGATCGTCGTAGAGAACGGTGGCGCCTGGTGAACGTTTTGAACGCTGCGCGGCTGGAACCGAGAGAGAGGTCACCGGCGCGACTCCGAGAAGGCGTAAGAAGTCGCGCCGGTGCATGTCAAACCGCCGAGGAATCTAGAAGCGCCAGCCGAAGCCGAGCGACACAATCGGGTAGTACTTGAGGATGCTCACCGCATCGCTGAACTTCGTCTGCTCGTCGGCGATCGCGGACGTGATGTTGGCCTGCGTGTTGATGGGCTTGCACGCAATCGACGCCGGCAGCGCCGGCGTCGTCACGAGACAGCCGGTGCCCGCATACGTGAGCCCCACCGTCGGAGCGTCCTCGAAGACCACGCCGATGTCGAACGCCATGCTGAAATGGCGGCCGCTGCGCGGCACGAGCTGGCCGAAGCCAATCGCGAGCATCGGCGAGAACTTGTTGAATGTCATCGACGCCGTGCCCTTAATCGGATCAGCCGCCAGGCTCGTGTAGTTCTGGCCGCCGATCGAGAACGAGTTCCCGGCCGGGACGCTCAGCGTTCCGTCCACGTGGTTGTTGTTGTAGAGCAGGACGCCAGGGCTGAAGCGGAAGCCGCCGCCGATCAAGAGATCAAGGTTCGCTTCCACCGACTGGAGCTTGAGCGAGCCGTCGATGCTGGCGCCGCTCTGGTCGAAGGTGTGGCTGTAGCTGAACAGGTTGAACCCGCCGCGCACGTTGACCCGGTTGGCGACTTCCACCGCCACCTGAGGACCGATACCGAGCGTGCCGATCTTGACGCCAACGCCCACAGCCGGGCTGCCGGACGTCGAACGGCTGCCGCCCTGCTCGAACGTGGTGTCGAGCGCGGTCGCACTCGAGGACGACATGACGACCGATTCCGGGACCGTCGATGTCGAGAGAGACGGGGTCTGGGCAGAACTCTGGAGCGGCAGGAGCGCGCTGATCACGACCACCGCCACCGCCACGAAACTCAACCTTCGCATGCTGAACCTCCACAATGATGACGCGCGGACAACTTGTGACATCTGTCTTTCGGCGGACCGCCCGTCATCCTTTAGAGCGAGGCCATATATTCGCACGTCTCTGGTGACAAGTACAGGGTCGACGCGTTAGCATCTGCCAGGCGACAAACAGCCGGAAAGGGACCTTCAAGATGACCATGCACCAGACTCGTCGCGACATCCTCAAGGGCGGCCTGGCAGTGGCGGGCATGAGCATGTTCGCGGTGCCCGAGTGGGCGCTGCCGGTGCTCGCGCAAGGCGAAACGCTCGTGCCGTTCACCGATATTCCCGAAAACGTCCGCTGGGAGGTTCCGCCCGATCGGCGGACGCTCGACATCCGGACGATCGATGGTCCGTTCACGCCGGCGAACAAATTCGCGACGACGCAGCACTACGGGCACCCGGACGTCGACATGGCGACCTACAAGCTGAAGGTCACCGGTCTGGTGAACCAGACGAAGTCGTTCTCGCTCGACGATCTCAAGAAGATGGGCGGCAGAGAGTTCGTCGCCGGCTTCGAGTGCTCCGGCAACCGCGGGCCGCTGAACGGCCTGGCGGGCAACGGACGCTGGACCGGCCTGCCGCTCAAGAGCGTGCTCGACGCGGCGGGCGTGAAGGCGAGCGCGAAGGAGTTCGTGTTCTTCGGCGCCGATCACGGTCAGGAAGAGATCGAGTGGCGGACGCAGAAGTTCACGCTCGAGCAGAACTTCGGCCGCAGCCTCCCGCGCGAGAAGGCGCTGTCGCCCGAAATCTTCCTCGCCTACGCGCTCAACGGCGAGCCGCTGACGAAGCATCAGGGCGCCCCGCTCCGCCTGCTGGTGCCGGGCTACTACGGCGTGTGCAACGTCAAGTGGCTCCAGCACATCCACCTGCAGGAAGACGCGTACCTCGGCCGCTTCCAGGCGCGCTGGTACCGCACGCTGCGCGGCGAGATGATCGACGGCGAGATGATGTGGAAGGAAACGGCCGTCACGCACATGAACCTGAAGTCGTTCATCGCGCGCGTCACCAAGACCGGCAGCCAGTACAAGGTGCTCGCGGTCGTGCTGAACGACGGCACGCCGCTCAAGTCGGTCGAAGTGAAAGTCGACGACGGCCCGTGGCAGCTGGCTGCGGCGGACGCGTCGACGAAGGACAAGTACGGCTGGAAGTTCTACACCTACACGTGGACCAACGCGACGCCCGGCGATCACACGCTCATCTCGCGCGTGACCGACGTCAGCGGCAGGGTCCAGAAGACAGCGCAGGAGAACGAGACGAAGAAATCCTTCCTCGAAGAAGATTCACAGGCGCCGCGCAAAGTGAAGATCGCGTAGCGCAGTCCGCGAACCGTCGCTCGAATGAATCGCGGCCAGGGACGAGAAACCACGGCGTTTGCCGTCCTGGCCGCGATTAGTGTTTCCCACCTCCTCAACGACACGGTCCAGGCGGTCGTCCCGTCGATCTATCCACTGCTCAAGTCGGCGTTCGCGCTGAGCTTCGCGCAGATCGGCCTGATGACGCTCACGCTGCAGGTGACGGCGTCGCTGCTGCAGCCGATCATCGGCCACTACACCGATCGGCGGCCGACGCCGTACTCGCTCGTCGCCGGCATGGGCGTCACGCTGGCCGGCATTCTGCTGCTCTCGATCGCGGGCACGTTCGCCGTGCTGCTCGTGGCCGCGGGGCTGATGGGTATCGGCTCGGCCGTCTTTCATCCCGAGTCGTCTCGCGTCGCGCGCATGGCGTCCGGCGGACGGCACGGCCTCGCGCAATCGCTCTTCCAGGTCGGCGGCAACGCCGGGTCGTCGTTCGGTCCGCTGCTCGCGGCGTTCCTCGTCGCGCCCCGCGGACTCTGGAGCGTGGCGCTGTGCGCGCCGCTCGCGCTCGTCGCGATGATCGTCCTGTGGCGGATCGGCGGCTGGTACAAGTCGAGGCCGGTCGCGCCGCCGCGCCCGCCTTCGCGCCACTCCGATAATCCGGCGCTTCGGCGCGTCGGCTGGCCGCTGGCGATTCTCGCGGCGCTGATCTTCTCCAAGTACTTCTATCTGGCGAGCCTGAACAGCTACTACACGTTCTACTTGATCGAGAAGTTCCACGTCTCGGTCCGCACCGCGCAGATCAACCTGTTCGTCTTTCTCGCCGCGGCCGCCGCCGGCACGATCCTCGGCGGACCGATCGGCGATCGCTTCGGCCGCAAGTACGTGATCTGGGGATCGATCTTCGGCGTCTTCCCGTTCACGCTCGCGCTGCCCTACGCGAATCTGTTCTGGACGCCGATTCTGACCGTCCTGATCGGCCTCGTGCTCGCCTCAGCGTTCTCCGCGATCGTCGTCTACGCGCAGGAGCTCGTCCCGGGCCGCATCGGTCTCATCTCGGGCGTGTTCTTCGGATTCGCGTTCGGGATGGGCGGCCTCGGCGCCGCCGTCCTCGGCGCGCTTGCCGATCACACCGGCATCGAGTTCGTCTACCGGCTGTGCGCATTTCTGCCACTGATTGGCGCGCTCGCCGCGTTTCTGCCTGATGTGGACGTCCGCCGTCTGGAGTCTTGACTCGGCGCCCGCTGCACCGTACCGTTGATCCGCCCCCCCTTTTGAACTGGAGCCACTCATGAAACGCCTCGCGATACTCCCCTTGCTGTTGTTGGTTGCCGCCTGCGGTTCGTCACCGGAGCCGGCGCCTCCCGCGACCGCGGCGCCTCCCGCCGCGGCGCCGGCGGGCACGGCACCGCAGGCGACGCGGCCGGCCCGCCCGCGTCCGACGCAGGAGCACATCACGACGAAGACCTATGAAGTGCCGGCCGGCGCCGAGATCAGCGTGCGCAACGCCGTGGCGATCGATTCGTCGACGGCGACGGAAGGCCAGACGTTCGAGGCCGACGTGACGAAGGACGTGCTGGACGCCGACGGCAAGGTCGTCATTCCGGACGGCGCGGACGCGCTCATCATTATCAAATCCGCGGGCGGCGGAGAGACCAAGGGCGCCTCGGATCTGATCCTCGATCTGAAGTCGGTCGCGGTCGGCGGGCGGCAGTACGCGCTCAACACCGTGGACCTCGCCGAGAAGGGGCGCGAAGGGATCGGCAAGAACAAGCGCACGGCGGAGTTCCTTGGTGGCGGCGCGGCGATCGGCTCCGTCATCGGTGCGATCACCGGCGGCGGGAAGGGCGCGGCCATCGGCGCCGGCGCCGGTGCCGGCGGAGGCGCGCTGGCCCAGGTGCTGACCAAGGGCGGATCGATCAAGATTCCCGCGGACACCGAGCTCACGTTCAAGCTGGAAACGGCGCTGAAGGTCGTGGGACGCTAGTCAGCGATACAGCACGTACCTGAACCGTCCGTGCAGCCAGGCTTCGCCGCTGATCGGATCGTGTTTCGGCTCGATCGTCTCGTCGAGCACGTGCGCGTAACGTCCGCCGAGCCGGATGACTTCCTGCTCCAGGCGTTCGCGCGCGTGCTCCATCAATTCCGCGTGACACGCGGTCCAGAGATCGTCGCGGCGCGCGATGGTGTCAGGAATGCGCCGGCTCGCGGCTTCGAGCGTGTGATCGCCGATGGGTTCGGCGTCCACGGGCGGCAGCTCGCGATGCCAGTACGTGACGTTCGACACGACCACCATACTGGCGATCGTCGCAAGCGGGATGCCAGACAATCTGCCGACTTCCCGGCACATCGTCGGCGATTGATTGATCTCTCGTCCTATCTGATCCGCACGATCCGCAAGTTCGCCACGTCGCATCCCGACGGCAGCATTCCATCAGCAGGCGGTTTGTCGCCGGCGTAACAACCGGGAATCACATACAACGTGACGGGCGCAGTGTTCGGCGGCGCAACACTCGCCGGCGTATCGGGCGGCGCGACCGGCGGCTGCGCGTCTGGCGGCTGTGGGTTCGGCGGCTGCGGCGCCGCGGCAGGCATTTCGATCGCCGGCGTTTCTATTGGACTGAGCGCGGACGGCATCTCGGGCGAAGCGTCGCCGCCAAACGCGAAGCCGCCGATCACAATCGATCGGCGCGGACGAAGGAACGGAGAGAGACCTTTGTGCGGCACGTACGTCGAGGGCGCGGCGTCGAACGGCGACGCAGGCTGAGGAAACATCGGCAGTGGGCCGGACAGCACTTGCGCGGCTGACAGTCCCGGCATCGCCGGCGCCGCCGGCGGCGCGTCCGGCTGCGACCTCGCGCCGTGATGATGACCGCCGGACTCCGGCGATCGCGCCGGCTCGTGACGCGGCGGCGGCTGCTGCCCCGCGTACCCGAGCGCCGGAGCCGCCAGCATGCCGAGGACGACGAGGATCGCTTTCATATTTCGGGTCCTTTCAGAGCAGCGCTTTGATCTCGGCTTCGAAGATGTCCTTGACGGTCTTCTCGTCCGGCTCCGTGCCGTCCTTCATCGCCGGCAAGCCGAGGTGCTTCTGACACACGCGGCCGTCGCGTGAAATCATGAACGACATCGGCAAACCGAACAGCGGCCCATACGCATCGTCGATCTTGTCCTGCTGCGGATCGCCGTCGAGGACCGGGTAATTCATCTTCATCTTCTCGGCGAACGGCTTCGCGTTGACGAACCGATCCAGCAGGACGACGCTGACCACTTCGAAGCCCTGCGGCTTGTACTTGGTGTAGAGCTCGATGAAGGCGGGGATTTCGATCTTGCAGGGGCCGCACCACGTCGCCCAAAAGTCGAGCAGGATGACCTTGCCCTTGTAGTCCGCGAGCTTCACTTCTTTGCCCTCGAGGTCCTTGAGCGTGAAGTTGAAGTTGGCCGGCTTCGCGTCGGCGGGACACGACGCCGTGTCCGGCGCCTTGGCGGTCGTCGTCCCGAGCGCTTTCGCGGTCTGCGTTTCGGCGGCTTTCGGCGCAGTCCGCATGCGCGGCACGGCGATGCCCATCGCCACCGCGACGGCCACGCCGGCCACCGCGCCAATCATCAACCCCTTGCGCATCAACGACTCCTTCGCGGATTAACCCGTCTACCCCGAGTTTATTCCTTTAAACTACGCCATGCATCCCGGGATCCGCGACGGCTCCACGCGAAGAGAAAGGACCTCTATGCGACGCCATCTCCTGACCGGCACGATCCTCCTCGCGCTCGCCGTCGCGCTCGGCGCCGGCAGCAGCGTGCTCGAGAAACAGATGCGGCTGCAGGCCGCCACGACGACGGCGCCGAGGTTCGAGGTGGATCCGTTGTGGCCGAAGCCGCTGCCCAACCACTGGATCCTCGGCCAGACGATCGGCGTCTCGGTCGACGCGCAGGATCACGTGTGGATCATCCACCGCGCCGGCTCGCTCGAGCCCGGCGAGGTCCACGCGACGACGAATCCACCGACGGCGCAATGCTGCGCGCCCGCCCCGCCGATTCTCGAGTTCGACATGGAAGGCAATCTCATCGGCCACTTCGGCGGACCGGGACAAGGCTACGACTGGCCCGAGTCGAACCACGGCATCACGGTCGACTACAAAGGCAATGTCTGGATCGGCGGCAACGGACGCGGCACGCCTCCAGGCGGGCGCGGCGCGGGCCGCGGTCAGCGCGGCGTCGCGGGCAGCAACGTGCTCAACGAGAGCCAGACCGGCGGCATCCAGGGTTACTTCAACGACGCGATGATCCTGAAGTTCACGCAGGACGGCACGTTCCTGATGCAGATCGGCAAGCCCGGCCAGAGCAAGGGCAGCAACGACACCGAGAATCTGCGGCTGCCGGCGAAAACGTTCATCGACAAGGTCGCGAACGAAGTCTACGTGTCCGACGGCTACGGCAATCATCGCGTCATCGTGTACGACGCGGACACCGGCAAGTACAAGCGGCACTGGGGCGCGTACGGCCACAGGCCGGAGGACGTCGACCTCGGCCGCTACAATCCGAGCGCGCCGCCGCCGCAGCAGTTCAGGAATCCCGTGCACTGCGCCGAGATGTCCGTCGACCGGCTGCTCTACGTCTGCGACCGCGTGAACGATCGCATCCAGGTCTTCAAGCCGGACGGCACGTACGTGAAGGAGATGTTCATCAACAAGGACACGCTGGGCTCGGGCTCGGTGTGGGACATCGCGTTCTCGAAGGACGCGCAGCAGAAGTACATCTACCTCGCGGACGGCGAAAACGATCGCGTCCACATTCTCGAGCGCGACTCGCTCGAGATGCTGACGACGTTCGGCGAAGGCGGGCGGCAGCCGGGCGAGTTCTACGGCGTGCACAGCATCGCCGTCGACTCGAAAGGCAACATCTACACGACGGAAACCTACCGCGGCCAGCGCGTGCAGCGGTTCATGTACAAAGGTCTCGCGCCCATTACGAAGAAGGATCAGGGCGTTGTGTGGCCGAAGAAGTAAGAAGGGCTGAGGGCTGAGGGCTCAAGGCTGAAGAAGACCGTCTCGTTCGCGTTTCTACTTGGCTGCTGCGTCTCGCTGATCGTGTCGGGCCGGCTGACGGCGCGGCTCGTCATCGGCGGCGCGATCGCGTGGAGTTTCATTCCGGCGTTCGAGGTCGCCGCGTTCGCGATCGTCAGGCGCCGCGCGCGCAGCATCCGGACGTTCGCGCGCGATCTTGATCTCTTCAGCGCGGGCCGGCGGCCGTGGGCGATCTTCCTCGTCGCCACGGCGGCCGTCGCGTCGGTCTTCACGCCACGACAAATCAGCGACTGGGCGGAAGCGCCGGTGACGCTGTCCGTGCTGGCCCCGATTGCCATCGGTGTCATGCTCCGCTGCGCGTACCTCGACTTCCGTTTCTATCGCGAAGCCCTGGATCGGCCGCGTACCGCGGCAATGCGGGACGTGCTGCTGCAGCGCGCGATCAGTTGGACGGCGGCGGCCGTGTACTTCGGCGGCTATGCCGG
>JAIQFX010000058.1 GCA_020073005.1 Terriglobia bacterium | reverse complement strand
ATCGCCGATCGAGGAACGATTCCTTGCCGCGGATGAGCGGCTCGGTCCCGAGCGGAATCATGACGTCCACGGCGCGGCCGACTTCCGGACCGAAGAAGTCCGGCGGCGCGACGCCGATGATCGTGAACGGCACGCGCTCCAGGTTCAGGCGCTTGCCGATCGCGTCGGCTGCGCCGCCGAAGCGCCGCTGCCAGAACGCGTAACTGATGATGGCGACCGCGCCGTCCGGCCCGCCGCCGCGCGCATCGTCGGCGTCGCTGAACGCCCGGCCGAGCATCGGCCGCACGCCGAGCGTCTCGAACATGGCGCCGCTCGCCCAGACGCCGTCGACGAACTGCGTCTCGCCGCCTTCGGCGAGGTTGAATCGCGAGCCGCCCCAGACGAACGCGTCGTCGAACAGCTCGTGCCGGCGCTGGCGGATCTGTTCCCAGATGGGATTGGTCCACGAACTGATCCCGCGGGTCTCGTCGTCGGTGACCAGGGCCAGTTGCTGTGGTTCTCTGACGGGGAGGGCGCGCAGCAGCAGGCTGTTCACCAGCGAGAAGATCGCTGTGTTCGCGCCGATGCCGAGGGCCAGCGATAGAATCGCGACGGCGGAAACAATGGGCGTCGACCGCAGAGAACGGAAGGCAAGACGCAGGTCATTCATCGTCGTTCACCAGCCACCAGTCACCAGCCACCGTTCTTGGGTTCCCGATTAGACGGGCCGGCTCGCCGCAGGGTTGGGTTCCGCGATTATGATTGTTGGCCATGTCGAAGCTCGCCATTACGCACGCCGTGAGCCCCGCGATGGGCGCGTGCGAGCTGACGCATCAGGCGCGGGTGCCCATCGATTTCGACCTCGCGCGCGCGCAGCATCGGGCGTACGAGCAGGCCCTGCGGGACGCCGGCTACCTGGTCGACCACCTGGAGGGTGGCGTCGACCTGCCGGACTCCGTGTTCGTCGAGGACATCGCCGTCGTGTTCGACGAGCTGGCCGTGATCACGCGCCCGGGCGCGCCGTCCCGCCGTCCTGAAGTGACCGTCATCACGCGGGCGCTGGACCGGCTGCGCAAGCTGCACTTCATCGTCCCGCCCGGCACGCTCGACGGCGGCGACGTCCTCGTCGTCGGCCGCCGCGTGTTCGTCGGCATCTCGACGCGCACGAATCACGACGCCGCGATTCAGCTGCACCAGATGCTGTCGCCGCACGGCTACGCGATCCGCGAGGTCACCGTGACGGGCTGCCTGCACTTGAAGTCGGCCGTGACGACGCTGACCGACGATCTGCTGCTGGTCAATCCGGCGTGGATTGACACGGCGCAGTTGCCGGGCTTCCGGTTCCTCGAGGTCGATCCCGCGGAGCCGTCCGGCGCGAATGCCCTGCGGCTCGACGATCGCATTCTTTATTCGAACGCGTTTCCGCGGACCGCGGAGCGCATTCGCGAGGCGGGCCTGCGCGTCCACACGATCGAGACAACCGAGGTCGCCAAGGCGGAAGGCGCGGTCACGTGTTGTAGTTTGATCTTGAAGGAGGCTAGAGGCTAGAAGACAGGTGGCTGGTGGCTGGTGGCTGGTGACTCGGAGACTCACATGGATGAAAAACGCGCACTACTGAGACATACCGTCGCTACCGTCGCGTATCGCGGCGGGAAGGCGGTCCGCGACGCGCCGGCGAGTTTCGCGTCGTACTCTCCCGACGGATCGCCGCGCACAGTGGTGAAAATCCTGGCGCACATCGGCGACCTATACGACTGGGCGCTGACGCAGGCGACGGGCGCGGAAAAGTGGAATGACTCGACGCCGCTGCCCTGGGATCGGGAAGTCGCGCGCTTTCACGCGACGCTCGCGCGCTTCGACGCGTATCTCGCGTCCGACGCGCCAATCGCGACGACGCACGAGAAGCTCTTCCAGGGAGCGATCGCCGATTCGCTGACGCACGTCGGCCAGCTGACGATGCTGCGCCGCCTCGCCGGCGCGAAGATGAAGAGCGAAAACTACTCGCGCGCCGACATCGTGACCGGCCGCGTCGGCGCCGAGCAGACCGCTGCCAAGCGTGAGTTCGATTAGGCTCGCTCGCCTGAGAGGCTCGCGCTACAACCGCCTGAAAGGCTCGCGCTACAACGCATGTCCACACAACTGACCCGGTCCATCGGCCTGACGCAGGCGACGGCCATGGTCGTCGGCACGATCGTCGGCTCGTCGATCTTCGTTCAGCCGTCGGAAGTCAGCCGGGCCGTGCCGTCGTTCTCGGGCATGCTGCTCGTCTGGATCGCGGCGGGCGCGCTCACGTGGTTCGGCGCGAGCATCTGCGCCGAGCTGACGTCCGCGTACCCGCGGACCGGCGGCGTGTACGTGTTCCTGCGCGAGATGTTTTCGCCGGCTGCAGGATTCCTGTGGGGCTGGGCGATGTTCTGGAGCATGCATTCGGGCATCATCGCGGCGATCGCGATGGTGTTCGGACGGTACGCGGCGACGATCGTCCCGATGGGCGATCTCGGAATCCGGTGGACCGCGGTCGGCAGCATCCTCGTGCTATCGGCGATCAACTACGCGGGCGTGCGGCCCGGCGCCGCCGTGCAGACCGGCTTGACGATCACGAAGCTGGGCGCGATCGCGATCCTGCTGTGCCTGTTGTTCGGGCTCGGCGTGCTGCGTGCGCCGGCGGCGGCCGCGGCCGCCGTGCAGCCGGCCGGATTCCTGCGCGCGCTCGTCGCCGGTTTGTTCGCCTTCGGCGGCTGGCACATGGTGACGTACGCCGCCGAAGAGACGCACGATCCCGAGCGCACGATTCCGCGCGCGCTGATGCTGGGCACGGCCGTCGTCGTCGTGACCTATCTGTCGCTCAACTCCGCGTACCTGCTCGTGCTGCCGCTCGGCCGCGTGCTCTCGTCCACGCACATCGCGTTCGATGCGACGTCGGTGGCCGCTGGCGCCTCGGCCGCGTCGGCGATCTCGGTGCTGGTGCTCGTCTCGTCGCTCGGCGCCAACAGCGGCATCATCCTCGCCGGACCGCGCGTGTATCTCGCGATGGCCGACGATGGACTGCTGTTCAAGTGGATGGGCGCCGTGCACCCGACGTACCGGTCGCCGTACCTCGCGATCGCCGCGCAGGCAATCTGGTCGTCGGCGCTCGTGCTGACGGCGACGTACGGCACGCTGGTGTCGCGCGTGGTCTACACTGAATGGATCTTTTTCGGCGCGCTCGCGCTCGGGACGCTGGCGTTGCGGCGGAAAGCCGGCTACGTCGCGGCGTTCCGCGCGTGGGGATTTCCGGTCGCGCCCGTGCTGTTCGCCGCCATTTGTCTGGCGATTGTCGTGAATCAGATTGCGTCCGATCCCGGCAGCAGTCTGTGGGGACTGGGACTCGTCGTCGCCGGTCTTCCCGTTTACTTCGTCTGGAGACGTCTACATGCCCGTCATTGATTTCCACAACCATTACTACCCGCCGAACTACATGAAGGCGCTGCAGTCCGGCCAGAGCAGCGTGAAGGTGACGATCGACAGCGACGGCAATCCGAACCTGCACTACCCGGGCGACTACAACGTCGCCGTGCGCGGGCATCGCGATCTCGCGTACCGCCAGGAGGTGCTCGACACGCTCGGCGTGACGATGCAGGTCGTGACGCTGACGACGCCGGGCACGCACGTGGAGACGCCGGCGGTGGCGGCGAAGCTCGCGTCGATGGTGAACGACGAGTTCAAGGAAGCGATCGACACGCGCGGCCGTCACTTCACGTCGCTTGCGACGCTGCCGCTCAACGATCCGGCGGCGTCGGCGAAGGAGTTCGAGCGCGCGACGCGGCAGCTCGGGCTGCCAGGGGCGATGCTCTTCAGCAACATCAACGGCGTGGCGCTGAGCGACGAGCGGTTCTGGCCGATCTACGAGCGCGCGAACGACCTCGGCGCCGTGCTCTACATCCACCCCGCGCATCCGGTGAACGTGGACATGATGCAGGAGTACTGGCTGATGCCGCTCGTCGGCTTCCTGTTCGACACGACGCTGGCCGCGGCGTCGCTCGTCTTCGCGGGCGTGCCCGAGCGCTATCCGAAGATCAAGTGGGCGCTCTGTCATCTTGGCGGCGCGATTCCGTACCTCGCGGAGCGGCTCGATCGGGGATTCCACGCGTTCCGGGACTGTCGCCAGCACATTCAGCGCGAGCCGAGCTCGTACCTCAAGGAGTTCTATTACGACACCGTGAACTTCAATCAGGGCGCGCTGAAGCTCGCGATCGAGTTCGCGGGAGCCGATCACATCCTGTCCGGCAGCGACTACCCGCATCAGATCGGCAGCATTCCGTCGATGCTGGACGCCGTGAACACGTTGCCGGTGACGGACGAGCAGCGCGAGGGCATTCGCTGGCGGACCGCCGCGAAACTGCTGCGGCTCGAGGGGAAGATCAAATGATCTGGCGCGCTGCTGTGGTGCTGGGATTGCTCCTGCAGGCGCCGCGCGCCGAGATGCAGCGCGTGCCGCAATTCGAAAACGACCGCGTCGTTTCGTGGAAGAGCATCATCCCGCCGCACACCGAGTCGACGATGCATCGCCACGATCGCTATCGCACGGTGATTGGCATCGTCGGCGGCGATCTGAAAACCGTCGCGCTGGGCGGGCGCGCGACCGTGACGCACTACGAATCAGGCAAGGCGTACTTCTTCGAGCCGATGCCCGCAGGCGAAATGCACAAGGACGTCAACGATACGAACCGGACGATCGAATTGATCGTTGTGGAAAACAAGTAGTCGTTGGTCATTAGTCGTTGGTCATTAGTCATTGGTCATTGGTCATTGGTCGTTAGTCGTGGTCATGAGTCCTTGGTCGTTGGCAATCCGGCGCTCCGGTTTCGGCGAGCTCTCGGTACGGAACATGCAATTCGCTTGGCATGCATGCCGGGTCACTCGATGAATTGCTCGTATATCAGCGCGCACTCGAAGCGGCTGATGCAGTTTCTGCCATTCTTGAGCGTCCGAGCCTGCGCAGAGACTTCGAACTTCGTGGGCAGTTAGCCGAATGCTCGTCGCGCATTCCGGCGCACATCAGCGAGGGATTCGGGCAGAAGACGGACCGTCATTGCGCCCACTATCAATATATCGCTCGTGGATCGTGCAACGAGATGCAGACGCACCTGAAAGTCGCGTGCGGCAGGAATCACATCACGGCAGAAGAACGGGCGAGTCTCGTCGACCGTTACGTTGTGATTGGTAAGATGCTGACGCAGTGGATCAAGCACTTGAATAGGGAGAACCGCCCTTTGCGCGGTTAAGCTGGCGGCGACTAACGACCAACGACTAACGACCAACGACCAACGACCAACATGTCCCTCAATCACTACATCACCCTTGGTAACTCCGGTTTGCGAGTGAGCCCGTTCTGTCTTGGCGCGATGACGTTCGGCGAGGACTGGGGCTGGGGATCGAGCGTCGCCGAGTCAGAAGCGATCATCGCGCGGTTCCTCGAGCGCGGCGGCAATTTCATCGACACGGCCAACGTCTACACGAAGGGCCACTCCGAGAAGATCATCGGCGACTTCCTCGGCCGCGACCGCGGCCGGCGCGACCGCGTCGTCATCGCGACGAAGTTCTTCGGCAACCTCTTTCCCGGCGATCCGAACGGCGGCGGCGCGGGCCGCAAGGCGATCGCCGCGGCGTGCGAGCAGTCGCTGCGCCGCCTGCAGACCGACTACATCGATCTGTACTGGATGCACTGCTGGGACAGGTTCACGCCGATCGAAGAGACGCTGCGCGCGCTCGACGATCTCGTGCAGGCGGGGAAGGTCCGCTACATCGGCTTCTCGGACACGCCGGCGTGGAAGGTGTCGCAGGCGCAGACGATCGCGCGCTTCCGCGGGTGGACGCCGCTGGTCGCGCTGCAGGTCGAGTACTCGCTCCTGGAGCGGACGATCGAAGGCGAGCTGATACCGATGGCGCGCGAGCTGGGCCTCGGCGTGACGCCGTGGTCGCCGCTGCGGAGCGGCGCACTGTCGGGCAAGTACACACGGGCGAATGCGGGCCAGGTGAAAGCCGATCGCGGCGAGCGGGTCACCACGTTCCTCGACGAGCGCGGCTACGCGATCATCGACGAGCTGATTCGTATCGGACAAGCGCTGCACGTGTCCGCGGCGAGCGTGGCGCTCGCGTGGGTGCAGGGCCGGCCGGGCGTGGCGTCGACGATCATCGGCGCGCGGCGGCTGGATCAGCTCGAGCAGAATCTCGCCGCGCTGGAGGTCACGCTGACGCGCGATCAGATCGCCGCGCTCGACACGCTGTCCGAGCCGGCGCTCAACTTCCCGGCGAATTTCCTCAAGGCGGCCAACGGCTTCATGCACGGCGGCGCGACGGTGAACGGCGAGCCGTCCGCCGTCTGGCCGCTCATGCCGAAGAGCGATGCCGATAGATACTAGCCGCGAGTTGTGTCCTAATTGAGAGCGACCATGGCGACCAAGTCATCCAGCAGCGAGGATCGGAAGCGCGCCCTTCGGCACCTGAACGAATTGATCGCGGCGCTCGATCGCAGGGTCGTGCATATGGAACGCGCGGGCGAGGCCGCCATCGCGCGCGACGCGGCGGCCCTCCGTAAGAAAGCCCTCAAGCGGATTGCCGAGCTCGAGAAGGACTGAGCCGCCTCTGAGGTGCACATCATCGATTTGTCATCGGCTCGCCGTCGTTCTGCCACGCGATTCTGGTCCAATCCGATGTGTTGTCCACGTTCCTCATCGCCTGCCTCGAGTCGTGCCGCGTCGCCCTCGCTCGCGCCGGCACCAGCCTCCCGCAGTCGGTCATGATCGCCACGCTGGAATTGGGACGGCACGCCGTGCGGTTCCTGCGCCGCGTCTAAGCCAGTCATGAAATGGTTGCTGCTGATCTGCGCTGCCTGCGCCGGGAGCGTGACGGTTGCAGCCGCGCGTCTGCCGGCTGCCGCGCGTCCGGATCTCTCCGGCGACTGGACCCTCAATCGCGCGGCCAGCGACTTCCCGAAAGACGTTGGATTCGATCCGGACTGGCAGGACGCGAGCAGCGCCACGCCAGGCCGCGGCGGCAGCGGCGGCGGCCGATCCGGCGGCGGACGTGGCGGCCGCGGCGGAGGTGGAGGACGTTCGAGCGGGTCAGGCGCGGTCCCGAGCGGGACGCCGCGCTTCGAGAGCGAAGACGATGTGAAGAAGATCCGCGAACTGGTCGAGGAAGTGAAAGACCCGCCGCCCGCGCTGACGATCGCGCAGACCGACACCGCGGTCACGATCGCGTTCGGCCGCGCGCGCACGCGCACGTTTCATCCGACCGGCAAGGAAGAGACGCTGCAGCTCGACGCGGGGCCGATCGGCGTCGTGACGAAGTGGGAGCCCACGCAGCTCGTCATCCGCTTCAACGTGGAGAAGGATCGCGAACTGCGCTACACGCTCTCGGGCGGCGCTGGCGCCGGCCAGCTCGTGATGGAAGCGCAGTTCGCGGAGAAGAACCGCGGCGACGTCATTCGCCGCGTGTACGACGTCGCCAAATAGTCGTCAGTCGTTGGTCATTCGTCGTTCGTTACGGCCAAGGACTCACGACCGACGACCAACGACTACGTACTTACTTCGGCGTCTTCTGATACGTCCCGACCAGTTCGGCTGTGGCGAGCACGTGTCCGGCCATCGCCTTCTCGACATCCGCCTTCGTCGCGCCCTTCGCTGCGCCGATCGCGGCGACGTCGAGCGCCGACAGGATGAAGTGATAGTGGTGCGAGCCGGTCGGCGGGCACGGGCCGCCGTAGCCGGCGCGGCGGAAGCCGCTGTTGCCGTCGATGCCGACCGATCCCGCCTGGAAGTTCTCGGGCAGCCCCGTCGTCGAGGCCGGCACGTCGAACAGGACCCAGTGCGTGAAGCCGCCCGCGAGCGGCGCGTCCGGATCGTGCAGAATCAGGACGAACGACTTCGTGCCCGCCGGCGCATCCTTCCACGCCAGCGCGGGCGACGGGTTGGTCATCCCCGCGTCGCACGTGAACTTCGACGGAATCGCGCCGCCTTCCGTGAAGGCCGGGCTGGTAAGGGAGAGCGCGGCGGACATGACGAGAACTCCGATCATCGAATGATCTCCTTGGTGGCTGGTGACTGGCGGCTGGTGACTGTTGAATGTTGCCACGATTGCCGATAATCCGCACGGCCGGATCCAGCTGGCCGTTCAAGCGTCACAGGGGTGTGCCGGGTGCTGCGCGCGTACGGGGTCACTGACAAAGGCCGGATTCGGCCCACCAACGAAGACCGCTTTGCCATTCTGGACGAGCTCGGCCTCTGCGTCATCGCGGACGGGATGGGCGGCCACAACGCCGGGGAAGTCGCGGCCCGGCTCGCCGTCGACGCCATCGTCGACTTCGTGCAGGAGTCGCACCGCGGCGCCGCGCTGCTCGGCGACCGCGCCCTCGACTGGCCGTTCGGCTTCGACCCCGATTTCTCGGCGGACGGCAACCTGCTGCGCACCGCGATTCAGATCGCCAACGTGCAGATTCTCGAGATGGCCGGGTCGGCGGATCGCTTCGCCGGCATGGGGACCACGGTCGTCGCCGCGCGCGCGGTCGGCGCGCGTCTGGTGGTGGGGCATGTCGGCGACAGCCGCCTCTACCTCCTGACGGACGGACGGCTGCGTCAGGTGACGCGCGACGACTCGTGGGTGGCGAGCGTGCTCGCGCAGGATCCGCACGTCGATCCGGTGCTGCTGCAGCATCACCCGATGCGCAACGCGCTGACCAACGTCGTCGGCGCGAGGCCGCGCACGGATGTGCACGTGATGGAAGAAGCGCTGCGCGACGGCGACGTCCTGATCCTCACGACCGACGGCGTGCACGGCGTGCTGAGCGACGAACAGCTGCGGCTGGCCGCGCAGCACGACCCGGAGCCCGAGGTCATGGCGCACCACGTGCTGGCCGCGGCCCTCGCGCGCGGCAGCCGCGACAACTGCACGGTCATCGCCGCGCGCTACGAAAACGATCAACTGAAGTACTAGCCGACGAACTTGTAGCCGGCGCCGTGGACGGTGAGGATGTGCTCGGGCTCGTGGGGCGCGGTCTCGATCTTCTGCCGCAGCTTGGCGACGAAGTTGTCGATCGTGCGCGTCGTCGGCGACTCCTCGTAGCCCCAGACCTGGTTCAGAATCTGCTCGCGCGTGACGACCTGGCCCGTGTGCGCCACCAGATAGCGGAGGAGATCGAACTCGCGCGCCGTGAAGTCGATGCGCTCGCCGCCGCGGTGCGCCTGGTGCGTGCGGAAATCGATGTCGATGTCGCCGATCTTGCACTTCTCGAGGCCTGAGTTGCGCCCGCCCGAGCGCCGCAGGACGGCGCGCACGCGCGCGAGGAGCTCGGTGATGCTGAACGGCTTGGTGACGTAGTCGTCGGCGCCGAGCTCGAGGCCGAGCACCTTTTCGGTTTCCTGCGCGCGGGCGGTGAGCATCACGACGGGCGTCGGATTGGCGCGCGCGCGCAGCTCGCGGCAGACTTCGAAGCCGTTCTTGCGCGGCAGCGTGACGTCGAGGATCACCAGGTCCGGCGCGGACGAGATCGCCTTCGCCAGTCCCTCTTCGCCGTCCGCCGCCGTGATGACTTCGTAGCCGTCGAGCTCGAGGTTGTCACGCAGACCGAGCAACATCTGCGGTTCGTCCTCGATCACCAGAATCCGTTTCGTCACCGTGAGAGTCTCCTGCGGACATTGTGTACAGGGGGAAGTGGAGCGAGAACGTGGCGCCGCGCCCGGGCTCGCTGTCGACACGGACGAACCCGCCGTGCCCGCGCATCACGTGATCGACGATCGCCAGGCCGAGGCCGGTGCCCTGTGGGCCCGACCCCGCGTCGGTCTGGACGCGGTAGAACTTGCGGAAGATCTTGCGCTGCAGCCGCAGCGGAATGCCGACGCCGCGGTCGATCACGCGGACGACGCCGAAGCCCGCCGCGCGGTCGACCTCGACGTGGATCGTGCGGTGCTCGGGCGAGTACTTCATCGCGTTGGACAGCAGGTTCTCGAGCGCCTGCACGGCCGCTTCCTGATCGATGAGGACCGGCACGTCGGGGGCCAGCCGCGACGTCACCGTGAACTGATTGTGCCGGAACTGGCTCTCGAGCGACTCGAGCACGCGCGTCGTGAGGTCCGTCAGGTTGACGGGCTCGCGCTTGTAGCGGCGCAGCCCGGCTTCGATCTTCGAGAAGTCGAGCAGGTTGTTGATCAGCCGCGTCAGCTTGCGCGCCTCGCTGTTGATGATCCGGTAGTACTCGTGCATCCGCTCGGCGTTCTTCACGCGCCCGAGCTCGAGCGTCTCGGCGAACAGCTGGATGAGCGCGAGCGGCGTCTTCAGATCGTGCGACACGCTGGACACGAAGTTCGACTTCATCTCCGCGACGCGCACTTCGCGCGCCGCGGCGCGCGCCATGAAGAAGACGCCGAGCGCCATCACGCCGGCGAGCATCGCCATCAGCGCGTGCTGCGGGCGCTCGCGCGCGGCGATGATCTCGGGAATCGTCCGATCGCCGTACCCCGTGCGCAGCCGCCACACTTCCGGCTTGTGGCCCTCGGGCGCCATCAGGCTGATCAGCTCGGGCTCGAAGAACACGACCGGAAACGTGCGCTCGTCGACGTACCGCGCGGGCACGGCGGCGCCGGGCGGGAACAGCGCGCGGCCCTGCTGGTCGAGCACGGCCACGCCCAGCGACGGAAAGCCGGTGGGCCCTTCGACGGTTTTCAGGTGCGCGCTGACAAATGACGACAGGAACTCGCCGCTCAACCGATCCGCTTCGACGCGCAGCGCGACGAAGCTGGTCAGCTTGTCCCGCGCCGGAAACCGGAACCGCAGCTGCCCTTGAAAGATCACGCGGCGTCCGCCGATCGTCGTCTCGAAGACGGTGATCGCGTGCTTCTGGGGCGCCAGCTCGTGGAAGCGCCGCACCATCTCGGGGCCTTCGGGGACGTCCGTCGTGAAGCCGTGGCTCTCGCGGTCGTAAGCCAGGACTTCACCGCGATGTTCCTTCGTCTCGTCCGACCAGACGTAGAAGCGGCTGACGAACGGATCGTTGGTGAGTCCCTGTTCGAGTGTCGGCGCGATGAGCGGCAGATCCAGCGGCTCGGTCTGCGCCTGCGCGACGCGGATCAGCACGGCGAGGTACGGCGCCTTCAGCGCGTCCTGCAGGCCCTGCGTCAGGTCGTCCGCGGTCGCCTGACTGAGCTGCCGCAGGACCACCGCCGACGACTGACTGAGCGCGGAGATCGATCGGAACTGAAAGTAGAAGAGGACCGCGACCGGAATCGCGACCGCCACGGCCAGGCCGGCGGCGAGGCGCAGGCTGCGGTCGTGGACCCATTGGCCCACGATCGACGGACCTACGCCGCGACCGGCCGACGCCGCGGGGGCGGGTGTTTCCATTGTCTGGGTACTGCTATTTTCCCTGACTCGCGAGGAATCCCGTGATCTGTTTTACGGCGTAATCGATCTTGATGTCCATCGCCATCTTGCCGAGTTCCGGCGTCGATCGGCGGGCGTCGCCGCTGATGCCGTTGTTCTTGCGCGGCGGCGCGTTCGGGTCCGCGCCGCGCCCGCGGCCCTGGCCGCGCTGGCCCGGCTCGGGCACCGGATCGCCTTCCGCCGTCGGAATCAGTTCCTTGCGCACCCAGCCCTTGTCGCCGCCGAGGTAGAGCATCGTCGACGTGTCGGGAATGCCGGCGTGCGAGCTGCGAGGATAGCCCTTGCTCACCAGCCAGTTGTCGAAGTCGTCCTGGGCCTTCTTGTAGACCTCGTCGCAGAAGTACACGTGCTTGCCCTGCGGCGCGTACTTCGCCTCGAGCTTCTTCGCGACCTCTGCGAACACCGCCGGCTGTCCGCCGCCGTGGTCGCCCATGAGGATCACGTTCTTGAAGCCGGTGATGATCGACTGCTCGGCGATTTCGGTCAGCATCTGCCCGAACACGTCGTTGCTCAGGCCGATCGTGCCCGGCAGGTCCGCGCTGGCGCGGTTGGGCGAGTAGGCGAGCGTCGGCATCACGATCGCGTTGCCGAGCTTGAGCGCGATCGCTTTCGCGGTCGCGCGCGCCATCAGCGTGTGGCCGCCGTTCACGTTCTGCGGTCCGCGCTGCTCCGTCCCGCCGGTGTAGACGAGCGCCGTCGTCTTGCCGGCGGCGAGCGCCGCCTTCACTTCGGGCCACGTCATCATTTCGAACTCGACGAGCGGCTCTTTCGGCGCCTGCGCGAACGCCGTGCCCGCCGACAGAACTCCGACAATCAGCGCCGATACCAGTCGGTGCATGGAGGCTCCTTTGCCTAGCCTTTGAGCTGCTGCAGCATCATCTTCGCTTGATTGTTGTTCGGATCGAGCTCGACGGCCTTCTCGAGATCCTTGATCGCGCCGTCCTTGTCGCCCTTCCCGTTCTTGATCTGCGCCATCGTCTGATACGTGCGCGCCGACTTCGGGTAGAACTCGAGATTCGCCTGCAGGTACGCAAGCGCATCGTCGGCCTTCTGCGCCTGGTTCGCGCGCTGCGCAATGGCGATGAGGCTGCCTTCGCTGAAGTCGTAGCTCTGGCCGCCGAAGTACCGCTCGCGCAGTTCCCTGAACCTCGCGAGGCCCGCCGAGGCGCCGCCGCCGGCCGCCGCGTCGGTGACGATGTCGGTGATCTGCTTCGGGACGGCGACGCCGCGATGGCAGGTCGCGCAGCCGACGCGGGTGGTCGCATCGGCGGACTTGCTGACGGCGGTCGGCAGCTTCTCGTTGATCTCGCGGGCGAGGACCATCATCTGGCGCGCGGTCTTCTTCGTCTGCTTCTCGTCCGATGCCATGTCGTTGCGCCCGCCGCGCCCCTCCTGCACGTGGCAGTAGTTGCACTGCACGCCGAGCGACTGCGTGAACGCCTGCATCGTCGCGAGCACCTGCTGGCGCTGCGCGTCCTTGGGGAAGATCTGCAGGTTGGTCATCGGTGGAGGCGGCGCCTGCGCGCCGCGCTGGCCGCCGCCGGCCGGCGCCTGCGCGAACGCGAGCGAGCCGGTGAGAAGCACGAGTCCGAGCGCCGCGATCCCGTTCGTTCCACGAATCATATGCACCTCTTGGTCCGGCTGAAGCCGGACACCACGACACCCCAACGTCAACTCACCCCCGTGACGTCACGGCCTGACGCACGTAGGAAAGCCAGCGCCGGTACTGCGGGAGCTGCCCGCGCACGGCCTGGTTGAACGTGTCCTGAATACGACGGGTGACCGGGCCCGGTTTACCGTCGCCGATGACGCGGCCGTCGACCTCACGGATCGGCGTCACCTCGACGGCGGTGCCGGTGAAGAACAGCTCGTCGGCGTGGAGGACGTCCTCGACGGAAATCGGGGCCACGCGCGCCTCGATGCCGAGGTCGCGGGCGATTTCGAGGACCGACGCGCGGGTGACGCCCATCAGGATGCTGGCGTCCTTGTCGTTGGTCACGACCCGGCCGTCCTTGACGAGGAACAGGTTCTCGCCCGATCCCTCCGCGACCAACCCCTGCGAGTTCAACAGGATCGCTTCGTCGAATCCCCGCCGCTGCGCCTCGTTCACGGCGCGCGCGGAGTTGATGTACTGGCCGCAGGCCTTCGCCCAGGCCGGAATGGCGGTCGCGTCGAACTTGCGGATTGGCGATACGGTGACGCGGACGCCGGCGTCGGCGTTGGCGAGATACTTCCCGGTCGGCACGGCCGCGATCGCGACGCTGATCGGACACTCCTTCGTCCAGACGCTCAGCGTGCCGGCGTCGCAGAAGGCCACCGGCCGCAGGTAGGACGCCTCGAGCTTGTTCACGCGCACGACGTCGAGGCTCGCGTCGGCGAGCGTCGCCTGCGAGTAGGGGATGGCTAAGTCGTACAGCTCGGCTGACTTAAAGAAACGCTCGAGGTGTGCGTCCAGCCGGAAAATGGCGGGGCCGTCGGGGGTCGGATACGACTTCATGCCCTCGAAGACGCCGGTGCCGTATTGGAGGCCGTGTGCCAGAACGTGCACGGTGGCGTCCTTCCACGGGACGAGCTTGCCGTTGAACCAGATGCTGTCGGTCGGTGTGAATCCCATAGCGCCTCAATATATCAAGGTTGCGGTCCGCCGGTTGCGTGGCCGTTGGAGGGCGTGTTATATTCGTCAGGTTCTGTTGGAGCTAGGACACCCTATCTAGCTTCACCGCATCAGGAAAGCGTCCCCGGTCACGCCCGGGAAGACCAAATCCGTCGCGATTCACTCGAACCTAGGGTTCATTAGGGTTTTCAGGCGCCAAGCTTCGGCTTTTAGGCCTGAAACGCAGACATTGCGGGTTGAGGATTGCGGAGTGCGGATCTTCCCGAAAGGGGATTTCCAATCCGCATTCCGCAATCCTCAATCCGAGATTTCATATGCCGACCATCAGTCAGCTCGTCCGCGCCGGGCGCAAGAAGATCGTCAGCAAGACGAAGAGCCCCGCGCTGCAGAACAGTCCGCAGAAGCGCGGCGTGTGCGTCCGCGTCTTCACGCAGACGCCGAAGAAGCCGAACTCGGCGCTGCGCAAGGTGGCGCGCGTGCGGCTGACCAACGGCATCGAGGTGACGACCTACATTCCTGGCGTCGGCCACAACCTGCAGGAGCACTCGCTGGTGCTCATCCGCGGGGGCCGCGTCAAGGATCTGCCGGGCGTGCGCTATCACGTCGTGCGCGGGACGCTCGACGCGGTCGGCGTGCAGGGACGCATGCAGGGACGATCGAAATACGGCGCCAAGCGCCCGAAGAAGGCCTAATCCATGCCACGCAGACGAGAGATTCCCAAGCGCGACATCGCGGCGGACCCGATCTACCAGAGTCCGCTGGTGACGAAGTTCATCAACTGCATCATGCACGGCGGCAAGCGCAGCACCGCCGAACGCATCATCTACAAGAGCTTCGACATCATCAAGGAGAAGACCGGCGACGATCCGCTGAAGGTCTTCAAGAAGGCGCTCGACAACGTCAAGCCGAGCCTCGAAGTGAAGTCGCGCCGCGTCGGCGGCTCGAACTACCAGGTGCCGGTCGAAGTGAACCCGAACCGCCGCCTGTCGCTCAGCATCCGCTGGATCGTCGGCTACGCGCGCGCGCGCGGCGACGGCAAGACGATGTTCGAGAAGCTCGCGAACGAATTCCTCGACGCGGCGAACCTCCGCGGCGGCGCGGTGAAGAAGCGCGAAGACACGCACCGGATGGCGGAAGCGAACAAGGCGTTCGCTCACTATCGCTGGTAACGCACTCTGAACTCTGAAATCCTAAATTCGAATCAATGCCTCGTCAGTCACCGTTAGCACGCACGCGCAACATCGGCATCATGGCCCACATCGATGCCGGCAAGACCACCACGACAGAGCGGATTCTGTTCTACACCGGAATTACGTACAAGATCGGCGAGGTCCACGAGGGCACCGCCGTCATGGACTGGATGGAGCAGGAGCAGGAGCGCGGCATCACGATCACGTCCGCCGCGACGACGTGCTTCTGGCGCGACAACCGCATCAACATCATCGACACGCCCGGCCACGTCGACTTCACGGCTGAGGTCGAGCGCTCGCTGCGCGTGCTCGACGGCGCCGTCGCCGTGTTCGACGCCGTCGCCGGCGTCGAGCCGCAGTCGGAAACCGTCTGGCGCCAGGCGGACAAGTACCGCGTCCCGCGCATCTGCTTCGTCAACAAGATGGACCGCATCGGGGCGGACTTCAAGCGCACGTTCGACCAGATCATCAGCAAGCTCGAAGCGAACCCCGTCGCCATCCAGCTCCCCATCGGCGCTGAAGACAAGTTCCTCGGCGTCATCGACCTCATCAAGATGAAGTCCATCACGTACAAGGACGAGACGATGGGCGCCGACTACATCGTCGGCGAGATTCCGGCCAGCATGCTCGACGAGGCGAAGCACTACCGCGAGCAGCTCATCGAGAAAGTCAGCGAAGTCGACGACACCATCCTCGAGAAATATCTCCACGGCCAGGCCGACGCCATCACCGAAGACGAAATCAAGGCGGCCCTGCGCAAGCGCGTCAACAGCTCCGTGCGCTCGAAGAGCGAGGCCGCGTTCGTGCCCGTGATCTGCGGCTCGGCCTTCAAGAACAAGGGCGTGCAGCCGCTGCTCGACGCCGTCGTCGACTTCCTGCCGTCGCCGCTCGACGTTCCGGCCATCGTCGGCCTCGATCCGCACAAGAAGGAAGAGACGCACATCGAGCGTCCCGCGTCGGACGAGGCGCCGTTCTCGGCGCTGGCGTTCAAGATCATGACCGACCCGTTCGTCGGCCAGCTCACGTTCTTCCGCGTGTACTCCGGCGTCCTCACGTCCGGCGGCAGCATCTACAACGCGACCAAGCAGCGCACCGAGCGCATCGGCCGGTTGCTCAAGATGCACGCGAACAAGCGCGAGGAAATCAAGGAAGTCTACGCGGGCGACATCGCGGCGGCCGTCGGCATGAAGAGCGTCTCGACCGGCGACACGCTGTGCGACGAGAAGCACGCGATCGTCCTCGAGTCGATGGACTTCCCCGAGCCCGTCATCTCGCTCGCGATCGAGCCCAAGACGAAGTCCGATCAGGAAAAGCTCGGCGTCGGCCTGCAGAAGCTGATGGCCGAGGATCCGACCTTCCGCGTGAACACCGACCAGCAGACCGGTCAGGTGATCATCCGCGGCATGGGCGAGCTGCACCTCGAGATCATCGTCGACCGGCTGAAGCGCGAGTTCAGCGTCGAGGCGACGGTCGGCAAGCCGCAGGTGGCCTACAAGGAAACCCTCACTCGTCCATCCGAGGGCGAGATGAAGTACGCGAAGCAGACCGGCGGCCGCGGCCAGTACGGCCACGTGAAGATCCGCCTGTTCCCCGGCGAACCGGGCAGCGGCTACGTGTTCGAGAACGAAATCACCGGCGGCTCGATCCCGAAAGAGTTCATCAAGCCGGTGGACGAAGGGATCAAGGAAGCGCTCACGCGCGGCGTGCTCGCCGGCTATCCGATCGACGACGTCCGCATCGAGCTGTACGACGGCTCGTACCACGACGTCGACAGCTCGGAAATGGCGTTCAAGATCGCCGGGTCGATGGCGTTCCAGGATGCGGCGAAGAAGGCCCGGCCGGTGCTGCTCGAACCGGTGATGCGCGTCGAGGTCGTCGTGCCGAAGGAATACATGGGCGACGTGATGGGCAACCTCTCGAGCCGGCGCGGCCAGATCCAGTCGCAGGAAGATCGCGGCGGCACGCAGATCATCCAGTCGCGCGTGCCGCTGTCGGAAATGTTCGGCTACGCGACCGACCTCCGGTCACGCACGCAGGGGCGCGCGACGTACTCGATGCACTTCGATCGGTACGAGCAGGCGCCCGCCAGCGTGAGCGAGGAAGTCGTCGCGCGGATGCAAGGGAAGTAACAGGGGACATATGGCCACCGCATCATTCAGCGACAAGATTCGCATTCGCCTCAAGGCGTACGACTACCGCGTCCTCGATCAGTCGACGACCGAAATCGTCGACACGGCCAAGCGCACCGGCGCGCGGCTGGCGGGACCGATTCCGCTGCCGACGTCGAAGAACAAGTGGACGGTGCTGCGGTCGCCGCACGTGGACAAGAAGTCGCGCGAGCAGTTCGAAATCCGCACGCACAAGCGGCTCATCGACATCTTCGAGCCGACGCCGCAGACCGTGGACGCGCTGATGAAGCTCGATCTGCCGGCCGGCGTCGACGTCGAGATCAAGGCGTTCGGCAAGGAGCATAAGTAATGGTCACCGGGATCATCGGCCGCAAAGTCGGCATGACCCAGGTCTTCGACGCGGACGGGACCGTGCATCCGGCGACCGTCATCAAGGCCGGCCCGTGCGTGGTCGTGCAGGCGAAGACTCCGCAGACCGACGGCTACGAAGCGGTTCAGCTCGGCTTCGTCGAAGAGACGCCGGCCAAGACGAACAAGCCGACCGTCGGACATTTCAAGAAGGCGAACGTGCCCGCGACGCGCGTGCGGCGTGAGGTCGGGCTCGTGGCGGGCGCTGAAGCGCCGAAGGTCGGCGATCAGGTGCTCGCGTCCATCTTCAACACCGGCGAGCGCGTCGACGTCATCGGCACCGGCCGCGGCAAGGGCTTCCAGGGCGTCGTCAAGCGCCACCACTTCGCCGGCGGCGCGGCGACCCACGGGTCGATGTTCCACCGCGCGCCTGGATCCATCGGCGCTTCATCGTTTCCGTCGCGCGTCGTCAAGGGCATGCGCGCCGCGGGCCGCATGGGCGGCGGGCGCGTCACGATTCACAACCTGAAGGTGCTGCGCGTCGATCCGGAGAACCATCTGTTGATCGTCGAAGGCGGCATTCCCGGCGCGCCGACCGCGTATGTGATCGTCCGCAAGGCGGTCACGGCCAAGAAGATCAAGGTCGCGCAGGTCGAGAAGCCGAAGAAGGGCAAGAAGTAGCCATGCAGCTCGACATCGTCAATCACAACAACGAGAAGGTCGGCGCGCTCACGGTGAGCGACGACGTCTTCGGCGGGCGCGTGAACACCGATCTCATCTGGGAATCGGTCGTCCACGAGAACGCCGGCAAGCGCCGCGGCACGCACCAGACGAAGAACCGCGCCAACGTCAGCGGCAGCGGCAAGAAGCCCTGGCGGCAGAAGGGCACCGGCCGCGCGCGCATCGGGTCGATCCGCAATCCGCTGTGGCGCCACGGCGGCACGGTGTTCGGGCCGCAGCCGCGCAGCTACGACTTCGCGCTGCCGAAGAAAGTGGGGCGCGGGGCGCTGCGCGCGGCACTTGCCCAAAAGCTGCAGGACGGCGCGCTCGTCGTCGTCGACGCGCTGGCGGCCGGCGAGATGAAGACCAAGGCGGCGGTCGAGATGCTGTCGCGCCTCGGCGTGGGCGGCGGCAAGGCCGTGCTCATCGACGTCGCGCTCGACGAGAAGCTCGCGCGCTCGGTCCGGAATCTGCCGCGCGTGGAATACGTCGCGAGCGGGAAGGTGACCGCGCGGTCCGTGGCCAACGCCGAACGCGTCGTCGCGACCAAGGGCGCGCTCGAGAAGCTGCAGGAAGTGCTGTCATGAAACTCACCGACGTGATTCGCCGCCCGCTCATCACCGAGAAGACGTCGATCCTGCGCGAGGACGGCCGCACGCTCGTGTTCCACGTCGCGGTCGACGCCAACAAGGTGCAGATCAAGCGCGCGATCGAGCAGCTGCTCGGGTCGAAGGTCGAGGGCATCCGCACGAGCATCGCGCACGGCAAGGTGAAGCGGCAGGGCCGCTTTGCCGGCCGCCGATCGGACTGGAAGAAGGCGTACGTGAAACTGCGCGAGGGCGCCAAGATTCCTGAATTCCTGGAAGGCGCGTAACCCATGCCATTTCGCAAAATGAATCCGACGTCGCCCGGCTCGCGGTTTCAGACCGTGCAGACGTTCGACGACATCACCTCCACCGAGCCGCACAAGCCGCTCGTCGAGCCGCAGCACGAGTCCGGCGGCCGCAACAACCAGGGCCACCTCACGTCGTGGTGGCGCGGCGCCGGCCACAAGCGGATGTACCGCCTCATCGACTTCAAGCGCGACAAGCGCGACATTCCGGCGAAGGTGTCGACGATCGAGTACGACCCGAACCGCTCGGCGCGCATCGCGCTGCTGACCTACGCCGACGGCGAGAAGCGCTACATCCTCCAGCCGCTGGGGCTGAAGGTGGGCGACACGATCGTCGCCGGGCAGAACGCGGACATTCTGCCGGGCAATTGCCTGCCGCTGAAGAACATTCCGCTCGGCACGCAGCTGCACAACGTCGAGCTGAGGCCGGGCAAGGGCGGGCAGATCGCGCGCAGCGCCGGGTCATTCGTCCAACTGGTGGCGAAGGAAGGCGACTACGCGTCCGTCAAGATGCCGTCGGGCGAGATTCGCAAGATCAACATGGAGTGCTTCGCCACCATCGGCCAGGTCGGCAACATCGATCACGAGAACGTGTCGATCGGCAAGGCCGGACGGAGCCGCTGGCTCGGCCAGCGTCCGCACGTGCGCGGCGTGGCGATGAACCCGGTCGATCACCCGCTCGGCGGCGGTGAAGGCAAGACGTCGGGCGGCCGCCATCCGGTGTCGCCGTGGGGCCTGCCGACCAAGGGCTACAAGACGAGGAACCGCAAGGTCACCGACAAGTTCATCGTCCAGCGGAGACAGAAATAATGGGCCGTTCACTGAAGAAGGGACCGTTCGTCGATACCCATCTCCTCGAAAAGATCGAGGTGATGAATCGCGGGTCCGAGAAGAAGGTCATCAAGACGTGGTCGCGCCGCTCGACGGTGGTGCCTGAAATGGTCGGGCACACGCTCGCGGTTCACAACGGGAAGAAGTTCATCCCGGTGTACGTGACCGAGAACATGGTCGGTCACAAGCTCGGCGAGTTCGCGCCGACGCGGATCTTCAAGGGTCACACGACGCGCGTCGCCGAGAAGGCCGCGGCGCTGGCCGGCGCACCGGGCGCGCCGGGCGCTCCGGCCGCGGCGGGCGCGGCCGCTCCGGCCGCAGGCGCGCCTGCGGCGAAACCGGGGAGCTAGCCATCATGATTCAGGCACACGCCACCGCTCGCTACGTGCGCACGTCCGCCCAGAAGGCCGGGCTCGTGCTCGGCTTGATTCGCGGCAAGGACGTCAACCGCGCGCTCGCGACGCTCAAGTTCACGCGCAAGGGCATCGCCGAGGACATCGCGAAAGTGCTCCGTTCGGCCATCGCCAACGCGCAGAACAAGGACGGCTTCAGCGGCGACGTCGATCGGCTCTACGTCTCCGCGTGCTACGCGAACCAGGGGCCGTCGGCCAAGCGGGTCCGTCCCGCGCCGATGGGCCGCGCGTTCCGCGTGCTGAAGCGCACGGCGCACCTCACGGTGCACGTGTCGGAGCGGCCGGAAAAAATCGTTGCGGTCGCGACGGCCGACGCGCCGAAGCGGGGAAGTCGCAAGGCTGAAGGCTCAGGCCGGAAGACGGCTGTGAAAAAGGTGAAGGAGTAACCGTGGGTCAGAAGGTTCACCCGTTCGGATTCCGCCTCGGGTTCAACAAGACGTGGCGGTCGCGGTGGTACTCGGACCGCGACTACGCGAAGCTGCTGCACGAGGATCTGGCGCTGCGTTCGAGCCTCAAGAAGCGCTTCGCCCACGCGGGCGTCGCGAAGATTGAAACCGAGCGGGCCGCCAACAAGCTGAAGATCGACATCTACACCTCGCGCCCGGGCATCATCATCGGCCGCAAGGGGACGGAAGTCGACAAGCTGAAGCAGGAAATCCAGAAGCGGACCAACCGCGAGGTCTTCATCAACATCCAGGAAATCCAGAAGCCGGAGCTGGATGCGCAGCTGATTTCCGAGTCGGTGGCGATGCAGCTCGAGAAGCGCGTCGCCTTCCGTCGCGCGATGCGCAAGGCCGTCGAGTCGGCGCTGCGCTTCGGCGCGCGCGGCATCAAGGTGCGCGTGTCGGGACGGCTGAACGGCGCGGAAATCGCGCGCTCCGAGTGGTACCTGCACGGCCAGCTGCCGCTGCAGACGCTGCGCGCGGACATCGATTACGGCTTCGCGGAAGCCAACACGACCTACGGCCAGATCGGCATCAAGGTGTGGCTGTACAAGGGCGAGCGGCTGGTGCCTCAGAGAGGTCGCGAAGAAGAGTACAGAGAACGGGCGCCGAGGAGACCTGCCGCCCGAGGGTGAATTGGGTAATTGAGTAGTTGGGTCGTTGAGTAATCGGGTCAGGCAATTGGGCAATGCACTTACCCAATTACCCCATTACCCAATTTCCAGATTCGAGATTGCATTATGTTGATGCCGAAGAAAGTCAAGTTCCGCAAGCAACAGCGCGGCCGGATGCGAGGCAAGGCCTGGCGCGGGTCCGACATTTCGTTCGGGGACTACGGCCTGAAGGCGCTCGAGCCCTGCTGGCTGACCGATCGCCAGATCGAGGCGGCGCGCGTCGCGATGACGCGCTTCGTCGCGCGCGGCGGGAAGATCTGGACGCGCGTGTTTCCCGACAAGCCGATCACGAAGAAGCCGCAGGAAACCCGCATGGGCAAGGGCAAGGGCGCGCCCGAGCAGTGGGTCGCCGTCATCCGGCCGGGCCGCGTGCTCTTCGAGATGGAAGGGATCAGCGAGGCCGAAGCGCGCAAGGCGATGCGCCTCGCGTCGGCGAAGCTGCCCATCCTGACCAGGTTCACGGTCCGCTTCGCGCAGGAGAAGATGCTATGAAGGCCGCGGAACTGCGTAACCTCGGCGCCGACGAGCTCGGCGTGAAGGAGCGCGAGCTGACGGATTCGTTGTTCCGGATGCGGCTCCAGAAATCGATGGGGCAGCTCGAGAACCCCGACAAGGTCCGCACGGTGCGCCGCGATCTCGCGCGCGTGAAAACGGTGTTGAACCAGAAGAGAGCCGAGTAGGGCCTATGAGCGTCAAGTCAGAGAAGGTCGGCGTCGTCGTCAGCGACAAGATGCAGAAGAGCTGCGTCGTCGCGGTCGAGTGGCAGGTGCGCCACGGGTTGTACGGCAAGGCGGAGCGGCGCACGTCGAAATTCATGGTCCACGACGAGGAGAACGCCGCGAAGGTGGGCGACACGGTCGCCATCACCGAGACGCGGCCGCTCAGCCGCCGCAAGCGGTGGGCCCTCGCGCGCGTGGTCCGGAAGGCCGCGGAGGTCTAACCATGATCCAAATGCGATCGATCCTGGACGTCGCCGACAATTCCGGCGCGCGCAAGATCGCCGTCATCAACCCGATCGGCGGCTCGACCGGGCGCTACGCCAGGCTCGGCGACATCGTGACGGCATCGGTCAAAGAGGCGACGCCCGAGTCCAACGTGAAGAAGGGGCAGGTCGTGAAGGCCGTCATCGTCCGGACCGTGAAGGAGCAGCGCCGCCGCGACGGCAGCTACATCCGCTTCGACCGCAACGCCGCCGTGCTCATCAACGATCAGGGCGAGCCGATCGGCACGCGCGTGTTCGGTCCCGTCGCCCGCGAGCTGCGCGAGCGCCGGTTCATGAAGATCATTTCGCTGGCGCCAGAGGTTCTCTAGCCATGTCGCGTTTAGCCACGCCCATTCGGAAGAACGACAACGTGCTCGTCATCACGGGGAAGGACCGCGGCAAGCGCGGCCGCGTCCTGAAGGTGCTGCCGGGCGATCGCGCCATCCGGCTGATCGTCGAAGGCGTGAACATGATCAAGCGCCACACGAAGCCGAACCCCGGCAAGAACGTGAAGGGCGGCATCGTCGAGCGCGAAGCGTCGCTGCACGCCTCGAACGTGCAGCTGGTGTGCCCCGAGTGCGGGGCGCAGACCCGTGTGGGCCACAAGATTCTCGGCGACGGCCGGAAGGTCCGCATCTGCCGCAAGTGCGAGGGGGTCGTCGACAAATGAGCCGCATGAAAGAGCGCTACCAGAAGGAAGTCGTGCCGGCCCTGCAGAAGGAGTTCGGCTACAAGAACGTCATGGCCGTGCCCAAGATCCACAAGGTCGTGGTGAACATGGGCCTCGGCGAAGCGACGTCCAACGCGAAGATCGTCGACACGGGCGCCGACGAGCTCGCGCGCATCACGGGCCAGAAGCCGGTGACGCGCCGCTCCAAGAAATCGATCGCGGCGTTCAAGGTCCGCAAGGGCCAGCCGATCGCGACGATGGTCACGCTGCGCGGGGCGCGGATGTGGGAGTTCCTCGACCGGCTGATGAACATCGCGCTGCCGCGCGTCCGCGACTTCAAGGGCGTGTCGTCGCGCGGGTTCGACGGCCGCGGCAACTACACGCTCGGCCTGCGCGACCAGCTGCTGTTCCCCGAGATCGACTACATGAAGGTCGACAAGGCGCGCGGCATGAACGTGTCGGTCGTCACGACGGCGAAGACCGACGAAGAAGCGCGCAAGCTGCTGCAGTTCATCGGCATGCCGTTCCGGCAGGAAAAGAGTTAAGGGCGAACCATGGCCACCACCGCGAAGTGTGCGAAAGAGCTGAAGAAACCGAAGTTCAAGATCCGGCTGCGCAACCGTTGCCGCCTGTGCGGGCGCCCGCGCGCCTACATGCGGAAGTTCGCGCTCTGCCGTCTGTGCTTCCGCAAGCTGGCGCTCGAGGGCGACATCACCGGAGTGACGAAGAGCAGCTGGTGAATTCGTTCATCGAGTCGTCTGGTTATCGGGTCATTTGGATCGTTCGAATGGCCAATCGATGACTGGATGACCAGATGACTAGATAACTAAATTCAGGATCGCACTATGACCGACCCAATCGCAGACATGCTCACGCGGATCCGCAACGCGGTGATCGCCAAGCACACGCGCGTCGACATGCCGGCCTCGCGCATCAAGGCCGACATCGCGCGCATTCTCCAGGACGAGGGCTACATCCAGGGCTTCAAGCTGCTGGACGAGCCGATCGTCAAGGGCAGCGCCGCGCTGAAGACGCTGCGCCTGTTCCTCAAGTACGGGCCGCACGGCGAAAAACTCATCACGGGCGTGGAACGGATCAGCCGTCCCGGCCGCCGCGTCTATCTCGGGCGCGACGATGTGCCGGATGTGCTGGCCGGTCTCGGCACGAGCATCCTCACGACGTCGCGCGGCGTCATGACCGGCCGGGCGGCCGTCAAGGCGGGCGTGGGCGGCGAAGTGCTCTGCAACATCTGGTAAACGCATATGTCTCGAATCGGTAAGAAGCCAATCACGATTCCCAAGGGCGTCACCGTCAAGGTCGTCGACGGCGCCGTCGAGGTGCAGGGTCCGAAGGGCAAGCTGCGCCAGGCGCATCCCTCCGGCATCAATTTCGCGCTCGCCGACGGGCATCTGGTCGCCAAGACCGCGACCGCCGATCCCGAGCTCGGCAAGTATCACGGCCTCGCGCGCACGCTCGTCGCCAACGCGGTGCTCGGCGTCACCGACGGCTTCAAGCGCGAGCTCGACATCGTCGGCGTGGGCTACCGCGCGGAGATCAAGGGCAAGCAGGTCATCTTCGCGCTCGGCTACTCGCACGCGGTCGTCTTCGACATCCCGAACGGGATCGACATCGCGATCGACAAGCAGACGCACATCACCGTGACCGGCGTGGATCGCCAGCTGGTCGGACAGGTGGCCGCGAACATCCGCCGCTTCCGCAAGCCGGATCCCTACAAGCAGAAGGGCGTGCGCTACACCGGTGAAGTGCTGAAGAAGAAGGCGGGCAAGACGGGGGCGAAGGCATGAAGATCAAGACGAAGAACGATCGCCGCGTCCGCATTCAGCTGCGGCAGCGCAAGCGGATCGCCGGCACGCCGGCCCGCCCGCGGCTCAGCGTGTTTCGCAGCGTGATGCACATCTACGCGCAGGTCATCGACGACATGACGGGGAAGACGCTCGCGTCGGCCTCGAGCGTCGAGACCGCGCTCAAGGGCAAGTTCGCCAAGGGCGTGAAGGGCGGCAACCTCAAGGGCGCCGAAGCGGTCGGCGCGGCGATCGCCGAGCGGTCGAAGGAAAAGGGCATCACGCGCGTCGTGTTCGATCGCAGCGGCTTCCTGTATCACGGGCGCATCCGCGCCGTCGCCGATGCCGCCCGCAAAGCGGGCCTGGAATTCTGAGCAGCTTATGAAAACACGTGAACGCATCGACCCGAGCCAGCTCGACATCAAGGACAACGTGGTGTCGATCAACCGCGTCACCAAGGTCGTCAAGGGCGGCAAGAACCTGAGCTTCAGCGCGCTGGTCGTCGTCGGCGACGGCCACGGCGTCGTGGGCTTCGGCATCGGGAAGGCGAAGGAAGTGCCGTCGGCGATCAAGAAGGGCATCGAGGCGGCGAAGAAGAACCTGATCCGCGTGCCGCTGGCGGGGACGACGATTCCGCACCGGGTCGTCGGGCATTTCGGCGCGGGCAGCGTGCTGCTCAAGCCGGCGCCCGATGGCACCGGCATCATCGCCGGCGGCGCGGTGCGCGCGGTCGTCGAGGCCGCGGGCATCACGAACATCCTGACCAAGTCGCTCGGGTCGGCCAACCCGCACAACGTCGTGCGGGCGACCGTGCAGGGGCTCGACTCGCTGAAGGACCCGTCGATGATCGCGCGGCTGCGCGGCAAGGAACTCGCGGAGTTAGCTAGCGCGTGATGGTGAATTTCGGCATTGAGTCATCTGGTTATCTGGTCATCGGCAATGACTCGATAACCAGATGACTCGATGATCAAATTCGAGGACCGAGATGTCGAATCAACGAACGGACAGCAAGGGCGGCACCCTGAGGGTGCGCCTGAAGGTGAGCCCCATCGGGTTCAAGCACAACCAGGCGACGGTCGTGCGGGGGCTCGGTCTCCGCAGAATCCGCCACACGGTGGAGCTGAAGGACACGCCGGAGACGCGCGGCATGATTCACAAGGTGCGTCACCTCGTCGAGGTCGTGGAGTAACCGTCATGCCATTGAACAATCTGCGTCCGCCGCAGGGCGCGACGCACGCCAAGAAGCGCATCGGCCGCGGCCAGGGATCCGGCAGCGGCAAGACCGCGGGCCGCGGACACAAGGGCGCGAAGTCGCGCTCGGGGTTCAAGTTCAAGCGCGGGTTCGAAGGCGGCCAGATGCCGCTGCACCGGCGCGTGCCCAAGCGCGGATTCCACAATCCGTTCCGCGTCGAGTACGAAGTCGTCAACCTCGACACGCTCGGCCTGAAATTCGACGCGGGCACGGTCGTGACGCCTGACCTGCTGCGCGAGCGCGGCCTGGTTCCGGGCGGAACGGTCAAGGTCAAGGTCCTCGCGCGCGGCGAGGTCGGCAAGGCGCTGACCGTCCACGCGCACAAATTCAGCGGGAAAGCGGCCGAGAAAATCGCCGCCGCGGGCGGCGCCACGGAGCAACTCGCGTGAACGAAAGCCTGAAGAACATCTTCACCGTCTCGGAACTGCGCACCCGCGTGCTGTTCACGCTGGGCCTGCTCGGCGTGTACCGCATCGGGCACAACGTCACCGTGCCCGGGCTGAATCTCGCCGCGCTCGACGAACTCGCGCGTCAGACGTCGAACACGATGTTCGGGCTGTACGACATGTTCTCGGGCGGCAACCTGTCGCGGCTGACGATCTTCGCGCTGGGCATCATGCCCTACATCAGCGCGTCGATCATCCTGCAGCTGCTGACCGTGGTCTGGCCGTACCTCGAGAAGCTGTCGAAAGAGGGCGAGCTGGGACGGCGGAAGATCACGCAATACACGCGCTACGGCACCATCCTGTTGAGCGTCGTGCAGTCGCTCGGCATCGCGTTCTTCCTCGAACGGCAGACGAAGATCGCCGGCGGCATGCCGCTCGTGTATCACCCGGGCCTCGGCTTCCGGCTGATGACGATGCTCACGCTGACGACGGGCACGTGCTTCGTCATGTGGCTCGGCGAGCAGATCACCGAGCGCGGCATCGGCAACGGGATGTCGCTCATCATCTACTCCGGCATCGTCGTCGGGCTGCCGCGCGCCGTGCTGCAGACGATCGATCAGATGCGGACCGGACAGCTCGGCCTGATTCGCATCCTGTTCCTGCTCGCCGTCATGGCGGCGGTCATCGCGGCGATCGTGTTCGTCGAACGGGGCCACCGGCGGGTGACGGTGCAGTACGCCAAGCGCGTTGTCGGGCGGCGCATGTACGGCGGGTCGAGCACGCACATTCCGCTGAAGGTGAATACCGGCGGCGTCATCCCGGTCATCTTCGCCTCGTCGATTCTCGCGTTCCCGGCGACGATCGCGCAGGCGATCCCGGGACGCGTGAGCGAAGCGGTGTCCACGCAGCTCGCGTTCGGCATGCCGCTCTACAACCTGCTCTACGTGGCGGGCATCATCTTCTTCACGTACTTCTACACCGCGATCATCTTCAATCCGGATGACGTGGCGGAGAACATGCGGAAGTACGGCGGGTTCGTGCCGGGCATCCGTCCGGGCAAGCGCACGGCGGAGTACATCGACACGATCCTGACGCGCATCACGCTGGCCGGGTCGATTTATCTGGCGCTGATCGCGCTGCTGCCGAACTTCCTGATCAGCGGCTTCAAGGTCGCGCCGATTCCGTTCGTCGGCGACTGGCTCGACGCGAACCTGCCGAAGTTCATCACGGAAGGGTTGAACGTGCAGTTCTTCTTCGGCGGCACGTCGCTTCTGATTGTGGTCGGCGTCGCGATGGACACCGTGCAGCAGGTCGAGTCGCAGCTGATCATGCGGCACTACGACGGCTTCATGAAGAAGACGAGGATTCGAGGACGACGTGCATAGTCGTTAGTCATTAGTCATTAGTCATTAGTCGTTAGTCGTTAGTCCTTCGTCGGACCAATGACTGACGACCAACGACCAACGACCAACGACCAACGACCAACGACCAACGACCAACGACTATCTATGGCGCTGAACCTCATCATGCTCGGACCGCCTGGCGCGGGCAAAGGCACGCAGGCCGAGCGGTTCGCGAAGACGAAGGGCATCCCGAAGATTTCGACCGGCGACATTCTTCGTGAGGCCGTGCAGACGGGAACCGAGCTCGGCAAGCGCGCGAAAGCCATCATGGAGCGCGGCGAGCTGGTGAGCGACGAGATCGTGGTGGGAATCGTGCGCGAGCGGCTGGACCGCGCCGACGTGAAGCCGGGATTCATCCTCGACGGCTTCCCGCGGACCGTGCCGCAAGCGCGGGCGCTCGACGGGATTATGGCGGGACGCGATCCGCTGATTGTGCTGAACATCGACGTCGCGGAAGACGAATTGATTCGCCGGCTGACGACGCGGTTCGTCTGCAAGAACTGCGGGAGCAACGCCGCAGTCGGCGACGCGGCCGCGACCACCGCGCCCTGCGCGAAATGCGGCGGGCCGATGGTGCAGCGCGCCGACGACAACGCGGCGGTCGTCGTCGAGCGGCTGAAGACGTACCGGCGGGACACGAAGCCGCTGGTCGAGTTCTACGGCTCGCGGCCGACCTACCGGTCGGTCAACGGCGCGCAGGCGCCGAACACGGTGACGGCCGAGCTCGAAGCGGCGGTCGCCGCGCTTTGCAAGGCGACGTCCGGGGCGCGGGCATGATCGTCTGCCGGTCGGCCGCCGAGCTCGAGCGCATGCGCGACGCAGGCCGCCTGGTGGGTGAAGTGCTGACGGAGCTCGCGGCGCACGTCGCGCCGGGCGTGACGACGGCCGAGCTGGACGCGATGGCGGAGAAGCGGATTACGCACGCCGGCGCGATTCCGGCGTTCAAGGGGTACCACGGGTACCCGGCGACGATTTGCGCGTCGATCAACGAGGAAGTGATCCACGGGATCCCCTCGGCGCGGCGCGTGTTGAACGAAGGCGACATCCTCTCGATCGACGTCGGGGCGTCGCTGGCGGGGTATTTCGGCGACAGCGCGATCACGGTGCCGGTCGGGCAGATCGCGGAGTCGACGGCGACGCTGCTGCGCGTGACCGAGGAGTCGCTCTACAAGGCGATCGAGTGCGCGCGGCCGGGCGGGCGGATTTCGGATATCGGGCACGCGGTCCAGCAGCACGTCGAGGCGTACGGGTTTTCGGTCGTGCGCGAGTTCGTCGGGCACGGCATCGGCCAGAAGATGCACGAGGAGCCGCAGGTGCCGAACTACGGCGAGCCCGGGCGCGGGCCGCGGCTGACCGAAGGCATGGTGCTGGCGATCGAGCCGATGGTGAACGCGGGGAAGCCGGCCGTGAAAGTCCTGGCGGACGGGTGGACCGCGGTCACGCGCGACGGCAAGCCGTCGGCGCACTTCGAGCACACGGTGGCGGTGACGGCGGACGGGCCATGGATTCTGACGGCGAGGGAAGTGCCGGTCGCCGCGCGCAAGTAGTCGGGACGGTCACCGAGACCCTGCCGAGCGCGATGTATCGCGTGCGGCTCGACGACGGCCCGTTCGTGATGGTGCACATCGCGGATCGCACGGATCGCAATTTCGTGCGCATCCTGGTGGGCGATCGGGTTCGCGTGGAGCTGTCGCCGGTCGACATCGGGCGCGGTCGGATCGTCGGGAAGATTTGAGGAAGTAAGGATTTGAGGATTTGAGGAACTGATGAAGGTCCGAGCATCGGTCAAACGGATTTGCGACAAGTGCAAGATCGTGCGGCGCCGCGGCGTCGTGCGGGTGATTTGTCCGAATCAAAAACACAAGCAACGGCAGGGCTGAGGATTTATGGCACGTATTGCTGGCGTTGATCTCCCGCGCACCAAGCGCGTCGAGATCGGTCTCACCTACATCTTCGGCATCGGGCGTCATCGCTCGAACGGGATTCTCAAGGACGCCGGGGTCAGCCCCGACATCCGCGTGAAGGATCTGTCCGAGGACGACGTCCGGAAGATCAGCCGCGTGATCGAAGAGCAGGGCGGCGTCGAAGGCGACCTCCGCAAGGACGTCTCGATGAACATCAAGCGGCTGATGGAAATCGGCTGCTTCCGCGGGATGCGTCACCGCCGCGGCCTGCCGGTACGCGGACAGCGGACGCGGACCAACGCGCGGACGCGCAAGGGCCCGCGCAAGGGCGCGATCGCGAAGAAGAAGGTCATCTAACTGACACCCGAGAGCTGAAAGCTGAAAGCGGACTATGGCAAAGACTGAAGCAGCGGCCGTCCCGGAAGGGGCGACACCAGAGAAAAAAGAAGGTACCGGAAAGCGGAAGAAGACCTTCAAGAAGCGCGGCGAGAAGCGCATCGTCCACCACGGGCTGGCGCACATCCAGGCGTCGTTCAACAACACCGTGGTTACGATCACCGACACCGACGGCAACGTCGTGGCGTGGTCGAGCGCCGGCGGCATCGGCTTCAAGGGCTCGCGCAAGGGCACGCCGTTCGCGGCGACCCAGGCCGCGCTCAACGCCGGCAACGCCGCCAAGGCGGTGGGCATGCGGTCGCTCGACGTGCGGGTGAAGGGCCCCGGATCCGGCCGCGAGTCGGCGGTCCGCGCGCTCCAGACGGTCGGCCTCGAGGTGAAATCAATCCGCGACGTGACGCCCATCCCGCACAACGGATGCCGTCCGCCGAAGCGGAGGAGAGTGTAATGGCGCGATATATCGGACCGGTCTGCCGGCTCTGCCGCCGCGAGGCGATGAAGCTGTTCCTGAAGGGCGAACGCTGCTACACGGAGAAGTGCGCGATCGAGAAGCGCAACTTCCCGCCTGGCCAGCACGGCAAGACGCGGAAGGCGAAGCTCGCCGGGTACGGACTGCAGCTGCGCGAGAAGCAGAAGGTCAAGCGCATCTACGGCGTGCTCGAAGATCAGTTCCGCGGGTACTTCGAGGAAGCCGAGCGGACGCGCGGCATCACCGGCGTGACGCTGTTGCAACTGCTCGAGCGGCGGCTCGACAACGTCGTCTACCGCCTCGGGCTGGCGACGTCGCGGCCGCAGGCGCGGCAGCTCGTGCGCCACGGGCACTTCCTCGTCAACGGCAAGAAGGTCGACATCCCGTCGTTCTCCGTCAAGGAAGGCGACGTGATCACGGTGCTCGGCCGCACGCAGAAGAACCCGACGATCGAGCACGCGATGGAGGAAGTGAAGGGCCGCGGGATCCCCGAGTGGCTCTCGTTCGACTCGAGCACGATCTCGGGACGCATCGTTTCGATGCCGACGCGCGAGCAGATCAACCTGCCCGTGCAGGAGCAGCTGATTGTGGAGTTGTACTCAAAGTAAGAACCTAAAACTGAAAAGAGAAAAGTGAAGCGTTGTCTTCACTTTTCAGTTCTCACTTCTCAGTTTTCACTTTCGTTCATCCGCCGGCCCGCAGCCTTGAACAGACCTGCGGCGGGAGGCCGGCGGTCACTTGCAGGTCTGGAGGCCCGTCTGCGGGCCCATCGGCGAAAGGACACAGCACATGCTCTGGAAAGGCTTTCAGCGCCCCAAGCGTCTCGAGTTCGAACGCGAGACCCTCACGGATCGATTCGGCCGGTTCTACGCGCAGCCGTTCGAGCGCGGCTTCGGCACCACAATCGGCAACGCGCTCCGGCGCGTGCTGCTCTCGTCGATTGAAGGCGCGGCGATCACCGCGGTCAAGATCGACGGCGTGCTGCACGAGTTCTCGCCGATCCCCGGCGTGGTCGAGGACGCGACCGACATCATCCTCAACCTCAAGCAGATTCCGCTGAAGCTGCACGTCGACCACACCAAGACGCTGACGCTGCGCGTCGACAAGGCCGGCGAGGTGCGCGCGCGCGACATCCAGGCCGACGCCGACGTCGAGATCCTCGAGCCGGATGCGCACATCGCGACCGTCGCCGAGGGCGGCAAGCTCCACATGGAGATGCGCATGAAGCGCGGCCGCGGCTACGTCGCGGCCGACAAGAACTTCGACGAGGACCTCGGGATCGGCTGGATTCCGATCGACTCGGTCCACTCGCCGATCAAGAAGGTGCACTATCTGGTCGAGGCGGCGCGCCTCGGACAGACCACCGACTACGACAAGCTGACGGTGGACGTCTGGACGAACGGGTCGATCAACCCGCGCGACGCGATCTCGCTGGCCGCCAAGCTCGTCCGCGATCACCTGAACATTTTCATCAACCTCGAGGAAGGCGCCGAGCAGCAGGTCGAGGCGATGGCCGACCAGCCGCGCACCGGCGCGAGCAACGAGAACCTCGACAAGTCGGTCGAGGAGCTCGAGCTGTCGGTGCGGTCCTACAACTGCCTCAAGAACGCGAACATCCGGACGATTCGCGAGCTCGTGCAGAAGACCGAGGCCGAGATGCTCAAGACGAAGAACTTCGGCCGCAAGAGCCTCAACGAGATCAAGGAGATCCTGCACACGATGGGCCTGAGCCTCGGCATGCGTGTCGATCAGCCCACGGCGGCATCGCAGGAATAGCGTCATGAGACATCGAGTAGCCCACAGGAAGCTCGGGCGCGTCACCGAGCATCGCATCGCGATGCTGCGGAACCAGGCGACGTCCCTGCTTCGATACGAGCACCTGACGACGACGGTGCCGCGCGCCAAGGAACTGCGGCCGTTCGTCGAGCGGCTGATCACGATCGCCAAGCGCGGCGTGGCCGGCGGCGACGCGAAGCACCACACGCTGAACGCGCGACGCCTGGTCATGCAGGACCTGCAGGACCGCGAGGTCGTGACGAAGCTGTTCGACACGATCGCGCCGCGCTTCGCGGAGCGGCCGGGCGGCTACACGCGCCTCCTGCGCCTCGGCTACCGCAAGGGCGACAGCGCCGAGGTCGCGCAGGTGGAGCTGATCGGCAGCGAGTTCAATCCCAAGGCCGCGGCCGAGACCGAGGGCGGCGCCGAAGCGCCGAAGCCGAAGACCAAGGGCGTCGGCGGCCGTCTCCGCGCGGCGGCCGACCGTCTCCGCGGCAAGAAGGACGACGGCACGCAGAAAGTGCAGTCCAAGCCGGTCAAGGGCGCCACGCGCAAGTCGACGACGCCGAGAAAGGCCGGCGGAAGCTAAAGAACTTAGAAGTAAGAAGTAAGAAGTAAGAAGGCAGAAGAAATCCTTCAGAGCCCCGCCGGTTCCTTTGAGCCAGCGGGGCTTTTGTTTTCCAGCGGCATGTGGATTGCGAACTCTCCGACCGGATCCGTCTCGTTGCCGGGATTTCGTCAGGAGGGCCCGTGGACAAGCGCACCCCGCAGAACTGCCGCTGGGCGGAACCGACCCTGTATCTCCCGTTTCCATACTGGCTCGAGGCCTGGAATACGCCCTGGAGCTGCCGCCGCGACGGTCTGCCGCGCCTGCTTGAAACGACAATGCAATGTCGCGCATGCCCGCGGTTCGAACCGCGGTGCCGGGATGGCGTCAGTTGGGCCGCTGAAGCGGCCGCGCCGCTCGTCCCGTAAGGGCCGGCAGCTCGTATTCGATCCCCCGCCGGACGGCTTCGAGCGACTCGAATTTCGTCAGCGGGTAGTCGGCGCTCACGCCGAGCGCATGGCCCGTGACGAGCACGTCGAGCACCGCGGAGATCGCCCGCAGCGCGCCGGGCCAGACGCGGCGGGGCGCGGCGCCCAGGACGAGCGCCGCGATCCACGACGTCATCTCGGCGAGCTGCCGAAGAAATTCCCTCAGACGTCAGCCTTCA
>JAIQFX010000004.1 GCA_020073005.1 Terriglobia bacterium | reverse complement strand
CGGCGCCGTGCTGGGCGCGCTGATTTTCGGCGTCCTGCGCAACGCGCTGCCGCAGATCCCCGGCGCGACGTTCTACGATCGGCTCATCGTCGGGCTCGTCGTGATTGTCATCGTCGTGATGGATCAGGTGCTGCAGCGCCGTAAGCGATTTGAGATGTAGCGCGTTCGGATGTCGCGCGAGGCTTTCAGCCGAGCGAGGTACACATGAACCGGATCGTCGTCTCGTTGTTCGCGGTCGTGGCCATCGCGTGCGGCGGCGCGCAACACGGTCAACAAGGCGTGGCGCCGAAGCTGCGCTTCGCCGTCATCCCGAAGTCGCTCGACATTCCCGTCTTCAACTACGCAAAGACCGGCGCGGAGCGTGAGGCGGCGGCGCGCGGCAACATCGAGGTCGTCTGGCGCGCGCCCGAGACGGCGGATCAGCTGCGTCAGAAGGAAATCCTCGAGTCGTTCATCACGCAGCGCGTCGACGGCATCGCGATCTCGTGCACGAACGGCGACTTCCTCACCGAGACGATCAACCGCGCGATCGACGCGGGTATTCCCGTCACGACGTGGGACGCCGACGCGCCGAAATCGAAGCGCATCGCGTTCTACGGCGTCGACGACTTCGCCGCCGGCAAGATTTTGGGCGAGCAGGCGTCGGCGCTGCTGGGAGACAAAGGCAAGGTCGCGATCATCACGAGCGTCGGCGCGACGAATCTGCAGCGGCGGCTCGACGGCGTGAAGGAGGCGCTCGCGCAGCACAAGGACATTCAGATCGTCGAGGTCTACGACATCAAAGAGGATGTCGTGCACTGCGCCGAGATCATCGCGTCCGGCACGAATCGCTATCCGGATCTCGGCGCGTGGATCTCGGTCGGCGGCTGGCCCGTGTTCACGAGGAACGCGCTCGACGCCGTGCCGGCCGGCGTGAAAGTGATTTCGTTCGACACGATCCCACCCGCGCCGGATTTGCTGAAAGCGGGGAAGGTCCAGGTGCTGCTCGGGCAGAAGTACTTCGGCTGGGGCAGCGAGTCGGTCCGGCTGCTCGCGGACATCAAGGCGGGGAAGATGCCGGCGAATCCGATCATCGACTCCGGCGTCGACGTCGTGACCGCGACAAATGTCGATCAGTACGTGATCGGCTGGAACGCGCTCGAGAAACCGCGATGACAGCGCCGGTCCGGTAATCTCGAGCGGACCTACTTGAATGAGACGGTGCCGAGCGCATGTCTCGTTTTGTCCTGTTCTTCGTATAGAACTCTGTACTCGCCAGCCTTCGCGCCGCTGACGACAATCTCCGCACACCGTGAAGTGCGACTGCTGCTGGCCGGTGTGTTGACCACCACAGAAATGTGAATGTCGTCGCCTGCGACCTGGTGGAGCATTCGCGTTACCACGAGCCCTGAATTCATGGCCGTTGGTTTTTGAGTGACAGTGGTCAACCCGCTGACATCACAGACGACAGGCAGCGCCCAACTGGCAGTCCCTTTCTTTTCCGGCTCCCCAACGCGGATGCCGCCGACAGATTGAATGAAGTCCCAGGATGCGACGTGCGATGTGGCCAGGTATGAGTCCTGGTTACCACACGCGACCAAAGCAAGGGCCGACAGCATTGCCGGGAGTATTCGGTTCATTGGGTTAGGCGGAGCCCTCCTCGGTGAGCACACGGATGCCAGGGGTGGAACTGAGCACGTGCCAGACACGGTGTCGCACCAGAGCCAATGCGTCCGCGTCAGGTCTGTGAAGAAGACGCTTCAGCAGGTTGAACCCGGGATTGTCGCCGACGGATACAACCCACTGCGCCGGCTCGTCAGTCGGGCCATCGCCGCAGAAGGACAGCGCGATCCAGAAACGATCGTGTCCGTGAGCGATCCAGAATCCCCAGCCGTAATCCTCCTGGATCGAGTCGGACAGTTCGAAGCCGGCCGACACCATGTCGGTCAGCTGCCGTTTCAGCCAGCGAGCGAAGTCTTCGCCGAAACAGCAAGGATTGATGAAATGCGGCTTGACCTCTCGATGCTCGAAAAGATCGGTCTCCACCGTGATCGAGTGGTCCATGTATTCAGCCTGCTCGCGGATCGTCTCCGGCTCGCGACCGAGCGCCATCACTGCACGACTCGCGCTACACACTCGCCCGGCGCTTTGCCTCCTGAATCACCGCGTCCATCTCCGCGCGGTACTTGTCGAACGTATCGTCGACGACGTTCAGCGTGGGGATCGTCGTGTCGGTGAGCGACAAGGTCTGCGGATTCCATCGGCCGAAACCTGACTCGTGCACGCCGCTGCTGCCGCGGCCGGGCGCTGGATGGCTCAGATGCTGGAAGAACTTCGCGTGCCGCTGCACGAGATCGGCGACGAGCCTCTGGCCGAACGAGTGATACATCGGGATGAACTCGAGCAGCGCGTCGTAGTGCATCTCGCCGACGACGGGCACGTCAGGAAAACGGCGGCGGAGATCCGCGACAAGACGACGAGCGCCGTCGTGCATGTCGGCCTTGGGGTTGTTCACCCAGCCGCCGACAATGTCGAGGAAGTACGCGTCGACGCCGTACCGCGTGATGACGTCGGCGATGCGCGTCGTCAGCCACGTCCGCCACGACTCAACGCCGAGATTCATGTACGACAGCCAGCCGTCCTGATGGCGATCGTTGTCCCAGTCCACCCAGTTGAGATCCATCCGGTCGCCGTCGATCTTCGTCGTCGCCGCGTCGGCGATGCGCGCGTACGCCGGCTGCTCGCGGTTGGCGGCGTTGGCGCCGAACATCGGCATCATCGTGAAGCCCAGCGCCTGGCCATCCTTTATTAATGCGCGGAAGCCGGCCTCGCCGCCCATGCGATCCGCCGGCGTGTAGTTCGGATAGTCCCAGTAATACCGGCCGTCCCACGACGCGAGGAACACGAGCACGCGCCCGGCGGGAATCCGCGTCGCCATCCATCGCAGGATTGCGAGCTGCCGCGCGTAGTCGTTGAAGATGTAGCCCGTGAAGTGCATGCCGTGCAGCGTGACGACGAGCGAGGTCCGCCGCATCCAGTCCGGCGCATCGGCGCGCGCGTCCCAGCGCGGAATGTGAAACGCGCGCTCGAGATGATCGTAGTGAGCCCTGCCGGCCTGGGCGATTGTCGACACACGCGCGATGCGCCACGCAGGAACGCTGACCGTTCGCGACGGATTCCACCCTTCAGCCTCGATCGTCGCCTCGACGCGATACCCGCTCTCGCCCGGTTGAAAGTAAAAGCGCTTCGTGCGAACGCGATCGTCGAGCGACGACAGCGCGACGATCGATCCTTCCGCCGGCTGGACGAGCACGAGCGGCGTCGTCAAACCGCCGTTGCCCTGCGGACCGATGAGATCGCCGCCGGAGAACGGATAGCCGAGCAGGATCTCGTCGTCTCGCGGATCGAAGAAAGGCGCGCCGCCGGCGGAGAGCCGTCCGCGCGGGATGCCGCGCAAGATCAGCGCGACGGCTTTGATCGGCCGGTCCATCTCGACCGTCGCGTCGCACTCGATCGCGTCATCGCGCTTTCGAAGATGCGCGACGAGGCGGCCCGGCGCGGTCTGCTGTCCGCCCGCCCAGATGAGTTCAGTGCACGTGATGTCGAGACCGCCGTCGGCAACGGCCGCGGCCATCTTCGACGACGACAGGCCGTAGACGTTCTCGTGCGTGAAGACGCGGAAACCAATCTCGTAGCCCTCGAAAACGACGGAGGGCTCTGGGAAGTCGAAGCTGAACTTCATGAAGCCGCGGCCGCGCGGCGGGACGAAGACGTCGCTCGTCGACGATCGAGCGACGACGGTGCCGTTGGGCGACGGGCTGCGCACGGGCTGCGCGGCCTGGAGGCTGCGCGCGAGGATCGTCCCGGCGCCGGCCGCGCCGACGTCCTTCAGCCACTTGCGTCGCGTGGTCGATCTCTTCATGCGGCGGCGGTCCGCGCTAGGGACCGGAGAAGCCGATTGGGACGCCGCCGGGCGCGCGGACGATGGCGACGGTCACGCCTTCCATGACGCGCGTGGGCGACAGCATTTCCTCGGCGCCTTCGCGCAGCGCGAGATCGTACGAGACGCGCGCGTCGGCGACGTGGATGTACGGGATGCTGCCAGGAATTTCCGGCGGATTGTTCGGACGAATTCCGCCGCCGCCCTTGTCGGAGTACGCGAAGAGGTGGATCTCGCCGCCGCCCGGCATCGGCATGCTGGGCCTGAACGTCCAGCCGAGGACCTTCATGCACCAGTTCTTCGTCGCCAGCGGATTCGCGCTCGCGAGATCGGTGTGCGTGATCCAGCCGTCGAGGCCGCGCGTGAACTCGTGACGCGGCGCCGCCTTGCGCGCGGCCTTCTTCCTGGCCGGCTTCGTTCGTCGCGGCTTCGATGAGCGTTGTGCTTTCTTCGCCATGGTGTTCGTGCGCTCCCGGTTCAAGAATAGTCCCAAGTTAACCACAGAGGACACGGAGAAAAGAAGGCGCTACACTCCCCCCACACAGGAGGCTCGCCATGTGGACACGACGTTCCGTTCTCAAGCTGGCCGGCGCGGCGACTGGCGCGGCGTTCGCCGTTCGCAACAACTACGGCATCGACGAGGTGGCGGCGGCGACGGCGGCGGTGGAGAACCGCTCGCCGGACGAGGTCGCGGCAGATGAAACCTACTGGCGCGAGATCCAGTTCGCGTTCACGCTCGACCGCACGCTCATCAACCTCAACAACGGCAACTCGTGCCCGAGCCCGACGGTCGTCCACGAAGCCTACAAGCGCTACCTCGACTCCTCGAACCAGGCGCCCGTGTATCACCGCGGGTTGATCGAGCGGAACATCGAAACCGTCCGCCGCCGGCTCGCGGCGGAGTTCGGCGCCGACCCCGAAGAGATCGCCATCACGCGCAACGCGAGCGAGTCGCTGCAGATCGCGCAGAACGGCCTCGACCTCAAGCCGGGCGACGAGATCATCACCACCGAACAGGATTACGGGCGGATGCTGACGACCTGGGATCAGCGCGCGCGGCGCGACAAGATCAAGGTTACGCGTCTCGACTTCCCGTGTCCGACGACGCAGGCGGATCTCCTCGACAGGTTTACGAAGGCGATCACGCCGCAGACGAAAGTCCTGCATTTCTGCCACATCACGAATCAGACGGGGCAGCTCTTCCCCGTGCGCGATCTCAGCCGCCTCGCGCGCTCGCGCGGCATCACGACGATCGTCGACGGCGCGCACGCGCTCGCGCATTTCCCGTTCAAGCTGCGCGACCTCGAGATGGACTTCTACGGCGTGAGCCTGCACAAGTGGCTGCTCGCGCCGACCGGCACCGGCCTGCTGTACGTGCGCAAGGATCGCATCGCCGGCACGTGGCCGCTGCAGGCCGCGCCCGAGCGCCGCGACAGCGACATCCGCAAGTTCGAGGAGATCGGGACGAGCCCGGCCGCGACGAAAGCCGCGATCAACGAAGCGATCGCGTTTCAGCAGGCCATCGGCATCGAGCGCAAGGCCGCGCGGCTCCGGTATCTCACGCTGCGCTGGGCGAACGCGCTGAAGAACGAGCCGCGGATCCGATTGCATTCGAGTCTCGACGCGGGCCAGACGTGGGGCCTGGCCGTCGTCTCGATCGACGGCGTCGATTCGAACAAGCTCGTCAGCCATCTCTGGGACAAGCACCGCATCATCGTCGTGGCAATCGGGCACGAGAACATCAAGACGCCGAGCCTCAGCTACCGCGGGCTGCGCATCACGCCGAATATCTACACGCCGCTCGAGGAGATTGACTACTTCGTCGAGGCGATGCAGAAGGTCGCGAGGAACGGATTGCCTGCGTAAAGCGCGTCCGTGTCGCATTCTGACCGTTCGGTGTACCGCGGCCGTGGCGCCTGTCCGGACTACACTGCGCGCCGAACACAGGCTTCACACATTTGTGTCGACGCGCTGGACGCTGACCTCTAACGCTCTTGATCGCCTTCTCGCGGCCCTTGACGAGGACCGCGATCGGGCGGCGCTCGCCTACGAGCAGCTGCGCCAGCGCATCATCGGCCTGCTCGGGTGGTGGGGCGCCGCGTCCGCTGAAGATCTCGCGGACGAGACGCTCGATCGCGTCGCGCGCAAGCTCGAGGAAGGCGCGGTCATCGCCGACGGATCGCTCGGCGCGTACGTGCGCGGCGTCGCGCGCCTCGTCTTCTACGAGTGGACCCGCCGGCCGCGCGCGCCGCATGACGTCGGCGCGGCCGGTGAGCTGATCGTCGCGGCGGCTGACGAACCAGACGGCGAGGACGTGCTGGACAACCTCGATCGCTGTCTGGACGCGCTCTCGCCAGACGATCGCAGCCTCGTGCTTCGCTATTACGGCGACGGCAAGGCCGCCGACGTCAGGCGCGCGCTGGCCGCCGAGCTCGGAATTTCTCAAACCGCCCTGCGCATCCGCGCGCATCGGCTGCGCGATCGGCTGGAGCGGAAAGTCATCGCCGGTCTCGTGAAACACTCCGGCGCGTCCGGACATCCCTCAGAGGGAGCCGACCAGTGACCGACGCCGAGCTGCGCGCCTACCTCCTGGGACAGATGGCGGAAGCCGACGCCGTCCGCCTCGAAGAGCGGCTCCTCGAGGACCACGACGTCTTCGACGCGCTGCGCGGCGCCGAAGACGATCTCTTCGACGAGTACGCGCGCGGCCGAATGAATAGCTCCGACCGCGCGGGATTCCTCGCGCGGTTCGGCACGCAGACGGATCGCCTCGCCGTCGCGCGCGCGCTGGCCGAGCGAACGGCCGCCACGAACGTGCTGCGACGCGGCACGAGCTGGTTTCCGGTGAAGCCGAGTCGGTGGATCCCGATGGCGGCGGCCGCCACGCTCGTGCTCGCCGCCGGCGGTTATCTGCTCACGCGCGGCATCGCGCCGGCGACCACGCAGCAGGCTTCCACGCCGAGTCGCGCGAGCACGCCCGGCACGACGGCGGTGATGCTCCTGACGCTCGGGACGTCGAGAGCGGCCGGCACCGCATCGACTGTCGCGCTGCCGAAGGATGCCTCGACGCTAGAGCTCCGCGTGCGCCTCAATCCCGCGGATCGCTTCGATCGCTACGCGATGGAACTGCGTTCGTCGGCCGACCGCAGCGTCTGGCGCGGCGACGATCTGCGCGCGACGACCGGCGGCGGAGATCTGATCCTCGTCGCGGCCGTGCCGGCCGGCGCGCTCGACGCCGGCGACTACGAGGTCGCCGTGCGCGGCGGCACGCCGGCGTCAATGGAAGACCTCGGGTTCGTGATGATGAAGGTGACACGCACGCCGTGATCCGCCTCCCGATTGTTGCGACGCTCTTTCTCGCCGCCGTGCCGGCGGCGCAGTCGCCGTCCGCCCCGCGGACGCTCGTCGCCGGCGGATCGATTCACGACTCGCTCGCCGGCGGCGAGAAGGCCGTCTTCGCGATCGACGTGCCCGCGCAGACCGCCGCGCGCATCGTCGTGAAGCAGGAGGGCATCGACGTCGGGCTCACGCTGCGGCGCGCGGGCGGCGCGCTTCCCGAGCACGGGCTCGATCTCGTCGCAGGCGTCGAGGGCGACGAGATCGCGTGGGCGGCGATCGACGCCGCGCCGGCGGCGTGGAACGTGTTCGTCTCGGCGGCGCTGCCGAAAGCCGCGCGCGGCGACTACACGATCTCGCTCGAGCTCCTGCCGGCCGGCGATCGCGCGCGCGCCCTGACGTCCGCGTTCCTGCAGCATCATCGCGCGTCCGACACGGCCTGGATCGGCGACGGCCAGTCGTTTCAGGAAGCGCAGGCCGGATACGCCGCCGCCGCCGCGGCTGCGCACGCGGCAGGCGACGAGGCGCTGGCGGCGGAAGCCACGTATCAGTGCGCGCGTGTTCACGACAACCTCGGCGACACGCCGGGCGCGATCGAATTGCAGCAGCGCGCGCTCGCCATGTTCCGTGCGACGGGCCGCCGCGATCGGGAAGCGCGCGTGCTCGACCGGCTCGGCGATCTCTCGCGCAAGATCGGCGAGGTGGGCGCCGCCGAACAGTACTTCCAGCAGGCGCTGCCGCTGGCGCGCGAGGCGCGCGATCCCGTCAACATTGCCGACATCCTGAACAACTCCGGCCTGCTCATGCTGACGCTCGGCCGCTTCGACGAAGCGATCGCGCAGCTGCAGTCGGCGATCCCGCTCGCGCAGGAGGTGAATTCGGCGAACGTCGAGGGCGCGCTCACGAACAACCTCGCCGAGGCCTACTACCGGCTCGGCGCGTACGACAAGTCGATCGACACCTATCAGCGCGGTCTCGAGGTCGTGGCGCGGCTGAAGCTGCCGCGGCGCACGGCGCGAACGCTGGACATGATGGCGGCGCCGCTGTTCGCCAGCGGCGATCGCGCGAAAGCCGAGGAGACCGTCAAGACCGCGATCGATCTCTACGCGCGCGCCGGCGACCACAACGGCGAGGCGGAAACGCTCGCGACGTACGGGCGGATGCTGGACGCCGACGGCGAGACCGATCGCGCGCTCGAGCTGTTCGCGCGCGCGCAGCCCCTGCTGCACGAGGTGCAGAACCGGCTCGGCGAAGCGCGCGTGCTCTCGACGTGGGCGCAGGTCGACGTCGATCGCGGCGACGCGGCGAGCGCCCTGCCGAAGGCCGACGAGGCGCTCCGCCTGGCGCGGCTCATCGCCAGCCCGAGCGCCGAGCAGAAAGCGCTGTACGTCCGCGCGCTCGCGCTGCAGAAGAGCGACCGCCTCGACGAGGCGATCGGGTCGATTGCCGCCGCGGTCGAGAGCGTCGAGACGATGCGCGGCGCGATTCAGCGGAACGACCTGCGGACGTCGTATCTCTCGACGGTCCGCGGGTATTTCGATCTCTACATCGATCTGCTGCGGCGGAAGGGCTCTGCGGCCGCGTCGTTCGAGATGAGCGAGCGGGCGCGGGCGCGCACGCTGCTCGACGGCCTGGCCGAATCGGCCTCGCAGATTCGCAAGGGCGTCGATCCGCGGTTGCTCGCGCGGCAGCGCGCCGTGCAGGCGGAGCTGAACGCGAAGGAAGCCTACCGCGCGCAGATCGCGCTCAAGGACGGCGAGGAGAGTCCGCGCGCGCTCGCGGCCGGCCGAGACGTCAAGCGGCTCCTCGACGAGTGGAGCGACGCGCGCGCGAAGATCCGCGCCGCGAGCCCGGCGTACGCGGCGCTGCAGACGCCAGAGCCGGTCAGCGCCGGGCGCGTGCAGAAGACGCTGCTCGACGCCGACAGCGCGCTGATCGAGTACCACCTGGGCTCGGCGCACAGCTACGCGTGGGTGATCGATCGCCAGTCGATCAGCGTCCACGAGCTGCCCGCGTCGTCGAAGATCGACGACATCGCGCGCCGCTATCACGAGATGCTCAGCCGCGAGACCGACTCGCTCCAGGCTGATGCGCGCGATCGGCAGGCGCAGGACGTGGCTGCGCTCGGCCGCCGGCTGGCCGCGATTGTGTGGAAGCCAATCGAGTCGAGCGTGCGCGGCAAGCGCGTCCTGATCGTCGCCGACGGCGTGCTGCAGTACGTCCCGTTCGCCGCGCTGCCGGATTCCGCCGGCCGGCCGCTCATCGTCGATCGCGAAGTCGTCTATCTGCCGTCGGCGTCGGTGCTCGAGACCATCCGGCAGCACAGCCGTCCCATCCGCGCGGATGCCACGGCGGCGGTGTTCGCCGATCCCGTCTTCTCGAAGAACGATCCGCGGTTCGCCGCGCAGCGTGACGCCGCCGCGGCCGCGCAGACGCGCGCGAGCGACGGCGGGTTCTACGGGCGGCTCCGGTTCTCGCGTCAGGAGGCCGAGGCGATCGCCGCGGCGTCGCACGGGGCGTTCGAGGCGCTGGACTTCAACGCGGCCAAGCAGACGCTCGCCGCTCGCGATCTGCGGAAGTACAGGATTCTGCATTTCGCGACGCACGGATCGCTGAACGCGGAGCATCCCGAGCTGTCGGGTCTCGTGTTCTCGCTCGTCGACCAGAGCGGCAAGCCGATCGACGGCTTTCTGCGCCTGCACGAGATCTACAACCTCGATCTCGACGCCGACCTCGTCGTCCTGAGCGCGTGCCGTACGGCGCTCGGCAAGGAAGTCCACGGCGAGGGGCTCATCGGCCTCACGCGCGGCTTCATGTACGCCGGCGCCTCGCGCGTCGTCTCGAGCGTGTGGAACGTGGACGACCGCGCCAGCGCGCGCCTCATGACGGCGTTCTACACGTCGATGCTCTCGAAAGGCCTCTCGCCCGCCAGCGCCCTCCGCGACGCGCAGCTGTCGCTCCTCCGCGATCCCCGCTGGTCCAACCCGCACTATTGGGCGGCGTTTGGACTGCAAGGCGAATGGAAATAGCTGTCAGCTGAAAGCGGTCAGCTGTCAGCTTGAAACGTTTCTCACCCCCCCGACATTCCTTGCCGGAGGGGATAACTTATGCGTCTTTCAATTCTCGTAGCGGGCCTGGCTGCGGTCATGATCGCGGCGCCAGCGCACGCGCAGGACCGTGACCACGATCGTGACGATCGGAACCCGCCGCCGCTGTCCGGCAATCAGGTGTGGGCCTGCGAGAGCAACAACAACGTTCGAATCGTGGCCGCGGGTACCACGTGCCGGCCGAACGAAGTGCTGATTACCTGGAGCGTCACCGGGCCGCAGGGTCCGGCTGGTCCGATGGGGCCCGCGGGCCCGGCCGGACCGCAGGGCGTGCAGGGACCCGCAGGTCCGGCGGGGCCGGCAGGTCCGCAGGGCGCGAAAGGCGACACTGGTGCGACGGGCGCCGCTGGTCCGCAGGGTGATCCGGGACCGCAGGGCGCGAAGGGCGACACCGGCGCAACCGGCGCGCAGGGACCGCAGGGTCAAGTCGGCCCGACGGGTCCGCAAGGTCCGCAGGGCATCGCTGGTCCGCAGGGCGCGCAGGGACTTCAGGGTCTGAAGGGCGACACCGGCGCGACCGGCGCGCAGGGTCCGCAGGGCGTGCAGGGCGCGAAGGGCGACACCGGCGCGACTGGTCCGCAGGGCGCGCAGGGTCCGCAGGGCGTTGCTGGTCCGACGGGACCTCAGGGTCCGCAAGGCCTGCAGGGTCCGCAGGGCGCGACGGGCGATCCGATTGACGCGAATGGTCTGCTCCAGGCGCCAGGCACACTGCTCGACATCAACGTGCCGCCGTCGGCGCAGCTGCCACAGCAGCTCGACGCGAATCACGCGCAGTTCAACACGGGCCTCGGGTGCGGCACGTTCTGCTGGCAGTCGTTCAAGACGCTCGTCAGCGGCAAGCTGACGCAGCTCGACGTGTACAAGAACGGCTTCTCGGGATCGCAGAACGTCACGCTCAACATCCATGTCGGCACCGGCAACGGCGGGCCCATCATCTACACGGGTTCGTTCACGCTGCCGAACGTCAACACGCCGACGTCGCTGTCGATCGCGGGCGCGCAGGCGCCCGATCTCGTCGCGGGGCAGACGTACACGTGGGAAATTCTCGATCCCTCGAACACGTGGGGCACGCTCGGCACGTACCCCGGCGGCTACGCCGACGGCACCGGCTTCACGCAGTTCTACGGCAACTCGCTGATTCCCGACATCTGGTTCAAGACGTACGTCACGCCGGGATTCCTGCCCGGCGCCACCGTCTACATGACGCAGACGGGGAACGTCGGCATCGGCACGACCAACCCGCTCGACGCGCTGCACCTCGCGAGCGGCGAGATGTACATCTCCTCGCCCGGCAAGGGCATCATGCTCCGCAGTCCTGACGGTTTCTCCTGCGCGATCGTCACGATCGACAACACTGGCGCCCTCGTGACAACGGCGTCGGCCTGCAGGTAATTCACGATCGGCGGATCGGGCACGCGCGTGCCCGGTCCGCCGCCCGCCTTCCATCCCCGCACGCGTTTTCTCGCAATTCGCAGGCCGGGTCCTTCCTGGCCCCGGCGTCTGTGCCCGACCTGGGTTACAGTCGTGCGCGATGACTCTCGCCGACATTCTCAACCGCCGGCCCGCGAAATCCATAGACGACGTCGTCTCGATGATGACGGACATCGCGACGACGCTTCCGGACGATGACGGGTTGAAGTGGTTCAACCATCTTTATGTGCAGGTGACGCTCGGCGTCCGCGCCGTCGTCGGCGACGGCAAGGCGTTTCGCGATCCGGCGTTTCTCTCGAAGCTGGACGTGGTGTTCGCGAATCTGTTCTTCGACGCAGTCGCGGCCGGCCAGGACGATCCGTCGAAGGCGCCGCCGGCGTGGCGGCCGCTCCTGCAGTCGCGTCACGCGCGCGGGCTCACGCGGCTGCAGTGGGCGCTGACCGGCATCAACGCGCACATCAACCGCGATCTGCCGGTCGCGCTCGTCAAGTCGTACGAAGCGCTGGGCGGCAACCCGTCGCTGACCGACGCGCGGCATGCGGACTACGAGCAGGTGAACACGATCCTCGAGCAGGTGGAAGCGAAGGTGAAGGCCGATTTCCTCAGCGGCGTCCTGCGCGACGTCGACATGGTGGCGGGGAACCTCGACGACCTCGCGGCGACGTTCAAGATCCGCGTCGCGCGAGACGCGGCGTGGACGCACGCGCAGGTCTTGTGGAGCCTGCGCAACACGCCGCCGCTCTACGCCGCGTTCCTCGACAGCCTCGATCGCCTTACTGGATTTGCGGGCCGCGGGTTGATCGTCCGCGTGTGAGCGGCACGTGGGTACCCTTCGCGGCCCGACCTGAGTTACAGTCAACGCCGTGAACTGGCAGCACCTGAACATCCTGGCCGCGACGAACTACCTGCGCGAGCGGATCGCAAGCGGCGAACCTGATTCACGAGCGAGGGACGTGTACGAGGGGTTGCTCGACGTCCTCGATCCGTCACGGGTCGAGAAGCGGATGAACGCGGCCGCGGCGGCCGAGCACGATCAGGTCCGGCTAAAGCCGGACGCCACGGGGCACGCCACTCCTACGGGGCAGGTTAGTCGGCCCGCAAAGCCTGGACGACGTCGACACGCGCGGCCCGCGCGGCCGGCCAAACCGCGGCGACGATAGCCGCGCCGAGCAGCACGAGCGCCGCGCCGATCGTCGGCAGCGGACCCGGCAGCTGCACGTCGGAGATCACGCTGCCGATCACGCGCGACATCGCGAAGCCGCCGACGGCGCCGGCGATGACGCCGAGTCCGGCCATCCACGCGCCTTCCTTCAGCACGCTCGCCAGAATCGCGCGCGGTTGCGAGCCGATCGCCATCCGGATCCCGAACTCGCGCATGCGGCCGCTGACGGAGAACGCCAGCACGCCCGCGACGCCGACAATCGAAATCGCGAGCGCGACCGCCGCGAAGCCGCCGAACACGATCGTGTTCAGCCGGTTCGGCGACAGCACTTCCGCGCGCACGTCTTCCAGCGTCGCGGCGCGCTCGATCGGCTGATCCGCCGCCATCTCGCGCACCGTCTTGGTGATGAGCGGCACCAGCGCGTACGGATCCGTCCGCGCGTGCACGAGCAGCCGGCCGCCAATCGTCGCCTGCTCGAACGGTTGATAGATGATCATCATTGGCGGACCGCCGATCTGCTCGTCGTTGATGTCCGCCGCGACGCCGACGACGCGGCGCCCCTCCGCGCTGACGCCAATGAACTTGATGATCGGATCGGTCCAGCTCAAGTGACGGTTGAGCACGCTCTGGCCGGGGAACAGCCGCTGCGCCAGCGCGGCGCTGACGATCACCACGCTCTCCGTGTTGTTGCGATCGGCGTCGTTGAAATCGCGCCCTTCGAGAAGCGGGATGTTGAGCGCCGCGAAGTAGCCGGGCGAGATCGAGCGCTGCCGCCCTTGCGGATCGTCTTCGTCCTTTCCGCGCCGCCAGCCCTCAACGGTGAACGCGAGGCCCAGTCCGGAATCGCGCCACGGCACTCCGCCCGCAACGGCGACCTGCGCCACGCCGGGAATGTTCGTGACGCGCCGCCGCACGTCGCGGTAGAAGGCGCGAATCTGATCGCCGGTTTTTCCGAACGACATCACGGGCACGTTGACGGCGAGCACGCTCCGCGTCTCGAAGCCGGGGTTCGAGGCTTGCAGCTTTATGAGCGTGCGCAGCAGCATGCCGGCGCCGGCGAGCAGCATGAAGCACGCGGCGACCTGGACGACGGCGAACGCGCGCAGCTTGCGATTGGCGGTGCTCGTCGTCCGCGGGCTGCCGTTGAGAAGGGGGACGGGTCTCGGGTCAGGACGCGCCGAGACCCGTCCCCCTAACTCGGTCGGCAGGCGCGGGACGAACGCGAGCAGCACGGCCGACGACAGCGCCAGCCCGACGCCGACCGCGATCATCGTCCAGTCCAACTGCAGATCGAGCGCGCGGATGGAGAAGCGCGCGGCGTACTTCGAGAGCACGGTCACCATCGGCTGCGCGATGGCGACGCCGAGCAGTCCGCCGGCGCCGCACAGCACGAGCGACTCAGCGAGCAGCGTTCGGCGAAGCGCGGCCGTTGATGCGCCGAGCGCGGTCCTGACCGCGAGCTCGGACTCGCGACGCACGGTCCGCGCGAGAATCAGGTTCGCGACGTTCGAGCACGCGATGACGAACATCAGTGCCGACGCGGCGAGCAGCACGAGCAGGACGGTGCGCGCCTTCGACGTGATCTGATCGCGCAGGCGCACGGCGCTGATCGTGAAGTTCGCCTTCTTCTGATACGCCTCGGGATGCGCCTGGATCATGCCGTTGTACACGGTCGTCAGTTCCGCGCGCGCGCCGTCGATCTCCGTGCCAGGCGCGAGGCGCCCGAAGACTTCCGTCATCCGATGCTCGCGCCCCGTGACCATCGTCGCGGACAGATGATGCGGGCTCGTGACGACGTTCGCGATCAACTCGGTCTCGGACGGATACGGCACCGACGGCTCGAGGACGCCGACGACGGCCGCCGATCGCGTGCCGAGGCGGATCTGCGTGCCGATGACGTTCGGATCCGCATGGAGCGTCGTCGACCAGAAGCGATGCGTGAGGACCGCGACGCCCGCCGCGCTCGGGCCGTCGTCGCCCGCGTTGATCAGCCGGCCGAGCACCGGGCGCAGGCCCATCGTCTCGAAGTACGCGCCGTCGACGACGCCCGCGCGCACCTGCTGCGGATCGCCGAGGCCGACCATCGTGAAGCCGATCGTGGAGAAGCCGCAGAGGCCGGTGACGTTCTTCAGGCCGGCGCGCAGGTCGTCGATCTCGGGAACCGAGAACGTCGTGTTTTCGGTGCCGACGCCCGGCGCGCTCTGGCGGATATAGATAAGGTGCGCCTCGTCCTTGTTGACGAGCGGGCGCAGCAGCACGCCGCGGACGATGCTGAAGATGGCGGCGTTGGCGCCGATGCCGAGGGCGAGCGTGAGCACGACCGTGATCGCGAGACCCTTGACCCGCCTCAGCGACCGCAGCGCGAATTTCACATCACTCATCATGTTCGTGTCCCTCTAGCGCGCACCTTCTCGACCTGTAGCGCGAGGCTTTCAGCCGAGCGACCGCGCGAGCGGCTTCCGGAACGCAACATTCTAGCCAATGCTTTGACGGGAATTCCGCGGATTTCGCTGCACGTGCGCGATGAGCGCCGCGCATATGTCCGGATCCGCGACGTCGGCTGTTCGAACCCGGGAAGGACTGGCGGGGTTAACCACGGAGGACACGGGGAACACGGAGGGTAGAGTAGAGGAATGAGCTGGTTGATCTATGCATTCATCTCGGCAGGCGCAGCCGCCGCGACAGCGATCCTTGCGAAGCTCGGCGTCGAAGGCGTGCCGTCCACGCTCGCGACGGCGCTGCGCACCGTTGTCGTCATCATCTTCGCGTGGGTGATGGTCATCGTCGCGGGCGAGCATCGCGCGCTCGCGGCGGTCTCGCGGCGGTCGCTCGCGTTTCTCGCGCTGTCGGGCATCGCGACGGGCGTGTCGTGGCTCGCGTACTTTCGCGCGCTGCAGCTCGGTCCCGCGTCGCGCGTCGCGCCGATCGACAAACTGAGTCTGCCGCTGACGGTGATGCTCGCCGCGCTGTGGCTCGGCGAGCCGGTCGGCTGGCGGCTCGCGGCCGGCGTCGGGCTGATGACGGCCGGCGCGCTGTTGACGATCTCCTAGCGCGTCGCCGCGGGGACGGGCACGATCTTCAGCGAGCTCGCAGCCTCGACCCACTGGCCGTCGATCCGCACGACCCAGGTCCCCGTGCGCGTCTTGCCTTGCCATCCTTCCGGCCGGAACCCGATGTCGGCGCCGGAAATGACGGCGGCGGGCTCGACGCGGCGCACCTGCGCGGACGCGAGCGAGCCGGCCAGCGCCAGCGAGCCAATCCACACAACGGCGGCGACGATGCGAGTGCGCGGAGTCATGGCGTGACCTCCGCGGATTTAGACGCGCGCTCCGGCGGGTCAGTCTTGGAAGATTGTGGAGAGAGGCAGAGTCAAGTCAGGAAGCAGGGCCGTCGTCAGGACGTCGCCCTGCTCGAGCGACAGTTCCGCGGTCCGTTCATAGCGCTCGTTCTGGCGGCGGTACACCTTGACAGTGTCGAGCTCCGGATCGATCACCCAGTACTCGTCGACGCCGAACCTCTCGTACAGCCGGCGCTTGGTCGTTTCGTCGCGCTTGCGTGTCGACGGCGATCCGATCTCGACGACGAGGTTCGGCGCCCCTTTCACCCACTGCGACGGCTCGAGCTGGGCGAATCGCTCGTGCGAGATGTACAGCACATCAGGTTCGACCACATCGAAGTGGGAAAAAATAACGTCGAGCGGCGCACTGTAAACGCGCCCAATCGGTTCCCGCTGGAGAAATGACCAGATCATTCCAGTGAGGTTGGTTGCGATAGCTTGATGCCTGAGATTCGGCGTCGGCGTCACGTAGTGCTCCCCGTCGATCAGCTCGTGCCGCTGTCCGTCTTCGGGGAACAGCACGTAGTCGTCGTAGGTGAGCTTCACGCCGGAACCCGCCGGCTTCATTTCGTCACTCCCAGGGCCGGGCATGCGCTCATTCTAGCGCCGCCGAGAGCGAACGGCATGCCATGCGTATCGAGCGGAATTCTTCAGGAATCGTGGAGAGTGAGCGTGTGAGGTGGCAGGCTTTGCCAACATCACCAGCTCGCAGGCCGGCAGAATCTGCCCCGGGGTCCGACCCCGGTCTGACCCCGGTCTGACCCCGGTCCGACCCCGGTCTGACCCCGGTCCGACCCTTGTCGGACCCTCACTGCTGCGCCGACGGGTTCGTGCCGCGGCCGCGCTGCGGCGCGGGGAGCGCCTTGCGCGGGAGCTTCTCGTCGCGCATCGCCGCGTTGTACGCGAAGACCGCGATGACCGCCGCCTGCTGCACCATGTCGTCGCGCTGCACGCGATCGAACGTGTCCATGGTCGAGTGGTGCGTGCGCGAGTTGTACTCGAGCCGATCGACGACGAACTGGAACGCAGGCACGCCCGCGTTGTCGAACGACACGTGATCGGTCGCCGACACCGAGCGCGGCGCGAGAATCGTGACGCCGAGATCCTTCAGCGGCGCGATCCACTGCTCGAAGATCGGCCGCGCGGCGAGGTTGCCCTGCATCCACACGCCGCGCACCTTGCCCGATCCGTTGTCCGAATTGAAATACGCCGCCAGCTTCGCGTGCTCCGGCTTGAGCGCCATCGTCTCGACGTCGGCGAGGTGATCGCGGACGTACGCGCGCGATCCGAGCAGGCCCTCTTCCTCGCCGCCCCACAGCGCCACGCGAATCGTCCGTCGCGGCTTGACGCCGAGCGTCTTCAGCAGCCGCATGACCTCCATCATCGCCGCGCTGCCGGTCGCGTTGTCGGTCGCGCCGGTCGCGTACGGATGCGAATCGAAGTGCGCGCCAAGCAGGACGACTTCGGACGCGAGATCGCTGCCGGGAATCTCGGCGATCGTGTTGAAGCCGGCCATTCCTCCCTGGGTCGCCTCGTCGTAGAACTTCGTCTCGACGTTCAGCTCGACCTTGACCGGCACGTTCTTGTCCAGCACGCGCATCATGCGGTTGTAGTGCTCGACGGCGAGCGTGAGGCCGGGGACGCTCGTGCCGGCGTTCTCGTCGCGCGCGTAGCTGCCGGTGGGAAACACGGTGCCGCCGTCGGGATGCTGCTGCATCCACGTCATCTCGCTGCCGGCGTTCGCCATGTCGCTGTCGCTGCCGCGATCGAACGTCGCGACGACGCCCTCGGCGACGTAGAAGTCTTCGACCTTCTGCCGGAATTCCTGCGCGCCGCCGCGACCGCCGCCTCGGCCCGCCGATGGCGCCGGCACCGGCGTCGTCTCGGCTTCCGCGGTCCACTTGTCGTCCATCCGCAGGATGTTCGGCCCTTCGTACATGCGGACGGCGCGCTCCGGCTGCGTCAGGACGATCTTGCCGCGCAGCTGACCGCGGTACCGCGCGAAGTCCGCCTCGCTGCGAATGTTCACGCGGACGACGTCCGCCGTGACCGGGCCTTTCGTCCCGGACGACCACTCCTTCGGGTACGCGATGACCGGCTGCACCTGCGGCTCGATCATCGTCACGTTCAGCTTCACGAGCGACCAGCCCTGGCCGAACTTCCATCGCTCCTGATGCACGTTCGCGAGGCCCCACTCGGTGAACTTCTTCATCGCCCACTCGCTGGCCTGCTGAATCGCCGGCGAGCCGGTGAGGCGCGGGCCGTAGACGTCGCTCAGCCAGGAGATGTGGTCCATCACCTGCGAGCGATTGAGGCCCTCCTCCTTGATGCGGCCGATCGTGGCGAGGTCGAGCCTCTCGGTCTGCGCGTCCGGCAGCGCAAGGGCGGCGACGATGGCGAGCGCGATGAACGCGATGCGTTTCATGTGATCCTCATGGTCCGCCTGAAGGCGGACGTCACGAATCAGGTTCAGGACCCCGTCGTGTCCGGCTTCAGCCGGACCTATTTCCTGAGCGTCGCCCCGGTCAGCGTCGCGACGGCGCTGAGCGTCGTCTGCGCGGCGTTGAGGCCGAGACGGAAATCCTTGTCGTCGTACGTGCCGTAGAGATCAGTCGGCTGATGCCACTGCGGATCCCAGCCGTTGCCGATCTGCGTCCCGCGCTCGTTCTCGCGCAAGCTGATCGCCGGGATGATGTCCTGGAACGGTCCCGAGTCGGTGTTGGTCATGTGGCTGCTGACCGTGGCGGGGTAGTCCGTCGCGTACTTTTCGTTCGCGACCTCGAACTTCCACGCGAGCGCCATCGAATCGGCCGCCATCTTCGACGCGACCTGGAACTCGATGTTGACGTCGGCCTCGAGCCGCTGCTCCTTGCGCATCGTGCCGTCGGGCAGCGGCATGCCGTGATCGAACAGCATGATGTCGTGCTGGATCATGCCGAGCCATTTCGGCTCCGGATATTTTCCAGATCCCGGCGGATCTTCTTTTCCCTGCAGCGCCTGACGCTGCGCGATGTACGCGCGCGCGCCGTTGGTGCCGGTCTCCTCGTTGTTCCACAGCGCGAACCGGATCGTGCGCTCGGTGACGACGCCTGGGCTGCTGAAGACGCGCGCCAGTTCCATGACGAGCGCCGTGCCCGATCCGTCGTCGTTCGCGGCTTCGCCCCAGCCGTGGCCGTCCATGTGGCCGCTGACGATGTACATCTCTTCCGGATGCGTGGTGCCGACCTTCGTGCAGTAAACCTCTTCGCGCGGACCCGGCGTCGTCGGCTCCAAGTTGAGCGCGCGCAGCTTCTCGTCCGGCTGCTTCATCGGATCCGTGTTGACGCCGGTCGGGATGCGATAGCCGCGCGGCTTGCCGCCGCCTTGCGCGAGTCCACCGCGGCCTCCGCGTCCGGCCGCGTTCGGATTCGGCGGCGGCGGGTTGAACTCGTACTTGATGCGATCGGTCGGGCAGCCGTAGCTCTTGAGCTGCGCCTCGATCCAGTCGACGGCCGCGCGATTGCGCGACGTGCCCTGACGGCGATCGCCGAACTGCGTCAGGCCTTTGATCGTCGCCTTGTATTTTTCGAGATCCAGCCGATCGACCATCGTCTTGATCGGATCCGGCGGCGCATCAGCGACAGGCGTGAGTGGCACGGTACCGCGCTGCGCGAGCGTTGGCGCGACGAAGCTCGAAACAAGAACGAGCGCGGCAAGGATAAGTACGTTGGGGCGCATGTTTGTCCTCATTCGTGAGTCACGGGCTCGCCAATCTTACATTCGCCGGCGCGATGAGTCGCGTCCGAAGTCGCCGGCGGACTTAGAATGGAGCGTTCAGCCAACGGGCCCCGGTCATGCTACTTCAGGCCGACGGCGTCCTCTCGCACTACCGCCTCACGGAGCTCATCGGTGAAGGCGGCATGGGGACGGTGTGGAGAGCGCGCGACACGGTGCTCGGACGCGATGTCGCGCTGAAGCTGCTGGCCAAGTCGCTGACCGCCAATCCGGAACGCCTCGCGGCGTTCGAGCGCGAGGCTCGAACCCTCGCCGCCCTCAATCATCCCAACATCGTGACCATCTATTCGGTGGAGCAGGCGGACGACGCGCGCTTCCTCACGATGGAGCTCGTGGAGGGACAAACGCTGGCGCAGTTGATCCCGCCGGATGGGTTGCCGCTGGACCGCGTGCTGGACGTCGCCACCTCGGTGGTCGAGGCGCTCGACGCGGCGCACAAGCACGGCGCACGCACCGCGATCTCACGCCGGGAAACATCATCGTGAACGGCGAGGGCCGCGTGAAGGTCGTGGACTTCGGCCTCGCGACGCACGCCGAGCGCCCGAACGAAGATGAGGTCAGAGCACTGACCGGCACGTACCGGGATCTTGCGCGCTCGGGCGCGCTCGGCACGCTGCAGTACATGTCGCCGGAACAGCTCGAGGGACTGCGCGTCGATCACCGCTCCGATCTGTTTTCATTCGGCGTCGTGCTCTACGAGATGGCGTGCGGCCGGCGGCCGTTCGACGGTTCCGACGGCGCCGCGGTCGTGCGCGCGCTGCTCACGGAACACCCGCGGCTGCTGACGCACGTGAGGGCCGACCTTCCGCCGCCGCTCGCGCGGCTGGCGGCCCGGTGCCTCGAGAAGAGCCCGGCGCGCCGCGTGCAGACGGCGTGCGAAATCCTGCGGGTGCTTCGCCGGCTCAGGAGGAACGGCGCCGCGACCGTGTCCACCACGCGGTCGATTGCGGTGCTGCCCTTCGACGACGCGAGCGACGCGCGCGATCAATCGCATCTCTGCGAAGGCGTCGCCGACGCGATCATGATGGCGCTCGGCGGCGTCAGCGGGCTGCGCGTCGCCTCCCGCGCGCTGACGTTCGGGCTGAAAGCCGCTGGATTCGACGCGCAGGCGATCGCCGATCGCCTGCAGGTGGACGCGCTGCTCGTCGGCGATCTCCGGCGTGATGGCGACCGCCTGCAGATCAGCGCCAGGCTCGTCCACGCGCTCGATGGCCACGAGCTCTGGTCGGCGCGCTACGAGCGTGAGACGAAGGATGTCTTTGCGATTCAGGATGAGATCGTGCATCACGTCGCGGCCGCCCTCGAGCTCACGCTGAGCGCCGCCGAGCAGCGCGCGATCCGCGTGCAGTGCCCGACCGCGGTCGGCGCGTACGATGATTACCTGCGCGGACGCCAATCCTGCGAGCGGCACAACCGGCACGCGATCGACGCGGCCAGGCATTTCTTCGCGCAAGCCTTGACGGTCGACCCGAACTACGCGCGCGCGCACGTGGCGCTCGCCGACTGCCACGCCGATCTGTACTGGAACGCCGGCCGCGATCCCGCGCACGTGGGCGCCGCGCTCAAGGCCAGTCGCAAAGCGCTCGATCTCGCGCCCGATCTTGCCGAGGCGCACGCGGCGATGGCCGTCGCGCTCTCCCTCGAAGGGTGCTACGACGAGGCCGCGCGCGAGTTCGAGACGGCGATCCGCCTGAATCACGGGCTGTTCGAGGCGCACTACTTCTACGCGCGCGCGGCCCTGGCGCAAGGGAAGTCGGACACGGCGCTCTGCCATTGCGAAGCGGCCGTCCGCCTGCGGCCCGAAGACTACCGGTCGCGGCTGCTGATGGCGGAGATTTGCGACAACATCGGCCGCCCTGACGAAGCGGAGGCGATGCGGCGGTCCGGCGTCACGCTGGCGGACGAACACGTCGGGGTGAACGGCGAGGATGCCCGGGCGCTGTGCATGGGCGCGATCGGTCTCGCGTCACTGGGAGATCGGGCGCACGGGCTCCAGTGGGCGCGGCGTGCTCTGGCGCTCGAACCCGCTGACCGGCAGTTCCAGGCCCTCGTGCGCGCGCTCGAGCGGTAGAATCCCCAACCATGAACCGAATGTGGAGAGCGGCCGCGGGCGTGGCGGTGGTGGCGGGGTTGTGGGCGACCCAGGGCGCGCTGGAGCGCGTGGCGCGGGCGCAGCCGAAAGCGGCGCCGTCCTTCCAGGTCGATCCGATGTGGCCGAAGATGCCGAAGCAGTGGATCCTCGGTCAGGTGTCCGGTCTCGCCGTCGACGCGCGCGATCACGTGTGGATCATCCAGCGGCCGTGGTCGCTGAACGACGACGAGAAGGCGAAGAATCCCGACGCGGTGTGCTGCACCGCCGCGCCGCCAGTGATGGAGTTCGACGCCGCCGGCGACTACATACAAGGTTGGGGCGGCGAAGGTCCGGGCTATGAGTGGCCGAAGGACGAACACACGATCCACATCGATTACAAAGGCAACGTGTGGATTTCATCAGCCGGCGGGCCGCGGCTGCGCGAGCGGACCGAGAATCAGATTCTGAAATTCACGGCCGCCGGCAAGTTCCTGATGCAGATCGGCCATCGCGGCCAGAGCAAGGGCAGCCTCGACACGAACAACTTCAACAACGCCGCGGACGTCTACGTCTACCCGAAGACGAACGAAGTCTTCGTCGCCGACGGCTACGTCAACCGCCGCGTCATCGTCCTCGACGCCGACACGGGGACGTTCAAGCGCATGTGGGGCGCGTACGGCAACGTGCCGGACGACAACGCGCCGAACACACTGGCTGACGAAGGCCCGGGCCCGCAGCAGTTCAACCTCGTCCATGGCGTTCGCGTGTCGGATGATGGGCTCGTGTACGTCGCGGATCGCACGAACAACCGGATGCAGGTGTTCACGATCGACGGCACGTTCCAGCGCGAGATCTTCGTCGAGCGGAAGACGAAGCTGCTCGGCACGTCGTTCTCCGTCGCGTTCTCGCCGGACTCGCGGCAGGAGTACCTGTTCCTCGCCGACGCGGGCAACGGCAAGGTCCACATCTACGATCGGCGGACGCTGAATGAAGTCGGCAGCTTCGGGCGCATCGGCCGCTACGCCGGCGAGTTCATCTTCCTCCACAACGTCGCCGTCGATTCGAAGGGCGACGTCTACACGGCCGAGGTCGGCAACGGACGGCGCGTCCAGAAGTTCGTGAAGCACTGACGCGGCTGCAGTACAGTCTGGTTCATGTCGCACCGCCCCCTCGTTGCCGCCGCGTTCGCCGTGTGTGCTGCCGCGCTCCTGTCGGCCCAGACGACGCCGGGTCGCGAGGAGGTGTATCGCTTCGCCATGGTTCAGGCTGCGCCCGGCCGGCTGCCGGACGTGCTCGCGCTGTATCGGCAGCGCGCGCCCGTCATCGTCGCCGGCGGCGATGAGCCGCCGATTCTCATCCGTCACTCGCAGGGCGATCGCTGGGATCTCCTCGCCGTCTATCCGAGCGGCAGCTTCACCGAGTACTACAGCCGCGAGCGCGTCGCGAAGCGCGAGGCGGCGGCGAACGCGTCGGGCGTGTCGAGCGCGGCCTTCGCGAAGCAGCTCTCCGATCTCGTGTCGTGGCGCGAGGACGTCTACATGACGGGCCCGCCGCTCGCCGACGTGCGCGGCTACCTCAAGGACGCCACGCTGGCGCATCTGGAAATGCTGCAGGCGCTGGCCGGCAAGCGCGACGAGCTCGTCAAGGAACGTCAGATGGAGAACGCGTTCAACGTCGCGCGCGGCCGGCCGGCCACGCTCATCTTCACGCGCGAGCAGGGCGCGGCGTGGGACGTCGTCACGCTCGACGCATGGCGCGACTGGCGGCAGTACGGCGAGCTGCAAATGATTCCGGCGGACGTCTCCGAGGCCGCCGCGAAGAAGGCGGGTTTTGCCAGCGCCGACGCCGTCGGCGTCTACATGCGCAGCCTCATCTCGACGCACCACGACACGCTGGGGCCGCTCGTCAAGTAAGTCGGACGCGGCCTGCTTATCGGGGTCTCCGGCCGATGCGCGCCAGATCCGGATAGATCTGGCGCGGCCGCGGGTAGTCGCCGGCGTCTATCGCGAGGAACATCACGTGCAGATGCGTCGGCGATCGGGGCGCCGCGGCGTTGCGTCCCGATCGGCCGACGGTCGCAATCACCTGGCCGGGCGAGACGATGTCGCCCGGCTTCACCAGCAGGCTGCGCTGGTGCGCGTAGTAGAAGATCCCGTTCTGTGACGGGTCATATATATAAAGGTAGCGCCCGCCCCTGAGGATGCTGCCCGCCTTCCAGTCCGGCGAGTAGGCGACGACGATTCCGCTCGAGATGCTCAGGACGTTGACGGGCTTGCCGGTCACATCGTCCAGCTCGTCCTGATTCCTGTCGCGGATGAAGATGTCGTGGCCGGGGTGGCCCTTGCCCTTGTAGCCGTCGAACCAGTCGTAGCCGTCCGGCAGGTAGCCGCTGCCGTTGGTCCCGCCGATCGAACTCGCCGCGTAGCCCTCGACCGGAAAACGCCACGCGTCCTTCGGCGCGTCCTTGCCGCCGCGCGCGTAGAAATCCTGTTTGATGAACGGAAGGAGCTCGCGGACTTTCTCCCGCGCCGCGTCACGCGCGATGTGCTGGTCGCGGATGTCGGCGTAGAGCGCATCGAACCGCGCCGACGGGTTCACGCTCGCCTGAAAGGCTCGCGCTGCAAGTCCGGCCGACGAGGGCCGCGCCACAGGCGCAAGAACGACAAGCAACGCGATCAACGCGCGCAGCATCGCGCGAATTATACTGGCGCCGGAGAAACGCCATGATTCGCTCGAGCCGTCTTCTTTACGCCGTCCTTCTGTCCGCCGCGGCGTTCGTTGCGCTGCCTTCGCTTCGCGCGCAGGACTCGGTGTCCGCGCTGCTGAAGGAATTCGCGTGGCGGCCGATCGGCCCCGTGAACATGGGCGGCCGCGTCGACGATGTGGAGGCGGTCGAGAGCAATCCGGCGATCATCTACGTCGGCACCGCGGCGAGCGGCGTGTGGAAGACCGACAACAACGGCACGACGTGGATTCCGGTTTTCGATCGCGAAGCGAATCAGTCGATCGGCGGCATCGCCATCGCGCCGTCGAATCCGAACATCGTCTGGGTCGGCACCGGCGAAGCGAACTCGCGGCAGAGCACGTCGTACGGCCACGGCGTCTACAAGTCCACCGACGCCGGGAAGACGTGGACGCTGATGGGCCTTCCCGACAGCAGCATCATCGGCCGCATCGTCGTCGATTCGAGGAACCCCGACGTCGTCTACGTTGCCGCCGCCGGCGATCTGTTCAAGGCGCATTCCGAGCGCGGCCTCTACAAGACGATCGACGGCGGCAAGACGTGGACGAAGTCGAAGTTCATCGATGACGACACGGGCTTCATCGACGTCGTCATGGATCCGTCGAACAACCAGATTCTGATTGCCGCGTCGTATCAGCGCCGCCGCACGGCGTGGGGCTTCAACGGCGGCGGGCCGGGCAGCGCGCTCTGGAAGACGGTCGACGCCGGCAAGACGTGGACGAAGGTCGAGGGCGGCGGCCTTCCGCCGTACGGCCAGTGGGGACGCGTCGGTCTCGCAATCGCGCGCAGCAATCCCAACGTCGTCTACGCGATGATCGAGCCCGGGCCGCAGGCGGGCGGTGGAGGCGGCGCGGCAGCGCGCGCGGCTCAACTCGATCCGAACGTCGCGGGCATCTGGCGGTCCGACGACAAGGGCGCGACGTGGAAGCTGACGAGCAACGAAAACGGCCGCGCGATGTACTTCAGCCAGGTCCGCGTCGATCCGAAGGATCCGAACACGATCTTTCTGATGGAGCGGAACCTCTACAAGTCCACTGACGGCGGCAAAACGTTCAAGTCGATTCCCGAGACGGTTCTTGCGCGACTGCAGGAGCCGCGCGTGACGACGAACCTCGTCACGCCGTTCGATCGCGATCCTGCGGGCGAGCTGCCGCCGAGCCATCCGGATCATCACGCGATGTGGATCGATCCGAACAACCCGAAGCACATCCTGCTCGGCCACGACGGCGGCGTCGACTTCTCGTACGACGGCGGCCGCACGTGGCAGCTGCAGAACGCGATGCCGATGGGGCAGTTCTACGCCGTCGCGGTGGACATGCGGCAGCCGTACTACGTCTACGGCGGAGCCCAGGACAACGGATCGTGGGGCGGACCGAGTCGCGTGCGCAACAACGGCGGCATCACGCGCGAGCACTGGTTCGAGCTCGCGGCCGGCGACGGCTATCACGTGCAGGCGGATCCGTCGGACTGGGCGATCGTCTACGCGTCCGTCTCCGGCAACGGCGGCCAGCACGTCTATCGCTTCAATCTGCGGACTGGCGAGCAGAAATACATTCGCCCGACGCCGCCACGCACAACCGGAGGTGGTCGTGGCGCGGTCGCGCTGCCCTTGACCGGCAACATCGTCAACGCGAGCGCGCTGGCGCCGAACGAAGCGCTGCGCTTCAACTGGAATCCCGGCTTCGCGATGTCGCCGCACGATCCGCGCGTTCTCTACTTTGGCGCGCATCGACTCTTCAAGTCATACGACCGCGGCGACAGCTGGATCGGATCGAAAGATCTGACGAAGAACCTGAATCGCGACACGCTGTCGATCATGTCGGTGCCAGGCTCTCGGCCGATGACGGCGAAGAACGACGGCGTCGCGCAGTGGGGAACGATCGTCACGATCGCGGAATCGCCGGTCTCGTCGAAGGTGGTGTGGGTGGGGACCGACGATGGGAATCTGCAGGTGTCGCGGGACGAGGGCGCGACGTGGACCAACGTCGCGGACAACGCGGCGAAGTTCGAGACGAACTGCTACATCAGCGCGATCGAGCCGTCGCATTACGACGCCGGCACGGCGTACGCCGGTTTCGACGGCCACCGGTCCGGCGACTACAAACCGTACGTCTTCAAGACGACCGACTTCGGAAAGACGTGGACGAGCTTGACCGCGAATCTGCCGTCGCACGGCCACGTGAACGTCGTCCGCGAGGATCGCGTCAACCGCAATCTGCTTTTCGTGGGCACCGAGTCCGGCTTCTACATCTCGCTCGACGCCGGCAAGTCATGGTCGCCGTTCATGAGCAATCTGCCGGCGACGGTGTCAGACGATGTTCTCGTCCATCCGCGCGATCAGGATCTGGTGCTCGCGACGCACGGCCGCAGCTTCTACGTCCTTGACGACATCACCGCGCTGCAGCAGCTCTCGGACGAAGTACTCGCGAAGAGCGAGCACGTGTTCCGTCCGCGGCCGGCGGTCCTGTGGGACGAGGACAAGCAGGCGTGGCACGGCGGCGCCGACGATCTGTTCCGCGCGAAGAATCCGCCGGACGCGATCTTCTCGTACTACCTGAAGTCCGTCGCGTCCGGGCCGGTGAAGATTCAGATCGCCGACGCGACCGGCGCGGTCGTGCGCGAGCTCGACGGTCCACGGGACGCGGGCATCCATCGCGTCGCGTGGGATCTCCGCAAGCTGCCGGCGGCGGCCGACACGCCCGGCGATCGCGTTGCACCGGGATCGTTCGTCGTCACGCTGCTCGCGAACGGCCGCATGACGTCGACGTCGCTGAACGTGCTCGTCGATCCGAATCGATGACCTTCCGGCGGTGTAGCGCGAGGCTTTCAGCCGAGCGCAGAGGCTCGCCTGAAAGGCGCGCCCCACATCGGCAGGCTACGTCCAGAAGCCAATCACCGATTCAATCTTGCCGGTTGGGCCGAACGAACAGACATTTGTGCCGCGGCCGCGCTCCTGGTTGTCCTTTGTCAGCGCGACCCATTCGGCGAGCACCGTGCCCTGACAGTGACGAACGTCGCCGCGCCGCTCCATCCGCATGCCCGGCATGAAGCGCAGCGCGCCGCCGATCTGATCGTTCAACTCGTTCACGTTGTCGATGCGGCTGAAGCGGTCGCGGAAGCGGACGCCGGGCGACGCAACCGCGGCAAGCCGCTCCAGGCGCTTTGAAGCGTTCTCCTCCGCCCAGATGGCGAACCACTCATCGACTGCAATCGCGGCGTTGGCGTGCAGCTCGTTCAAGACGGCGTTGCTGAACAGCGAGAGCTGATAGCGCCAGCCCTGCGCGTGCGTATCACGCACGGAGGCGTCGGCGAATTCGTGCATGAGGTGCAGGCGCGTGCCGCGCGGGTCCTCCTCGAGACGAATCGTCACGCGCGAGCCGCCCGGCGGAATCATCTTGCCGGACGCGTACCCGTACGTGAACGCGAGGCGTTCAGGCGCCTCGATGTCGAGCACTTCGCCGACGACCTCGGTGCCGTCCGGATACCGAATCAGCACGCGGCCGCCCGGTGTCGGATCGATCGTCGAGCCGGCGCCCCACCAGGTGGCCCAGCGCTTCGCGTCCGTGAAGAAGCGGAAGACGAGGTCGCGCGGCGCCTCGATCACGACCGTGCGATCGAGGTGGTGGGTCAGTGCAGGCAGCGAGGACGATCCAGTCATCTCGGCATCCCTTTCTTCTTGTGCGAGTGCGTGAGCTTGTGATGCTTGCGGCGGGGCGCGGGCCCGCGCCGCGACGCTTCGAGTTGCGCCGCCAGCTTCAACCGCCAGAGCGCGTCGTCCCACATGCGCTCGAGCGATTTCCCGAGCGAGCCCAGCGCCTCGCGCTTCGCCTTGTAGAAACGATTCTTCTGATCGGGCCGGCAGACGACGAGCCCGGCGTTCTCGAGCGCGCGCAGCTGGAGCGACACGGCGCCGAAGGTGACGTCGGGCATGGCGGCGGCGATGTCGCCCGCGGCCATTTCCCCGGTCCACACCAGCCGCAGGATCTCGCGGCGGCGCGGGGAGGCGACGGCGGCCAGGACGGCGTGCTCCATGCCTATACTTTAGATAAAACTAAAATGACTTGTCAAATACGTCCGGGAATGTGATGCATCGTACCGCTTGGAGCATGCTTTTGCCCTACAGTGATACTCAGCGTCCGATGCGCCGACGAGAGGTCGGCGGCCGCCGCACGAGCACTGAACGCATGACATACGTCCGCATGATGGTCATCCCGCTGAGCGCCCTCGTGCTCGCAGGCGCCTGCGGGCCACCGGCGCCGCGCGGCACGAGCGCCGGACGCGTTGTCGAACGCGCCGGCCTGGCGATGGGATCCGAGCTGCACCTGACGGCGTGGACCGCGGACGAGGCGGCCGCGCAGTCCGCGTTCGACGCGGTGTTCCGCGAGTTCGATCGTCTCGACGCGCTGATGAGCGTGTGGAAGGCCGACAGCGACGTCATTCGCGTCAACGCCGCTGCCGGCGAGCACGCAGTTCCGGTCGATCGCGACGTCCGCGACATTCTTGGCATCGCGCAGCAGGTCAGCGACTGGACCGGCGGCCGGTTCGACGTCACGTTCGGTCCGCTCGCCGACGTCTGGAAATTCGATCAGGACCAGGACGGCATCGTCCCCACGGCCGACGCGATCCGCGCGCGCCTTCCCCTGATCGACTACCGTCAGATTCAGATCGACGAGACCGCGGGCACCGTCTTTCTGAAGCGCAAGGGCATGCGCATTCACCTCGGCGGTATCGGGAAGGGCTACGCCGTCGACCGCGCGGCGAAGATCTTTCGCGATCGCGGGCTGCGCGATTTCATGATCCAGGCCGGCGGCGACATGTACGTCGGCGGCCGCCGCGGCGATCGGCCGTGGAAGCTGGGGATCGCCGATCCGCGCGGCGAGCACAAACCGTTCGCGACGGTCGAGCTGACCGACGCGACGTTCAGCACCTCAGGCGACTACGAACGCTTCTTCATCAAGGACGGCGTCCGCTATCACCACATCCTCGACCTCGGCGCCGGCCAGCCCGCGCGGCTGTGCCGAAGCGTGACGCTCGTCACCGATCGCGCCGTCATCGCCGACGCGCTCGCCAAGGGCGTTTTCATCCTCGGTCCCGAGGCGGGCATGGCGCTCATCGAGCGCCTGCCCGGCGTCGCCGGCGTCATTGTGGGCGCGAACAACGACGTCCTGGTCTCGACGGCGCTGAAAGATCGCTTTGTGCTCGTCCGGCCGCCGACGGATCAGCAGCCCTGACCGCCTTCGCCAAGGCTACCGGTGGTCCACCACCAGCCACCTGACATCGGACCTTTGACATCCTTCCCTCGTCCTGCTACCTTGTTGAGACAAGGTAGTGGCCGTCCCGTCATGAGCGTCGACGAGAAATTCACCGCGATCCGCAAAGGCCTGTTGGAGTTCCTGATCCTGAAGATCATCTCCAGCGACAAGGTCTACGTCGCCGACATGCTCGAGCGTCTGCGCGAAACGGAATTCACGACGCAGGAAGGCACGCTGTATCCGCTGCTGAGCAAGATGCGGCGCGAAGGCCTCGTCGACTACGAGTGGCAGGAATCGGACGCGGGCCCGCCGCGCAAGTACTACGAGCTGACGGCGAAGGGCACATCGCAGCTCGCCGACCTGAGCGACTACTGGAAACAGATCAACGCGACGATCAGCAGGCTGGGACGATAGCCATGCAAAAAGTCATCACCGTCAACCTGAACGGCAACGCCTATCAGCTGGAGGAAACCGCGTACGCAGCGCTGCGCGCGTATCTCGATCGCGCCGAGCTCCAGTTGACGGACAACCCGGACAAGGCGGAGATCGTCGCGGACCTCGAGCAGGCGATCGCCGACAAGTGCCAGCGCTTCCTCGGTCCGCACAAGACAGTGATGGCGACGGCGGAGATCGAGCAGATTGTGAACGAGATGGGACCGGTCGAGGGATCAGCCGGCGACACGGCGAACGCGCCTGGACAGGCGGCGCAGGACGCACGGTCGTCCGAGCAGGCAAGAGCGGAAAGCGACGCGCCGAAACGCCTGTACCTGCTTCACGACGGCGCGATGCTCAGCGGCGTCTGCAAAGGCCTGTCGGCGTACACGCACATCGACGTGACGATCATCCGCCTCATCTTCGTCGGCCTGACCATCGCGACCGGCGGCGGCTTCGCGCTCGTGTACTTCGGGCTGATGTTCATCATTCCGCCGGCGAACACATCAGAGGAACAGGCGGCGGCGCACGGGAAGCCGTTCAACGCGCAGGAGCTGGTCGATCAGGCGAAGCAGTACACCGAGCAGTTCAAGAAGGGCGCGCAGCAATTCAAGGAAGGCGCGTTCCAGAACAACTGGGAGTGGCGCAGGCAGTGGAGGCAGCAGCGACGCGATTTCCGGCGGCACATGCGGCAACAGCGCTGGATGTGGCGGCGCAGAGCGTGGGCGTGGCCGGGCGCTGGATCGTGGAACGCTTCGGGCGCCGTGCCGCCCGCGGCGCCGCCGTACCAGCCAGGCTACGGCGCGCAAGTGGCTGCCGGCATCGCGCTGCCGATCCTCGCGATCGTCAACGCCGCATTGTTCTGCGCCTGGCTGGCTGCGCTGTTTTCAATTCTGACGACGGGCACGGTGTTTGGCGTGATGATGCCGGACGAAGTGCCGTGGTGGGTCGGGATCCTCGCGCTGGTCATGGTCTACAGCATGATCGCGTGGCCGTTGCACGCCCTGCGGCGCGCGTCGTACTACACGCTGGGCGGCCCTCACTATGGCCCCATCGGCGCGTGGGACAGTCTGATGGGCCTGGGCTTCACGATCCTGTTCTGCTGGCTCGCGTATCAGTACATTCCCGACGTCCACGAGTTCGTGCGGAACATTCCGGCGATCGTCGACAGCCTCACGCACCAGGTCCCGTAGGGGCCGACACGAACATCTTTTCGGATTTTCGTCTGAGGATGATCCAGTGCGGGCACTTCTGCCGATCGAGGTAGAGCCGCTCGCAGTCGTCGCAGCGGACGCACTCGGTCTTGACGATCACCGGTCCGCGAATCGCGCCCCACTCGCACGTCTTCTCGCAGATCTTGCACGTGTTGCACTCGGACCAGCGCGTGATCTTGAAGACCGTGAGGTTTGAGATCACGCCGAGCAGCGCGCCGACGGGACACAGGAAGCGGCAGTAGAGATTCCGGACGAACACCGTCGCCAGCAGCAGGACGCCGAGGCCGACCCACATCACCGGCGTGCCGAACAGGCTGAACATCCAGAACGGCTCGACGAAGCGGTAGATCAGCAGATCGCGCGTCGCGAGAAAGTACACGACGACGGCGCCGAGCAATCCGTACTTGATCCACGCCGCGCGCCGCTCGAGCGCGACCGGCACCTCGAAGCGGATCTTCTCGGGGACGATCGCGTCCATAATCTGCGTCAGCGATCCGAACGCGCAGATGCGCCCGCAGTACAGACGTCCCCACAATACGGTGGACGCGATCGTGAAGACCGACAAGACGTACCACGCGATGTTGTACTTGAAGATCGGCAGGTCCCAGGAGAGCAGGCCGAAGATGTCGACGACCGAGACGAGCCGGCTCTTGACGAAGCCGAGATAGGCCACCGACGCGATCATCGTCGCGTATTTCAGCCGGACGCTCTTGCGGAAAAAACTGACGAGCGCGAGGACGAGAAACGCGGCGAGCAGACCGAGTTCGGTCGCCTGCGGACCGAGAATCTCGCGCCAGCTTTCCGCCGCGGCCGTTTCCACGCCGTGACCGCTACTTCGTCGACAGCTCGGGCAGCAGGGTCTTGGCGACCATGCGCGAGCTGTCGCGGATCGCGCGGGTCGCGCTGTTGATGCTGAGCGACGCGCGCGACACGGCGTCCACGTCGACGCCGACCCGGAACGGATCGTTGATCGTCTTGCCCTTGAACTGCGCGGCGAACTTCGGCGGCTCGACGGAGAAGTAGCCGTACGGCTCCGAATCGTAATCGACGACGACGCCGACGATGGTCGCCTTGGGATCCATGCCGACGAGGATGTGAATCGGACCGTGATAGCCATGCTCGTACGGCACGAGGTCCGTCGTCCAGAACGCGATGCCGAGCTTCGGCGCGGATGGACTCGCCTTCGGGTCCGCCGCGTACGCCGTGAAGTGCAGCGGATCGCCGCCGAGCGGCGAGAAGGCCGCCGCGCCCGGAAACAGGCGCTTCAGATCCTCTTCAGGCCGCGGATTGGTGGTGATGCGCTGTTCGGCCGCGACGATGGCGATGCAGCCGGCGCCGAGCAGCAGCGCGAGCGCGGTCAATTTCGACAATCTCTTCAAGAGCGGTCACCTCTGCGAAGTCGACGTGGACTTGCCCGCGTCCATCAGCAAGTGTTCCGGCGACGGACCGAACGACGGCCACGTCACCACGGGCGATTGATTCACGCCCGGTTTCGACCAGTCGCAGACGCCACCAGGGAAGATCTTGTTCAGGCGGGCGCGCTCGTCGGCCGAGAACATTACTTTATAGTCTTTTGGATCGATCGGCTTCAACTGGCACTTCAGCACGTTGCCCGCCACGGATCCGCCGGCTTCTGTCCGCGTGTTCGAGTACACCGGATAGAGCGCCGAGCACTTCGTCGTCGGCTGGCTGGTGAAGACGAGGTGTTCGGGAATGAACACGGGCGGTGTGGATTTGTCGTAGCAGCCCTCGACGGCGTTCGCCGGCCTCGCGCGCATGACTTTCGTCCGCTGTGGATCGCTCGAGGCGTCGGCCGTGTACGCGGCCATCCACGAATCGAAAAGCGTCTTCGCGTCTGCGGGCACGTGGCTGCGCCACATCACCAGATTGTCCGAGTTGCCGTTCGCCTGACGCAGCCGCTCGCGCAGCGCGTAGTGGAACCAGCCGTAATGGTAGCCGCCGGCTTCGTTCGAGGTCGCGTTGTCGACGATCGGAATCGACGCGAGGCCGCCCTTACCGCTCAGGAGCAGCCCGCTCTGATACGTCCGCGCGATCGCGCCCGCGTCGCCGATGGTGCGCGACGCGATGTAGTTCGAATCCTGATCGACGCCGCCGATCCGATCGTTCAGATCGAGAAACTGCGCCGGCGTGATCGCGCCGCTGTTGAGCGCGTGCAATCCGTACTGAACGCCGACGTTGTCATACGGCCGCAGCGCGAAGCCCGTGGCCGGATTCGTGCCGTAGGCGTTGCGCGCCACGTCGAAGACCGTCGGCCGCGCGCCGCGCGGGTTCTTCACCGGGTCGTAGCGCACGTTCTCCGGCACGGCCGCATTCCAGCGCGCCGACTGATAGCCCTCGATGTCCGCGCGGTTCGGCACGGGATCGGTTCGCTGCGACTGATTCGCCGCGTCGACGAACGCCTTGATCGTCGAGTAGCCGGCGATCGCCAGCTTCTGCGCGTCCGTGAATCCGCCCGGGTTGGTCACCGCGAAGTAATGCGTCAGCAGGTGCCCGTCGAGGCCGGCGAGCGCGATCGACAGCGCGTCCGGAAACGTCGCGCCGATGCTGATGCCGTCGAACAGCCCCGGGAACGCATCCGCGAGCTGCAGGCTCGTGTATGCGCCGCCGGACGATCCGGTGCTGATCGTGTACGCCGGCATCCCGAACGTCTCGATGAAATGCTCCTTGCCCATCATCGCCGTCTCGCCGGCGACGATCGCGTTGCAGCTGTTGGTCGGATGATTCAGCGTGCTGATGAAGATCGCGTCGCCTTCGCCGAGGCGCGCGGCGTCGAGCAGCGTCGTGCCCATCGCGCCGCCCTGGATGTACCAGCCGGCGGGACAGCCGACGCCGTGGAGCGCGACGAGATGTTTGTTCCAGCCTTTCGGCGGCGAGAACGGCGACACGGGCGCGTCGGCGGTCGGATCGTGCAGGATCGCGTTCTGATAGATCGCGCGGTTCATCGTGCCGGTCTCGACGCGGACGATGAAGTTCACCGTCGCGCCGGCGGTCGTCGTGGTCTTCGCGAGATCCGCCGGCAGCGACTCCGTCGATGACGCCGCGAGGGTCGTCAGCGGCTTGAACGCCGCCGGCGTCCCGGTCGTGCGATAGACGTACTGCACGACGGTCTTCGCCGAGCAGTTGGCGTCGAGCGCCGGGCCGAGCGTCGATCCGTCGGGCAGCTTGAACGTGTCGGTCTGACAGATGAACGGCTGAATCGGCGGTCCGGAGAACACGGGACCGGTGATCGGATAGTTCGTGATCGTCAGCGAGGCGTCTGGCGGACCTCCCGCCTTCGTGCGCACCTCGACGAGGTTCTTGCCGTTGGCGAGGCCCGTGATCAACCCGACGCGCGCGGTCGATGACGCGTCCGCTCTGAACGCGCTGCTGACATCACGATCGCCGACGGTGACTTTCGCGAAGACGCCTGCCGGCGCGGTGACCTGCACGAGCACGTCGCCGCCGGTCACGCGGCTCGCGGCCGTGGAGAGCGTCTTGATGCCGACTGTGCCCGCGACAGGCGCGCGCTGGCCCGCGGCCAGCACGGCAACCACACTCATCCCGACGCCGAGAACGCCGCCCACTAATGTGCGTTTCATGATGCGCCTCGCATTCGATCGCAGATTCTTGCACAATCTTCCCCGGCGTGGGAGCTTCAGTTCAACGGTCCGGATGGCTGCGCGCGGTCATCGCGCTCACGGCGCTTGCGGCGGCGCTGGGCATCTACTTTCGCTTCACGGATCTGATGGACGCGCTCTGCCGATCGCCGGACGAGATGTCCGAGATCATGCCGGGCCTCCGCCTGCACGCGCTCCCGCTCCTGAATATCCGCGACGGCGTCCGCTACAACTTTCTGCAGTCGATGTTCTTCTCGCAGCACGGTCTGGGCGATACATCTTTTTACTACTTCGCGAGCGGCGTCCTCGGGCGTCTGCATCTGCCGATCTCGGAGCGCATGCTGTTCATGGCCAGCGGCGTGACGAACGTCGGCCTGGCGCTGGCAGGCGTGTGGTTCGCCGCGGTCGTGCTCGAACGCGCGGCGGCGGGCTGGACGTTCGCGATTCTGGTGCTCGTGTCGCCGTACTTCGTCTTCGTGTCGAAGAGCGGATGGGGACGGCTGACGTGGACGCCGCTGCTCCTCCTGCTGCTGTTCATCGCGCAGACACACGCGATGCGAACGCGCCGCGCGGCGTGGATCGCGGGCTTCTGGGCGCTTGCGGGATTCATCTCGCTGACCGACGGCTTCGTCATGCTGCCGATCGTCGCCGTCCTCGGCCTCGTGCTGGCGGACGGCGGCGGGATCGTCGATCGCGTGCGGCGGCTGGCGCGCGACCGCGTCTTCGTCTCCGGGTTCGCGATCTTCGCGCTGGGCGTCGCCTTCGACGCGATCATCGGTCTCGCCGCCAGACGGCGCGGCACCGACCTCACGATGATCGGCTACGTCCTGCTCCGCGGTGTGCGTGGCACGCTGATCCCGGCGGGCGACGCGTGGAGCGCCTGGGCGCGCGCGGTCGACTGGTATTTTCCGTTTCGCGGCGCGTGGATCGGCGTGACGCTCGCGTTCGCGCTCGCCGCGGTCGAAGGCCTGCGCGGCGGCGCGGCCGGCCTGGGCTTTCTCGTTGCGTGGTGGCTGCTCGCGTCGTACGGCGTACTGCGCTACGTGACGGGACTGATTGCGGTCGGCCACGTGCCGGAAGCGACCTGGCTCAACGCGTCGCCGCTCGCCGTGCCGTCCTTTCTCATCGTCGCGTGGGCGATCACCGCGATCGCCGAAGGCCGCGTCGCGCCGATCGATCGTCTGCCGCGAATCGCGCGCGGTGGATTCGCGCTCGCGCTGTTGCTTGCGCTCGCCGCCTTGATGGCGCGGCAAGCGACGTTCGTCGCCTTCAGCGCCAGTGCGCCGCGCGGGCTCCTGCCGGAACACTTGTCGCACGAAATGGGATCCGACCTGAATCTGAGCGTGTGCCGGACGACGAAGGCGGCGGCGTACTACGTGCGGTCGGCGTCAGACGCGCGGCAGCGCCTGCCGTTCGTGTTTCATCTGACGACGCTGACGGCGCTCGGGCATTTTGGCGAGTTCTACTACGGCCTGAGCTACAGCGGATCGCTGAAGCCGCCGGATCCGAATCATCTGCTGGACTTCGGCAAGGACGTGTTCGGCGCGCCGACGCCGCCCGAGGCGCTGTACCGCGCGTACGGCGTCGATCGATTTGATTACTACGTCGAGTTCGTGGACGACCGCGATCGCGACGGACTCGTGCGACCGGCGGTCGATCGTCTGATTGGCGAAGGCGCGCGCGTCGTGTGCACGATTCGCGACGGCGGCCGTCCGATCGGGCGCATCTACTCGTTCAGACACGAGCCGCCGGCGGACCTGGATTATCGAGAGGCTGAAGAGAAGTGGGACTGGACCGTCGGTCGATCGGCGACGCGCCAGCTGCAGCCGCTCGTCGGTACCGCGTACCACTTCGGCTACAGCTGGCGATCGCCAGACTGATTTACGGCATCGCGCAGGCGAAATTCGCCGCCTCGTCCGTGCTTCCCGCGCCCTTGTACTTCGCGACCTGCGGGAACGGGCAGAGCGGCCGCGTGCGATCGACTTTGCCCGCGGTGAGATGCGACGCGACGATCTGCTTCGGCGCGCTGCCGGACGCGACCCACTGCTCGATCGCGCCCATCTTGTCGAACGTGTCCGTGCCGGCGCCGCCCTGGCAGTGGTTCATCCCCGGCACCATGAAGAGCGCGATGCCTTTCGCGGCAGCGTCCTTGCCGACCGTCTTCAGCACCTTGTCGTAGTAGATCGTGCTCATCTGCGGCGTGACCTGCTGATCGGTCCAGCCGTGATACATCAGCAGCTTGCCGCCGTGATCGAAGAACGGCTTGAGGTTCGGATCGCCGGAGAACAGCGCGCCGCCGTCCGCTTTCGCGGCCTCCTCGTAGCCCCTGGCAATCTCGAACGTGCGCCAGTCCCAATTGGGATCCTTGTAGAGGATGTTCGCGAGCCCCGACACCGACAGTCCCAGTGGCGACGCGCCGCCGAGTGTCGCCCACCCGAGCTCCGAGCCCGGCCAGAGATGACGCTCGTCGATCACTGTGCCGGTCCTGGTGTCCTTCATCGGCGACGTCAACGCCTTCGCCGACTCGACCTGTCCCTGCGTCAGGCAGTCGGGGCCGTCGGCGCCTTTGCACGCGAGCTTCGCGTAGTCGAAGTGGCACTGCGGCGGATTCTCGATGACGCCGTCCCTCACGCCGTCGAGCGCGTCGCACGCGTCGAGGACGGCGCTGTGGATCATCGGGAACTTGCCGGGCGGAATCACGCCGTCGGCGTTCCTCGTCACGAGCTTCGTGAACCCCACGCGCACCGCGTGCATGCGCATGCCGTCCCACGCGGACGCGCCGGCCACGATCGCGTCGAAGTCGTTCGGGTAACGCTGCGCTTCGGTGATCGCCTGACGGCCGCCGGTGGAGCAGCCGTTGAAGAACGAAGTCTTCGGCGCGCTGCCGTAGAACGCGTCGACGACCGGCTTCGCGAACACCGTCGTCTCGTGAATCGCGCGGTAGCCGAAGTCGACGAGCTTCTCGGGATGGCCGAGCGCGAAGTCCGCGGTGCCGCCGGTGTGACCGGTGTCGGTGCTCGCGGTCGCGTAGCCCGCGGTCACGGCCGCGGCCATCGCGGTATACGAGATCGTGCCGGCCCAGCCGCCGCCGCCGACCGCCTGATACTTGCCGCTCCATCCTGAAGCTGGCAGCCAGACTTCCACTTTGATGTCGGAATCGGGGCTCGGCGTCAGCGTCGCCATCACGCGGCAGAACGCGGGCACGTTCGCGTACGGATTCACGGGCGGGCCGCCGCCGCGTCCCGCTCGTCCCGTGCCGGCACCGCCGCGTCCCGCGTTCGGCGCGACGAAAGCGCCGGCGGCGACGGGCTCCGCCGAGTTGATCGTCGCGTGCGGCAGCGCGAGCGACGAAAGGCTCTCGCACGAAGTCGATGGTGCCAGAACGGCCGGAAGCGCCGCGGCCGCCGGAATCTGGACGGCGACGAGGGTCGCGATCGTCACCGCGAAAAACGCCGCGCGCAGCATTCTCATACGCTCTCCTTCAAGCCAAAAACGGTCCGCATAGTCTAGCGCCGTTTACTTGAGTTCGATCAGGATCGACACGCGCTCTGTTGTCCCGACGTTCTCGAGAATGTGCTCGGTTTCCTCGGCCGTCCAGTGGGGCACGCGCGCCGTCAGGTCCACGCCGATGGCGAGGCCGTCCGGCGTCGTCCACCGCGTCCTGGCCGTCGTCAGCGGGTAGCGGAAATCGTAGCCGGCGTGCCAGTGCATGTTCGTGCGCTGGCCCGGCTTGATGTCCACGCTCATCACGCGCACGGTTTCGTTTTCCAGCGCACCTCATATATATCCGGCGCGACGCGCGAGGCAGTAGAGCACCTGCGCGGCGTCAGACGACGAGCGGAAGTGGTTGACGTCGTTCAGCGTGACGAGGTGGACACGGAGGAACTGGTTGTCGAGGAGCGTGGCGTCGATCTGCGGCGGCGGTTGAGCGACGGTCAGCAGCAGCGTGAGGAGCATCGGCACCATGGCGTCGGCGGCGTTCAGCCTACAACAGGAGCTCGTAGTAGAGCAGCGGCACGACGCGGTACGTGTAGCTGCCTCGCGGCTGGTACCCGCACTTGGCGTAGAACTCGCCGGCGCCGGCCGGCGCGTCGTACGCGTCGAGACGGATCGCGTCGGCCGGCCACTCGCGCGCGATGCGCGCGGCTTCGTCCATGCACTGGCGTCCGATGCCTGTCCGCTGCCTCGAGACGTCGACCGCCATGTCCAGCAGGTAGAGCGGCCGCTTCACCTGCGTGAAGTACGCGCGGTCGATGGCGAACGGCTTCTTCGCCGTCAGCCGCAGCGTGGCGATGATGCGGCCCGCCGCGTCGCGCGCCACGAACACGCGCGACTCGCGCATCGACCGCAACACGATGCGTTCGGTCGGGATGTTCGACCAGTGGCCTTGTCCGAAGGTGGCGGTCAGGTGCCGCGCGGTGTCCGCCAGCAGCGCCGCGATGGCCGCCGCGTCTTTTTGTTCGGCGTCGGTCAGCGTCAGTCGCGCGCGCCCGGCCGTCACTTCGTCAACTGGGCGTTCGCGGGCTCGAGGCCGGCTTTCGTGATGGCTGCGGCCGCGGCCGGCGACGCGAGATACGCAATCAACGCGCGCGCGGCCTCGGGCGCCTTCGCGCCGGCGACGATCCCGGCCGAGAACACCGTGATCTTCTGCACCTCCGCCGGCAGCGGACCGACGACGTCGATGCCTTTCTCCGGCAGCAGCTCGCTGATCTGCTGGAAGCCGATCTCCGCGTCGCCGCGCGCGACGACGGCGCCGACGGGCTCGCTCTGGACTCGCGTGCTCCTCGGCAGGATGCGATCGGCGATGCCGAGGCGCTGGAGCAGTTCGGATGAAATGTAGACGCCGCTCGCGCTGTCGGAGAAGGCCACCGACTTCGCCTGCAGCAGCGTGCGCGTGAGCGCCGCGACCGTGCGGATGTCGGGCTTCGGCGCGCCCTTGCGGACGGCCATGCCGATCCGCGATCGCACGAGGTCCACGCGGCTGCCGGGCATGACCTTGCCCGCGCGGATCAGCGCGTCGAGCGCCGTGTCGGCGAGGATCACGACGTCCAGCGGCTCGCCGCGCTCGAGGCGATTGGGGATCGACGTCGGCGTGCTGCCCATCGACGCGCCGTAGACGGTCGTGATCGTGTGGTGCGTCGCGCGCTCGAACGCCGGGGTGATTTCGAGGTACGCGGCGGTGAACGCGCCCGACGTCACAACCTTGATCTCGTCCGCGCCGACGGCCGGCGCGACGAGCAGCAGGCCCGCCAGGATAAGCGTGACGATTCTCACCGGCCCAGCTTACTGCTTCTTCGAATCCGACATGTCGTGCGGCACGGTCACCGGCGTCGAACAGCTCGCCGCGTTGCCGGCGAGATCGACGCCCCGGTAGCCGAGCGTGTAGATGCGGCCGCCGCCGGATCCGTTGCGCTGCGCGCGCAGTGCGCCGGCGAGCAGCGGCTGCGCGAGACGGAAGCCGCTGATGTCGCCGGTTCCGGCCTCGTTGCTCGACGCCTCCGTCATCGCGAACGACTGCGTCCCCGACAACGCGTCTGTAAACGTGAGCGCCACGGCCACCGGCACCATTTGATTGTTGGGTGGCCAGAGCATCGACGGACCCGCGACGCACTCGACGACCGGCGGCGTCTTGTCCAGATTGATGCCGCCCTGCGTGCGCGTCGTGCGATTGCCCGCGAGATCCGTGAACGTCTGCGCCGTCGACAGGTTGGCGCCATCGCTCGAGAAGATCATCTGCGCTGATGGCGATCCGTCGATTCCCGAGAGCGCGTCGCTCGCCGCGAACGAGACCGTGACGTCGCTGTTGTTCCAGCCCGCGCCGTTCGGCGCCGGCGCTGCGGACGACGTGACGACCGGCGCGGTCTTGTCGAGACTGAGCCCGCCGCGCGTATCGGCCGTCATGTTGTCGGCGAGATCGGTGCAGCGGCCGGTCAGACGTTGATTCGCGCCTTCCATGAACAGCGTCGCGCTCGGATTGTTCACGACGACGCCCGAGAGCCCGTCGTCGCAGTGCCAGTTCACCGTGATGTCGGTGTTATTCCACCCGTGCGCGTTCGCGGCCGGCAGTCGGCTGACGAACGAGATCGCGGGCGGCGTCTTGTCGATCTTCAACGACGGCGACGTGAACTGCGCGCTGTTGCCGGCTTTATCGGTGACGGTGACCGAGCCGTTGACGGCCGCGCCCTCCGCCGTGAACGTCAACGGCGACGGCAGCGAGGTGGTCGCGACGCCGGAGAGCGCGTCGTCCGGGGCGAACGGCACCGCCACGTCGGTGCGGTTCCAGCCGTTCGCGTTCGCCGGCGGCTGTTGCGCGTTGAACGTCAACGTCGGCGGCGTCACATCGATTCGGATGCCGCCCTGCGTGGCCGACGTCGCGTTGCCGGCGACGTCGAGGCACTGCTGCTGCGCGGATTGCGCGTCGCCTTCCGACGCCATGACGCGGCTCACCGTCGCGGCCTGGACGCCCGACAGACTGTCGCTGCACGACCAGGTCACCGTGACCGGGCCGTTGTTCCAGCCGAAGGCATTCGCGGCGGGAGACCGGCTGACGAGCTGCATCGCCGGCGGCGTGAGATCGATCTTCACGGGATCGGAATCGTCGGTCACGGAGTTGCCGGCGAGGTCGGTCGCCGTCGCGAGGCCGATGAGGTTGGTGCCCTCGGTGGCGAACACCAGTTGCGCCGGAGAGACCGACGCGATGCCGGACAGATCGTCGCGCGCGTCCACGATGAGTGTCACGGGACCGTTGTGCCACTTCGCCTGTTCCGCCTGGATCTGTGCGGGCGTCGCGTTCTCGGGCAGATTGGCGAACCGGAAGAGGATGCGCGGCCGCGTCTTGTCGATGTTGACGCCGCCGAAGTGCGCGACCGCGCGGTTGCCGGCCTGATCGAAGAACGTGTAGTCGGCCGACTGGTTCGCGCCCTCTTTGGTGAACTGCGCGGTGAAGCTCGCGCCTCCGCCGATGCCGGAGATGCCGTCCTGCGCGGTGAACACCACGGTGACGTTGCCGTTCGTCCAGCCGTTCGCGTTCGCGGGCGTCGTGCGCGTCGCGGTCCACGCGGGCGGCGTCGCGTCGCGCTTGATCGTCACCGACGCCGACGAGCTTTCGCCGGTGCCCTGGTTCGACGCCGTGCACGTCAGCGTCGTGCCCTTCGTGTCGGTCGTGATCGTCGTCGCATCGCAGTGCGAGGCGACGGCGGTGACGTCGGGCGCCGTCTCGACGTCCCACGTGACGGTAACGTCCGACGTGTACCAGCCGTTCGAGCCCTTCGTGCCCGTCACGTTGGCCGTGATGCCCGGCGGCGGCAGCTTGTCGCTGTTGTCGACCGATTCCCAGAGGCGGATGTAGGTTTCGGCGGAGTTCAGCAGCGGATCGAGCTCCGCGTCGGTCGTGCCCGTGCGCTTCACGTCGGCGAAGAAGTCCGGGAGCAGGCCGTACTGTGCGAGACCGTCGTTGTTGAAGTCGAACGTGCGATCACCGGTCACCTGGCGATTGAATGTGCCGCCCATGACGCCGTTGAACGGATACGTCAGCTGCGTGCCCGGCGTGCCGGGGCACGCGGCCTGGCCGAAGCGAGGCGACGTGGAGCCGCCGAAGCCGTTCATGTCCGTCGAGAACCCGACGCCTGGAAACGCATCGTCGTCCGACTTCTTCATCTTGCCGACGGCGAACGTGTAGTTGTTCCGGAACTGCGCCGACGTGCTGCAGTCGCCCTTCGGATTGGTCGCGGTGACCATGCCGCCGATTTCCTTGAAGATGTCGAGCTCGGCGTCGGTCACGGAGAATTCGCTCTTGCCGGTGTTCTGGCTCATGTACGACGTGTGGCTCGAGACCAGCGGATACTTGTTGGGCCGGTCGGTCGTCGTCGTCCGCGCCATCTGCAGCACGTCGTCCACCATCAGCCGCGACATGTGATCGGTGTCGATGATGATCTTCTGATCCATCAGCTCGTTGATCAGATCGCGGCCGGTGTCGGTGAGGCCGCGCGCGTTGCAGTCCGCGGCGAACTGATCGTAGTAACTCTGATCGGGGAACGGCCGTCCGTGAAGCATCCACGTGAGGAAATCGACGAGGCCCGACGCGTTGACGTTGTAGTTGTAGCCCTGGGCCGAGCAATCGCGCACCTGGAAGTGGCTGCCCGTGACGACGGCGTTGCCGGCGTTCAGCTCGTCGCGGAAGATGGCCGCGCCGCCGAAGGCGTTGTCGAACTGATGGATCGGGAAGACGTGGCGGATGCCGAGGTTGTAGTACTTCTGCACCTGCTGGTGCAGGTAGTCGCGCGAGCAGTCCGAGTCCGGCTTGCAGCTGAATAGCGAGTCGACCTCGATGCCGAGCACGACCGCCATCTTGCCGCTGCGGATCGCGTCGCGCGCCTGGCTCGGCGAGTACACGATCTTGTACCAGCCGCTGCCGTTGCGCAGGCCGTCGTCCATGCGATCGATCGCGGCCTCGAGATCCTTCGTCGCCTGGATCTCGCGATCGACGGCGTCCATGTCGTTGCACGTGAAATCGGAGCGGATCTTGCCGCTCGAGCACAGCGCCTCGTTCGACACCATATGGAGCACCATGAGTCGAATGCCGCCCTGGAACGCGCGCTCGACCCACTTGTAATACATCTGCTGGTGCGTGTAGGTGTCCCACGTCGGCCAGCCGTCGAACGGTCCCGTGCCGCCGACGTCGGTCTGGCCTTCGGGTATTCCATTGCTGACCGGATTGCTCAAGGCCTGCAGCGCCTTGGGTCCGTGGACTTCGTAGCCCAGCGTCGGCGCGATCGGTCCGTCCACGCCGTCGAACGCCCACTTGGTGCTGAAGTCCCAGGTGTAGTCGCACCACGCGAGCGCGGAGTTGATGCCGCGCGCGTCATACGGCGCGCCCCAGAAGACGACGCCGCCGAAACCGAGATTCGAGAACTGATGCGTGTGCAGATCCGCGATGCCGCGGACCGGACCCGTCGCCGGCTGCGTGAGCGTCGGCATCGTCGCGACGTTGGTCGTCGGCTCGTTCGAGAAGCCGGAGTACGAGCAGAAGCCGAAGATCTCGCGATTGCCGACGTCACACGCGGGGCCGCTGACGCATGCGGCCTGCCCTGACTGGCCGCATGGGTAACATAAGCCGAAGGGTGTGTATCGTTGGTCCGTGTCGCAGACCGGACCGAACTGGCACGTCGGCGCGCCCGCGCTGCCGCACGGCACGCACACGAGTCCCCAGGTATTCAGGCGATCGCAGTCGCAGCCGCCGCACACGGTGTCCGGCACGAGGCCGCCCCAGCACACATCACCGAAGATCGACGGCGTCGTGTAGGCGCACCAGTCCCAGTGGTAGCAGGGCACTTCGCCGGGGCCGCCGCACGAGGCGGCCGCGCTCGACGGCGCGAGGACGTGCAGGGCGACAATGAACCCGAAGGACAGCAGGATCTTCTTCAGCATGACCGTGTCCTCCTAGCGAACCGGCGGTTGAGCATTCGCCTGCGCGAGCAGGCTGTCGATGGCTTCCTTGAACGCCTCGTACGGCTGCGCGCCGACGATGACGCGCGAGGGCGTGACGGTGTCCGCCTTGGGATCGGCGATGGCGAGCACGAACACGGGCGTGCCGCGGACGCCGCCGCGGACCGCTTCGTCGATGTCTTCGCGAATCATCGGTTCGTGCGCCGCGCTGTCCAGGCACGTGCGGAACTTCGCGGCGTCGAGGCCGAGCTCGCGCGCGTGCTCGACGTAGCGGTCGTTGCTCAGCCCTTTCTGATCGGCGAACAGCTTGTCGTGCATCTCCCAGAAGCGGCTCTGATCGCCGGCGCAGGCGGCCGCGACGTGCGCGCGGAACGCGCGCGAGTGGATCTGCTCGATCGGATAGTTCTTGAAGACGTAGCGAATTTTGTTCGTCTGCACGTAGTCGCGATTGATCTGCGGATAGACCTGCGCGAAGTACTGCGCGCAGAACGGGCATTCGTAATCGGAGTACTCGATGAACGTGAGGCGGGCGCGCGGCGATCCCTTCATCGGCCGTCCCGCGACTCTCAGCGCCGAGACGCCGGCCGACGGCATGCCGGGCGCAGCGGCCGCGCCCGCTGGCGCGGGACGCGGGCCCATCGCCTGCTGCAGCAGTTGCTTGACCGCCTCGAGGTCCTTCGCCATCGATTCCTGCGCGGCGCGCAGCGCGGCCATTTCGGCGCGCAAGGCTTCGATGTCAGCGGGCGATTGGGCGGACGTCGTGACGGAGGCGCACACACAGGCGAGTGCGAGCGACCCCGCGAAAGAGATCCAATGACGCTTCATGGTGGCGTTCCTTGCGACTGGGGGTTCGGACCGCGACTCTATCGGAAGCACATGGCGCCGACAAGCGCGATCTCGGTTGTGTCCCGACTGAGACACTCCGATTTTCGGAGCGGGCGTGGTGTCGCTGGAGTCTTATCGAAGCACGCGAATGCGGTGGGCCTCGCTGTCACCGACATAAAGAATGTTGCCGTCCGCGAAGAGGCCATGCGGGCGCGACAGCCTGCAGCGCAGCGGATCCGGCTCCGGTCCGTCGCCGCGCTGACCGGTGCCGAGCACCGTCGTGATGACGCCGCTCTTTGCGTCGATGGCGCGCACGACGTGGTTTTCCGTGTCGGCGACGAACAGCCGTCCGCGCGCGAAGGCAAGGCCTTTCGGTCCGCCGAGCGTCGCGCGCTTCGCCGGTCCGCCGTCGCCCGAGTAACCCTGCTCGCCGGTGCCCGCCACGTGATGAAGCGTTGCTGCCTTTCGGTCGATGCGGTAGATCGCGTTGCCTTCGCGCAGCGCGAGATACAGATTGCCGTCGCCGTCGAAGGTGATCGTCCGCGGTCCGTTCAGCGGCGTGCCCTTGAGCGGCGCGCCATCGGGTGTCGCGTGCCTCTCGCCGGTGCCGGCGAAGGCGTCGATCGTGCCGGTCGCGAGATCGACCTGCCGGATGCGGTGATTGCCGATGTCGCAGATGAGCAGCCGGCCCCGCGAATCGATCGCGATGCTGTGCGGCTGGCGCAACTGCGCGCGCGACGCGGGCCCGCCGTCGCCGGAGAACCCGGCCACGCCGGTACCGGCCAGCGTCGAGATGACGCCGGTCTTCGCGTCGACTTCTCGAATCACGTGATTGTCGCGCTCGGCTATATAAAGGTTGCCGCGCGCGTCGAACTGAATCTCGTGCGGCATGTTCAGCGACCCGGCGGTCGCCGGTCCGCCGTCGCCGGCGTACGCCTTCTCGCCGTTGCCCGCGATCGTCCTCGTCGTGCGCGTCTTGACATCGAATCGACGTATGCGCTGATTGTCGAGATCGCAGAAGTACAGCGCGCGGTCCGGTCCGATGAGGAGACCGTACGGATTGTCGACGTGTTGATCGGAATAGCCCGGCTGACCGTCACCGAGCAGCGTCGAGACCGAGGACTTCGCCGCCATCAGGGGCGATGGCGCCATCGCCATCAACAATGCCTGGAGTACTTGACGTCGATGCATTTCCCGTTACGCCTCTGTTCACCCGGTTTCCTGCAGGCCCCACTGAGCGCGCGCCCAGATCCGCTCGTGAAGCACATACGCGACCGTTGTATAGAGATTGCTGACCACCATGAATCCAATGGCAATCCGGACCTGGCCGGTGAACAGGTATACGGTCGCGAAATCCAGGATCACGATCAGCACTCTGTAGGTCATCGCCTTGACGACAGACCGCTTCGTCGTCGCGCTACGTGGCATCGCGCCTCCTATCGGACGTCACCGCCGGTCAGACGCGCGACCTCGATCTACTGCACGCGGAGGGCGACGATCGGATCGACGCGCGTCGCGCGCATCGCGGGGATGATGCTGGCCGCGAGTCCCGCCGCGACGAGCAGCGACGAGACTCCGGCGAAGACGATCGGATCGAACGGGCTGACGTCGTACAGCATGACGCCCATCGCGCGCGTCACCGCCATCGACAGCACGACGCCGAGCGCGGCGCCGCCGCCGACGAGCAGCATGCTGCGGCCGAGGACGAGCCGCAGCGTCGCGCCCGCGTCCGCGCCGAGCGCCATCCGCACGCCGAGCTCGCGCGTGCGCTGCGTCACCGAGTACGACACGACGCCGTAGATCCCCACGACCGCCAGCAGCAGCGCCGAGATGGCGAACGCGCCCAGCAGCACCATGCTGATGCGCGGCAGGAAGACGGATCGCGAGACGACGTCGACCATCGTGCTCACGTCGAAGATCGGCTGCTCGGCGTCGACCGCGAGAATCTCCCGGCGGATCGATTCGACGAACGACTTGGGATCGGACGTCGTGCGCACGACCAGCGCCATGCCGTTCAGCGGCTGCTGCCACGCGGGCATGAAGAGTTCCGCGCGCGGGCCGCCGTCGAGACCGTAATGCTTCACGTCGCCGACGACGCCGACGACTTCGCCCTTGCCGTGCGGATTGCGAACGACCTTGCCGATCGGATCCTCGCCGCCGAAGTACCGCCGCGCCATCGTCTCGTTGATCACGACGACACCCGGCAGGCCCGGCAGATCGTGATCGTTGATGAAGCGGCCTTTCCGCAGCGCCATCTTCATCGTCTCGAAATATCCCGGCGAGGAGACGCGGATGTCCGCGCGCGGCTCCTCGCCGTTGACCGGCGGCGCCTGACCGTCGACGGTGAACGGGAGCGCGTAGTCGATGCCGACCGGATACATCGGCAGCGCGCTCACGCCGGCGGCCGACGTGACGCCGGGCAGCGCGCCGACGCGGTGCAGCGCATCCATATAGAAGCGCGTCCGCTCGACGGCGTTCTTGTACTTCGTCGTCGGCAGATAGATCTGGACCGCGAGGAGATTGTTCGGCTCGAAGCCCGGCGACACGCGCATCAGCTGCGCGAAGCTCCGCGTCATCAGGCCGGCGGCTACCAACAATGTGAGCGCGAGCGCGACCTCGACGACGACGAGCGCGCCGAGCAGCCGCGTGCCGGCGCTCCTGTTCGTGGTGCCGGAGAACGCGCGCATCGTGTCGCGCATCCCGCCGCGCGACGCCTGCAGCGCCGGAACGAGACCGAAGATCAGCGCGACGATCACGGAAATGCCGAGCGCGAACAGCAGCACGCCGCCGTCCAGCTTGACGTCGTTCATGCGCGGCAGGCTGCCTTCGGGCAGCGCGTGCACGAAGCGCACGCCGGCCCACGCGACGAACAAACCGAGCGTGCCGCCGACGCCCGAGAGCAGGAAGCTCTCCGCCATCACCTGGCGCACGAGCTGCCAGCGTCCGGCGCCGAGCGCCGCGCGGACCGCGATGTCGGTCTGCCGCGACGAGAGCCGCGCGAGGATCAGGTTCGCGACGTTCGCGCAGACGATCAGCAGCAGGAATCCCACCGCCGCGGAGATCAGCGCGAGCGCGGGACGGACCGTCGTCACGAGTTGCTCCTGCGCCGCGATCACGCGCGCGCCCCATCCGGTGTTGCTGTCGGGATACGTCGTCGCGAGCCGGCTGGCGACGAGCGTCATCTCGCGCTGCGCCTGATCCACCGACGAGCTGTCGGCGAGGCGGCCGACGACGTTCAGCGATCGCGCTTTGCGCGAGCGGCCGTGCTGATCGTTGGGATCGAAACTGAGCGGCGTCCAGACGTCGATGTTGCCGCTCGGCGGGAAGTCGAACACGGCCGGCATCACGCCGACGACGGTGTAGGGCTGCGCGTCGAGCTGAATCGTGCGGCCGATGACGCTCGGCGATCCGCCGAAGTGCCGCTCCCAGAACGCCTGGCCGAGAATCGCGACGTGGTCCGCGCCGGGCTCTCCCTCTTCCTGAAGAAACGCGCGGCCGAGCATCGGGTTCACGCGCAGAACGGAGAAGACGTTCGGCGTCGCGCGGACGCTCGGCACGTCGAGCGGCTGGCCGTCGCCCGCGAACGCGTAGCGCAGGCTGCGGTACGCCGCCATCGACTGCAGCGCCTTCGATTCGTGCTTCCAGTCGACGTAGGTGAGCGGCGCGACGAGATCGGTCGTGCCGGTCGGACTCTGTTCCCACAAGACGACGAGCCGATCGGGATTCTGATAGGGCAGCTGATTCAGCAGCACCGCTTTGATGACGCTGAAGATCGCGGTGTTCGTGCCGATGCCGAGGACCAGCGTCAGGACGGCGACGGCCGTGAACGTCGGCTGGCGCAGCAGCGACCGGAATGCGTACCGGAAGTCGCCGATCAGGTTTCCCATAGTCGTAGTCCGCCTGAAGCCGGACGCCACGAATGCGCACGGCCAGGTACGTGGCGTCCGCCTTCAGGCGGACCGCGTCACTTTAGCGCATCCGCGACGGCGTCGCACACATGGTCGATCTGCGCGTCGCTCAGCTCTGCATACATCGGCAGCGACAGAATCCGGCCGGCCGCGGCTTCGGTGACGGGGAACTGGCCGGGCGTGCAGCCGAGATACGCGACGCATTCCTGCAGGTGCGCCGGCACCGGATAGTGGATGCCGGTGTCGACGCCGCGCGCCTTCAGCGCGTCGCGCATGGCGTCGCGGCGATCGGTTTCGATCACGTAGAGATGAAAGACGTGCTCCGCGTCGGCCGCGGGGATCGGTGCGTGGACGATGTTCGTCAGCCGCGCGGTGTACCCGGCGGCGTGACGGCGGCGCGCGGCGTTCCAGCCGTCCAGATGCGGCAGCTTCACGCCGAGGACGGCCGCCTGCGCGGTGTCCAGCCGCGAGTTGGTGCCGGCGATCGAGTGGTAGTACTTCACGCGCTGGCCGTAGTTGCCGAGGAGCCGCATCTTCGCGGCGGCCTGATCGTCGTTGGTCGTGATCATCCCGCCGTCGCCGTACGCGCCGAGATTCTTCGCGGGATAGAAGCTGTACGCCGCGGCGTGTCCGAACGTGCCGACGCGCGCGCCTTTGTACTTCGCGCCGTGGGCCTGCGCGGCGTCCTCGATGACGAGGAGGTTGTGGCGGCGGGCGGACGCGAGGACGCCGTCGAGATCGACGGACTGGCCGTAGAGATGCACCGGCACGATCGCGCGCGTCTTCGACGTGATCGCGGCCGGGATCGCGGCCGGATCGATCGTGTAGCGCTCGCGGTCCATGTCGACGAAGACCGGCGTCGCGCCGACGGCGGTGATCGCGAGCACGGTGGCGATGAACGTGTTCGCGGCCGTGATCACTTCGTCGCCGGGCCCGACGCCGTACGCGCGCAGCGCGATCTCGATGGCGGCGAGTCCGGTGCCGACGCCGATGGCGTGCCTCGCGCCGATGTACGCGGCGTAGTCGGCCTCGAACTTCTCGACGGCCGCGCCGAGGATGAAGTCGCCTTTGTCGAAGACTTTCAGGACCGCCGCGTCGACCTCGGCCTTGATTGAGTCGCGTTGCGCCTTGAGATCGACGAACGGAACTTTCGTGAGAGTGGCCATTCCCTCTATTTTCTCAGACCGAGCCCGAGATAGATGACAGGTTTGAGAATGCTCCACCAGTCGACGAACGGACGCATCTTCGTGTAGCCCAGTTCGTGCTTCGGATAGATCTTGGTGACCGGGACTTCGCAGTGCCGGTACCCGAGCCTGATCGCTTTCAAGAGCAGGTACGGCTCGAGCTCGTAGCGGTCCAGCCACGGCTGGCGCCAGTCGATCCGCGGGTCGCGGAGGATCTCGACCTTGAACGCGCGGAAGCCGTTCGTGCTCTCGGTCACGCGCTTGCGCGCCGCGAGCGACACGACCAGCGGATGGACGACGCGCGTTGCGAACATCCGGTACGCCGGCATGTTGCCGAAGCCGCCGCCGCTCAGGTACCGCGAGCCCTGCACGAAATCAGCCCGGCCTTCCGCGATCGGCGCGAGCAGTCTCGGAACCTCGAGCGGATCGTCCTTGTCGTTGCCCGCCTGGATGACGAGGACGTCGTACCGCTTGTCGATCGCGTATTGAAAGACCGCCTTCATCGCGGAGCCGATGCCGCGGTTGGTCTCGTTCCGCAGGACGATCACGCCAGGCACGCTCGTCTCGATACCGTCCAGCGCATGATCCGTCGACCCATCGTCGAAGACGAGCAGGTCGTACGCGCGCGGGCTCGGATGGCGCGCCAGCGTGCGGCGGATCTTGTCGCCTTCGTTGTAGGCGAACGTGGCGGCCAGAACGCGCATCCGCTACCGCCGCGTCTTCGGCGGAAGGGTGACGGGCCGCGGGAGGGGAGCGACGGTCGTCCACTCGGGCCGGCGCCGCACGTCGAGGCCGTGCTCGTCGTACGGAATGACGATGCCGAACGGGCACTCGACCTTGCCGACGGGACCGAGAATGCGCGCCGGGCTTCCGGCGACGACCATGCCGGGCGGCACGTCCTTCGTCACGACGCTGCCGGCGCCGACGAGCGCGTTCTCGCCGATCGTGATCAGGGGAAGCAGCGTCGCGTTGACGCCGATGCGCGCGCCGCGCTTGATCGTCGGTCCCTGCATGCACTTGGTGCAGATCGGATGCGGGTCGTTCGCAATCGAGACGCCGGGCGCGAGAAAGACGTCGTCTTCGATGGTCGTGTACTGCGCGATATAGATGTTGCAGTGGATTCGCACGCGATCGCCGATCACGCAGCCGTAGTCGATCGTCGAGTTGTTCCACAGCGTGCAGTGGCTGCCGATTGTGTTCTCTTCACGGACGATCGCGTGGTGGCCCGTCTCGAAATCCTCGCCGATGTCGACGCCGGCGTAGATGATCGTGCCCGCGCGGACGCGCGCGGCGCGGCCGAGGCGCGCCGGCCCGAACGTTCCCGGCCGGCCCGGCGGATAGCCGAGCAGGACGCCGGGATCGATCACGCAGTCCGGCCCAAGCTGTACGTTGTCAGACATCAGCCTTCACACTTCAGACGTCGACGGCCGCGCCGCGATTCCGCACCGACTTCTCGATCGCGGCCAGCGCTCGTATCACGCCGCCGCCGAACCGCCCGCTCGCCAGCGGCGTCGTGCCGGCGGCAATGGCCTCGACGAACGCCAGGCACTGCGTCTTGAGCGGCTCGCTCGGCTCGATCTTCGGGCTGATGATGTCGCCGTCGCGGACGAGCAGCTTGAACTCGCCGAACGAATCGGCGATCGCGTCGGTCGCGGCCACCCCGCGCTCGAAGACGCGCACGCGCTCGACGTCGTTGAGATCGTTGAAGACGACGCGCCGGCGGCTGCCGACGGCCACCACCTCGCGCACCTTGTTGGGATCCGCCCAGCTGACGTGGATGTTGCCGACGACATCGTTCTTATAGCCGAGCGTCGCGAACGCGATGTCCTCGCGATCGTTCTTCAGCACGCGCGTGCCGATCGCCGAGGCCCAGAGCGGCTGCTCGCCGAGCAGGTAGTTGAAGATCGCCACGTCGTGCGGCGCGAGATCCCAGATGGCGCTCACGTCCTGGCGGATCGGTCCGAGGTTCGTGCGTGTGGCGTGCAGGTAGTACGCCTGGCCGAACGCCTCGGGCGCCATGCACTCCTTCATCTTCCTGACGCCGGCGTTGTACAGAAACGTGTAGCCGATCATGAGCACGCACTTCATCGAATCCGCCAGATCGGCCAGCGCGTCGCAGGTGGCCCCGTCGAGCGCCATCGGTTTCTCGACCAGGACGTGGCGGCCGCTTTCAAGCGCGACGCGGACGATGTCGCTGTGCGTGGACGCCGGCGTGGCCACGACGACGGCCTCGATGTCGGGCCGGGCGAGCACGTCGGCGACCGACGCGACGGCGTCGACGGCGGGGTAGCGCTGGCGCAGCTGCGCGAGGCGATCGTCGCGGCGATCGCAGACGGCCGTCAGCTCGACGCCGGGCAGATCGTGGAGCACGCGGGCGTAGTTCGGTCCCCAGTACCCAAAGCCGATCAACGCGAGTTTCATCGACGGTTCACAGTAGTCCGCGGCTTCGAGGCGCGTCAACCACGGGCGTCTACTGGTCCGTGAGTTTCAGCGCCCGCATCCAGTTCGTCATCACGGTGACGCGGGCCGTTGGCTCCGGACTCGTGACGGTGTTGACGAGGAAGCGCTGGCCGTCCGGGGTCATCGCGTACTGATACCGCTCGTCGACGGCACGCGCCACCCGCGTTTCGAAGAGACGCCGCGGGCCGTCCACGTGGAAGCCATTCCGCGTGTCGACGGCGGCGGCCAGAAGAAATCGGTTCTCGACGACGAAGACGATCTCGCGTCCGTCGGCGCGCCAGCGCGGCTGCCCGCCGCCGTCAGGCGACACGATCCATCGATCGCCGGTCGGCGGGTACGGCTCGACGTACACCGTGCGCACGCCACCGCGCCGCTCGTCGACCGCGCTGTAGGCGATCCATCGGCCGTCGGGCGAGAACTGCGCCTGCGCCGCGCGCAGGGCGTCCCGAAACAATCGCACCGGCGCGCCGCCATCGATTGGCGCGGCCCACACGCCGATCTCTCCGTAGATCGTCTGGTACAGCACCACGCGGCCGTCGGGCGACCAGCTCGTCGCCGTGCTCGCGGCTTGCAGATTCGTGACGATGGTGCGGCCCGCGCCGCCACCGGCGGCGGGCTGCGCATGAATCTCGAACGGCCCTGTGTCGATCGGCCGCACGGTGACCGCGATCTGTCTGCCGTCGGGCGATTCCACGCGGCCGATCGCGTCGGGATCGGCCACGCGATCGATCGGACCGCCCGCGCGATCGAACCAGCGCGCGCGCGCCGGCTCGGCGGCGTTCTGTCGAGGGGCATCCGGTCGCGCGAACGCGATCGTGCGCGCGGTCGCGGTCGCCGCGGCGCGGCTGAACGCCGGCGACACCCCGATCGGCAGCGACGTCGGCCTGTCGGTCGGGAATATCGACAGCCGCCGCACGTCGAACGGCTGCACACGGACGGCGTTCTCCCGCGCGAAGAACACGAGGCCGGGTGTCACGTAGAACGCGCCGTAGGCGTCCTTCAGCAACAGGCGGCTCTCCGGCGATCCGATCGCGCCCAATCGCACCGCGCCTTCTCCGAGCGCGGGGCCGACCTCCGTGAACAGAAAGTGTTCGCCATCGGGGAGCATCTGCGGCCACCGATGCGACGAGTGCGGCTGCGAACGATCGAGCGCGGTGGCGGCCGTGACCGGGCCCCCGGATTCGGCGACCCGCCGGATGGGCGTCTCAGATCCCGCGGCGAAGAGAACCGTTCTTCGCGTCGACCACGTGCCGCCGTGCGACTCCGGCGCGTCGGCGAGAAAGCGCACCTCGCGCGAAGCGACATCGAGGCGCTTCAACTGTCCGCCGGCGAAAAATCCGACGGCGCGTCCATCGGGCGACCAGAACGGCGCCGTCGCGCCCTCGGTTCCGGCGATCGGCTCGGATGTCGTCGATCCGATCGCGCTGGTCCACAGCCGCCTGGCGCCGACGCCGCCGCCCCGTCCGGTGAAGACGATGCGCGTGTCGTCCGGTGAGAGGACCAGGCCCGGCGTTCCGCTGTCGTCGGCCGTGATGGCGCCCGAGTCCGGCGACGCGAGCATGGTTTCGCGAACGCTCCGCGTCATTGCGAAGCGATAGCCGACGACGGCCAGCATCAGCACGGCCAGAGCCACGGGGATGAGGGCGGTGTACCAACCGGAGCGGACGGCCGTCGCCGGAGAGCCGGCCGCGGTCCGTTCCCGGCCGCCGGACGTGCGCTTCAGGTAGAGACAGCCGGCGACGAGGAGGATCAGGATCGCCAGGAGCACGCTGGCGCTTGGCAGCCACGCGACCGTGGCGCTCATCCGGATCGTGAACGCCGCGTTCACGACGAGCACGGCCGCCAGAAGCGGCAACGGCAGCGACTCGAGGTACGCGGCCGCCGGAATAAGGATCGCCCACGGAAAGGCGGCGACCGCGCGATGCGGCTCCTGGTAGAGGGCGAGGAACGCCATCGCGGGAGCGGTGGCCGCGCTCAGCGCGCGCATGCGGCGATCGCCCCGCCAGAGACCGACGGCGCCGAAAATCCAGGCCGCGCCGAATCCCGCGAAGATGTAAAGGGCGGCGTAGACGAAGTTGCGCGGGAACGGGCCGAGCATCCTGAGCCACAAGCCAAAAAGATAAGGATGCGAGAGGTAGCCGGCGTCGCCAGGCGACGCGTACTGGAACACCGTCATGAGCACCCGCCGGACGATGACCCACGACGCGATCGGCGCCGCAATCAGCGCCGCCAGCCACGGAATCCTCCTGCGGATGTCTTCGCCCGACAGGATGAGATACGCCCCGTAGATGACCGGCACGGTCAGCACGCTTTCCTTGACGCCGGCGCCCGACACCAGCACGGGCAGCGCGAGCAGATAGCGGCCGTCGAGCAGCAGCAGCAGCGAGGCGATCAGCCAGAGCGCCTGCACGGGATCGGCGATGAGCAGCGGATCCCGCAGCGTCGGGAGCGGACCCCACACGGCCCAGTACCAGCAGACCGTGAGAAACGCGACGCGTCGTGACGCGTGCAGCCGCTCGGCGACGTGCCAGAGCAGCGTGCCGGCGAGCACCTGACACAGAAAGCCCGTCACGAGAAACGCGTCCAGAACCTCGAGCGGCAACACCGACGTCAGGAGCGGCGGAAGAAATCGGAAGTACTGAAAGTCCGGGCAGCCGACGTACGGAAAGAACAGGCTCATCATGTAGTAGAGGTACCGTTCCCCGCCTTCGGCGAGGGTCGTCGGCAGCGCCGCGCGAAACACGGCGGCGATGGCGAGATTGACGAGAAACGGTGTCACGCGTCGGCGCAGACGCGGCACGCGGTCAGTCTATCAGCGGAAACCGAGGTTCATCGCGCGCGTCCAGTTCGTGATGACGGCGACGCGCGCGGACGGCTCCGGATCCGTGACCGCGTTGATGATGAAGCGGCGCCCGTCTGGAGAAATGTCGTACTGAAAGCGCGCCTCGAGCGTGCGAGGCACGCGGACGTCGAACAGGCGACGCGACCCCTCCGCCTGAAACCCATTCTGCGTGCGGAGGCCGACGGCCATGAAGAACCGGTCGTTGACGATGTAGATGATCTCGCCGCCGTCAGGACGCCAGCGCGGCTGTTCGCCGCCATCCGGGGATACCATCCACCTCTGGCTCGTGGACGGGAAGGGCTCGACGTACACGTTGCGGCGTCCCGACGCGACGGCGCTGTACGCGATCCAGCGGCCGTCGGGTGAGAACTGCGCGTGCAGTGGTTGCTCGGCGCCGCGGAACAGCTGAACGATCGTCCCGGTCCCGTTCGCCGCAGCGGCCCATACGCCCAAGTCCGGGCCGTACGCCTTGTGGTACGCGACGAAGCGGCCGTCAGGCGACCAACTGGTGACCGATGCCGCAACGGTCAGCGCCGCGGCAATCGTGCGTGCCGCGCCGGCGCCGGCCGGCTTCACCCGGATCTCCCACGGGTCGCCGTCGTTCGGCCGAAGGACCACCGCGACCTGCGTGCCGTCCGGCGACGCCACGCGCCCGACACGATCGGGATCCGCGGGATCGTCGAGCGGACGTCCCGCGCGGTCGTACCACCGCGCGCGCGCAGCGACGGGAGACGAGGCCGCGGCCGAATCCCGTGTGACGAACGCGATCGCGTGACTGGTGGCGGCCATCATGGCTCGACTGAACGCCGGCGACACCGCGATCGGCAGCGACGTCGGCCAATCGGTCGGAAAGATCGACAGCCGCCGAAGATCGAACGGCTGCAGGCGGACGGAGCCTTCGCGCGCGAAGAGCACGAAGCCGGGCCGGGCGTAGATGGCGCCGTACGCCTCTTTCAGAAGCTGACGGCTGCGCGGCGATCCGAGCGTGCCCAATTGCATCGCGCCTTCGCCCGACGCGGGGCCGGTTTCGGTGAACAGGAAATGTTCGCCGTCCGGGAGAATCTGCGGCCACCGATGTGACACGCGCGGCTGCGCGGGATCCACGGCGACGGCGACCGTCACGGCCCCGCCGGTATCCGGAATCTGCCGGATGCGCGCTTCCAATCCGTCCGCGAAGAGAATGATTCCGCGCGGCGCCCATGTGCCGCCGTAGGACTCGGCCGCGCCGGCAAGAACGCGAACCGCTCCTGACGCCAGGTCGAGGCGCTTCAACTGTCCGCCGGCGAAAAATCCGACGGCGCGTCCATCGGGCGACCAGAACGGCGCCGTCGCGCCCTCGGTTCCGGCGATCGGCTCGGATGTCGTCGATCCGATCGCGCTCAGCCACAGCTGTCTGGCGTTCGAGTCGCCGCGGCTGCCCGTGAAGACGATGCGCGTCTCGTCCGGCGCCACCGCGAGTCCCGGCGCCCCTGCAGCGTCGACGGCGATGATGCCGGACGGCGGCGGCGCGAGCGCCGATGGCGTCGCGCTCCGCGCGACGACCACGTCGCGGCCCATCACTCCGATGAGCAGCACGGCCGCCGCGACCACGGCCGTCGCGGTCCACCAGCCGCCGGCCGATTCCGGCGCGGCCGGTGTCGCGCGATCGCCGCGCGGGAATCGCGCGTCGCGCCATCGCCACCACACGCTGACGGCTGTGAGCGCGAGGAGCGAGGCCAGCAGGATTGGCATGCGCGGCAACCACGAGACGGCGGCGCTCATGCGGAGCGTGAACGCGGCGCTGACGATCAGCACGGCGGCCACCAGCGGCGCGGGCAGCGGCGCGAGGTACACCGCCGCGGGAATCGCCATCGCGAACGGAAACGACGGGATGGCACGGTGCGGCTCCTGGTACATGCACAGGAACAGCATCGCGGGCGCGGCGGCCGCGGCGATCGCGCGCTGACGCCGGTTCGCCGCCGCCAGGCCGAGCGCGCCGAAGATCCAGCCGGCGCCGAAGGCCGTGAACACGTACAGCGCCGCAATGACGGCGTTGCGCGGCCAGAAGCCGAGCTGACTGAACCAGTAGCCGATCGTCGGCCACAGCACCGCCAACCCCTTGTTGGGAACGATCGGTCCCGCGGTCGGCGCTGGACCGGACAGGTAATCGAATGCGCCGATCAGACCTCGGCGCGCGAGCGCCCAGGTCAGAAACGGCGTGACGATGAGTCCGCCGATCCACAAGAGGCGTCCGCGAAGAGACTCGCCCGAAAGGAGCAGGTACGCGGCGTAGACGAGCGGCACGAGCACCACGCTTTCTTTCACGCCGGCGCCCACGATGACCACCGGCAGCGCCGCGGCATACCGGCGCTCGATCAGGAGAAACAGTCCGGCCATCACCCACAGGGCCTGCACCGGATCCGCGATCAACATGGGATCGTGAAAGGCCGGCAGCGGTCCCCAGCACGTCCAGAACACGGCCGTCGTCAGACCGGCCACGCGTCGTGAGCCGCCCAGGCGTTCAGCGAGGTGCCACATCAACGTGCCCGCCATCACCTGGCACACGAATCCGGTGACGATGAAGGCATCGACGACCTGCAGCGGGAGAAACGACGCCAGGAGCGGCGGCGCGAATCTGAAACACTGGAACGTGGGGCAGCTCTTGAACGGGAAGAACCAGCTCATCACGTAGTACAGATAGCGCTCGCCGCCTTCGGCGAGCGTGGTCGGCACGAGCAGGCGACAGGCCGAGGCGATGGCGAGGTTGACGAGAAATGGTGACAGGCGGCGCAGGCGAGGCACGCGTCATTATCAACTGTGCGAGGATGTCGGCAAACCCGGAGGGACCGATGCGCTGGATGCTGCTGGCGATGGGGGTGCTCACGATGGCCGGAACGGCGAGACGGGCGGACGCGCAGGATCGCATGCCGCCGATTCCCGCGGACAAGATGACCGACGCGCAGACGCGGGCCGTGGCCGAGTTCAAGGCTGCGCGATCGGTGGACATCTCGGGTCCGTTCGTGCCGCTGCTGCGCAGTCCGGAGGTGATGAGCCGCGCGCGCGCGATGGGCGATTACCTGCGTTACAAGAGCGCGCTGCCGCCGCGGCTCAGCGAGTTCGTGATCCTGCTGACGGCTCGCCGGTGGACGCAGCAGTACGAGTGGAACGCGCATCGAGCGCTCGCGCTGCAGGGCGGCCTGCGCGCGGAGATCGTCGAGGCGATCGCCGACGGGCGGCGGCCGGAGAGGATGGCGGCCGACGAGGAGGTCGTCTACACGCTTTGCGACGAGCTGGCGCGGACACAGAGCGTGAGCGACCCCACGTACGCGCGCGCGGTCGCGGCGCTCGGCGAGCAGGGCGTCATCGACACGCTCGGCCTCACGGGGTACTACACGATGCTGGCGATGGTGCTGAATACGGCGCGCACGCCGCTGCCGCCCGGCGCGGCGCCGGGGTTGAAACCGCTGCGATGATCTGTAGGCTACGAGGCGGCGCGCTTAAGCGCCGAGCGGATCCGGCGGCGCAGCTCGGTCGGCGAGAACGGTTTTCGCAGCAGGTTGACCGGCTCCGCGAGTCCTCTGACGTTGAGCGACTCTTTCGTGTAGCCCGACATGATGATGACGGGCAGGCCGGGCCGCTCCGCGAGCATCGTGCTGGCGAGCTCGATGCCGCTCTTGCCCGGCATGATCGCGTCGGTCAGCAGCAGATCGATCGGGCCCTCGTGCGCGCGCAGGACGCGCGCGGCTTCCTCGGCTGACGCGGCCAGCAGCAGCTGATACCCTTCGTTGCGCAGCGCGGACGCCACGAAATTCCTGACGGCCGTTTCGTCCTCCACGACCATCACGGTCTCGGGACCGCGATGCGATCGCGCCGGCACGGCGACCTTGGGCTCGTCCGCTTCCGCCCGCGCGGACGGCTGCACGGCCGCGGGCGGAAAGTACAGCCGGAACGTCGTCCCCTGGTTGATCGCGCTGTCGACGAAAACGAAGCCGCCGATCTGTTTCAGCGTGCCGTACACCATCGAGAGTCCGAGCCCGGTGCCCTTGCCGACGTCTTTCGTCGTGAAGAAGGGCTCGAAGATGCGCGCCTGCGTCTCGCGCGACATGCCGTGGCCGGTGTCGGTCACGCGCAGGGCGACGTAGCGGCCCGGCGGCATGGGCACGTGCGCGCGCGCGAACGCCTCGTCGACCTCGTCGATCGACGTCGTCAGCTCGAGCCGTCCGCCGCGCGGCATCGCGTCGCGCGCGTTGACGGCGAGGTTGATGATCGCCTGCTCGACCTGGCCGGGGTCGCCGACGATCGACGGCAGCGCGGCCGCGAGCGTCGTGCGGACTTCGACGTCCGCGCCCAGCAGGCGCGACAGCAGGCGCGCGAGCCCGCTCACCGTGTCGTTCAAGTCGAAGAGGCGCGGCGCGATCAGCTGCTTGCGGCTGAACGCGAGCAGCTGCGCGGTCACCGACGCGGCGCGCTCGGCGCCGCGCTTGATCTCCTCGACGTCCCTGCGCGCCTGATGATTGACGGAGAGCTCGCTGAGCGCGAGCTCCGCGTAGCCGGCGATGGCGGTCAGCGCGTTGTTGAGATCGTGCGCGATGCCGCCCGCCAGCCGGCCGATCGCCTCCATCTTCTGGGCCTGGCGGAACTGATCCTCGAGATCGCGGCGCTCGGTGATGTCCTGCACGACGCCGATCATCCGCACCGGCCGGCCCTTCGCGTCGCGGATGATGTCGGCCTGCTCGTGGACCCAGCGGACCGTCCCGTCGGCGCGCACGATGCGATGCTCGATCTCGTACGGCCGGCCTTCGTCGACCGCCGCGGCGCTCGCCGCGCGCACGGTGTCGCGGTCGTTGTCGTGGACCAGCGCGAAGAAGGCCTCGCTCGTGCCCTCGAACTGGCCGAGCGGCACGCCGAAGATGCGATGCGTCTCGAGCGACCAGCCGAGCCGGCCGGAGCCGTCGAGCTCGGCCACCCAGCTGCCGACGTGCGCCACCGCCTGCGCCTGCTCCAGGTAGGCGCGGTGCCGCTCGACCGCGTCGGCGGCGCGCACCGCCGGGCCGATGTCGCGAAAACTGGCGACGCGGCCGACGATCTTGTCGCCGATGCGGTGCGGCGCGACGTACCGCTCGAACACGCGGCCGTCGACGAAGCGCACGACGTCCAGCACCTTGAGCGCGGGGTCGCCGCGCAGCGCGCGCGACGTCTCCCGGAGCTCCGCCACGTTCTCGATCTGCGGAGTCAGCACCGCGATGATGCCGTCGGCGCCGCCGCGCTCCAGCTGCTCGGCCGTGAACCCGAACATCCGCAGGTACTGTTCGTTGTGAAAGATGACCCGGCCGTCCGTGTCGACGACGAGCACACCGTCGTGCACGGCTTCCAACGTCGCCGTGAGGAGCGCGATCGTCTCGTCAGCCGCGGGTCGAGGGTCCGGCACTGGAGTGGCGCTCAGTATGCCAGAACTCCGCGCTGCACTTTGCGCATGAAAATCTTCAGACCGCGCTGGAACTGAAGCGCTCGACGTGGACCTTGGGATCAGGCAACGTCGAATCGATCGAGATTCATGACCTTGTCCCACGCGTCCACGAAGTCCTGCACGAACTTCCGCTGGGAGTCGGCGGAGGCGTAGACCTCGGCGATGCCCCGGAGTTGCGAGTTCGACCCGAAGACCAAGTCGACGCGGCTGCCGGTCCACTTGAGCGCGCCCGTCCTGCGATCGCGGCCCTCGAAGGTCTCCCCGGCGGCGGACGTCGCCTTCCACGTCGTGCCCATGTCGAGCAGGTTCACGAAGAAGTCGTTGGTCAACGTCCCCGGCCGCCTGGTGAAGACGCCGAGCGGGGACTGCCGGTGGTTCGCGTTCAGGACGCGCATGCCGCCCACGAGCACGGTCATCTCGGGGGCGCTCAGCGTCAGCAGGGCCGCCCGATCGATCAGCAAGTGCTCCGCCGCGCACGTGTGTCCCTGTCCGAGATAGTTGCGGAACCCGTCCGCCGTCGGCTCGAGCACGGCGAACGACTCGACGTCGGTCTGCTCCTGCGACGCATCCGTGCGTCCCGGCACGAAGGGAACCTTCACGCTGTGTCCAGCCTTCTTCGCGGCCTGCTCGACGGCGGCGCAGCCGCCCAACACGATCAGGTCGGCGAGCGAGACCGGCGTCTTGAAGTCTCTCCGGATCCGCTCCAGGGTCTGCAGCACCTTCGCCAGCTCGGCCGGATTGTTGACCGCCCAATCCTTCTGCGGCGCGAGGCGAATGCGCGCCCCGTTGGCGCCACCGCGCTTGTCGGTGCCGCGGAACGTGGCCGCCGACGCCCAGGCCGTCGAGACGAGCTGGGAGATGGACAGCTTCGACGCGAGGATCTTCTTTTTCAGCGCGTCGACGTCCTTCGGGCTCAGTTTGTGCGTCGCCTTCGGGACGGGGTCCTGCCACAGCTGCGGTTCCTTCGGCACCAGCTTGCCCAGATACCGGGAGGCCGGCCCCATGTCGCGGTGCGTCAGCTTGAACCACGCCTTGGCGAAGGCGGCGGCGAACTCTTCGGGGTGCTCGTGGAAGCGCCGCGAGATCTTCCCGTAGGCGGGATCGAAACGCAGCGAGAGGTCGGTGGTCAGCATGGTTGGCGCGTGACGCTTGGAACGGTCGTGGGCATCTGGAATCGTGCCGGCGCCTGCGCCACTCTTCGGAGTCCACTGATTCGCACCAGCCGGGCTCTTCGTCAGTTCCCATTCGTAGCCGAACAGGTTCGAGAAGAAGTTGTTGCTCCACTTCGTCGGCGTGGCGGTCCACGTGACTTCCAGACCGCTGGTGATCGCGTCGCCGCCCTTGCCGGTGCCGAAGCTGCTCTTCCAGCCCAGGCCTTGCTCCTCGATACCGGCGGCTTCCGGCTCGGGACCGACGTGAGTGGCAGGACCGGCGCCATGCGTCTTGCCGAACGTGTGTCCGCCGGCGATGAGCGCGACGGTCTCCTCGTCGTTCATCGCCATCCGCCGGAACGTCTCTCGAATGTCCCTGGCCGCGGCGATCGGATCCGGGTTGCCGTTGGGGCCTTCGGGATTCACGTAGATGAGGCCCATCTGCACGGCGCCGAGCGGATTCTCCAGATTGCGGTCGCCGCTGTATCGCTTGTCATCGAGCCAGGCGCGCTCCGCGCCCCAGTAGACCTCTTCGGGTTCCCACACATCCGCGCGGCCGCCGGCGAAGCCGAAGGTCCTGAAGCCCATCGACTCCAGGGCGCAGTTGCCGGCGAAGATCATCAGGTCGGCCCACGAGATCTTCCCGCCGTACTTCTGCTTGATCGGCCAGAGCAGCCGGCGCGCCTTGTCGAGGTTCGCGTTGTCGGGCCAGCTGTTGAGGGGCGCGAAGCGCTGCATGCCGGCGCCTGCGCCGCCGCGGCCGTCGCTGATGCGGTACGTGCCCGCACTGTGCCATGCCATCCGAATGAAGAGCGGCCCGTAGTGGCCGTAGTCGGCCGGCCACCAGTCCTGCGACGTCGTCATCACCTTCTCGATGTCCCTCTTCAGGGCATTGAGGTCGAGGGTCTTGAACGCTTTTGCGTAGTCGAACGTCTCGCCCATCGGATCGGCCGTGGGAGAGGTCGGGTGAAGCATCCTCAGGTGCAACTGGTTGGGCCACCAGTCTCGGTTCGACGTGCCCTTGTGCGCTGAGCTCGAAACCGGGCACTTCATGTCGTTGTCCATGTGATGTTGACCTCTACGGTGTGTAATCGGGATCGTCCCTCAGATGAAGTTCGACCGTCAACATGTCGAGTTGGGGCGGGTAGGGCGGGTGAGGCAGGTGGGGCGGGTAGGGACGAGCTTATCCGTACGTGCGCCACACTCTCGTCAGGTAGTCGCTCATCGTCAGCGCGAGCAGGATCCCGAGCCAGAAGACGCTGCCGAGGACGACGGCCCACGTCAGCTTCGTGCTGTACTTCACGTGCATGAAGAAGAGGACGACGAGCGTCGCTTTGAACACCGCGATGGTGAGCGCGGCGACGACGTTCAGCGGCCCGAGATCGAAGAAGGCGATCTGCACGGTGAGGTACGTGCAGAGCATCAGGATCCCGAAGATCGCGTAGTAGACGCGCGGGGGAACGATGTGATTAGTGTGCATGCCGCCCGATCAGATAGAGAAGCGGGAACAGGAAGATCCACACGATGTCGACGAAGTGCCAGTACAGCCCGCTGATTTCGATCGGGCTGTAGTACTCGGCCGTGATCGTGCCGCGCCACGTCCACCAGAGCATCACGAGCATGATCCCGAATCCGATGATCATGTGGAGCGCGTGCAGCCCCGTCATCACGAAATACAGCGAGAAGAAGATCTGCGCGTGGCGGATGTGCTCCTTCTCGAACTGGAAGCCCGGTCCCGGAATCAGGTGCTCGGCGAACTTGTGGTAGTACTCGACGCTCTTGATGCCGAGGAACACGCCGCCGAGCGCCATCGTGAGCGCCAGGAACACCATGATCTTCGCGCGCTGGCCCAGTTGCGCCGCGTGCACCGCGAGCGCCATCGTCAATGAGCTCGTGATCAGCACGGCCGTGTTGATCGTGCCGAGCGTGACGTCGAGCTCGTGGCTCGCCGCGGCGAACGCGTCCGGATACCACGTGCGGTAGATCGCGTAGGTCGCGAAGAGCCCGCCGAAGAACAGCACTTCGGTGACGAGGAACACCCACATCCCGAGCGTCGCGGCCTCTTTCTGTTCCTCGAGGCTGTCGAAGTGATGCGCGAGCGCCGGATGCGCGTGGACATCAGACATGTTCCTCCACCACCGGCGATCCGTAGTCGTACGCCTCCCAGGTGACTTCCGGCGGTTCGGCGAAATTCTCCGTCGGCGGCGGCGACGTCGTGTTCCACTCGAGGCCCACCGCGCCCCACGGGTTGTCGCTCGCGAGCCGGCCGTAGCGCAGCGACCACATCAGATACGCCATGGGCAGCAGGTACCCGACGCCGAGGATCGACGCGCCGGCCGACGACAGGACGTTCAGCACCTGGAACTCCGGCGGGTACGCGTGATAGCGGCGCGGCATCCCGAGATAGCCGAGGATGAACTGCGGGAAGAACGTCAGGTTGAAGCCGATGAAGATGACGAGCGCGCTGAACTTCGCGAGCCACTCGTTGTAGAGGCGGCCGCTGATCTTCGGCCACCAGTAATGCAGGCCGCCGAGATACGCCATGATCGTGCCGCCGACCATGATGTAGTGGAAGTGCGCGACGATGAAGTACGTGTCGGTGACGTGAATGTCCAGTCCGACGGCCGCGAGGAACAAGCCGGTCAGCCCGCCGATCGTGAACAGCCCGATGAAGCCGATCGCGTAGAGCATCGGCGTCTGCCACGACACCGAGCCTTTGTACATGGTCGCGGTCCAGTTGAAGACTTTCACCGCGGACGGAATCGCGACGAGGAAGCTGAGGATCGAGAAGATCATCGCCGCATAGACGGAAATGCCGGCGACGAACATGTGGTGCGCCCAGACGAGGAAGCCGAGCACGGCGATCGCGAGGCTCGCGAACGCGACGAACGGATACCCGTAGACGGGCTTCCTGCAGAACGCGGCGACGAGCTCGCTGATGACGCCCATCGCCGGCAGGATCATGATGTAGACCGCCGGGTGCGAGTAGAACCAGAAGAGATGCTGAAACAGCACCGGGTCGCCGCCGACTGCGGGATCGAAGAAGCCGAAGTGGAAGAGCCGCTCCGCCGCGACGAGCAGGATCGTGATTGCGAGGACCGGCGTGCCGAGCACCATGATCAAGCTGGTCGCGTAGTGCGACCAGATGAAGAGCGGCAGGCGGAACCACGTCATCCCGGGCGCGCGCATCTGGTGAATCGTGACGATGAAGTTCAGGCCCGTGAGGATCGACGAGAAGCCGGTGATGAAGATGCCGAGCGCGGCCGGGATCACGGCGCTCGTGGACGCGACCGTGCTGAACGGCGTGTAGAAGGTCCAGCCGGTGTCGAGGCCGCCGGTCACGATCGCGTAGGTCGTGAACGCGGCGCCGAGCATGTAGATGTACCAGCTCGCGAGGTTCAGCTTGGGGAACGCGAGATCCTTCGCGCCGATCATGATCGGGATGAGGAAGTTCCCGAGCACGGACGGGATGGCGGGGATGAGGAAGAAGAACACCATCATCACGCCGTGCATGGTGAAGAGCTTGTTGTAGGTCTCGTCGGACACGAGATCGCCGACCGGCGTCGCGAGCTCGAGGCGGATGAGGACGGCGAACGCGCCGCCGATGAAGAAGAAGAACGTCACGCCCGCCAGGTACAGCAGCGCGATGCGCTTGTGGTCGCGCGTCAGCAGCCACGACTTGATGCCGTAGCCGTCGTTCAGGTAGTGGCGGGCCGGGACAAGAGCGGTGGTCATGAATCTATTTGGGAGGGGACGGGAGTCGGGTTGTTGGCTCGCCGACTCCCGTCCCCTCCGTCACGGGCAGCGACTGCAGCGATTTCACGTACTCGACGAGCGCAAGCAGCTGTTCCTCCGAGACGATCCCCTGAAATGTCGGCATGATCGGCTGAAAGCCGCGCGTGATCTTCGCGGCCGGCGTCAGGATCGATTCGCGCACGTACGCTTCGTCGACCGTCACCGTCTCGCCGCTCTGGAGCGACACTGTCTTGCCGAACAGGCCTTCGAGCACGGGCCCGCGTCCCTGCGCGTCGGGCCGGTGGCACGTGTTGCACGCGAGGTCGGAGAACAGCTTCGCGCCGGTGGTGGCGAGCGATCCTTCCGGCGCGCCGCCGCTCAGCCACGTCTGGTAGTCGTTCGGCTCCATGACGATCACTTCGCCCGTCATGCCCGAGTGGCGCGTGCCACAGTACTCGGCGCAAAAGAGGTGATAGCGGCCGGGCTTCGTCGGCTGGAACCAGAGATTCGTGTAGCGGCCGGGAATGACGTCCGCTTTCACGCGGAACGCGGGGACGAAGACGTCGTGGATGACGTCCTCGGACGTCATGATCAGCTTCACGGGACGGCCGACCGGCACGTGCAGCTCGTTGATCTCGCGCTGGCCGTCGAGATGCTGGAACTTCCACATCCACTGCTTGCCGACGACGTAGACGTTGATCGTTTCGTCGGGCGGCCGCGAGATGGCCATGTAGACGCTCGCGCTCCAGACGAAGATCACCATCGTGATGAGGAAGGGAATGACCGACCACGCGATTTCGAGCGCCATGCCGCCATGCGCGGCGGCGCCGACGCCCGCCGGATCGCGGCGGCGGTACCGCACCGCGTAGAACACGATCAGGCCCGCGATCAGAAGCGAGAAGAAGACGGAGATCGCGATCAGAAAGAAGTACAGCGCGTCGACTCGACCGGCCATGGTCGAGGCTTGTTCGGGGAATAAGGGCGTTCCGGTCCACATGATTAACGGGTGCCTGGTGCTGGGTGCTGGGTGCTGGGTGCCGAACCGGGTGCCGGGTGCCGGGTGCTGGGTGCTGCGTGCTGGGTGCGCTTGTCGCGGCGCAGCATCACGAGCACGAAGCCGCCGAGCAGCAGGACGGTCGCCGCGCCGGCGACGCGCATCGCGCGCATGATCACGAGACCGTAGCGGCCGGTCATCGGATCGTAGTGATAGCAGTAGAGAAGAATCTGATCGACGGGCGTGCCGATGCGGCCGGCGGACGCTTCGATGAGCGCGAAACGCAGATCGCGCGGACCGTACTCGATGCCGAAGAGATAGCGCGCGAGCCGGCCCTCGGGCGTGAGCACGATGATGCCGGTCGGATGCGCGAACTGCTTCGTCTCCTCGTCCCACACGTAGCGGAAGCCGGCGGCTTTCGTCAGCCGATCGATGGACGCCTGATCGCCGCTGAGGAAGTGCCAGCCCTCCGCCGCGCCCGCGCGCCGGTAGCGCTCGAGGTAGAACGCTTTCTTCGCTGTCGCCGTCGCCGGCGTGTCGCGCGGATCGAAGCTGACGGTGACGATCTCGAAATCCTTCCCGGGATCCATCGACAGCACGTTCAGCGCGCTCGACAAGCCGTTGATGACCAGCGTGCAGAGCATCGGGCAGTCGTAGTACGCGAAGACGAGCACGACCGGCTTCTTCCCGAAGTAGTCGCCGATCCGCACCGCGCGTCCGGCTTCGTCGCGGAACGGCACGTCGAGCGGTATGAGCTGATCGAGGTTCTGATCGAAACCGATCTCGCGCAGCGGCGCGGGCATCGTCGACGCCGGCGTCCCCGGCGCCTGGCGGTAGCCGGCGTTCGGCGCGCCTGTCATTTGTGCGAAGGCCGGCGATGCCACGAAAAACGCCGCCACAAAGAAGGTAACCACGGAGGACACGGAGGGCACGGAGAGAGAAGCAAATTGGTACCCGATCACACTCTTCCTCCGTGTCCCCCGTGTCCTCCGTGGTTCCATCTTCGTCATCGTCCGTTCTCTTGGCGCGCTGGCAGGCCGCGTTGCAAGGTCAACCGGATCGCTTCATCGATCGGAATGCGCACGGTGCCGGCGTTCTTGTCGGCCCAGCCGTACGATCCGAGGATCCGATCTTCCTGGTCGCGCAGATCGCGCAGGTCCTGGCGCGGGTTGACCTGGAGTCTCGGCTCCGGCGGCGTCTTCGCGGCCTGCGTGATCGCCAGCGGGTACTCGGGCTCGACGTGCCTCGCCTCGCGCGCGTTGAAGTACGAGAACATCCCCCAGATGACGAGGTGCACGACGACCGCCACGACGAACAGCCCAAGGCCGAAGCCCAGGACGCCGCGCAGGTTGATGTCGCTCTCTTCGTGATGAACCGTCATATCGCCTTCAGTGCGCCGCCGCCGGCCGCTCCTTGGCCTTCTCGATAATTCGTCCGAGCGCCTCGTCGAAGCCGGGGTCGTGCACGGGTAGAATCGCGCGGCCGCGCAGCTGCCAGATGAAGCAGCCGAGCCAGATCGCGCCGAGCGAGACGGGGAGCACGACGTCGAGCCAGCTCACGCTGACGCCGGTCTGATGGAACTCCGGCGCGATCAGCCAGAACAAATCGACGAGCCGCGCGACGAGGATTCCGCCGGCGACGATGACGATCGTCCGCGCCTCGCGCTTCATCGTGCGCGACAGGAGCAGAAGGAACGGCACGACGAAGTGAAAGAGGATCAGCGTGATGCCGACCGCGCGCCAGCCGGTCTGCAGGCGATGCAGGTACCACGCGATCTCCGCCGGCAGGTTGCCCGACCAGATGATCAGGTACTGCGAGAACGAGAAGTACGCCCACAGCATGATGAAGGCGAGCATCAGGTTGCCGAGATCGTGGAAATGCGCGGCGACGATGATCCTGTCGAGCGGCGGGCGGCGGCTCAGCCAGACGAGCACGACGATGAGGACCGCGAGCGCCGAGAGGCCCTGGCCGCCCATGATCAGCACGCCGTAGATCGTCGAGAACCAGTGCGGCTCGAGCGACATCAGCCAGTCGAACGACGCGAAGGTGATCGTCAGGCCGTAGCCGAGCAGGCCCACGGCGCTCAGTTTCTGCATCCGGCGCGCGAACTGCGGATCGGGGTTCGTGTCCTGTTCGAGCGACCACGCATTCAGGAAGTAGGTCAGCGTGTTCCAGACCAGGAAGTAGATCGCCGCGCGCACGAGGAAGAACGGCGTGTTCAGGTACAGGTGCTTGTGCTGCAGCGCCTCGTCGTGCGCGACCAGATCCAGGTTCGTCCAGCTGTAGAGACGGAACATGCCGAACGCGATCGGCAGGAAGAGCATCGTCATGACCGGCAGCACGCGCGTCGCGGCGCCGATCGGCCGGCGAATGACGACGCCCCAGCCGCCGCCGGAGAGCTGGTGGACCATGCCGAGGGCGAGGCAGCCGAGCGTGACGCCGAGCCACAGCATGTACGCCATCAAGTACGACTGCAGGAACTGCGTCGGCTCCATGAAAAGCCCGGCGAGCGACACGATCATCCCCGCCGCGCCGGCGATCAGCAGCCGGCGCTGATAGCCGGCCAGCTCGGGAATCGCGACGTCGGCGGTGTTCGTCAGCACCATTACTGGATCTTCCCGCGCTCGGCCGCCGGCACGTCGGCGAGCGTCGCGTGCTCGCTCAGCTGCAGCGCGCGCACGTACGCGACGATCGCCCAGCGATCCTCGGCTTTGATCTGCGCGGCGTAGTCGGGCATCGCGCCGAAGCCGTTCGTGATGACGTCGAAGAAATGGCCGACGGCGACGTCGCGCAGCCGGTCCTGGTGGAACGACGGCGGCCGGCGGTAGCCGCGGCGGACGATCATGCCGTCGCCCTGCCCGGTCCGTCCGTGGCACGGCGCGCAATGGATGTCGAAGCGCTCGCGGCCGCGCGCGAGAACCGGCGCGTCCACGCGGAACGGAAAGACGGTCGCGTCGGCGCCGTTCGTCTTGCCCGTGTAGAGCAGCGCGTCGTCATGCAGCTGTCCGCGGGCGACGGTTCCGGGGACGACCGGGCGCGCCGATCGTGCGTCGCTGAAGAACGCGGACTCGCGCAGCGGGATGTACTTCGGCTGATCGTGCATGTCCTGGCGGCACGCTGATCCCGCGAGGACACCGAGGACACTGAGGACGCAGAGCGAGATTGGCCACGGAGACACCGAGACTCGGAGGTGATCCGGACTGAACTGTGATCGCCGCGGCGCCGCACTTCGCATCGTGTTTCTCTGTGTCTCCGTGTCTCTGTGGCGACTTCTTCTTCGTCAGTACTACAGTCCTTCAGTCCGCCACGGTCGTCACTTCGCGCGGATTCAGCGTCTCCAGAAATCTCCGTGTGCTCTCGAGATCGAACTGCGGATCCTTCGCCTCGATGCACAGGAAGAACCGGTTCCGGCTCGCCAGCGCGAAGCGCGGCACGTTGAACACCGGGTGATACGGCATCGGCAGGCCGTTCAGCGCCAGCATGCCGAGGACGGCCGACAGCGCGGCGACGAGGATCGTGCACTCGAAGGTGACCGGAATGAACGCCGGCCAGCTGTTCAGCGGCTTGCCTGCGACGTTGATCGGATACGCGATCGTCGACGCCCAGTACTGCAGCGCGAAGCCGCCGATGCAGCCGCACAGGCCGCCGATCAAGACGATCAACGGCAGCCGCGTGTGGTGCGCGCCGATCGCTTCGTGCAGCTCCTCGATCGGGAACGGCGAGTACGCGTCCATTCGGCGGTAGCCGGCCTCGTGAGCCTGATGCGCGGCGGAGACCAGCGAGGTCGGATCCTCGAACTCCGCGAGCACGCCGTAGACGGCTGGAGACGTCGCCATCTAGATCGCCTCCTCGTCGACTCTGGCTTCGGGAAGAATCGTGCGCATCTCGAAAATCGAAATCATCGGGAGGAAGCGCAGGAAGAGGAACAGCAGCGCGAGGAACAACCCGATGGTGCCGATGTAGGTCGACCAGTCCCAGAACGTCGCCGAGTACATCCCCCACGACGAGGGCAGGAAGTCGCGGTGCAGGCTCGTCACGATGATGACGAACCGCTCGAGCCACATGCCGACGTTGACGATCAGCGAGATCACGAAGAGCACGGGCACGCTCGTCCGCACGCGCTTCAGCCAGAGCAGCTGCGGGATCGCGACATTGCACAAGATGAGCGACCAGTAGGCCAGCGCGTACGGCCCGGTCAGCCGGTTCAGCGGTACGAAGCCTTCGTACTTGTCCGCGCTGTACCACGCGATGAACGCTTCGGTCATGTAGCCGTACGCCACGATCAGCCCGGTCACGAGCATCACTTTCGCCATGTTCTGCAGATGGCGCATCGTGATGAAGTCTTCGAGCTGATAGACCGCGCGAATCGGAATTGCGAGCGTCAGCACCATCGCAAAACCGGAGTAGATGGCGCCGGCGACGAAGTACGGCGGGAAGATCGTCGTGTGCCAGCCGGGCATGATCGAGACGGCGAAGTCGAAGCTGACGACGGTATGCACCGAGACGACGAGCGGCGTCGCGAGACCCGCGAGCAGCAGGTACGCCGTCTCGTAGCGATGCCAGTGGCGCGACGATCCGCGCCAGCCCATCGCCAGCATCCCGTAGATGATGCGTCCCGCCTTCGACTGCGACCGATCGCGCAGCGTCGCGAGATCGGGAATGAGGCCGACGAACCAGAAGAGCAGCGAGACGGTCGCGTACGTCGAGACCGCGAACACGTCCCAGACGAGCGGGCTTCTGAACTGCGGCCACACGTTCATCGTGTTCGGGTACGGCAGCAGCCAGTACGCGAGCCACGGGCGTCCGGTGTGGAAGAGCGGGAAGATGCCCGCGCACGAGACCGCGAAGAGCGTCATCGCCTCGGCGAAGCGGTTGATCGACGTGCGCCACGTCTGACGCAGCAGCAGGAGGATCGCGGAGATCAGCGTTCCGGCATGGCCGATGCCGATCCACCACACGAAGTTCGTGATGTCGAACGCCCAGCCGATCGGTTCGTTGTTGCCCCAGATGCCGATGCCCTTCAACACCAGATAGGTCAGCGACACGAGCAGCAGCAGCGTCAGCGCGAACGCCGCGGCGAAACCGGCGTACCAGCCGATCGGCGTCTTGCGCGCGAGGACGATCGCGCTGATCTTGTCGGTGACGGTCCCGAACGTATGGCCGGGCGCGATGACGGGCGGCGTTCCCTGTGAGTTCGCCACGTCTACTCTCCCAGCTCCGGATTCACGTTCCGCACCGCGGCGAGATACGTCGTCCGCGGACGCGTGTTCAGCTCGCCGAGCAGCGAGTAGTTCCGCACTTCAGCCTGCAGCAGCGCCACGCGGCTGTTCGGATCGTTCAGGTTGCCGAAGACGATCGCGTCGGCGGGGCAGACCTGCTGGCACGCGGTCTTGATCTCGCCGTCGCGGACTGGACGATCTTCTTTTTCCGAATCGATTTTGGCCGCGTTGATCCGCTGCACGCAGTACGTGCACTTCTCCATCACGCCGCGGCTGCGGATGCTGACGTCGGGATTGCGCGCGAGCTTCAGGCTCGGCGTGTTCCAGTCCTGATAGAGAAGGAAGTTGAAGCGGCGGACCTTGTACGGGCAGTTGTTCGAGCAGTAGCGCGTGCCGACACAGCGGTTGTACACCATGTCGTTGAGGCCTTCGCTGCTGTGCACGGTCGCGCCGACGGGGCAGACGACTTCGCACGGCGCGTTCTCGCACTGCATGCACGGCACCGGCTGGAAGTAGGTCTCGGGATGTTCCGCGGGCCCGCGATAGTAGGTGTCCACGCGCAGCCAGTGCATCTCGCGGCCGCGCAGAACCTGTTCCTTTCCGATGACCGGAATGTTGTTCTCGGCCTGGCAGCCGACGACGCACGCGTTGCAGCCGATGCAGGCGTTGACGTCGATCGCCATGCCCCACTTGTAGCCTTCGTATTTCACTTCGGGGTAGAGCGTGATGATCTTCGGCGGAGTCTCGTCGCCTTCATGCACCGACTTCGGATCGCGGACGAACTCGTCGCGGGTCACCGCGCGCACCATCCCGCGGCCTTCCATCAGATGGTGATACTGCGTGCAGGCGAGCGACGTCTTCCCGGCGGTCGTGACGATCTCGGCGCCCGCGCCGAAGGCGAGCGCGTCAGACGTTCTAATAATGTTGGCGTTGAAGCCGGCGCCGGTGCCGACGTGGCCGGCGCGCGCGCGGCCGTAGCCGAGATGCACGGTCGCGCAGCCGTCTGGATGACCCACGACCGGGAAGACCGCGCCGCGCACGGATCGTCCGCGGTACTTCAGCTCGACGACCTGGCTGACGATCTGTCCGTGCTCGCCGCCTTCGAACGCCGGCGCGCCCTCGGCGCGCAGCGTGCCCGCGGTCGCGGGGCTGACGAGGATCGCGTTGTCCCAGGTCAGCCGCGTGATCGGCTTCGGCAGCTCCTGCAGCCAGCCGTTGTTGGCGAACCGGCCGTCCAGTACGCAGGGATCGGTCCGGAAAGAAATCTCGATCCCTGTGGTGGCTGGTGGCTGGTGGCTGGTGGCTGACGACTGAAGCGTCACGGCCTTCGGCGCGAACGCGGTGTTCGGGATGACGCCGTCGTGCAGCCACCGTCGCCACGAGGCTTCGAAGTCCTGTGGCGTCCGGTTCAAGCCTGACCCCACGTTGGCTGACCACTGCTCGCGCACGATGTCGTACGCCGAGCGCTCCGGGCGATCGCTCATCGCCGCGATCAGTTCGTGCGCGGACTTGCCGCCGTAGAGCGGCGCGATCAGCGGCTGAATGATCGAGGCGGTTCCGTCGTACGCGCGCGCGTCGCTCCACGATTCCAGGAAGTGCGCTTCCGGAATCTGCCACTGACACCGTTCCGATGTCTCATCGTCGTAGAGACTCAGATGGACCTTGAGCTGGACTTTGTCCAGCGCTGCCGCGAACTGCAGATCGGCCGGCGCCGTGTAGACCGGGTTGCCGCCGACGATGACGAGCAGGTCGACTGTGCCCGCGGTCATGTCGGCGACGAGATCGCGCAGGGAGTCGAGCTGAGCAACGGGTTCCGCTTCGACCGATTGCGTATACACGACGGTCCTGCCGGCGTTTCCGAGCGCCGCATTCATCGCGTGCGCGAGCGCGTGGACCGCGGCGGGCAGGCCGTCGCCCGCGATCACGAGACTGCGGCCGCGGTGCGCCTGGAGATCTTTCGCGACGGCGTTGATCCATTGGGCGACGGCAGGCCTGAAGGCCTGCGCTGCCGCTCCAGCGCCCGCCCCGACCGCGGCGGCGATCTGGCGGGCCGCGCTTTCAATCTCGCTCGGCTTCAGCGGCAGCCGATGGTCGGCGCGCGCGCCGGTCGACGTCGGCATCGACTCGATCGCGTAGAGGCGGTTCATGCGGTCCGCCTGCTCGGGCCGCCGTCGCGCGGAGAAATCGCGCGCGTACCGCAGACCGCCGAATCCGCTGCCGAGGAAATCCGCGTCGAGTGCGAGGATGACGTCGGCCTGTTCGACACGGTACTGCGCGTCGACGTACTCGCTGAAGGCGAGATGCGCACCGGCGCGCGCGTTGTCGCGGCTGACCGGATCCCACTGATGCCACTTCGCTGACGGATAGTGCGACAGCACGCCGCGGATCTGCGCGGAGAGTGTCGGCGAGTTCACCGACTCGGTCAGGATCCGCAGGCCCGCGCCCGTCAGCGGCTGCTGCGCGGTCAGCGCCGCGCGAATCGCGCCGAGGAACGCGGACCACGGCCGAATCTCGCCGAGGTTGGTCAGCGTCTGCGAGCGATCGGGATCGTAGAGGCCGAGAATCGCGGCCTGCGCGAAGACGTCGGTCGCGCCGAGGCTGCCCGGATGCAGGGGATTGCCTTCGATTTTCGTCGGCCGCCCCTCGTGGCTCTCGACCAGAAGTCCGGTCGCGACGCCGCCGAGGGGCATGGACGTCGCGTAGAAGAGCGGCTTGCCCGGAATCAACTCTTCGGGCTGTCGAACGTAGGGGACGATCTTTTCCGCCGGCTGGCGCGTGCACGCGGTGACGCCGGCGAGCGCGAGCGACGCGCCCATCAGCTTGAGGAACGTGCGCCGCGCGACGGGATCGGTGATCGCTTCGATCTCGGACGGGAACTCGTTGTAGAGCCGCTCGACGAATTGCGGATCGTCGGCCTGTTCGTCGAGAGTTCTCCACCAGCCGTCGCGGCCACGCCGCGCCTCGCCGCCATGGCTGGCAGGGAAGTCAGGTTTCATCGATGACACGTCGAACAGCTCGTGAGTTTCTGAATCTGGTACTCGGCGACGAGTCGCCGGCCCAGCTCAAGTTGATTCGGCGGCGGCTCGTAGTCCACGCGGAACACGGCGCTGCGCGGGCGCACGTACTGCTCGGGATTGCGATGGCAGTCGAGGCACCATTCCATCTGCAGCGACTGCTCCTGCCACATCAGCGGCATGCGATCGACCTGGCCGTGGCACGTCGTGCAGCCGACGCCCTTGCGGACGTGGATGCTGTGGTTGAAGTAGACGAAGTCCGGCAGGTCGTGCACGCGCGTCCACTCGATCGAGGTGCCCGAGCGGAAGCTCGCGCGCACCGGCTCCAGGAACGGACTGTTCGCGAAGATCTGCGAGTGGCAGTTCATGCACGTCTTCGTCGGCGGGATGCCGGCGAAAGCGGAATCCTCGACCGAGGTATGGCAGTAGCGGCAGTCGATGCCGTTGCCGGCCACGTGCCGCTCGTGGCTGAACTGGATCGGCTGCGCTTTCGCGTCGCGCGCCGTCGTGACCCACGGCGATCGATTGATGGACGCGAGCAGGCCGAGGAGACCCGCGACGAAGAACACGGCGCCGAAGATGCTCACCCGAGCGATCGTGTTGGTGCTGCGATGGAAGATCTGCGACATCGAGTCGTACGAAATCGAGCCGACTAATCCGAGACGAGCGCCAGACGGAGGGTGTGAAGCGGAGCTTACTCCCTTTCGCGGCGGTGAACCCGAGGCCCTATTATGTGAAACGTTTCACGTAATTGTCAAAACACTAAGGAATCACGCCAGAAAGACGAGATTTCTTACGGTGCCTGCTCCCAGGCGTACGTCCGGCCGCGCACGTACTTCTCGAACCACTCGAGCTCCGCGTTGGCCTTGAACAGCAGGTGCCGGATCTCCAGCCACTGATGGCTCTCGCGCGGCGCCGCGTAGAGATGCGTGGGCACGTCGAGGCTCTTCAGCGCGCGATACATCTCGATCGACTGCGGCATCGGCACGCGCGGATCGTTTTCGCCGACGAAGAAGAGCGTCGGCGTCCGCGCGTTCGCGACGTCCTTGATCGGCGAGTTGTTCCAGTAGGCCGCGATCGGCGCGTTCTTCTGCCACGGCGTCCCGCCGAACCAGATCGTGCGGTTCGCGCGCGTGTCCGTCTGGCCGTACATCGACAGCCAGTTCGCGACGCCCGCGCCCGAGGACGCCGCCTTGAAGCGATCCGTCATCGTGATCAGCTTGTTCGCGAGATGACCGCCGGCGCTCCAGCCGCTCAGCGCGAGCCGATCGGGATCCGCGAGGCCCTGCTTGACCAGCGCGTCCACGCCAGTCATGACGTCGTCGGTCATGTTCTTGAAGTACCGCCCGCCGATGATGTCGCGGTAGAACGCGTTGCCGTATCCCGCGCTGCCGCGATAGTTCGGCCGCAGGATCGCGTAGCCGCGCGCCGCGAGCACAGGGACGTAGTTCGACAGCAGACCGGATCCGAATCCGTACTTGTCGCTTTCCGTCGGCCCGCCGTGCAGCTGCACGACGAGCGGGTAGCGCGTGCCTTCGCGGTAGTCGAGTGGATAGACGAGCAGCCCTTCGATCGCCGTGCGGTCGGCGCTCTTCCACTCGACGCGCTCCTGGCGCGGCAGCGCGAAGTCGCGCTCGAGCGCGTCGTACACGCCGGTGATTCGCGTCGGCGCGCCGCCCCCTGTAGACGACATGGGCATCGTCCAGACGTCGCCGTACCGCGTCGGTTCGTCGAGCTGCATCGCCATCAGGCCCGCGCGCGGCGCGAAGCTCCACCCGCTTCCCGTCGCCGGAATGTAGTGCTTGCCGTCGGTCAGCTGCTTCGCCGAGTGCGACGCGACGTCGATCTGAAACACTTCCTCGTGCACGCCCATGTTGACGACGGCGTAGATCGATTTGCCGTCGGGCGCCCACGTCGCCGCGTCGATCGCGTACTTGAAGTCCGGCACGGCCGCGTGCGGCAGGCCGCCGCCGGCCACCGGCACGAGAAACAGATTCGAGTTCGCGTACGGTTCGAGCCTGTCGTTCGCCTCGGCGAGAAACAGCACCTGCGTGCCGTCGGGCGACACTTCGGCGCCGGTTTCTTCGAAGTTGTTGTGCGTCAGGACGCGCGGATTCTTCCCGTCGGCGTCCATCAGCCAGATCTCGCTCCGGTACGCGTCACCGACGAGCGACGTCGTCGATCGGTGGATCGCGAGACGCTTGCCGTCGGCGGACAGGTGATACCCGAGCTCCGACGCTTCGCCCTGCGTGATCTGAATCTCGGCGCCCGTCGAGACGACGACCTTCCATACGTGCCGGTGCCGGTACGTTTCGTCGTAGAGGTACACGTCGTCGCGCGCGCGCGCGCGTTCGCGCTCTTCGGATGTGGGCGCGTCGGGCGCGAGGAAGTAGACGGCGTTGCCATCGGGCGCCCATGACGGCAGGCCCACCGGCGTGCCGTGACGCGTGAGCTGATGCGCTTCGCCGCCATCGGCCGGCATCAGGAAGATCTGGTTGTCGCGCACGAAGGCCAGCCGTGAGCCGTCCGGCGACCAGCGCGTGAATCCCGGATACTCCCCGTTCTCGCTGAACGTGAGTTGGATCGGCGGTCCTCCGCCGACGGTCTGCCGCCAAAGGTGGAAGACGAGGCGGCCCGTCTTCCAGTCGGTGCGGCTCTGGGTGTAGACGAGCGTGCGGCCGTCAGGCGAGAGCTGTGGATCGAGAACGCGCGGGAGCTCCGCGAGATCGACGAGCGTCAGCGGCCGGCGGGTCTGCGCGTGCGTCGAGGGCCGCAGCGCAATCGCGGCGATCGCCGCGAGCAACACCGCCGACCCCAGCCGCCTCATCTGCCCCCTGGCGCTTTTTCCCACGTGTACGGCCGCAGGGTCGCGAACTCTTCGAACCAGCCAATTTCAGCGTTCAGCTTCAGGAGCTGGTGCGGCAGCTCCGCCCACGTGTGCGGCTCGCGCGGCGCGACGTAGAGATGCGTGGGCACGCCGTTGCTCTTCAGCGCGCGGAACATCTCGACCGATTGCGGCATCGGCACGCGCGGATCTTTTTCGCCGACGAAGAAGATCGTCGGCGTCTTCACGTTCGCCACGTCCTTGATCGGCGAGTTGTTCCAGTACGCGTCGATCGGCGCGTTCTTCTGCCACGGCGTGCCGCCGAACCACGGCGTGCGGTACGACCGGATGTCGCTCTGCGCGTACATCGACACCCACTGCGCGGCCCCGGCGCCGGACGAAGCGGCCTTGAAGCGGTTTGTGAACGTGATGATCTTGTTCGTCATGTGGCCGCCGGCGCTCCAGCCCATCTTGACCATCTTCTCCGGGTCGGCGATGCCGCGGCGGACGAGCTCGTCGACGCCCGCCATCACGTCGAGGTGCGCGTTCTGAAAATAGTGGCCGACCATGTCGCGCAGGAACGCGTCGCCGTATCCCGTGCTGCCGCGATAATTCGGCTGCAGGCAGACATAGCCTTTGCCCGCGAGGACCTGCGTCTCGTACGACATCGACCCGATGCTGTACTTGTCGGACTCCTGCGGTCCGCCGTGCGTCATCACCGCGAGCGGATACCGCCGGCCCGGCTGGTAGTCGACCGGGTACGTGACGAGGCCTTCGACGAGCGTGCCGTCCGCGCCTTTCCACTGCAGCACGTCCTCGCGGCCCAACCTGAAATCGCGCGCGACGAGATCGAGCACGTGCGTGACTTTGTTTAATCCGGGGCCCCCACCCCGGAGGCGGTCAGCGCCCGTCTCGAGCGTCCACACGTCGCCGCCGTTCGTCGCATCGCTGACCAGCAGCGCGAGACGATCGCCGTCTGACGCCGACCAGTCGCGGATGTTGTGCCTGCCGTCGGTGAGCTGCCGCGGCGTGCCGCCCGACGCGGAGACGACGAAGACTTCTTCGTGGACGCCGAGGTTGGCCAGGAAATAGATCGACCGGCCGTCCTTCGACCAGATCGCGCGGTCGACGTCGTACGGCGCGTCGCTCTCGCCGACGAGCGCCCGTGCCGCGCCGCCGCCCGCCGGCACGACGAAGAGCCGGCCGTCGTAATACGTTTCGAATTTCGCGTTCGCGCCGGCGATGAAGAGCACCTGCGCGCCATCCGGCGAAATTCGCGCGCCCCGTTCCTCGACCGTGTTCTTCGTCAGCGCGATCGCGCCCGAGCCGCCGGCGTTCGCGATCCACACCTCGCTCTCGTCGCCCGATCCGAGGAGCGGCGTGGGCGCCCGGTGATACGCGACCTTCGTTCCGTCCGCGGACAGCGCGTAACTGGTGACGGAGAAGCCGCCGCCGGTCACGCGCGTTTCGGTCGCGCTCTCGACGCCGATGGTCCACAGGTGCACCTGCTTGTAGTTCTCGTCGTACGCGTAGACATCGTCTTTGATCTTCTCGCGCGTTTTTTCCTCGGCCGTCTTCGGATCGGCGGCGCGGAAGTACAGCGACGATCCGTCCGGCGCCCACGAGAGGTCGGACACGGCGCTCGCGTGCGTCGTCAAGCGGCGCGCTTCGCCGCCGTCGGTCGACAACAGGTACGCTTGCGCGAACTCGTCGTCGTTGCGCCTGGCCGTGAACGCGATCGTGTTGCCGTCGGGCGACCAGCGCGGCCCGCTCTCGCCGTCGCCGCCGTTGGTCAGTTGAATCGGTGTGGTGCCGTCACCCGACGTGCGCGCCCGCCAGACGTGCGTGGTGCGGCGCCCGCTCTTCCAGTCCGCGTCGCTTCGCGTGAACAGGACGTCGCGGCCGTCCGGCGACAGCTGCACGTCCGCAAGGCGCGGGAGGCTCAGCAGATCGACGATGCCCATCGGCCGGGGCGACTGGGTCCGCACGCCTGCCGCCGAAGCGATCAGGAAGACGGCGGCCGTCGCGGCGAGGCGGCTGGGCGATCTGGCCATAGGAATCTCTAAAATCTTGTTCCGCTTGCAATTCCGGCGAATTGGGGACGATATTACCCTGTCTGGTTGCACGGAAGGAGAACGCCGGATGAGGTTCAGAACACTGGTGACGACCGCGGCGACGCTGCTTGCGCTGGCCATGCCGGCCCGTGCGGCGGATTTCCCCGCGCCGACCGAAGGCGATTTCGTTGTCCGAGACTTCAAGTTCGGCACGGGCGAGACGCTGCCGTCCCTGACGCTGCACTACCGCACGATCGGCACGCCGCAGCGCGACGCGTCGGGCGTCGTCCGCAACGCGGTGTTGATTCTTCACGGCACCGGCGGGACCGGCGCCGGATTTCTGTCGCGTACGTACGGCGGCGAGCTTTTCGGCGCGGGCCAGATTCTCGACGCGACGCGCTACTTCATCATCCTGCCCGACGGCATCGGCCACGGAAAATCGACGAAGCCGAGCGACGGCCTGCACGCGCGCTTCCCGAAGTACACGTACGACGACATGGTCCGGTCGCAGCATCTGCTGCTGACCGAGCACCTGAAGGTGAATCATCTCCGGCTGGTCATGGGAACGTCGATGGGCGCGATGCACTGCTGGGTCTGGGGCGAGATGTATCCGGACTTCGCGGACGGTCTGGTGCCGCTCGCGAGCGTGCCGACACAGATCGCCGGCCGCAATCGCGTGATGCGCACGATGATCATGGACAGCATCACGAAGGATCCGGCGTGGATGAACGGCGAGTACAAGGAACAGCCGCACCAGGGCCTGGTCGGCGCCATCAATCTTCTGATGATGATGACGAGCAGCCCGATCGGCTGGCACAAGTCCGGCCCGACGCGCGACGCCGCGGACAAATGGTATGAGGATCAGGTCAAGGCGCGCGTGGCGGCGACCGACGCGAACGACATGCTGTATCAGTTCAACGCGTCGCGCGAGTACGATCCGTCGCCGAACCTCGAGAAGATCACGACGCACTTGCTCGCGGTCAACTCAGCCGACGACGTGGTGAATCCGCCGGAGCTGGGGTTGATGGAGAAGCTCATGCCGCGCGTGAAGCACGGCAAGTACATCCTGATCCCGACGAGCGACCAGACGCGCGGCCACGGCACGCACTCGCTGCCGTTAGTCTGGGGGAGGTACCTGCAGGACTTCATGAAGAGCCTTGAGCCTGCAGGAACTGAGAACTAAGAACTGAGAACTTAGAACCAAGAACGCTGAACCTTGAACCCGGAACCCTGAACCCGGAACCCTGAACCCGACGATGTCAGACCGCAAGTACAGACAACGCGGCTATCAAGACGACGACCGCGATCGGCGTCCGAAGGGCGAAAAGAAGCCCGCGCCGCCCAAGGAGCGCGCGCCGGGGCGCGTGCTGCAGGACGAGCGCGGCCCGAAGACGCCGAACCTGATGGCGGCGCACGAAGTGTTCCGCTGCGCGCGCTGCGGCAATCTGTTGTCGCTTTCGGTTGGGAAGCTCGACAGCTGCGCGAAGTGCGGCGTCGATCTGCACAGCTGCATCCAGTGCGGGTCCTTCGACACGAGCGAGCGCTGGGAGTGCGCGCAGAGCGCGCAGCTGCAGGCGCGCGTCGCGCCGAAGGACGAGCGCAACGCGTGCACGATGTTCACGCCGCGCACGACCGTCGAGCGGCAGACCGGATCGCCCACCGCGGCCAAGTCCGACAGCCCCGGCGAGGCGTCGAGCGCGTCGAACAGCGCGCGTCGCGCGTTCGACGACCTTTTCAAGTAATCTGTCAGGCAGCCACCAGCCACCAGTCCACATGGCCCTCATCGCGCCCGCCGATCAACAGAAACTCCGCGACGCCTTTTCCGAGATGACCCGCCCTGTGCGGCTGCTGTTTTTCACGCAGGCGCTCGGCTGCGACACCTGTCCGCAGACGCGCCAGATTCTCGACGAGCTGCCGCAGCTCTCCGACAAGATCACGATCGAGGAAGTGAATTTCGTCCTCGAGCCGGACAAGGCGGCGCAGTACGGCATCGATCGCGTGCCGGCAATCGCCGTCGACTACGAAGAGGAAGGGGAGCGGCGCGACTCCAGAATCCGGTTCCTCGGCGCGCCGTCGGGCTACGAGTTCGTCTCGCTCGTGCGGGCCGTTCTGCTCGCCGGCGGCGGCGAATCGATGCTGTCGCCGGAAAGCCGCGCGCGCCTCGCGTCCGTCGACAAGCCGGTGACGATGCAGGTGTTCACGACCCCGACGTGACCGCACTGTCCGCGGGCGGTCAGCCTCGCGCATGAAATGGCCTTCGCCAGTCCGCACGTCACGGCTTACGCCGTCGAAGCGACCGAGTATCCGGATCTCGCGCGGAAGTATCAGGTGAGCGGCGTGCCGAAGACCGTCGTGAACGATCAGATCGAGATCATGGGCGCGCTGCCGGAGCCGGCCTTCATCGATGAGGCTCTTCGCGGCATCTGATCCCGTCGAGCGTGATCCTCTTCTTCCTGGCTACCTCTTCTTCGTGTCCTTCGTGTCTTCGTGGCCCGCAGGCGTTCGTACTACCCAGAACACCACTCCAAGCGCCCCCCAGCCCGCGAACGCGATCCACTCGTTGCTCGTAAAGCTTCCGGGCACGCCGGGCACGATCTTCATCAGAATGATCGCCACGCTGACGGCGGCGCCGAGCCACGCCATGTATGAGGACTCGTGCGCGTGGCCGTCACGCGTCCGGCGCGCCAGGTACGCGAGACACGCCGACAGCCAGCCGACGCCGACCGCCAGCGATCCGACTTCGGTGATCGGGACGAGAATCGCGTCGCCGAACATCGCGGCCGCGACCGTGAGCACGGCCATGAGTCCGATGGCGACGACCGGCGTCCCGAAGTCGGCGTGCACGCGCCCGAGCGACGGGTGCACGAGGTTGCGCCGGCCGATCGCGTACAGCATCCGCGTCGACGCGACGAAGTTGCCGTTGAAGATCTTCAGCAGCGACAGAAACGCGGCGAAGAGAATCCACTGCGCGATGGCGTGCGACCCGAACGTCCGCTCGAAGGCGACCTCCGTCCGGACATGTCCCGAGACGATTTCCCGCCACGGGTACACGTAGGTGACGACGGCGATGATCAGCACGTAGAAGACGAAGCCGGCGACGAGGGCGGCGTAGATCGCGGTCGTGAAGCGCCGTGTCTCGAAACCCGTCTTCGCTTCCTCGGATCCTTTCGCGACGGATTCGAAGCCTGTCATGAAGTAGGGCACGATCTGCAGGACGAGAAAGATCGAAAGAAACGGACCGTTCGCCGCCGCGAACAGCGGCTGCATGTTGGCGGCCGATCCGCGCGTGAACCCGAGCAGCGTGAACACGGCGAAGATGGCGATCAGCCCGAACGTCATGACGTCCTGGAAGACGCCGCTCAGCCGAATCCCGCGAAAGTTCACGACGGCGATCAGCGCGGTGAGCGCGAGCCCGACGCCGAGCCGCGGCGCGTAGATCGGGCTGGCGCCGATCACGTAGAGCTGATAGCTGTTCAGCGCCGGAAAGACGCGCGCGAGCAGATTGCCCGTCGCGACCGCTTCCCACGGACACACGATCGCGTAGGAGAGGATCATCGTCCAGCCGGCCGCGAAGCTCGTGAAGGGCGGGAAGACGCCTTCGGTGTACGCGATCTCGGCGCCCGCGTCCTGGATCTTCGTCACGAGGCGGCCGTACGTGTGCGCGATCGGAAAGAGCAGCAGTCCGCCGACGAGAAAGCCGAGCATGCCGCCCGCGGGCCCGCCGCGCGACAGCCAGTCGTCCATCAGGACGAGCCAGCCGACGCCGATCATCGTGCCGAAGCCGAACGTGAAGTACTCGATCGTGCTGAGGCCATGGTGCAGGGACTGCTGTTTCATGCGCCGCTGACTATATGCCATTGGCCATTAGAATCGCGGCGTGACCCACCAGCCTCGTCCGTCCTTTCAGTCGCCGCGCTTCGCCCAACCCGCGACGTTCATGCGGCTGCCGCACGTCACCGATCCGCGCGGCCTCGACGTCGCGATCGTCGGCGTGCCGTTCGACGGCGGCACGTCGTACCGGCCCGGCGCGCGGATGGGCCCGCGCGAAATTCGCGCGCAGTCCTCGCTGATCCGCAGCTACAACTATTTTCAAAAGGTCGCGCCGTTCGAGCGGCTGAACGTCGCCGACGTCGGCGACATCGACGCGCCGCCGGTCAGCATCGAGAAGTGTTACGACGCGGTCGAGGCCGGCATCGGCGCGATCGCCGACGCGGGCGCGCGGCCGCTCGTGGTCGGCGGCGATCACTCGATCACGCTGCCCGTCCTGCGCGCATTGGCTCGACGCCATGGCCCGGTCGCGGTCGTCCAGTTCGACGCGCACATCGACACGTGGGACGAGTACTTCGGCGGCAAGTACTTTCACGGCACGCCCTTCCGCCGCGCGATCGAAGAGGGCATCGTCGACGGCACGCGCTTCATCCAGGTCGGCATCCGCGGACCGATGTACGGCGAGAGCGATTTCGATTTCCATCGCGAGCACGGCATCACGATGATCGACATCGATCAGGTGAAGGATCGTGGAATCGCCGCGGTGGTCGAGCAGATCCGCCGCGTCGCGACAGGTCCGGCGTACGTGACGTTCGACATCGACGCGGTCGATCCCTCGTTTGCGCCGGGAACCGGCACGCCGGAAGTCGGCGGGCTGACGAGTCACGACGCGCAGCGGCTCGTTCGCGGTCTCGCCGGGCTGAAGCTGATCGGCGCCGACGTCGTCGAAGTCTCGCCGCTCTACGATGGTCCCGGCCAGATCACATCGGTGCTCGCCGCGAATCTCCTGTTCGAACTGCTGTGCGCGATGGCGGTATGATCGCCCACGTGAAACGCACACTCTTTGTACTCGCGCTCGTGCTCGTCGGCTCGCCTGAAAGGCTCGCCCTACATCGGGAAGTCGTAGCGCGAGCGGAAGTTGTAGCGCGAGCCGAAGTTGTAGCGCGAGCCTTTCAGGCGAGCGTTCGTCCGATCGCCTATCACTTCTCGTTTCCGGAACCGCAGCATCACTGGATGCAGGTCGAGGCCACGTTCCCGGACATCGGATCGGGCACGCTCGAGCTGCGGATGAGCCGGTCGTCGCCGGGCCGCTACTCGCTGCACGACTTCGCGAAGAACGTCTACGACGTCCACGTCACGGCGGCGAACGGGCGGGAGATCGAGACGACGAGGCCGGATCCGGACGGCTGGAACGCGAGCGGCCACGGCGGCAGCGCGACGGTCAAGTACAAGGTGTACGGCGATCGCGTCGACGGCACGTATCTCGCCGTCGACACGACGCACGCGCACATCAACATGCCGGCCGCGATCATGTGGGCGCACGGCCTCGACGAGCGGCCGATCACGATCACGTTCGATCAGCCGGCCGGGATGGGCCGCCGGTGGCTCGTCGCGACGCAGCTGCACGGCGAAGGCTTTCCGATTCTCAACAACGTCCCGATTCCTCCGAGCTTCACGTTCAGCGCGCCGAACCTTCAATACCTGATGGACAGCCCGGCCGAAATGGGCGTGCTCGGCATCCGCCGGTTCTCGGTCGGCTCGAAAGCGTTCCGCTTCACCGTGCATCACCTCGGCACCGACGCCGAGCTGGACAGCTACGCGCAGGACGTCGAGAAGATCGTTCGCGAGGAAGGCGCCGTCTACGGCGAGTATCCGAACTACGAGCCGGGCTACTACACGTTCCTCGCCGATTACCTGCCGTACGCGAGCGGCGACGGCATGGAGCACCGCAACAGCACCGTCATCAGCGCCAACGGATCGATTGCGTCCGGACGCGGGCGCCTGCTCGACACGGTCGCGCACGAGTTCTTTCACTGCTGGAACGTCGAGCGCATCCGGCCGCGGGGACTCGAGCCGTTCGATTTCGATCGCGCGAACCTCTCGGGTGAGCTGTGGCTGGCGGAAGGCTTCACGCAGTACTACGGCCCGCTCGCGCTGGCTCGAACCGAGCTCGTCGATCTGACGTCGACGATGCGCACGTTCAGCGGGTTGATAGAGAGCGTCTCGGCTCCGGGACGTCTCGTGCGGTCGGCGGAGGAGATGAGCCGAATGGCGCCGTTCATCGACGGCGGCCGTACGGTCGATCGCACGAACTGGTCGAACACCGTCATCTCGTACTACCCGTTCGGCGGCGCGATCGCGCTCGCGATGGACCTGTCGCTGCGGGACAAGACCAACAGCCGCCTGTCGCTCGACGACTTCATGCGCGCGATGTGGACGAAGTTCGGCAAGCCCGGCGGCACGCGCGAGGGCTACGTCGATCATCCGTACACGATCGCGGACGCCGAAGCGACGCTCGCCGACGTCAGCGGCGACCGCGCGTTCGCGCACGACTTCTTCTCGCGCTACATCCAGGGGCACGACGTCGCCGACTACGCGACGCTGCTCGCGCGCGCCGGCTTCACCGTGCGCAAGCGGAACGCGGGCCGCGCGTGGCTCGGCGACGTGCGGCTGGAAGCCCGCAACGTCGGCGCGCGCGTGTCAACCCTCGTCGCGCCGACGTGGCCGGCGTACGCAGCCGGCCTCGATCAAGACGATGAGCTGCAGCAACTGGATGGACAGCGAATCGGCGGCGACGCGGACGTCGCGAGGGTCCTGCAGCGCCACAAGCCGGGCGACACGAGTCCGATCGTGTTCGCCGACCGCACCGGCGTCGCGCAGACGAAGACGATCACGCTCGGTGAAGACCCGCACGTCGAGGTCGTCGACGCCGGCGCGCTCACCCCCGCGCAGCGCGCGTTCCGCGACCGCTGGCTGAAGTCGCGGCAGTAGGCCCGTCGATCCGATCCGCCGCGACGGCCGTGATCGCGGTCGCCGTGACGATCTCGGCCACCGTGACGCCGTGCTGCAGCACGTTCACGGGCTGCCGCATGCCCATCAGGATCGGCCCGATGCTCTCGGCGCGCGCGAGCCGCTGCACCAGCTTGTAACCGATGTTGCCGGACGCCAGGTCCGGGAAGATGAGGACGTTGGCGTCGCCCTGAATCCGCGAGTGCGGATAGTTCTCGGCGGCGATCTCTTTCACGACCGCCGGCTCGAGATGCATCTCGCCGTCGATCACGAGATCGGGCCGCGCTCTTCGAACGAGTTCGACGGCCCGCGCGACGGTCGCGCTGAGCGGATGCCGGACCGATCCGAAGCTCGAGAACGCGAGCATCGCGATCCGCGGCGTGACATCGAAGAAGCGCGCGGTGTCGGCGGTCAGGCACGCGATTTCGGCCAGCTCCTCCGCGGTCGGCTCGATGTTCACCATCGTGTCGGCGAAGAAGAACAGCCGATCCTTCAGCACGAGAAGCTCCGCAGCGGACACGCGCGAGACGCCGTCTCGCAAGCCCACGATCTGCAGCGCCGGCCGGATCGTTTCCGGATACGCCCCCTCGAATCCGCCGACGAAGCCCGCGGCGTCGCCTTCGCGGACCATCATCAGCGCGTAGTGCGTCGGGTCGCGCATGAGGCTGAGCGCGAGGCTCGGCTTCATCCCCTTGCGCGCGCGCAGCCGGTACAGCGACTCGGCGTACGCCTCGGCGCGCGGCGGCGCCGTGATGTCCAGCATTTCGAAGTCCGCGATGTCGATGCCGAGCGCCTCCGCCTTCTGCGCGATGACGCCGGGCCGCCCGACGAGGACCGGCCGCGCGATGCGCTCATCGCAGACGCTGCGCGCGGCGCGCAGGATGAGCTCGTGCTCGCCCTCGGGATAGACGATCTTGTGCAGCGGCGCCGTCTGCGCCTTGTGGACGACGAGCCGCACGATCTCGCCCGATCGTCCGCTGATCCGCTCGAGCGAATCGCGGTACTTCTCGAGATCGGCGATCGGCCGACGCGCGACGCCCGAGTCCATCGCGGCCTGTGCGACGGCCGGCGCCACCCAGAGCAGAACGCGCGGATCGAACGGCTTGGGAATCAGGTAGTCGGGACCGAAGCGCAACGATTGCAGTCCATACGCTTTCAGCACCGACTCCGGCACGTCTTCCTTCGCGAGCGCGGCGAGCGCCTTCGCCGCGGCCAGCTTCATCTCGTCGTTGATCGTCCGCGCGCGGACGTCGAGCGCGCCGCGGAAGATGAACGGGAAGCCGAGCACGTTGTTCACCATGTTGGGATAGTCGGCGCGTCCGGTGCACATGATGACGTCGGGCCGCGTCGCCGTCGCCAGCTCGTACGAGATTTCCGGATCCGGATTCGCCATCGCGAAAACGATCGGCCGCGCGGCCATCGACTTGAGCATATCGGCCGAGACGATGTTCGCGGCCGAGACGCCGACGAAGACGTCGGCGCCGCGCAGGGCGTCCGCCAGCGTCCGCCGATCGGTGTCAGCCGCGAACCTGGCCTTGTACTCGTTCATCTTCTCGGTGCGGCCCTGATAGATGACGCCGACCGTGTCCACGAACAGCACGTGCTCGCGCTTCACCCCCATCGCGACGTACATGTTGGCGCAGGCGATGCCCGCCGCGCCGGCGCCGCTGAAGACGACGCGCACGTCCTCGAGCCGCTTGCCGACGATCTCGAGCGCGTTGAGCAGCGCGGCCGACGAAATGATCGCAGTGCCGTGCTGATCGTCATGAAACACCGGAATCGACATCGTCTTGCGCAGCGCCTCCTCGATGTGGAAGCACTCGGGGGCGCGGATGTCTTCGAGGTTGATGCCGCCGAAGGTCGGCTCGAGCGCCTTGACGACGCGGATCACGTCGTCCGGATCGGTGGCGTTCACCTCGAGATCGAAGACGTCGATGTCGGCGAAGCGCTTGAAGAGCGTCGCCTTGCCTTCCATCACGGGCTTCGCCGCGAGCGCGCCGATGTTGCCGAGGCCGAGGACGGCCGTGCCGTTCGAGATCACGGCGACGAGATTGCCTTTGCCGGTGAAGCGAAACGCGGCCTCCGGATCCTGCTCGATGGCCAGACACGGCCGCGCGACGCCGGGCGAGTACGCCATCGACAGATCGCGCTGCGTGAGGCAGGGTTTGGTCGTGACGACCTCGAGCTTTCCGGGCCGCGGTTTCTCGTGATACTCGAAAATGTCTTCGTCGCGCAGCAGCATGTTCTGGTCTCCAGGACTCGTGTGTGCCCCATTCTTGCAATGACAACGCCGTGAACCTGTCCGCAAACCCCGCACCACGCGAAATCCCACAGGTTTTTCGCGCCGCGCCGGGCTCGCGGCAGTGTCTGTGCCGGATTCCCGGCGGATAATCAGCCGATGCCCATTCCCTGGCTTCGTCTCCTCGACATCGTACTCGGCGTCACGAATCTGGCGCAGGGCCGGGTCGCGCGCGCGGATGAGGAACCGGAAGAGAGCGGCGCCCAAGCTCACCACGATACAGGGCTCGCGGCCGTCCTGGCGGCCGGGCTGCGTGAAGTGTTCGAGCGCGACGCGCGCAGGATGCAGATGCTGCGCGAGAAGGCCGAGGCCGATCGACAGCGGGCCGAGCGCGCGCTGCGCGTCGAGCTGCTGACCCGCGCCGCCGATCGCGAGGCGAGCCGGCTGCGCCTGCTCGCGGGCTGCGCGCTCGCGAGCTGGATTGGCACCGTCATCGCGATCGTCTGGCTGAACAGCGACAGCCTCGCCACGCGTCTGCTGTTCGGCAGCAGCATGCTGCTGCAGCTCGCGTCGTTTGCGTCGGCGCTCCTGGTGCACACGACGCTCAGCGATCCGCTGGAGGTGCTCGCGATCACCGACGACCTGACGCGCCGGAAGGGCATCACCGGCCTCGACGTCGCGCTGTGGCTGCTGATTGCGGGCCTCGCGCTCGCAGGCATTGCCGCCACGCTCGCCTGAAAGGCTCGCGCTGCAACTTCGGGCCGTGCTACATGACCGGCTTCGCCATCCGCATGTTCCACATCCGCCCCATGTGCCCCGCGGGCGGGCGCACGCGCAGAAACACGTGAACAGATGCCGGATGATCGCCGTGCGACGCGCGCAGCGCGTCCGGCACCGCGTAGAGCGTGACGTCCGCGCCGGCGCCGATCTCGAAGCCGCGCCATCGCGTGACGTCGCGCACGGCGCCGACCGTGAGCGCCGTGACCAGGCTCGGCGGCAGGTCGAGGCCCGCGTCTGCCGTCAGCGGGTTCTGGAGCAGCGCCGTCTCCGTGTCGACGGATTCGAGCCGCCCGTAGATTGACGTCGCGCCGCGGTGCGACGTGAGCTCGGCGAGGAACGCGTGGAACGCGCCGTGCTCCTTGTCGTTGCGGCCGACGGCGACGGTCGCGGCCGTGAAGTCGTCGCCAGACGATCGGAGCCAGTCGACCGACGCCGTCGTTCGTCGCACGTCGCCGGCTTCGAGCGCCTCCGGCTTCTTGAGAAACCCGTGCGACACCTGCAGCTGCCACTCCGATGACGGCTGGTACCATATCCGCGCCGACCACGAGTCCAGCGCGCCGGGATCCATCAGGTTCCAGCGGTTGTCGTCCGGCTCGCCGCCGTGAAAGATCGATCCCTCGATCGTCACCGGCCCGCGCTCGACCGCCGTCGTCAGCACGCCCATCGCGATGTGCGTGGAATCCAGCGTGTGGTGCGCGAGCGGCGCCGCCGGATTCTCCGCCGCCGACGGCCGGTGCATGAACGCGATCGGTCCGAGCGCCGGTTCGCCGACGGGCGCGCCCGCGATCGTGACGTGCGACTCGGTTCCGATCGGCACGCGCCAGACGACCGCCGCCTGCATCAGCAGATCGTGCGGATGCTGCCAGTCGACGAGCGGCTGGCCCTGATATGCCTCGCCGACCTGAAAGAGCTCGCGATAGCCGCGCGACGTGGCCGTCGCCGGATCGAGGCTGATCATGCCGGTCAGCGTCAGCCGGCCGGGACCGGCGTTGCGGCTGGCCATCCCCATCCACCAGTTCGTCGACTTGAGCTCGTCGCCGCCGCGCGGCCCGCCCTGATGATTGAAGGTCGCGAAGAGCACGCCGTCCGACATCAGCATCCACGGCGACGACGCGTGATCGGCCGCGTCGCGATCGGCGGGCCGTGGATCGTCCTGCGCGCGCGCGACGGCGGGCGCGAGGACGCTCAGTACGCAGACACAGAACACGAAAACACCAGTGCGCATCTGAAACGATCTCCCGTAGCGCAGCCCTTCAGGGCTGCTGCACGCTGCAGGCCTGAAGGCCTGCGCTACAGATTGCAGGCCTGAAAGGCCTGCGCTGCGACACGGTTCAGCTCAGATGCGAAGAACGTCAGAACGGGAGGTGCGACGCGGAGGCGCGTGCCGCGGTGTGGCCGGCGAGAGGGTGTCGAAGATCGAAACGAGATCCGTCGCGGGTGCGGCGACGATCGCGAGCGTGAGATCCGGAGCGGGCGCGACGATGGTCTTCACGAGCCCCGCGCGATCGATGGACAGATCGTGCGTGCAGCGAATGGGCGACTTCGGTTGCGGTCGCGGCGTCGTCGCGTCCGATCCGTTGTGCGCGTGCAGCGGGCAGGACGGATCGGCGGATGCGGTCTGCGGCGGCGCGACCGGCTGATCGAGATCGCAACAGGCGTCGTTGGCCACCGGCACGACGGCCAGCGCGACGACCAGGACCAGAAGCGCGCGACGCATAACCTTTATATATAGCACTCAAAGTGTGAAACGACGGCGATAGTTGTGTCGACACGACCACGGGATTGTCATATCGTCGGGACCCACAACGTCAACCGCACCCAGCGGTGAGGAGGGTCGATGGAACCAGGGTTGGCAGATCTCCACAGAAGACTTCAGGACCTGGAAGCCAGGCAGGCGAGAGACGCCGCGCAGTCCGATCGCACGTACCGCCGGGGTTTCTCGAGCGGTCTGATACTGGGCGTGACGGCGCTGGCGGTGCTCACGCTCACCGGCGCCATGCTCTATGGGCAAGGCGGCGTCGACGCCTTGTTCGTCGATCCACAGGGCCGCGTCGGCATCGGCACGACGAAACCGACCGCGATGCTGAACGTCGACGTCGGGAATCGCAGCGGCGTCAACCCGGCGGTGTCGCTGCGAAGGACGGGCGCCAACCCGGTGATCGAGATGTGCAGCGACGCCGGCTGCAACTACGTGGAGCAGAGCAGCGCCAACGCCAGTATCCTGCTCGGCACGGCAGGGGCCGGCGCATCGCCGGCGATGGTCGTGCAGCGGGGCGGCAAGATTGGCATCGGGACGACGAACCCCGTCTCCAACCTGGATATTCAGCAGGGGAATCGGACCGACGTCCACCCGCCGTCGGTGATGGGTTTGTACGTCACAGGCGACTTCGAACCTGCCAGGGGCGTGGAGTTTCGGCACAGCAACGGCACGCAGGGCATCGGCTTCGGCTACAACACGATCTACGCGACGGGAGCCAACGGCGAACAGGAATTGAACCTGAGCCCCAGGGGAAACAGTCCCGTCAACGTCAACGGCCCTCTCAACGTGAGAGGCGCGCTGAATTCCGTGGCCCGCTACAAACGCGACAACGGCGCGGAAACCACGTATGCCATTTCTCCGCGGTATCACCTGTCGTTGACCGCGGGGGCGTACGCGGGAAGGACGCAGACGATTCCACAGGGCACGCTGGACGAGCTGTGCGGGGACGCGGACGGCTGTGAGGTCCGGCTGGGCATGACGCGCTGGCAGAGTAACGATCAAACCGAAACCGCATCGATCAGTTTCCTGTTCTATTACTCGCCGAGTAACGGCCGCTGGAGAACGTCGTATCCAAGCCAGATCTCCGGCGTCGACGGCAACAACAGCGTCGAGCATGCCGGCAACGCCTATAACACCTGTTTCTTCACAGATGGGATCTATACGAGCGCCGGCAACAGTGACACGGCGCGAGGCATGCAGCTGCTGGTCTGGAACGGCTACGGGGGTGCGTCGCGCACGTGCGAGCTGACGCTCATCGACTGATGGCCGTCACTGCCCCTTCGACGTGATCGTGAGCGTTGCGCCCTGCTTGACTGAAAAGCCCGGCCGGAAAGCGACGCCGCGCGACGTGACGGACAGCGCGGCGCCAGGACCAACGGTGAAATCGGCGCCGACGATGACGGCACCTTCAGCCGTGACCACCCATTTCTTGTCGCCGGAGGCGCCGTCGATCTGGACGTTCGTCGGGCTCGAGATCTCCGATCCGGTGCCGGCGAGCGGCAGTTGATATCGAGGCACCAGGGCGCGCACCTTGTAGTCGCTCACGCCGCTGGCATACAGCGCGCCGCCCGGGCCGAATGACAGCTGGACGTCGGCCGGCAGTCCTGAGACCGGCGTCGAGAACACCGTGTTCGACGGCCCGCGGGTGGACAATCCGTAGAGCCGCCCGTTCTCCCAGAACAGAAGATTGTCGTCCGCATCGATCACCGGGCTGCCGCCCGACCACAGGTGCAGAGTAGCCGCGGGCAGATCGGGCAGGTTCCACGTGTTCAGCGTCGCGCCGCTCTGCGGCTGAATCGCCATCAGCTTCGTGCCGACGACCGCAAAGAGCTTCTTGCCCGACAGATCCTGATTCGGCGCCGGAATTGTCGACTCGAGCATCGGCTGGCCGACGAGGCCTGTCACGTCCGTCCATCCGCTGCACGGTCGCAGTCTGGCAGTGGTATCACCGGTCTCGTCCACAGCCGGCCTCTGAAGCGTCGAGTCGTTCATCACGCAGCGGAGGACGCCGGTATTCGCCGTGTTGGCGCCGACGAAGACGTAGTCGGCGCCGCCTGGATGCCTCACGACGACCGGCGCGTGAAACGCCCGCGTCGCCGACGGAAACGCGGATTCCACCGTTCGCCCCGTCTGCGCGTTGATCGCGAGGAGCGCCGCCTTGTCGTCCCGGATCTCGGTCGCGTAGAGAAACCGGCCGTCAGGGCTCAACGTCAGTCGCGCCTTGTCGGAGGCGCCGCCGCCGGCGCGCCACATCAGCCGAAGGTCCGGGTTGAGCGCGAAGAGGCTCAGCTCGTTGACGACGTACAGACTGCCGTCAGGACCAGCCATCACCGCGGATGGGTTGTTCAACAGCTTCGCGACATCCGGCGGCGCCGGTGCCGGAATGGCGGGCGGCCTCGTCGCGTCGGCCGCGTTCAACTGCGTAACAAGCACGACGCTCTTGCCGACGATCGCCAGCCGGCCGGAGTTGTTCGCGACGACGAACGTGCCCCCCTGCAGATCGGCCGGCAGCTTCACGGACCACACGATGGCGCCGAGCGGCGTCAAGGCGTCGAGATACCGTTCTCCCTGACTGCGCGCCTGAACGAGATAGAGCAGGCCGTTGTAGGAGGCCGGTGCGTGCGTCAGGTTCTCGCCATCGACGTCGCGCGGCAGATACGCGGGCGCGCGCGGAAGCGTCGCCGGCGGCAGGAACGCGCGGGCGCTGCGGACGTTCGCCGTGCCGTCCGTCTGCACGCCCGTGAGCGCGGGCGCCGCGGACGCGATCGAGTAGGTCACGATCAGCCGGGGAATTCTGGAGGGATCGGCCGACGCATTCCCGGGCTGTGCCCAGTAGTAGATGCGCCCGCTGCCGCTGTCCTCCGGAACCAGAAGTAGCGCGATGTACTTTCTGCCGTCCGGCGCCCGGCGAACCAGACCTGGATTCGGATCTGGAGGAGTCCAGGTCGAGACGTCCACCGCACGTTGAGGAAAACGGCGAAGGTCGACCGCGGCCGATGTGAGGCGGACCGCCGGCCCGCCGGTGTTCAGCGCCGCGAGCTGGTAGTCGCGAGGGTTGCATGGCGGCGCGCCGGTGCAGGCGATCGACGCGACCCGCATCACGAGCTCCGGATTCTGGGGCTGGTCTCCGCTGCGGACGAGCCGAAGCCGCGCCGACACGATCTTCGCGTCGTCCGGCAGCGCGTCGGCAGGAAAGCGGAGGTACGCGGATGCCGCCGGCGTGCCGCCGACCTGGTTCGAGACTCTCAGCGTCTGGGGATTGCCCGCCGCGTTCTGTCCCGCGATCCAGTTTTCGGCGTAGTCGGGCATCAGCGTCACGATGCGTTGCTCGCGCGCGTCCTGGGCCCGCGCCGCGGGCGCGACGACCATGACCAGCAACAGACAGCGGGCCAGCGACCTGATCATTGAGCCCTCCTCACAACACGGTCAGGACGGAATGAAGATGTTCAACTTCGGCGGGTCGTCGATGTCCCTGTAGATGGACCAGAAGAACAGAAATCCGTTGAAGACGAGCGATCGCATCAGGAACGGATTGCCGCCGAACAGCTCCCATCCCCAGCTCACGGGACTGTCTTCCCAGACGAATCGATCCGGATGCAGCGTGAAGACATGGGATGATAGCCTGCCTGCGCCCACCTGCGTTCCTGCTGATCCGGGTTTCGTTTCGCTCACGAGAAAAGAACCCGCCAGCAGCAGATGATCGTCGAGCGTGTTGAATAGAAGCGTGGCGCCGCGAGGGACGCCGGGGTCGGGGCGCAGCTCGAAGTTCGTCTCTTCCTTCCACGTGACGCCGTCCTGTGTCGACCAGAGCCCTTCCTTCGGCGTGAGGATCCCCGGACTTTCGAACCCGCCGTAGATCCACAACGTCTCGCCGCGGCCAGGGATCGCGCCCGCAGCGGTCACCGCCGCCGCAAACAGGCACCGCGCCGACCAGGCGGCCTTGCCTCGTTTCGTCCATCCCTTCGACGGCTGATAGCTCCACGCATCGTTCAGCGCGACGGCGCCGCCGTCCGTTCCGGTATAGCCGCCAAGCACCCAGATCTCGCCTCGGAAGACGACGCACGCGTGCCCCATGCGCGCGGTGAAATCCTGCGGAGGCTCCGGGTACTCGACCCACGCTCTCCCGCTTCGACCGTCGGTGCTTTCCCAGCAAGACACTTTGTTCGACGGCATCGCGGGATCGACGGAACTGCCGCCGATCAGCCACAACCTGTTGTCGAAGAAGACGCCCGGGCTGTGGCTCATCTCCTGAGGGAACGCACCGTCGCCACCGGCCGGGTCGCCCGGCCCTTCAGGCTGCCAATCGGAAAAGCCGGTCGGCGACGACCAGAGCCCGGCTGACTGCGTCGCGGCGTCGACGAAGATCCCGAACAACCGATCTCCGCCTGCGCTTGCCAGCAGCGTCGGATACCCCTGCTCCAGCGCCTGCCGGTTCCAGCCCGGCTGGGCGACGTGAACGGTCTGCTGCGCCCAGGCCGAGACGTCATTGGCGCGGGCTTCCAGCTTGTACACGGACGTGATCGACGGGCGGTCCTCGAACGCGATCGGATCCGTGCCGTTCGGTGTCTGCTCGTCGAGCCTGACGTTGTTCTTGTACAGGATCGCTTTCGTCGCTCCCGTGACGAAGCAGGAGAGCGTGACGGTCTCGCCGCCCGCGTGCAGCACATAGTCCGGTGACGCGCCGAAGTCCTGGATCATCGGCGTGCCGCCTTTGCCTGGGCGGACGCCGATCAATACGTCGTACACGTCCGCCTGGCCCTTGACGCTGATGACGAGGCGGATCGACGCGCCGGTTTCATCGCAGGTCGACGCGCTGAAGTCGGCGATCGTCAGTGTGAAGCCGGCCCCGGGATCGAGCTTCACCGGGTTGCCGATGGCCCAGGCGCATTGGTCGCGGTCCTTGCTCGAGACCGGCTTCAGATCGACGGCGGCGCCGCCGGACGACATCTGGCAGCGCACCGTGACCGGTTCGCCGTCGCTCGCCATCAGGAACGGTCCGCGGCGGCCCGGCGATCCGCAGGGGATCGAGACGCGTACCAGGAGTCCCGCCCAGGCGCTCCGCGCCTTGTTGGTGATCTGGAAGGCGACCGTGTTTCCCGCCGCGCGGCTCGCGATGACGTCGTTGGTGACGGTGACGAGGGTGAGGTCCTGGCTGATCATGCTTCGTCAATCTCTATCGTGATCTGTTTGCGATCGGCGTTCCCGCTCCGGTCGGTGGCCGTCAGCTCGAAGGTCGTCTTCCGATCGACGCTCATCTTGATCTCGCGGCCGAGCGGCGCATCGCTCCATTCCCGCATGAGCATCCTGCCGCCGCCGTCGAGCAGTTTGTCCAGTCGAAGCGCGTCGGCGCCGTACACCGACCACGCCAGCCAGATGTCGGCGTCCTTCTTCGGCTTCGCAACGCCGTTCTTGATCCACAGACTGAGAATCCGCACGGACGCGATCTTCAGCTTGAGCCAGCCTTCCGAGATCGCGGGATACGGAACCGACAACCCGGCGCGATTCGTGGCCGAGACGACCGCCGGGTCCTCCGCCCACAGCGTGACGTCGGGCCTGTAGGCCCACGACCACTCGCCGTAATCGTCCGACGGCGTCGGCACCTGCGGCGCGGCGGGGGTGCCGAGCACCGGCGCGGTCTGGAAGAACACGTCCCGCGCCTGCTTCGCGCCGGCCGATTCGGCCGCGCGCAGCTCGAGGAACGCGCGCGGCAGCACGCCGGTCGTGGCGTACACGCGCGCCTGCGGATCCATGAAGAGCGTGACGGCGAGCGGAGTGACGCCGTCGACCGCGAGCGCCGGACCCGACGACGCTTGATCCTGTGTCTCGAGAACGTCCGGGTAGCGAACGTTGCCGACGTCGAACCCCCAGCTCGCGAGAAACGGCCGCGGCCCCGCGGCCGGATCTCCAACGAAGCACCCGATGAGACCGTCGTTCGCCGTCCGTCGATCGCCGAGACGGACCGGACAGCGCACGCGCTCGGCGCCTCCCGTCTTCAGAAGGTCGCTCGTCTCCGATGAGACGACGCCATCGAAACCGGCGGTCAGCCGCTCCGCGATCCGGTCGCGCGCCTGCCAGCTCGCCTGCTGATCGAGCGCGTAAAGTCCGGGCGCTTCGAGTCTGAGCGTGGCTCGAATGAGCGCGAGCGGACGGCCGACGAGCACCGAGACGCCTGGATCTTCTTCGGGCACGCGCCGCTCGGTTGCGCTGATCGCCTCGTCGATCAGCCGCGCGAACGCGGCGCCCTGATCGGCGTCGAGCGAAAGCACGAACCGGGCGAAGTCGCGCAGATGGCTGTTCTCAATCGTCGATTCCGGCGACGGGCCGGCGCTGACATGAGTCGGCGGTCCTGGAACGTCCACCCAGTAGAACGCCGGCTGCCCGCCGCCGATCGTCGGCCGGAAGCGCCGTTGCAGCACGCCGGCCGGCGCGCCGTTGGCCGCGTACAGCGTGAGGCTCTGTTCGAGATGATTCGGCACGATCCATCCGCACACGGGGCTCGACGGCGGCGCCACGCTCTCGGGATTGCCGGCCGCCGCGGCGGCGAACGCGAGGCGCATGGGCTGCGAGAACCGGGGACGAAGCGGGACGTAGCCGTCGCCGTCGGGCGGACCGGCCGCTATCCGCACCGCATGGCCGGCCGCCGGCGCAGGGTCCAGCCAGATCGTCTGGCCGAACGCGTCGACGATCCAGAGCCGGCGCACGGTCATCGCGCCGGAGCGAAGCGGAAGGAACGGCGTGTCGCTCGCCGGCGAGCTGTCGAACACGGACGCCGATCCCAGATCGTCCGCGATCCGGTCGAGGAAGAGCGCTCGATCGGCGGCGTACCGCCGGTAGTCGAGCGGCGGCAATTGATCGCCGACCCGGCGCATGATCAGCGCGTCGTGGAAGCCGCCGGCCGTGTGCGCCAGCATGGGGCGGTCGCGATTCTGGAGGCGATCGCTCAGCGTCTTCGCGATCAGCATCGTCACCGTCGCCGGTGCCTGCGTGTCGTCTCCGTTTCGATCCGCGACCGGCTGCAGCAGCGAGAATCCGCAGTACCTGGTGGAGCTGTCGGCCGATGACGCGCGCGCATCGGGACGGAGCGTGAGATCGGTTCTCGTCGTGTACGCCTGCGCCTCGGCGACAGCTTCATCACCAAACGTCCACCGCTCGGCGATCAGATTGTCCGGGAGCCCGGTGACGTCGTAGTCGGAACGCCATTCGACTTCCCACGCGAGATACAGCGGCCTCCACGGATTGTGTTCCCAGCGGAATCTGCTGATGTCGTCGGGTTTGATGCCGCCGCCGAACGGATGCTCCTTCGCAAGCCGCCTTTTCGCCGGGTCCAGCCTGTTGACGTCGTCCAGCACGAGCGCCTCGCCGAGCAGCCGCCGCGCCTCGGCCGGGATCGCGTCCAGATAATCCTTTTGGACGCGCCCGTCCATGCAGGCCGCCGCGGTCACTTGAATACCGACGGCGCCATTGGGCTCGTCGTACGTGTAGCCGGCGATTTCTTCGCCCGTCACCCTGCACGGAACGGCGCCGTCCTGCGTCTGGGTGCCGGCCGGTTTCATCGCGGGACCCGACATCACGAACACGGGATCGGCCGGCAGATAGAACGGCGCGGCGGCCGACTCCTCGAGGCTGTACTCCTGTGCGTCCTCGGCCGCTTCCTGCGCGAGCGCGTCGAGCAGCGCCTGCCTGGCCGCATCGCGCTTTTCTCGCGCGCCGGCGACGTCGGGAAGGCGATCGAAGTTCGCGAGGAACGCGCGCAATCCATCGAGGTTCTCCCTCAGCAGATCGGCGGGCCCATCCTCTATTAATGCGCTCGTCCACCGGTACCAGAGCGCGTGCAGCTCGCGCCGATAGTCGGCCTGCAGGCGCGCGTGCCGGTTGCATGCGATCTGGCGCGCGTTCAGATCGTCGAGCAGATCCTGCAGATGACGCGGCAGCGGGCGCGGCCGCTGCTCCGGCGTTCCCTGCATCGCCGGCTCCGACGGCCGGAGCGCCCACGCGATTCCGCCCGCGACGCTCGCAAAGCCGCGCCGATGCACCTCCTCGTCGATCTGCGCGACGTCGATGCCCGCGGATCCCGAGTTCGCGCCGGCGGACATCAGGCCGGTCTGAATGCCGGTCAGCACGTCTTCGAGCAGATCCTGGTGATGCGAGGCGCCGGCGATCAATGACGCGACGGCCTCGGCGGAGCTGTTGCCGATGTCGACGGAGTACCGCGTCGAATCGGTGAAGAACTCGAACGGAGGCACGTTGAACGCGCCGAACAGGGGATGATCCCTTGTGAACGGCTTCGCCGTGGAGTAGTCGCACGTCGCGTCCCATGGAACGCCCGCGACGAGCCCGTGGCACAGCATGCCGGACGGAAGGTCATTCAGAGTGTCGAACGCCCTCGCACACCGATGTTCGTTCAGCCACTGCTCGAGCCGCGCGGTCGCATCCGCCGAAGTCGGCGCCGCCTTCAGGTTGGCGGCCAGTTGATGCCACGGGTCATCGTCCGGCGACGAATACCATCCGGTCACCAGGTACGAGAGTCTCACCCCTGACGACACACCGGTCATGTTGTCGTACAGACCGAGCATGCTGCGGCAGGCGGCGTAGTGCGCGCTGAATCCGGCGTCGCCGCCGGTGACCGCGGTCAGCTCCAACTCCGACGACGTGTCGTCCAGGCTCATCGGCGAGAGAAGCCGGCCGCCGTCGAAAATCACACTGCACACACCGGTCGGCCGCAGGCTGAGCGGCGCGTCGTACTTGGATGGCGACGAGGGAAAGACGGGAAGCGGCACGGCATCGCTGCCGGCGTCGGCGGTCGTGTCGCTGCGCACGATCCAGGCTTTGGACAGCCGGCCGATGTCCGAGTCGTACCGCTGCACCAGCCAGCGGTTCGGTATCCGCGGAAATTGCAGATCACCGCTCCCGGCTCCGTGCGTCAACGCGGCGGGGAGTTTGAAATGCAGATGGATGCCCTGCTTCAGCGCTGTGGTCGCGGCCTTCCGTAACATCTGGTTCAGCCGCACGTCGAAGCCGGTCGCGTAGCTGTCCTGCAGCTCGGAAAAGTGCGGAGCGAAACTGGCCCACTTGAAGAGACGCGGAGGTTGTCCGATTACCAACGCATCAACGTGCATCGGCACCAGCAGGTACGTCGGATCCGGAGACGCCGGACTCATGACGTCGCCTCGACGGTTTGCGTCGTGAAGATCACGACTCGGCCGGGACTCTCGGTCATCTCCAGACCGAATTCCGCCGACGTGAAGGCCTCAGCCGGAGTCATGGCGAGGACGCCGGGGCTCTTCAGCGTCTGCTCGATCTGCTTCGCGAGGCTGGCCACGTCGACAACGCGCGCCCGCGGTTCGCGGAGCGGGATGGAAATCTCTCGCGCCGGATCCAGTTGATCCACGGCCTGGGCCGGCGAGATCAACCGTCTCAGATTTCTTTTGTAGTAACCAGTCTCACGCGTGGCCGCGCCGAAGTGCATCCCCTCGGGTGGCTGGCGGACTTCGATCCGCACGACAGGACCGTCGAAGATGCAGAGCATGATGTCGGGGGCCACGCGGTCGATCCGCAGCGGGTCCACCGGCGTTCCGTCGTTCCGCGCCGCGTCCCACGTCTGCCACGCGCGCATCTCGAGTCCCTGCCACCCTTCCACCAGGGACGACCGAAGAAGGAAGCCTTCGAGCGGCCAGTTGACCTTCCGTAGTGGCGCGACTGGCGCCGCGGGATCGTCCTCGACGGCGCGGCGGCGGCGGATGCCCGAGACGGCGTCGCCAAGGAAATCGAGAAACCTGTTGCCGAGGAACTCGTCGACGGCCTGCTGCTCGGTGCTGTTGCGTCCGACGCTGCAGGCGCCCTCGAGCAGACACTTGATCCAGCCGGGATCGATGCGGAAGAACCGCATCGACTCGCCGGGCAGCAGTCCCTCGTGCGGAACGAGATTGATGAAGGGCACGCGGTAGAGCAGGATGAGCCGCGCCAGCCACTGACGGACGGCGAGCGGCGGACAGCGATCGTCCGGCGCCACGATCGCATCGATCGTCCCGGCGCTTCGGCGCGCCTCGACCTCGAGCGCGCCGTCGAGCGCGCCTTCGATCGTCTCTTCAGTGGTCGCGCTGTTCAGCGCTCGCACGACCGCTTCCTCGGGAGCGGACCGCCGCAGCATGCGCTGAATCGTGCTTCGCCAGGCGCACAAGGCGCGGGCGAACGATCGATCCTGCAGCGCCAGCAGCCGTCCGAGCTGAGACGCGGCCGCGTAGCTCACGTCCATCACGCCCGTGTTGTAGTCGTACCGCAACAGGCCGTCGGGCACCGGCTGGAACGGGTAGCGCGCCTGCGCCTCGATCTGTACCGGCGTCAGCGGTCCGCGGCACCACGACACCGTCGGTTCGCCCTGTCGCGTGCGGTGATTCAGCGCCACGTAGCCGCGCGTGAACGCGCCCGCGACGTACTGCGCGGCACGCTGCTCCTCTCCGCTCAGCGCGGGATTTTTCTGCGGCGCCGGCAGATTGAAGGTGCCGACGTTCAGGCTCTGCATCAGGCTCTTGAAGTTGTACGCGGCGTAGCAATGAAAGCTCCAGCTCGCCAGCACCGCGAGACGCACGTTCGGCACGGTCACCGCGGCGCCGCCGGGCAGGTAGTCCTGCATCCCTTCGAGCGACACGAGGAACACGGTGTTCTCGACCGCCTTCGCTTGATCCGCGCCCGCCTGTTCCGGCTTCGGGAACCGGTTGCCCATGACGATTGAGAACCAGCCGTCCGCCAGAAACGACATCGTCTCCTTGTGATCCGTCTCGACCTCGCGAACGTGAGCCAGATACTTGAGGTCGTCGAGGCGAGGGGCGATTGCGCGGAACGTGGCGGTGGGAACGTCGATGACATTGCACGGTTCGGTCCAGGATTCGTACGCGGCCAGGCGCGCGATCTTCGGGCCCACGGCGCCATCGGCCGGCGGCGGGCTCGTCAGCTCCCTGACCGTTCGCTGTTTGATCTCCGGAACCGGATCGCTGTCGGTGAACAACAGCAGCGCCATCCACGGCCGTTCCGCGCCCGACGGCGCATCGGGCACCACGTTTCGTTCCCACGGGAGCGTGCGGCGCGTGAAGACGACGTGCGGAAGTGAATTCGCGAACGATCCGTGGTGGCCCTTCGGCGGGTACACGCTGTAGATGTCCGACGGGTTCAGCGAGAATCGCGGCCCGGCCACCGAGAACTCGAGCGTGCCGTCGAACGTCTTCCCGAGTTGCGCGACTGCCTGCGTGACGCCGAGCGAGTAGTCGCCGGCCGTGAGCGGCGGCTCGCACCACTGGTGAAACTGGATCTCTCCAGGCTTCAGGCTCATGCGCGCGCGCTCTCCTGCGGCGTTCCGTACGACTCGACGAGGGCGAACGCAGGGTCGGCCTGAAAGTAGTCGGACGACGCGCTGAGATGTTCGAGGCGAGGTTGATTGAGCTCGAACGGCGACACGCGCGCCACGACGTCGAGAATGGCGCGACGCCTCGCATCGACCTCGGCGTTGCCCCAGATCGTGTTCGCGATCGTCCGGCTGCCGTGCGCGTCGATCGCGCGCGGCTCCATCAGTCGTCTCCAGGAGACCGGCTTCGACGGCAGATCGTCGTACTTCAACTTCTCGAGCGGGATCGGCGCAAGCGCGTGCGCGGGAACCGGCGGCGCGCAGACGATGCGAACGCCCACCGTCGCCGGAATCGTCTTCGCCTCGGGCGCGCCAGGCAGCGCGACCGTGCCGGCGGCGCCGCTCTTTCCCCACAGCGCTTCCGGAACGCCCGAGGTCACCGCCAACGTGCGAAGGCGAGGCTCGCCCGACTGGCGCGTCGGCGTCACCTCCTTGCCGTCCTTGAACAGCGACACGGTCAGCGTCGACGTGAGGCTCGTCTGGCCCATCGGCTTGATGCCGAAGCGCGTCGTGTCGACGATGCGATCCGGCTTCAATCCCGCGAAGCTCGTGGAAGGAACGATCGACTGCGCGGTCAACGCCAGTTCGTGCGCGTTCACCATGCGAACGATGCGAGTGACGCCGCCATCATCGATGTGCTGTTCGCGGATGAGTCCCCCCGCGATGCGGATAGAAATGACGTCGGCCGCTGACGCGTCGTCCGATCCGGCGCGAAGCAGGCCGCCGCCGGCGCGCGGCGGCAGACACGCGCCGATGAACTCGCCGGGTGCGAGCGGCTTCGGGGTCGATCGGCCCGCGCCGAAACGGATGGTGAACGAGATCACCGAGAGGTTGACGTAGATCTCGCCCGCGAACGGCGGGCCCCAGAGGCGGAGGTCGACGCCGATCTCGACCCGGATCGAGAGCGTGAAGCTGCAGAAGAGAAGGTTGATCCTCACGCTGCAGGCGACGCCGATCAGGATCCCGATCTCGACCTGGTAGTAGAACGGCTGCCAGTTCAGGAGGAAGTCCGCGTACGCCGTGAACCACGCCTGGATGGGGCCCGACTGATAGACCGCGCAGAGCCGTCCGCCCGCCATCAGGCACGACGGCGTGAGCGCGTAGTACATCTCTCCCGTGATGCTCAGATCGCCGTTGACCCGCCAGTTGATCCCGAGGCGCGGGACGGTGGGATAGTGCGAGGGCGCGATGAATCGCGGGTGATAGCCGCCGATCGTGACGACGAAGTCGCCCGCGTGCGGGCCGGAGAACCAGCTGAAGAACGCGAATCCTCCGGTCAGCCGGCAGTCGCTTGAAAAGATGTACGACTTGTCGGTGAGCCGCCCCTCGACCGCGATCAATCCTTCCGAGGGTCTGATGACGGCTCTCAACGCCAGCTCCGCGTACGCCACCGCCTTGCCCGGCTCCGCGCCCTTTGGCACGCTCATCGTCGACATGCCGAGCAGGCCGATCTCCGTCTCGTGGCCGAACGAGACCGACAGCAGCGCGAACGACTGGATCATCTCGAACGAGCTGAAGCGCACGCCGATCGCGAGCCAGCAGTCGCCGCGCGACGGCGGAATGTAGTCGCGCAGCACGGACAACGCTGTCGAGAGCGCGTCGGGCGTGCTCTGGAGGTAGTGCTCGTCGAGCGCCGCGCGCACCAGCGGGAACGCCTGAACTTCTTCGACCGGCGGCAGCCGCAGCGCGCGGTTGAATCCGAATCCCGCCGCCACGCCGGTGACGTGGAAGAACGCCGGGCCGCCGAGATCTTTGTGCAGGACCGCAAAGACGAACAGCGACGGCGCGCCGTCGGCCATCGCGTACGATCCGAAGCCGGTGATCGTCAGGTCCTGCGCCTTGATCAGCGCCATCCCGTCGTACCGCGGCGCGCCGCCTTCGACGTCGATTCTCGAGAGACCGCCGCTGACCTGAATGGCGCTCGTCGCGACGGAAACGTTGAGCCCGCCGAGCCCCAGCTCGTACTCGTCGAAGTGTCCGGGATCCCTCAGCGGAATGCCGATGGTCAGACGCTCGAGATCGATCGCGAGCGCGGCGAGCGACACGCTTCCGTCGTAGCCGACCTCGAGCGTCGCGCCGTCCTTGAAACCAAGACCGATCTGCCGGCAGCGCAGCGGGCCGAACGATCGGCCAATCGGCAGCCAGACCTTGCCGTCGGCCGACGGCGTGCCGTTGGAGACGAACACTTTGCCGTAGAACCCATCGCGGTACGCGACGAGAGCGGAGAACGCGGGATTGACGGGCTCGTTCCGGCCGCCTTCGTCCGGGCCCGAGGCGAGGAGGTTGGCGGCGACGGGATTTTCGCTGCCTGATTCGCCGCCCGCCTTCGGCCCGAGCGGCATCGACATGTCGTTCAGCTCGATCGCGCCGCCGAATTGCGCGCCGCCGCCGCTGACGGACACATAGAGCCGTGACTTCAGCTTTCGCAGCGTGTAGCCGTTGACGTCGAACAGCGGTTTCCGTCCGCTGGGAAGCGCCTTGCCCTCGAAATCAAGACCGACGCTGGTGAGATCGATCCGGGCCGCGTCGAAACTGAGCGATCCGTCTTGCTTGCGACACAGGATCAATTCCGCGCCCGGCTGTTTTCCTGCCGGCCCGCCGCTCGCGATCAGCCAGTTGCGGTCGTCGGTTTCCTCGCTGAGCCATTGGCCGGCCTGCAGCGTGCGGCCGCTGTCTTTGCCGCCGAGCGGCAGATTCGTCAGCCGGATACGGATCCCATAGTCAGTCGCAGTACCCGCGGCGTTCTTCAGCGCCACGAAGTGCACGCCGTCGGTTTGCGCCTGCTGCTCGTCGGCTTGCAGCGAGTCCACGATCGCGCCGAGGAATTTCGCGGCGCTCAGGTCGGCGAACTTCGACCAGTCTCCGAGGCGGTACACGCCGTCCGGCTGCCGGAGCAGCTCCAGGCGCGTCAGCAGCTTCGCCAGCGAGAAATCGAGGACAGGATGCTCGAGCGCCTCCTTCACGTCCGCGCGATTGAGCACGCCCATCTCGACGAGCGGCAGCAGCACGCGCGGCGCGAGGCGGAGCAGCCATGAGACGGCGTCGACTCCGCTCGACTGATACGTGAGTCGCGGTTGCGGCAGGAGCGCCGCCGCGAACGCGCGATCGCCAATCGGGTAGAACGTCACGGACGCCGCTGGAGACGCGTTCAGCGCAAGCGCAAGCGCGAGATCGAGCTGCGGGCGGAGGTCGACGCCGGCGTTCAGCAGCGGACGAATCGCTTCGTCCGTGAGCCCGGTGCTGGCGTTGAACCGGAAACTCGGGAGCGATCCGCCGGAGACATCGACAACGACGCCCGCGCCCAGCGAGAGTCCGACGGCTCCGGCGTCGACACGCGGCTCGACGCGGAACTCGAGCCCCGAGTCTCCGCTCTTTCCGACCGAAACCGACAATCCAATCGTCGGCTGGAAGAGGAGCCGTGTCTCCTCGGCCGTGAACGCGGAATTGAACAGCGCCAGCAGCCTGCCGGTGGCGCCGAAGATCCCACCGTCCTGCACCCGGGCCTTCAGCCACTGGAAGGATCGATTCTGCAGATCGCCGGCGGCGAGCCATGCGGCGAGCCCCGTGATCGACTGAACGACGCCGTCGATCCCTTCCGTCTGCGCGCCGGTAAGGCCTCTCGTCGCGTCGATCAGGTGTCGGTACGCGGAGCGATCGAAGGTGGCGCCGATGACTTCGGGCATCGGAGTGTCTTCCGCCGGTTGACTCGCCTGATACACGGCCGGCAGCGCGCTCGCAAGATCCGCGAGCAGTTTCGCGACGGCGTCCTTCGCGTCTGCTGTCGCTCCGCCGGCGCTCGGCCGCCGCGTGAGTGTCAGCAGGTCGTAATCGTAAGTGCCCGCGCCGGCATCGCCGGGCCGTTCCACGTTCTCCAGCGCCAACGACGCCTGAAGCCACTTTGCCGGCTCGCCTTCCTGCGGGCGCACGCGAATACCGAACTGAGCCGCTCCGATCGAGAATCGGCTCTGCGGCGCGCCCTCGATCCAGTGCATCGGCATGTACTGGAACAGCGGACGCGGCCCGGTGCCGCTCGCGTTTGGGTGACACAGCGTGAAGGTGAGATCCGCGCTCGACATGTCGACGACGCCGCGCATGCGGACGCCGATCGAGCTGGCGAGCGTGTACACATCCGACTCGAGCGCGACGCCGGCGAGCAGGCGGCCGGTGTCCTGCCGGGCAAACGTCACGGAGACGCTGCCGGTGACGCCGATGGCGGCCACGCGCAGGAGAAACGGATCGGCGTCAGTTCCGGATCCCTGGATTGCCGGAGCGTCGGCCGCGGCGTCGGTGCCGTCGAGGAGGGCCTGAAGCGCCGCAAGCCATTCCTTCAAGAGCGCGGCGTTTCCCGCAAGCTCCGCGAAGAACGGCACGCCTCTGAACAGGCCGAAGTCGCCGACGCTCAGCACGCGGACGATGTTTCTGAGCGCGGTGATGGCGGACGCGTTGTCGGTCCCGGGCTCGCTCAACGCGGCCGCGAGCTGATCGACGAGGAACGCGAGCGAGTGCGCGGGATCGCCGGACGCGCGATCGACGAGCTCGCGAAGCGTGATCTCGGACGCGCGATCGTCCTTCCCGAACGGATGCCACGCGACGTCGGACAGGACGATGTCCGGGAGATCCGGCGCCTTGTCGAACGCGATCGTCTCCGAGAGGCTGAGCTCGCCTATCCGGAGCGCGCGCGTTTCGATCAGCGGCGCGTCGCCCGCGGACACCGCGACACGCAGCTCGAGCGGATATCCGCTGCGGCCGACGATCAGCGTCTGGTGCGTGAGGTCGAACAGCGGCAGGAAGAGCGACGGCTGGACGACTCCGCCGGCTGCCGCGGATCGGAGCTCGAGGCCGAGCACGTCGGCCTGGCCTTTTCTCCTGGCGAGATGGAAGCCTCCGCCTTCAGGAAAGACTTCCTCGAGCAGCGCGAACAGCTGATCGGTCCGCTCCGACGGGATCTTTCCCAGCTCCTCGATCGGCCCGCTGAACCACGCCAGGTTGAGCGCGACTTCGTTGGTGAGGCGCGCGCCGGTTTCGTCGCGATCGCTGAGGAGGCCGGTGAGCAGTCCGATCTCGAGTACGTTTCGATCGAGATCGGTCGCCCCGAGGCGGGGATTGCCGCCAGGCATCATTCGTCCTCGAGCTCGGACCAATCGTCTTCGTACGCGGCCTCGGCGTCCGCCGGCCCCTCCCAGTAGTACGGCGGCCGTTTCCTGCTCAGGCTTTTCTTCAGGTCGTCTTCACCGATCGCGCAGTACTCGTAGTAATCCTCAATCGCGCACTGAACGAGCGTTCCAAAGAACCGATAGTAGTTTTCTTCGATATGGTCATCGTCCGCGGCGCGAAGCATGAGCGGGCTGCCGGCGTCGTCCCCCCTGACAATCGTCACGCTGATCCCCAGCTCGTTGATCAGCCAAATGACCAGGTCCTGCTTGCGGGTGCGGGCTGGCGTGCCACGGTGTGCGTCGAGACAGGTCCGCAACTGGTCCTGAGTCAGACCGAACTTGACGGCCAGCAGGAACAGCAGGCCCGTTCCCTTCGCTTTTTCGCGGTCCTGCCACCTGGCCACGAACGCCTGGCGCGCGACATCTGACGGCCAGTCGGCCGGCGCCTTTTTCAGGCCCTCGAGCCCGTAGCCAAAACGTCGCATCCTCTTCCACACGCCGGGATTGGGAACCACTCTGTCCGGAAACGTCTGCGTGAACGGCAGCCGGACGCCAGGAGCGCCCGCATGCTCGATCCGCACTCTGCTCATCAGCGTGTAGAGATGCTTCAGCGCGTTGAACAGCCGGTGAATGTACTTGCCGGTCGACAGGAGCGTTCCGCCGAGGTCGCCGTGGACGGCGTGGAAATGGCGGTGCGCTTCCTTGTGAATGTCCGCGAGTTGGTCGACCGCGGACTGCATCAGCTCGTGCGCCGTATAGGCGATGTTGTGAAAGCTTTGTTTCTGCCCGTAGTCGGTTCCCACCTTGCGTGATTTCTGCTGTTTGCCGCCGACGACCTGCATCACGCCACCCGCGGACACGTACGCCTCGTTGGCAAAGTACAACGAGCTCGAAATCTCCGAGCGCAGCTGCAGGAAGGCTTCATCGATCGCGTCGTCGAGGCCGGCCCGGTTCAAAATTGGATTGCTCTTCTTGAATTGCAGGAGACTGAGTCGGAGGCGGGCGCTCTCCACGTGCGTCCGCAACGCATGTTCGTACAGGCTGTTCTGCGTGGCCATCAGCCTTTTCCGGTCAACGCCCAGAATGTCTCGTTCCGAGCGCAGGTACCCAAGTGCCGCGTCGCCGGTAACGGCCCCTGCATTGCCGACGTGGATCTCTTTCGCCGTGTTGCGCGCCGAGGCGAGCCTGTGCACCAGGTCATTCCAGATCAGGTGTTGATTCCTGGCTTCGGTCAGCAGCGTGAGGACCGGATGGTCCTGTCCGCGCGCAGGGTTGTTCCTGAAGTAGTCGCAGAAGGCATTCCAGCTTTCTTCCGCGCTCCGGTCTCCCATGTGGCGCGGCGGGCCGCCCAGGCCGTCGTCGACGAAATCGACCATGTAGCGCCGCAGCTTGACGAAGCCGTGCATCAACTGGCGCAGCGCGTCCCGTTTCTCCATCTCCGAAGTGGAGAAGTTGTGGTCGAAGACCGGACGGATCTGGCGGACGGGCTCGACGCCGGCGTCTCCCGCCAGACGCTTTCGCGTCCAGGCCTCCTTGGGCGTGAACTTCGGCAGAAAGTCCTTCCCGTACATGTTCACGTCGAACACGATGCCGGGCTCGTTGCCGTCGAACATGTGGCGGAAGAGGGCGTTGAAGTTCTGCACGGCGAATTCGGTGCCGTCGCCGAACGTGTTGATGTCGATGTCGGACGACAGCTCCGTGCTGCCCGGGATGTCGCCGCCGCACGGCAGCGCCTGGGCCGCGAACGTCGCGGCCTGTTCCGGACTGAGGCCCTGTTCGAGGGCGTACTGCGTGCGCTTGCATCTGGCGTACTCGACGGCGGACTCCGCGACCTGCTCGAACACCCGCTGCGTGATCCAGGCGCGATATTCCACCATGGCGCGCATGGCCTCCTTGGTGATGCCCTCCTGCGTGCCCAGGTCCAGCCGATCTCGCACGGGCAGCTTTCCTGGGGCACCATGCGCCGGGAGCCATTCCCAACTGCACAGCTTCAAGAGCGTCAGTGGGTTGGTGATGGCCAGTTCGTCGAGATTGTCCTCATCGGCCTCCAGCGACATCAGAGGGTTCGGCCCGTCCGCGGCAAGGAACTCGCGCGTCAGCCGAAACTGATCGGGTTTGCCGTCGAGGTCGAATTGAATGACGCTGGCGGGATCGAGCTTGTCGATCGACCGCAACGTGACCGTGATCGTGTAGACCTCGTCGTCGACGGGCAGCGTCTGCGATACAGGTTTCTCGACCCGGCAGACCACGTACCGTCCGGCAAGGCGGTCCACCGTGAGATCTCCGCCTTTCTTGAGAGCTTTGTTGATGGCCGCTCTTGTCGATTCGAGTCTGCTGACGGGGACTTTTTTCGGGGCCGGGTCGAGAACGACCAGGTCGTACGTCTTCAGCTTCTGGAATTTCCCGAGCTCCATCATGGCTCGCTCCGCCAGGCCCGCGCGGGGCGGGGCCTTCCAGGCTGTTCGTTGTTTCGGGAAAGGCGACCTTGGATCTCGTCGCCGGGAAAGTCAAGCCGGGAAAATCACGCCAGGCGCGAGTTTACACTCGGGATCGAGCGCGCGTTTCACAGATCTCATCTGGTCGATCCCGTCGCGCCCGTACAGATCCCGCAGCAGCTGCTGCTTGACCCCATTCCGCCCCACGCCGTGCTCGGCCAGCGGCGATCCGCCGAGACGGCGCACTTCACGGCCGAACGCGAGGATCGCGTCCTTGCCGGACTCGACGTCGGCGATCGATCGCGGGATGACGTTCGGGTGCAGGTTGCCGTCCGAGATGTGCCCCCAGACGGCGGCGTCGAGGCCGCGGCGCCGGAACTCGTCGTCGTAGATCTTCAACAGCTCGTCGAGCCGCTCGAACGGCACGATCATGTCGGCGGCGGTCTTCGCGATCTGCGCGTCGACGCCGTGCTTCGCCCGGCCGACGCGCGCGTTGACCGCGGCCGGCACGGCTTCGCGGATCGCGAGCAGCTGCTCGGCTCGCGCGCGATCGCCGGGCACGGCGATCTCGACCGCATCGAGCACGCCGGCTCGATCGAGCGCGCGGCAGAATCGAGTCAGCCGTGTGTCGGGCGCGCCGGTCTCGCGTGCGCGGCCGATCTCGTCGAACGCGCGCGCTTGGGTCATGTCAGCCGGCAGCTCGAGCGTGACGAGCAGCGCGATCGCCGTTCCATCGGGAATCGTCACGCCGTGCTGGCGATCGACGCCGTCCTCGCGCAGCAGCGCGAGACAGCGCGCGTCCATGTGCTCGATCGCCGAGATGTCGAGCCCCTGCGGATCGCGGGTCCGCCACGTGTCCTGTGCGTCACGTCGAAGCTCCGCGACGAACGTGAGCGCCGCGTGACGATCGGCGAACGGCACGAACGCGAGGCAGAGCGCGGGCCGCGACGGCAGCACGCGCAGCGTGACCTCGGTCACGACGCCGAGCGTCCCTTCCGATCCGATGAACAGATCGATCAGGTCCATGCCCGGCGCGGCGAAGTAGCCGGCGGACAGCTTCGCGACGCGCGGCATGACGTACCGCGGTACGTCGACGCGCGCGACGCGATCGGACAGCGCGATCTCGAACGCGCCGTCGTCGCTCGCGCACACGCGGCCGCGCTCGACGTCGAGGACGTCGCCGTTGGCCAGCACGATCGTCAGCGCGCGGACCCAGTCGCGCGTCGTGCCGTACTTGAACGTCGCGGCGCCCGCGGCGTTGGTCGCGACCGTCCCGCCGACGAAGGCGCCGGTGAACGTCGGCGCCGGCGGATAGCACTTGCCCGCGTCCGCGAGCGCGCTGTCGAGCTCGGCGATCGTCACGCCGGCCCCGACGCGGACCGAATCGTCGGCGACGTCGATGCGGCGATTCAGCTGTCGCGTGCTGAGCACAATCTCGCCCATCGGCGTCGCGCCGCCCGTGAGCGAGGACTGCGCGCCGATCGGCAGGACCGTGGACGCCTCGCGCACCGCGCGAGCGACGCCGGCCTCCGTCGTCGGGAAGACGACGCCCGCGGCGTGGCCGCCGGGGAAGTGCGCGGCATCCTCGAGAAACGCCGCGAGGACGTCCGGATCGCTTCCGGCGGGCGGGGACGCGGCGGCGCCGCGCGCCGGACGCGCGCGGATGGAATACCCGGGCATGGGGCTATATTAGATGGATGCGCACTTCACTTTGGCGCCGGGGGCTTCGCGCGGCGGTTTTCACGGCGCTGGCGGCACTTGCGGCGACGTCCGCGTCGCCGGTCCTGGCTCAAAAGGGCGAGGAGCGCGGCATGGACGGCGCGGCTCGCATCACGCAGGCGCAATTCAAGAAGTTGATCGCGGCGAAGACCGTCATCATCGTCGACACGCGCAAGCCTGACGCGTTCGCGAAGGGGCACATTCCCGGCGCGCAGCTGCTGCCGCTCGAGGGCCTGATTGCGTGGCCGATGGAGTACGAGAAGTTCGCGGAGTCTCTCCAGAAAACGCAGAAGACCGTCGTCACGTACTGCGCGTGACTGGACGAAGCCACGAGCGCCCGTGCGGCGCTCATCCTCGAACAGCGCGGCGTGAAGACCGTCAAGGCCCTGCTCGGCGGCTGGAACGAATGGGTGAGCGGGAAGAATCCGATCGTCAAAACTGAAAAGTGAAAACAGAAAAGTCAAAAGTCAGGCGAGCCCGGAGCCGCGAGAGTCGTGCGTGAATTCGTGACCGTGGTCCGCGTCACCGATATCGCGCCCGGCCGGGCGCGTCAGGTGATTGTCGACGATCGGTGGGTCGGCCTCTTCAACGTCGACGGCGAGTTCCACGCCGTCGACAATCTCTGCCTCCATCGCGGCGGTCCGCTGTGCGAGGGCCCCGTCAAGAGCTGCATCGTCACGTGCCCGTGGCACGGCTGGCAGTACGACGTGCGGACCGGCGTCCTCGTCCAGGATCCCGTCGTCGGCGTGACGAAGCACGAGGCCAGGGTCGTCGGCGATGCCGTCCAGGTCCGCCTCGCCG
>JAIQFX010000136.1 GCA_020073005.1 Terriglobia bacterium | reverse complement strand
CCTTGTCCGTGAGCGTCCGCAGCTTGGCGGCTTCTTCACGGCTGCCGAGGTCGGCGGCCTTCGCGCCGAACGACGTCGGGATGAACGAGTAGCCTTCCATCGCGGCGAGCATCAGCACTTCGCTCACCGAGCGCACGCCGTCCATCGGCCGCCACGTGTACTTGTCCTGCGGGAACGCCTGGGCGAGGCCGAGGAACTTCGTGTGCAGGGTGTCGAGGTCGGCAATGAAGGACGCCTTCAGCGAAGCGACGGATTCCTTCGTCATGTCCTGCGCGCGGGCGGACGACGGCAGGCCGACGAGCACGAGGGATGCGACATCTGCGGCTCCTTGAGAGAGAGTTGCGATCGGCCCACAAGATTACACCGCTAAGACGGGTACCGACGGGGAAGAGATTCGGCTGGACGGTAATTTGTGGACGTCGTTCACGGTACCGGCGGGCAAGCGCGCCGTCATCGAGTTCGCCAGCGGGGCCCGCCGATCTGAACGGCACGGTCGCCGGATACTTCGTCGACGTGCAGTAGACGAGCGGCGCAGATTCGTCACTCATGTGCAGCCGGCTCCGGCGGTCACGGAGCCGGCTGTTGCACACAAGTCAGATCAGCCCAACAAAATCCCGCCGCGGTCGAGATTCCGCCGTACTAGGATTAATCAGACCTTTCGACTCCTATTCCTGTCGGGCTCCCGGCGAATTGGCCGGTACCACGCTTGCTAGGGTCAAGGCAATGCTCGGGGATCAGTCCGGTTCCATCTTTCGCGAGAGGCCACACATGATGCGTTGCATCCGGTTAGTGATCGCGCTGAGCGCGCTGCTGCTGTGCGCGGGCAGCACGGCGTACGCCCAGGCGTGGAACGTGTCCGACTGCGCGACGTGCCACGCCGACAAGGCCGTCACGGCGGCGTTCCAGCACAGCGCGCACGGCCAGACCAATAACGCCCAGGTCTGCGCCACGTGCCACAAGAACGTCGACGAGCACTTCGCGGCAAAGAGCGCCGGCGAAAAAGGCCCGACGCCGTCGCTGAAGACCATCAAGGCGAGCGACGTCAACACCACGTGCCTGGGTTGCCACGAGAAGGGCGCGCGGACGAACTGGCACGGCGGCGTCCACGATCGCCGCGACGTCACCTGCATCTCGTGCCACAGCATTCATAACTACAAGTCGGCGAAGTCGCAGCTGAAGACGGTCAACGACTTCGACACCTGCTTCCAGTGCCACAAGCAGATCCGCGCGAAGTTCCAGCGCACGTCGCATCACCCGCTGCGGGAAGGCAAGATGCAGTGCACGAACTGCCACAACCCGCATGACTCGACGCAGCCCAGGATGATCGCGGCGGCCTCGATCAACGACAAGTGCTACGAGTGCCACACGGAGAAGCGCGGCCCGTTCCTCTGGGAGCACGAACCGGTCCGCGAAAACTGCGTGACCTGCCACGATCCGCACGGATCGAATCACCCGCGCCTGACCGTTGCGATGCAGCCGTACCTGTGCCAGCGCTGCCACGCGAACACCGGCCACCCCGGCACGATTTACGACTTGACCAATGCCGTCGGCGGTCCGCTCGTTGCCTCGCAGCCGCCGGTCGGCATCACGACGACGCAGACGATCGTGAGCCCGCGAATCCTGAGCCGTGGCTGTCCGAATTGCCACCAGGCGATCCATGGCTCCAATTCGCCCTCGGGCGTCGTGTTCGGGAGGTGACGTCATGAAACGAGCCACATTATTCACCGTGCTCGGCGTTGCCTTCCTGAGCGCGCAGGCGTTCGCGCAGTCCGGACCCGCGGCGCCGGCCGATCCCGCCGCGACACCCGCGCCCGCCTCGGAAGCGGCGGCGCAGGAAAAGCCCGCCGCGTCGCTGAATGATTTTCAAACCGGCGACGTGATCCTCGACGTGACGGGACGGCCCGACGTCGGCTCGTCGAAGTTCGAGGAATACCGTGACGTCGTCAAGGGCACCAGCATGCCGGGTTTCCGGCTGTTCGGCCGCGACAACGCCATCCGGTACGACCTGCGGGGCGAGAACGTCAAGCAGCTCGACGAGCGCTACACCGGCTACGTCAAGACCGACTGGTTCGCGCTCAACGCCGACTACAACTCGATCGTGCACCGCATCGGCAACGACGGCCGGACGTTCCTGACCCAGCAGTCGCCGGGCGTGTGGACGATGAGCGACACGCTGCAGAAGGCGATCCAGGCCACGTGGGAGTCGACGCCGACCGCGCAGCGGGTCTTCACGACGTTCGTCGTTCCGCTGTTCGCGCCCTCGATCAATGAGGGCAGCACGGTCGACGTTCAGGTCGTGCGCGAACGCACCGAGGTCATCGCGGACCTCGCGCGCAATCAGCCGTTCACGATCAAGCTGAACTACCGGCGCGAGCAGCGCCACGGCAGCGGCGGCCTGTCGTCGAACTACCTGAACTACCAGACGGAGACGCCGCAGGTCACCGAGTACCTGACGCAGGACTTCGGCGTCGCCGCGGCGCTCGACAAGTCGTGGGGCAACGTGCGCGGCGCGCTGCACTACAACTGGTATCAGGATCAGGTGAAGTCGCTCGTGTTCGACAGCCCGTTCCGCGTCACCGACGCGCTCGTCGCGACGGTGGGCACGGGCGCGGCCGCGACGTCGGTCGGCGGACCCGAGCAGGGCCGCATGATCAACCCGCCGGACAACCAGGCGTACCTGGGATCCTTCGGCGTCACGTTCAAGCTGCCCAATCACACGCGCATCACGGGCGACGCGAACCTGAGCCACCTCACGCAGAACGATCAGTTCTTCCCGTACCTGACGAACACGGCGGTCGTGACGCCGGTGCTGGCGGCGCAGACGTCGTCGCTGCCGGCGCAGTCGCTGAACGCCGTGATGAACACGCAGAGCCTCGTGTTCGCCCTGACGTCGAAGCCGGTGGAGAACGTGAACTTCGCGATCCGGTTCCGTCGCTACAACCTGGATAACCAGACGCCGCGGATTTCGTTCCCCGGCTACGGCAGCTGGGATCGAAGCTGGTCGGCCGGCGGGCGCATCAACGTGCCGTACGGCTACACGAACAACCGGCTCGACGCGACGGCGGGCGTGGACGTCGGGTACGTGACGCTCGAAGGCGGGTTCAAGCGGACGACCATCGACCGCACGTACCGCGAGACGGAGCAGACAGCGGAGAACTCCGGCACGGCTGCGGTGATCTTCCACGCTGTGGACAACCAGGCGAACATCCGCGTGATGTACGAGAAGGCGAGCCGCGACTACAGCGGCCTCGACCTCGGACGCAGCGAGGACGCTTCGTTCGTCGTGCCGCCGGCCGGCGCCTCGGCAAATGCGCTCGCCAACCCCGGCAGCCTGCGCTTCGATCAATCCAAGCGCAGCTCCGACCGTGTGGGCGTCGTCGCGGACTACTCGCCGATCGCGAGCACGACGGTGGCGTTCACCTACCTGCGGAACAAGGACACGTACAACGAGACGATCTACGGCCTGCAGGACTCGAGCTACGACACGTACACGGGAGAAATCTCCGTCTCGCCGAGCGACGTGTGGAACGTGACCGGGTACTACTCGCACGAGAAGAACGGCAGCTCGCAGATCCAGAACGGCACGAACAACTTCCCGACGATCGACAACTTCACGGTCAATCTGAATGACGATGTCGACACGGCGGGCGCCGCCGGCGTCTTCACGCTGGTGCCGAAGAAGGTGAACCTGAATCTGTCGGGCCGGTATCAGAACCTGAAGGGGACGGCGGGGTTCATCACCAATCCCGGGAGCAGTTACCAGAACGCGCGGGCGGCGTACGGCGGCGTGAGGGACATTCCGAACGCCGACAACGCGAGGATCACGCGGCTCGACGGCTCGGTGGACTGCATGCTGACGCCGAAGGTGACGCTGACGCTCGGCACATGGTACGAGGACTACTCGTTCTCCGACGTCGACTCGACAGGACTGCAGAACATCTATCCCGGCGCGTTCTTCCTCGCGCTGAACGACGGCAGCTACACCGCGACCGTCGGCTACGTCCGCCTGACCTACCACTGGTAAGACTCTGAAGAGGAACCGCCGCGCGTCTCTGGCATAAACGACCGGATGCGCGCGGCGGACTCCTGGCGACGAATTCACTGGCTCGGCGTCAGCGTTCTCTCGGCCGCGACGCCCGTCGCGATTCGTGTGGTGCGCGTTCGCGGGAACGTATGCCTCGGATCGTTCTGATCGTGACGCGCGCCCGTTCCGGGCCTATGATGACCGGCTATGAAAGCCTGTTTCGTCTGCGGCCGGAAGTCGCCGGATTCCGCCGTTGCCTGCAGCGCGTGCCATTGGCCGCTGTCACCCCGGGGGTACTGGTCGTACAGACTCAGCCAGGGCGTCCTCACGCTGGTGCTCGTGCCGCTGGTGCTGTGGCTGGTCTCGGCCATGTGGCAGCGGGCACAACAGCGTCAGGTGGCCCACGAGGAGCTCGAGAAGGCGCAGACCACGCTGCTCGACACCATCACGCAGCGCATGGAAGGCTTCATCGCGCTCCGCACGGACTTGTGGAACGCCCGCACCGCGCTCGATCAGATGTGCCTGCTCAAGGGGCAGGACGGTCAGTCCCCGACGGTGGCGTGCGAGGCCTCGTACGTGAAGGCGATCGATACGATGGACCGCGCCGTGGTCGACGTGTCATGGCGCATCGACAGTCTCCCGGTGATCTCGCCCGAGAGCTACGGCGTCCTGACCTCCTTCAAGGATCAGTACTGGAAGTCGTGCAAGGACGAGGCGCCGATCGGCGAGTGCGGATACCGGCAGCGGAGCATACGACTCGTGCACGGCATCAACGTGCCGGCGGCGGCCGCCTTGAAGGCCTGCATCGGCGATACGTCGGCGCCAGCGTGCAGAAATGCCAGGGCGCTGATGGCGTCCACAGTGCTCAAGCCGCTCGATCTGGAGGCGAATGCTTTCTTCTGTATGGTCGCGGCTGACGTCAAGAATGCGCGCATTGCGGTCGCGAAGCGGCGCTCGGCTGAGATGGACGGCGACAGATCACTCGACGATCTGACGGCGCGACTCGAAGCCAATCTCAAGGCTTCGGCGTGTTCGGCCATCGTGAGTGAATGGGTGGCGAGTCATGGGCAGCCACCCTCGTGAGTCGAATGGTGCGGAAGGGGGGATTCGAACCCCCACGGTATTGCTACCGCCAGCCCCTCAAGCCGGTGCGTCTGCTATTTTGCTCAATAAAAATAGCAGACACTGCGCACATAAAACTTGACCGCACTTGACCGGTGAGGGCCTCGAAAACGATAATGTTTCAGGGCATATGGCAGCCGCATCCGCGAAGGCCGAAACCACCGAAGTCGTCGCGAAACTCTACGAGGGGAAGCTCCGTCTCGAGCGCCGCGACGGCGGCACCCTCATCACCGCCCGGACCTTCATTCAGGGAAAACTGGTCCGCAAGACGACCGGCGAGCGCACCCTCGCCGCCGCCACCAAGGTCGCGACTGGCTGGTATCTGGACTTGCTCGGCCGTGACCGGAAGGGAGAACATTTCCACGGCCACTTCTTCGGCGAGGTCGCAGAGAAGTTCCTGACCCATGCGGAGCAGACGCGCGAGGTGTCGGAAGGGCAGCGCCGCAACTACCGCCAGAAATGGGCGCTCCTCAAACCGCACTTCGAGAGAAAGAACATCGCCGATATCGACACGCGCTTTCTCCTGGCATTGCGGGAGGCGCGATCGAAGGCGCAGACCAAGACTGGGCAGCCGGTGAAGCCGGCGACGCTGAAGAAGGACATGGATTTCATTCGCATGGTCCTCCGGCACGCCTGCGATATCGAAAAGCTGCTGGAGCGGATTCCGACCTTCCCCTCATTCCGCGGCGAAGCGTGGGAGGTCACGCCCTCCCCGCGGCCCTTCCTCGATCACGACCAATGGGTGAAGGTCCGGAAGCTGGCCAAGGCCCGCGTCGACGATCCTGATCAGAACCCCCGCAGCCAGCGGCAGCGTCAGGAGCTGTACTGGTTCATGCTGATCTCCGTCGGCGCAGCGTTGCGCGTAGGGGAGGCGTACAGCCTGCACTGGCGCGACTGCGAACTGATCAAGTTGAATGACGCTGACCACACCGAAGCCGTGCACATGAAGGTTCTGGGCAAGCACTCGCGCGGCGGTAAGCGCGAGGAAGCCTACGGGATGTTCGGCGCCGTCACCGCCTTCAAAGCCATGAAGGCCGCGCGGCCCGAGGCCAAACCCGATGACAAGTTGTTCACCGAGAACCACCGCGAAGGGATGAAGGAGCTGCTGATCAAGGCGAAGCTCCGCACGGATGCCAATGGCCAGACACGCGACTCCAAGAGCCTGCGCCAGACCGGAATTTCATTGCGCCTCGAACTCGGACCCAATCCCGACTACCGCGACATCGCCAAATGGGCGCGGACGAGCCCGGCGATGATCGCCGCCTTCTACGACCAGACCCATCCACAACTGAGCGTCGAGCGTATCGTCGGCTTCCGGAAACGCACGTCAGGGAAAGAAAGTCAGTCAGCCCTTTCGGAATCAGCCGGGGAATAGCGGGCCAACATTGCGCCCGCCCCGGCGTCTCTCCAGGATGGCACCATCCTTCCCCACGCCTTCGGCGGCACATGCCGCCATTCCCCACCGTCGCGCTCGGCACCCCAGGGTGCCGCCTTGTTTCCTCGACCGCGTCTTCGGGAGCGAAGTCAGGGCAGCGAATACCACGTTCCCTTTCCCTTGCCATGCTGCACGAGATAGCCATTCTTGATCAGCTGATTCAGGTGGTCCTTGATCGTTCCGCGCGCAGCGCTTGTCACTCGGATGATGTCTTCGACCTTGACCTGTCCGCGCTCCTTCGTCAGCTCGTAGATGCGCAGCGAAAGTTCGGGAAGCTGTCCCAGAATCTTCTTCTCGCGCTCAACCTTGGATTCCAGGCGATCTTTGTGCTGCTGCAGCGCGCGCAGGAAAAACAAGATCCACGGCTGCCAGTCCGGTTTTTTAGAGCGCGTGGTCTTTTGCGTCCGGCGCAGCGCCAGATAGTAGCTTTCCTTGCTCTGCTCGATGACGCTTTCAAGGGAGCTGTACGGCACGTACGCGTATCCAGCCCTGAGCAGCAACAGCGTCGTCAGCACGCGTGACAGGCGGCCATTGCCGTCCTGGAACGGATGGATTTCCAGAAAGACGACGACAAAGACGGCGATGACCAGCAGCGGATGCAGGGTACGATTTGATAACGCGTCCGTCGTCCATTCGATCAGCTCCGCCATCAGCCGCGGCGTATCAAACGGGCTTGCCGTCTGAAACACAACGCCAACGCTCTTGCCATGGGCGTCGAATGCCTCGACGTGGTTGTCGAGCTTTTTGT
>JAIQFX010000135.1 GCA_020073005.1 Terriglobia bacterium | reverse complement strand
CACCACGTCCGTCGCCAACTGGGGCCAGACTACAAACCTCCGTTAACATGAGTCCGATGATCGCCGCAATCTACGCGCGCAAGAGCACGGACCAATCCGGCGTCGCCGAAGAGCAGAAGTCGATCACGCGCCAGGTCGAGAGCGCGCGCGCGTACGCCGCCGCGAAGGGCTGGGCAGTCGATGACGCGCACGTCTACGTCGACGACGGGATCAGCGGGGCCGAATTCGCGAACCGTCCCGGATTCCTCCGGCTGATGAACGCGTTGAAGCCGCGGGCGCCGTTTCAGTTTCTCGTGATGTCGGAGGAGTCGCGCCTCGGGCGCGAAGCGATCGAAACCGCGTACGCGTTGAAGCAATTCTCCCAGGCCGGCGTCCGCGTATTCCTGTACCTCGAAGATCGTGAACGGACGCTCGACAGCCCGACCGACAAGATCATGCTGTCGCTGACGACATTCGCCGACGAGCTCGAGCGCGAAAAGGCGCGCCAGCGGACACGCGACGCGATGCTCCGGAAGGCGCGCGCCGGCCATGTGACCGGCGGCGTGGTCTTCGGGTACCGCAACGTCCCGATCGCGGGGGCCGATGGCCGACGGTCGCATGTGGAACGGGAAATCGATCAGGCCGAGGCGGCCGTGATCCGGCGCATCTTTCAGTTGTCGGCCGAGGGTCACGGCGTGCGCGGCATCGCGAAGATCCTGAACGCGTCGCGCACGCCGGCACCACGGCCGCAGTTGGGACCGCACTCCTGGGCGCCGAGTTCAGTCCGTGCGGTCCTGTTCCGGCCGCTGTACCGGGGGGAAATAGTCTGGGCGATGACGGCCAAGCGGGATCGCTGGGGCCGGAAGAAGCAGGCCGGCCGGCCGGAAGCGGAATGGATCCGGCGTCCGGCGCCGCACCTGCGCATCGTCGACGCGACGCTCTGGGCCGCGGCCCACGCGAGGCTCGACGCGTCGCGCGCGATGTACCTGCAGCGCACGGACGGCCGCACCTTCGGCCGGCCAGCACTCGGCAATCCATCGAAACATCTCCTGACCAACCTCGCCAGCTGCGGGCGGTGCGGTGGCTCGCTGCGCGCGCGCTCGCGCGGCAACGGGACCGACCGGGCGCATTTCTACGGGTGCAGCGGCTACCACGAGCGCGGGCGGACCGTCTGCACGAACAACGCCGACGTGCCGATGGCCGACGCCGACGCTGTCGTGATCGAAGCGCTCTTGGATGACGTCCTCGACGAGCCGTTGCTGCTCGAGGCCGTCGACGAAGCGCTCCGCGCCCTGCAGGGCGCCGACGTCGCTGGCCAGCTCGAGGCGATCGAGGCAGAACTCGCGAAGACCGAACGCGAACGCGCGCACTTGGTCGCGGCGATCGCTGCCGGCGGTGAGCTGCCAGGCCTCCTAGACGCCCTCAGCGCGCGCGAAGTTCGGTACGGAAGGCTGCAAGCTGACCGGGACGCCGTTCGGGCACAGCGGCGGCTCAGGGCCAGCGAGGCGGGCAACGTACGCGACGAGCTGATCGCGCTGGCGAACTCGTGGCGTCAGGTGCTCGCGGCGGATCCGGTGAACGCGCGTCCGATTGTGTCTTCGCTCTTAATTGGCCGCGTGACGATCACACCGCTGGCCGAGCGGAAGCGATGGGAGTTGCGCGGTGAAGGAACGCTCACCGGTTTGTTTTCTCGCGAAGTGTTCCCGTCGCGGTGGCGTCCCCAGCGGGATTCGAACCCGCGTTTTGGCCTTGAAAGTGAGAAAGAGGGCGATCCGACCGATCACTGATCGGTCGAAGGTTTTCGACACATCGTCCGCGGAGTGAGCAACTTAGCTGCAGCCGTCGACATCACCGACTCTCACGCTAAATCACGCTAAGAACCCACGGAACCGGCACAAAAACCGGCACAGCAAAAGTGCGGTTTTCGCCATCTTTCGCCATGTTGTTTTGGCTCTGCCGGCGCGAATCGCTTGTCGAGCCAGGAATCGGTCGATGCGTGTCTCGGCACAGTCTCGGCACACCTCCCCGAGGACGGCCGGCGCTACAATAGGTGTGAGGAACCGCGATGGCCCAAGATACCTTGATCGAGAAGATTCGAAGCCTTCCGCCAGAGCGGGTGGCGGAGGTGGAAGACTTCGTCGACTTCCTGACAGTCCGCGATCAGGAGCGGCATTTCACCCAGGCTGCCGGGCGTCTGTCCGAGAAGGCATTTCGCGCTGTATGGGACAACGCCGATGATGCCGAATACGACCGTCTATAGCTTCGGCGACGTCGTTCTCGTCCCGTTTCCCTTCACCGACCAATCCGCCTCGAAGAAACGCCCCGCCGTCGTCGTCAGTTCGGACGCTTATCATCATCGCCGGCCGGACGTGATAGTGATGGCGGTCACCAGTCAGATCCTTCGCCCGGCCGGAGCGCTTGGCGAACTGCTGATTGCCGACTGGCAGGGCGCCGGGTTGCCGAAGGCGTCTCTGCTCAAGCCCGTACTGGCCACCATTGAGCAAGGGCTGATCTTGCGCAAGCTCGGCGCGCTCCAGGGATCCGACGTTCAGGCGCTCCGCTCGGCTCTTCGGCAGATTCTTGGATAGAAAATGGCGCAAGTCAGCGAGGCGATCTACGCGCGCGGCGTTCTGACGCCCGTCGAGCCACTGGACATCCGCGAGAACCAGCGCGTCCGCATCATCGTCGAGCCGCTGGACATATCACGCGAAGATCGCGCGGTGGCCTTGGCGCGCTTGAAAGCCGGGATCGCCACCATGCGGTTTTTCTCCGCGGGGCGGTTGTCGTCGCGAGAGGAGCGGCATGATCGCTAATCAAACAACGGGGAAGGTCACTCGGCTCTGAGTTCAACAGCGGGATCGACATGGACCGCGCGACGTCTGGTACCACCGCAGCGAGCACGCCGACGGCCGCGATGAGTAACGTTGCCGATACGAGAACCACGGGATCCCCCGCTCGACTTCGCATAACGTACTCGCGAGGTCGTCGCTTTCCGCCAGACTCAATTCGGTGTTGGCCGCTCGATGTGATCGATGACGAAGATCGTGACCTTTGTTTTCTCCGGCACCAGTTTCAGCCCGAGCTGCTCCTGCAGCGCCGTCACGAACTGCGGCGCATCGTCCGGCGTCGTGGAGGCATTCGCATTCAGCCCGGGCGGCGCGAAATGCAGGGTGAAGTCGTATCCGCCTTCGAGGCCCGTGCGATCGAACACCTGCCCGCCGGCGAGGCTGTTGAACGAATTAACGAGCCGATCGAACGGCATGCCCGTCACTTCCATGGAGCCGGCGCCCATTCGCACGACGCACCGTGGCGGCGTCGACGGGCCCGGCGGCGGCGCCGCAACCGACAGCGGCGGAGTGCATTCGACCTCTGACTTCTTCAACTGCGGACCCAGCCGCCGATCGCTCCGCGCGACGACGAGGGCGAAGGTGGTCTGCTCTTCCTCCGCGACGTGCCCGCCGAGCTTGAAGCGCTCGATCAGAAGGTTGCGCATCATCTCGATGCGCTGCTCGCGGGTCGGGTGCGAATCGGGCGCCGGCTTGGCGATGATGTCGTAGCGGTCGGTCGTCACCCAGTTTGGCGCACCCTTCACATTGCGCGGGAGTACCGGCACGGGAGAGGCATAAATGAGAATCGACCAGAGCGGCTGGTTGGTCATCATGAGCGTGCCGTCTGGCAGGGTCCGCAGCGCCACGCCGTTCATCTCGCTGTTCCGCTTGATCGACACGACATCGAACTGCGCGCCGGAGATGACCGCGGGCTGCTGAGAGCGGAGCGGAGAGGTCGTAGCGGCGACAACGCCAACAAGGAGAACAGCGCGTCGAAAAGCCATGCTAGTCTCCCTGTCGAGGCACGCGGTTCGGTGCGAATGCACACGCTCCGAGTATTCTCCGGGCCTTAAGGTGGTCACTCGGCTCTGAGTGCAACAACGGGATCGACTTGGGCGGCGCGACGTGCTGGTACCGCGGCAGCGAGCACGCCGACGGCCGCAACGAGTAACGTTGCCGACACGAGAACCACGGGATCCGCCGCACGGACTTCGTATAGCGTGCTCGCGAGAATGCGTCCGGTCGGGTACGCCAATACCAATCCTGCGAGACCACCCGCGACTGCGACAGCTTGGGCACGAACGAACGTCATCCAGAAAACCTCACCGGGCGTTGCTCCCAACGCCAAGCGGATCGCCACCTCGCGAACCCGTTGGGCGATTGCGTACGCGATGACGCCGTAAACGCCGATCGCGGCAAGCGCGATGCCGGCCATTCCGAAAAGCAGCATCAGGAGCATCCCGAGGCGCTGTCGGCTTAGCGACCCGGAGACGACGTTCGGCAGCAGATCGAAATCCACCGGAACGGCGGGATCCAACTCCCGCACTTCGGCCCGGATCAGCGGCACGAGGTTCGACGGGTTTGCGAGGGTCGTGGCCACGACGATGGATTCGCGGTTCATGTTCCGGCCGATCACGTACACCGCAGGCTCGGCGATCTGACCGACTGACGCGTACTTTACGTCGGCGACGACGCCCACGATCGGCGCGACTGGGTTCGGGTTGTCCTTCGGGCCGAAGCCCGTCATAGCCAGGCCCGCCTCAAGGGGGTTTCGGCCCGACAGGTATCGACGCGCGAGCGCCTCGTTGATGATCACGGCTCCTCCCACTCCCGCTCGATCGTCGGACGTAAACGTGCGACCTGCCTCGACGTGAATGCCCATGGCCTCGAACCACCCAGGTGTGACCTGTCGGTACCGAGCGGACGGTGGGTAGTAACTTTGAGGGTCGCCCGCGACAGCAAAGTTGAACGTGCTGTCACGCTCGGGCCGCAGCGGCATCGACGTCGCTGCGCCGACCGCGACGACGCCGGTCAGGTGTCCAATTCGATCCCGCAGTGCCTGGTTCCATGCCGCAATCTGGTCGCTCTGTCGGTACCGCCCGGCCGGCAACAGCGCCTCCACTACGAGCCGATGCTCCGACAGGAACCCCGAGTGGGCATTTTGCAGGTTTCGGTAATTCTGAACGAGCCAACCGGCACCGGAAACGAGGATGACGGCCAGCGCCATCTCCGCGGCAATCATCACGGCGAGCGTGCGGTGGGCGACGCGTCCTCCAGTAGCCGAACGCCCGCCGTCGCCTAGTAACGTGCTCACATCGGCTCTCTGTAAGCGGACGGCCGGGAGCAATCCGACACCAATGCCCGTCATGAGAGTCACCGCCATCGCAAACGCGGTAACGTACGGATCCAACGGCACCGTGTCGAGGCGGGGCAGACGCGACTGTGCAAGCACGAGAAGGATGCGCACTCCGCCTCGCGCCAGAATCACGCCGAGCAATCCGCCAACGCCCGACAAGATCAGGCCCTCCAGCAGAACATAGCGAACGAGGGCCGCACGGCTCGCGCCGAGCGCGGCTCGGAGCGCGATTTCTCGTGTGCGCGCTGTGCCGCGCGCGAGCAACAGGTTCATCACGTTGACGCAGGCGATCACGAGCAAGAGCGCTGTCGCGGCAAATGCGATGATCAGCGTTTGTTTGAGATCGCCGACGATGGCATCGATCAGTGGCGTGGCGACGAACACGCGATCGGTGTTGAACACCGGGAATTCCTGGGCCAGGCGAGTGGCGACTGATGCCAGCTCATTGTTCACGCCGGCAGAGGAGCTGCCATGACGCACGCGCATGTAGCCGTCGTACGAATGACTCAGGTTACGACGATCCAACGCCAAGTTGAACCAGGCGTCTGCGGTCGTGATGGCGTCGTACGCCGGAGAGGCGACGCCGACGATTGGAGCCGCCCGGCCTGAGAACTGGATTGACCGGCCGACGATGTCGGGATTGCCGCCGAACGCCGTTCGCCAGAGGTGATTCGATAGGACGATGACTCGTGGCGCTGCCGTCTGCTCGTGGCGGATGAACTCCTCGGGCGCAAACGAACGACCGAGGATCATGGGTGCGTTGAACAGCTCGAAGAATCCTTCGGTCACTCCAGCGAGGCTGATCTGCACCGCGTGGGAGGTGTCATCAAGGACCGTGTCGTACGTCATGACCGACCCGGCGGCACGGACGATGGGTCCATTCGCGTCTGTCAGGCCGTTCAATTCCACCGGCGCAACCAATCCACTCGTCAGTCGACCGGCCGTGGTTCTCGTGTGGAGCGTAAAGAGATCTTCAGATTGAGGAAACGGCAGCGGCCGGAGCAAAGCTGCGTTGATCGCGCTGAAGATGGCCGTCGTTGCGCCGATGCCGAGCGCGATCGTCGCGATCGCCGCACATGAAAACGCTGGCGACTTGCGCAAGGCGCGAAATGCGAATCGCGTATCTTGCAACAGCCCCTCCACGAGTCGTGTGCCGAGCGCGTCGCGGTACTCGTCTCTGATCTGGCTTAAGCCGCCGAACTCGATCTGGGCGCGACGCCTGGCCGCGGCGTCGTCCATCCCGCTCTTCTTGTACGAAGCGACCTGCTGCTCGAGGTGAAATCGCAGCTCGTCATCGATTTCACGTTCGACGGTGTTTCGTGTGATCAAGGCTCGTAGTCGAAGCACAAGGTCGTTGAGCACTTGTCATCCTCTATGCTGTGGCGAGCACGTGCGTGATCGCCGCGCTCAGCTTTTGCCAAGCGTCGGTCGCCGTGTCGAGTTGGGCGCGGCCCTTTCGGGTGAGCTCGTAGTACTTCGCGCGACGGTTGTTGTCAGACGTGCCCCAACGCGCTTTGACTAAGCCTCGTCGCTCGAGGCGGTGGAGAGCGGGATACAACGAACCTTGCCGGATCTGGAGCGTTGCGCTAGAGACTTGGTGAAGGCGCTCAGAAATCGCCCAGCCGTGCGAGGGTTCCAACGCGACCGTTTTCAAAATCAGAAGGTCAAGTGTGCCTTGGGGTAACTCGATTCGGTCGCTCACGCGTCGCTCCTTTTCGCTTCGACAGGAGCTTAAACTATTCTCTTGTCGAAGCGCAAGACAAGTACGGATCGAAGCGGTTCCTTGAAAGGACTCGCGGCGGCCTACGAGAGGCTGTTAACATCTCGCGATCGCGAAGGGACCCGTCAAGAGTATGCGCCTTGGTAGCGTGCTCCTGTTGATTCTCGCCAGCAGCGCCCTCGGTGGACACCCAAAACCGACAATTAATCGACACCTCAAAACCGACAATTAGCTGACCCCGGCCGGGACGTTGACGAGGGGGAGGGACGTGTAGTCCTTCGCCCGGATGAGCAACGTCTTGGAGCAGCACACACA
>JAIQFX010000057.1 GCA_020073005.1 Terriglobia bacterium | reverse complement strand
GCCGCCGCGCCCGCGCCGCCGCCACGAGGCGCCGGAGCCGCGCGGTGAACGATGCCGACCGCGAAATTCTCGCTGCCGATATCCACGACGCGGATCTGACGATCGACGCCGGGCAACGCGTTGACGGCCTTCACCTCTTCATCCGTGATGTACGTGGCCGCCGTCGGCTTCATCTGCGTGAAGACGACTGCTGGGGCCAGCAACAGGACTCCCATCACACTCAGCACAACCTTCTTCATTGGTGTCCTCCCCTTTCGCCGCATACTATAGCGCCAGTCGGAGGAACGCACGCCATGACTTCCAGAATTCTTCGCGCCGCCGCGATGGCCGGCTGCCTGTCCATCGGGTTGCCGCACCTCTCGGATCCGGGTGCACTGCTGTCTCGCTTGAGTCCTGTCGTGTCTGGCTTCAGCCAGACTTCAGGGTCCGGCGCGGGCCGGACGCCACAGGCCACGCGTGCTCCGAGGAATGCCGCGGAGTTCGACGAGTTGTTTCAGCAGGTGAAGAACTGGGGCCGCTGGGGCAAGGACGACCAGCTCGGCTCGGTCAACCTGATCACCGTCGCCAAGCGCAAGCAGGCGCTGGCGCTGGCGAAAACCGGCGAGACCGTGTCGCTCGCGCACAACCCGATCACGGAGCGCGCCGAGGACAACAACAACCCGTTCGAGCACACGATGCTGCGCGGCAACAACATGGATCGCTACGCCGTGTCGTACCACGGCTACGCGCACAGCCACATCGACGCGCTCTGCCACATCCTCTACAAGGACCAGACGTATAACGGCTACGCGCGCGCCGACGTCAACACCGACAAGGGCTGCACCAAGCTCGGCATCCAGAATCTGAAGAACGGCATCGTGACGCGCGGCGTGCTGATCGACATCCCGCGGCTGCGCGGCGTGCCGTATCTCGAGCCCGGCACGGCGATCTACGTCGAGGATCTCGAAGCGTGGGAAAAGAAATCCGGCGTGACGATCGCCGCCGGTGACGCCGTGCTGCTGCGCACCGGACGCTGGGCGCGGCGCGAGACACTCGGGCCGTGGAACGTCGGCCAGTCGGCGGCGGGACTCCACGCGTCGGTGGCGCCGTGGATCAAGGCGCGCGGCGTCGCGCTGCTCGGCAGCGATGCCGCCGAAGACGTCACGCCATCGATGGTGGAAGGCGTCGCGCTGCCGATTCACACGCTGATGATCACGGGCCTCGGCGTCAACCTGCTCGACAATCAGGACCTCGAAGCGCTGGGCGAAGCGGCCGCGCGACTCAATCGCTGGGAGTTCATGCTGACGATCAACCCGGTCCCGGTCACCGGCGGCACGGGATTCCCGATCAACGCGATCGCGATGTTCTAGCCATGCCTGCCACCACCAGACGACGATTTGCGAAATTCGCCGCCGCCGCGGCCGTGGGATCGACGTCGCTCGGCGCGCAATCGACGACCGGCGCCGGCGACGACAAGACGCTGAAGTCGGAATTCCTGCTGGATCTCGTGCTCGACACGCAGCCGGCGAACAACGTCGGATCGCCCGGCGTCAATCGCGTGATCGTGCCGGTCTCCGGCGGCACGTTCACCGGTCCGAAACTGAAGGGCACGGTTGTCGGACCCGGTGGCGACTGGATTCTGCGGCGGCCGGACGGATCGAGCATCCTCGACGTCCGCATCATTCTGCAGACCGACGACAACCAGAAAATCTACATGACGTACCGCGGGATCAGCATCACGCCGCAGGGCGGCACGCAATACTGGCGCATCGTGCCCGTGTTCGAAACCGGCGCGGAGAAATACGCCTGGCTGAACAACATCGTCGCGGTCGGCGTGCATCGCACGATGCCGGGCAAGGTCGCGTACCGCATCTACCAGATCCTCTGATGACCCTCACTCGACGCGCGTTTCTCGCGATGACGGCGGCCGCGAGCACTGTCGCCTGGGCCCGCCAGGATCCTGCTCCGCAGGCGCCCGCGGCTCCCGATCGCGAGCTCGCGCCCGGCCAGCACGACCTGAAGCTCGGCGACGGCGATCGCGACGGCACGCTGTACATCCCGAAGAGCTACTCGCCGGACAAGGCCTGGCCGCTCATCGTCCTGCTGCACGGCGCGGGCGGGACGGGACGCTCGACGGCGTATGCGTTTCCGCTCGCCGACGAGTTCGGCGTCATCATCCTCGCGCCCGACTCGCGCGACGAAGGCACCTGGGATCTGCTGCTGCACGGATACGGCCCGGACGTCGAGTTCATCGGCGCCGCGCTCACGCGCGTGCAGAGCCGTCTAAACGTCGATCGCCGGCGACGCGGATTGTTCGGGCATTCCGCCGGCGTCATGCGGCCGGCGGAAGTGCACGGCAAGCCGAAGATCTTCATCTCGCACGGCCTCAGCGATCCGATCATGCCGATCGACGTCACGAGCCGCGTGTTCGTCCCGCGGCTGAAGCGCCTGGGCTACGACGTCACCTACCGCGAGTACGAAGGCCGCCACGGCGTGACGCCCGCGATCGTGCGCGACGCGTTCGAGTGGTTCGGCCGCTGACGCGCTGATCCTTGTGGTCGGCGGATGCCGGTCCGAGGCGCCTCCTCCTCTACGTCCCGTCATCATCTGGAAACAGGTCGGCGCGTGGTCCGGACATGGCAACAAGCAGACGGAAACCTTCACGAGCGACACCGGCGGTTTCCGTCTGCGGTGGGAGACGACGAACGAAACGACGCCCGGCGCCGGCGTGTTGAAGGTGGTGTTCCGGAGCGGCGACAGCGGACGGGAGATCGTCGAAGTGTCCAGTCGACGTTCGGCGACTCGATCGTCAGGTAGTACCTGCGCGGACGCGCCGCGACGTACGTGAGATCGAGGGGCAGGCTACGGGAAAACCTTGATGAAGGCCTGCAGGATGCGGAACGCCAGCGTGTTGGTGTAGTTTTCGCGCACGATCGCCGAGCCGCAGTTCGTGGACGACGGCGGCTCGTAGAGATCGTAGAACAGCGTGTTCGTCCACCAGTCGCGGTGCTTCTGATACGCCTCGAGCACACGCTGATAGAAGAGCGCCTGCCCGAATTCGCCGAACATCGTATAGCACGGCTTCATGCCGATCTCGGTCAGCCAGATCGGCTTGTTCGGCGCGGTCGGCCGCACGAACTGGTCCATGAACACGTCGATCGGCTCCGGCCCATCGGCGTACCAGTGCACGGTGACGATGTCGAACAGGTCGCCGTAGTCGTCCATCGCCGCCTGCAGCCAGCCGTCCTTGGTGGCGTGCCAGCTGACCTCGGGTCCGAGGATGAGCGCCCTCGGATTCGCGGCGAGAATCGCCGCGCGCGCCTGGATCGTCAGCGTGCGGTACGCGCGCAGATCCTGATTCTTCCAGAAGGGACCGAGGTTGGGCTCGTTCCAGATGCCCCAGTAGATGATGTCCGGGTAACGCGACGCGATCGCGAACACGAAGTCGTACCAATCCTGGTAGTTGAGCGGCGGATAACTCTGCGGCTGTCCGCCGTTGGCCCACTTCGGCGTGTACGACAGCGTGGGAAACAACTGCACGTGCACGCGGCGCGCCTGCGCGACCGTCGCATCGGTGGCGGTCCAGTCGAAGCAGCCCTTGCAGTTCGTTTCGATCACATCCCAGTTGAAGTCGACGCGCGCGACGCCGGCGCCCAACTCCGCCATTTTGTCGGCCATCGGCGCCGTCAGGTAGTGCGCGTTCACGCCGTAGTGCATGTTCTGCGCGAGCGCGGCGTGGGCGGTCAGACAGAAGGCGGCGGCGAAGGCCAGTGTGTTCCGTGTCACGGTGGAATATGATACTCCGCAAATGATTCGACGACTCTCTGTCATCGCCGTGCTCATCGCCCTGGCGCCGCGCCCGGCCGCGGCGCAACCCACACTGGAGCTCTCAGGCGGAGCGGCCATCGTTCGCGATCAGAAAAACGACGTCAAGCTCCTCGGATGGTACGTGGAAGGCGCCACGCGGATCCGCCCCAACATCGAGATCGTCGTCGAAGGCAGCCAGACGTACGTGGCGAAGGACTTCGTCGTCGGCGATCTCGTCATCGAGCGGAACGTAATCTACAGGGACAACAGCATCATGGCGGGCGCTCGCCTGAGCACCAAACTCTGGAAGCTGCGTGAATACGGGCAGGTGCTGGCGGGGCGCGTGAGCGCCAGCGGGAGCGATGCCACACTGGTGAGCACGACGCCCCATCTCATCGTTCAGCCGGGGGTTGGGCTGGATTTTCCGCTCGCGAAGCGGCTGACGCTCCGCATGGAGCTCGGCGCACGCTTCATCGGCCCCGACAAGCAAGGCAACCAGAACGGCTTCCAGTTCCGGTTCACCTCGGGCTTCGCGGTCCCGCTGAAGAAGTAAAATGTGGGGACCTGCTGTTCTGAGCCAAGGAGCCCGAAGATTCATGCTGACCCGGTTGTCCGTTCGACTCTCCCGCGTCGCGATCGCCGCGATGCTCATCGCGTGCGCCGCCTGCGGCAGCAGCACCTCGACGACCGCCACCGCGCCGACGTCGACGGCGCCGTTCACGATCACGGATCTCACAATTGGCACCGGCGCGACGGCCGCCGTCGGCAATCGCATCACCGTCGCCTACACCGGCTGGCTGTACAACACGGCGAACCCCGACGGGAAGGGCACGCAGTTCGACACGTCGACCAGTACTCTCTTCACGCTCGCGTCGGGCAATCTGATCGCGGGTTGGGTGCAGGGTATTCCGGGAATGAAAGTCGGCGGGCAGCGGCGGCTCATCGTCCCACCGGAGCTGGCGTACGGCACCAGCGGCTCCGGGTCGACGATCCCCGGCAACGCCACGCTAATCTTCGATATCACGCTGCTGAACGTGCAGTGAGACGGAGGGCGGATCCTGTTGGACCCGCCCCCGATCGGGCGCCGGTGTCGTTGCGATCCTGCGGATCTTAGGTGGCGACGCGGTGCGAGATGGTCTCGCCCTTGAAGCGGACGGCGCTCAGGTCGCGCGTCCCGTCGGGACGGGTGATCGATCTGAACTCCGAGACTTCATTCCTCCTGCCAAGGTCTTCCGGCGTGCACGGCACGCGCGCGACTTCCTTCCCGTCCTCGGACTTCACGACCATGAAGTGGCCGCCGTCGACGAAGATGCACTGGAACTTGTAGTCGCCCGGTTTGAGCGTCGTCGTGCCGACCTTGAGCGCCGTGGACAGGTGGAAGTCCGCCACCTTGCTTGGTGCGTGAGTGTCCTGCGCCGAGGCGAAGACGGGGAACGCGAGCATCGCCACGACGCCGCATGCTACGAGGAATCGGTTCATAAAGCTCCTCCAAGTATGAGATGAAGAAAATAGCCCGAATCGGACAACGAGCAACGGACGTGCCAGCTATTTCGGGTCTGATTCTTCAAAAGAAGGCAGGATCGCGCGACGGGATCACGGGATCCCGTCGCCAAAGCTCGGTGGGACGCCGGAGAAGCGCCGTGGGAGCGGTCTAATCGATGCCGAACGCCAGCAGGACGTTGCCCGCCGCGCCGTATCCCAGGTAGTTGTAACCGGAGTTCATGAACAGCATGCCGCCGGCGACGACCGGACCCGGGCCGTTGAGCGAGCCGCCCTTGGCTTTCACGCCGTTCACCGCCGTGAACTCGTGCGCGGTGTTGTAGTCCCAGAGGATGCGGCCGTCGCTCGCGGCGTAGGCGCGCATGATGCCGTTGGTCGTCCCGGAGAAGACGACGCCGGGGATCACGGTGATCGCCGCCGACTGCGCCTGCGGACAGTTGCGGCCCGGCGCGCACTCCACCGGCGGCGGCAGCACCTTCCACACTTCCTCGCCCGTGGTCAGTTTCAGCGCGGACAGTCCGCCGGCATTCGGTCCCAGCTGCGCGTCGGCCGCCGCGAAGTAGCCGTTCTGATCGTCAGCGGCTGAGCCCCACTCCACACCGCCAAGCGCGCTGCCCGCGCCGACCTTGTGCTGCCACAGCAGCGCGCCGTCCTTGTCGGGATCGATCGCCCACGCCGCGCCGGACTTCTGTCCGATCACCAGGACCGACTTGCCGTTCGGCAGCGTGCGGAGGATCGGCGAGTTGCCGAAATCAAAATCGGGTCCGACGACGTCGGGACAGTTGTCGCGCGTGGTCGGCCCGCTCGGACAGCCGACGAGGAACGCGTCGTTCGCCGTGAACTGGTGCGTCCACAATGGAATGCCCGACTTCAGATCGAAGGCCATGATCGCATCGCTCGTGTCGGCGGCCGGGAACGTGTACGCGTCGCCGGTCGCGACGTAGAGCGCTCCGCGCCTGGCGTCGATCGTCGGCGCCGACCAGACGGCCGCGCCCGCCGGTCCCCACAGCTGCGTGCCGATCGAGTTCTTCTTCGTCGGCCTCGGCTTCTCCGGAATCGTGTAGGTCTTCCAGATCTGCTCGCCGTTGGCCGCGGCGTACGCGACGACGGAGCCGCGGAACGTGCAGCACTCGTACTTGGGATTCGGGCCCGAGCCTTCCTCGAAGGACGCGACCGGCACGTACAGCCGGCCGTCGTAGAGGACGGGCGCGCCGGTGATGCGCGCGAGCGGATGCGACTCGGCGCTCCTGGTCCACAGCAGCGCGCCGTTTTCAGCGTCGACGGCATACACGTTCGCCTTGACGTCGCCGAAGTACACCGCGTAGCGGGAGCTGCTCTTGCCGATGCTAATCGCCGTCCGCACGCCGCCCTGCGCCTGGAACGACCAGTAGACGCACCCGCTCGCGGCATCGAGCGAGTAGACGAAACCGTTGTCCGAACCGACGAACACGCGGCCGCCGGCGATCGTCGGCTGTGCATACGCTGAGCTGCCGTTCGGGAATCCAAACGCCCATTTCAGCTTCAGCTTCGGCACCGACCCCGCCGTCAGCCCCGCCGCGGCGGCCGGCTGAAAGCGCGAATTGCCTTCGTCCGCGCCCCACCCGTTCCACGACGGGCCCGCGAGCGGATTGCCGAGCGGCTTGCTCGGACAACGATTCGGCATCGCCGATGCCTGTCCGGCCAGCGCCGAGCCGAGCGGCCGATCGGTGATGTACTCGGCGATCATCCGCTTCTGCGTGTCGGTGAGGCCGTCGGCGTTCACCTTCATCGAGCCGGTGGTGATCGCATCGAGCACGGCCTCGGGCGTCCGCTGCCGCAGCGATTCCCTCGTCGGCGTGCGGTCGTCCGCGGGTTTGGTGTGGCATACGCCGCAGCGTTGTTCGAACATGCCGAGCGCCTGGATCGCCTGCGCGCGCGCGGACGTCGCGGTCGCGAGGAGCGACAGCACGAACGTGCAAGCGCGCACCAATCTCTTCGTCGTGATTTCGTGGCTTCGTGGCCGCATTCGCCTCTCCTGGGTGGCCGGGTGAGCGCAATGGTAATAGAATTTGGCTCGTGCGCATCATCTTTGGCGCGGGCGCGTGCGTCCTGGCGGCGATCGCCGCCGGCGCGTGCTCCCGGCCGCCGGCCGCCGGCCCGCTGGTCCCGGCGAACACGACCATGGTCACGGCGTGGCAGGTGCCGCAGGATCCGATGAAGGATTCCCTGCCGTCCGATCCCAAGCTGGCGGATCAGATTCGGCTGGGCTATCGGATCTTCGTCGACACGCCCAAGGCGGCGCCGCAATACACGGGCGGCAAGGTCGCCTGCAACAACTGCCACCTCAACGCCGGCCAGCGGGAACGCTCGCTGCCGCTGGTCGCCGTCGCCGGCATGTTCCCGGAGTACAACAACCGCTCCGCCCGGCTCATCAGCCTCCCCGATCGCGTCGTCGACTGTTTTCTGCGCAGCGAGAACGCGACGTCGCCGCACGGCACCGACGTCATCCCCGCCACCGAATCGCTGCCGACGCCGACGTCGAAGGAAGTGCTCGCCGTCAGCGCGTACATCACGTGGCTGTCGCGCGGCGCGGCGGTCGGGAAGAATCCGTCGTGGCGCGGGCAGAACACGATCGCCAAGGAGCACCTGGTTCCCGTCGACAAGCTCGACACGGCGAAGGGCGAAGCGATCTACATGGAGCGCTGCACGTCGTGCCACGGCGTCGATGGCCAGGGCGTGCAGGTCGGCGACAAGAAAGCCGGACCGCTGTGGGGGCCCGAGTCGTGGAACGACGGCGCCGGCGCCGCGCGCGTCTACACGCTCGCCGGCATCATCCGTTACGCGATGCCGTACCTCAATCCGAACAGCCTGACCGACGCGGAAGCGCAGCAGGTGGCGGCGTTCATCACGTCGAAACCGCGGCCGCGGTACCCGTTCAAGGATCGCGACTACGTCGGATCGAAAGTCCCGGTCGACGCGGTGTACTACCGAGAGTAGACTGAGCTCACACGCGCATGGCCCTTCTTCTGCGCCGGCTGCGAACGCCCTTTCTGATTGCGGTGACGCTCGCCGCGCTGGCGACGACGGCGTCGGCGCAATTCCAGGGCGGCCGCGGCTTTCGCGGCGGGCGCGGCGGCGGACGCGGCGGCGGGCGGAACTTCGGCTATCGCGGAATCCCGGCGAACCCGCAGTACGACGGCGCGTTCATGTTCTGCCGCGTCATGTTCCGGAACGCGAGCAACGGCGACGGCGCGGGCTGGATGGTCGACTACCCGCGCGCGGACGAGAACCTTTCCTTCCGCTTCTCAGAACTGACGCGCACGATTGTCAGCCGCGACGCCCTCGGCAATTACAACCACGTCCTGCTGCAGCTCACCGACGCGGAACTGCTCGGCAAGTGTCCGTTCATCATGTTGACGGAACCCGGCGGCGCGTACTTCGACGACGCGGAAGCCGCGGGCCTGCGGACGTATCTGCAGAAGGGCGGGTTCCTGTGGGCCGATGATTTCTGGAGCGACTACGCGTTCGATCACTGGGAGAACGAAATTCGCAAGGCGCTTCCGTCAGCCGATTATCCGCTCTTCGACGTGCCGCTCGACCATCCGCTCTTCCACACGTTGTACGACGTGAAGGCGATCCCGCAAATCCCGTCGATTGGCTACTGGTACAACAGCGGCGGCCGCACGTCCGAGCGCGGATCGCTGAGCGCCACGCCGCACGTGCGCGCCATCAGCGACAGAGACGGTCGCATTCTCGTGGTGATGACGCACAACACCGACTTCGGCGACGCGTTCGAACGCGAAGGCGAGAGCCGCGAGTACTTCGAAGCATTCGCCGGCGCCGGCTATGCGTTCGGCGTCGACGTCCTGATCTACTCGCTGACGCATTGAACGGTCCGGCTGAAGCCGGACGCCACGCCTCTCCGGACACTACTTCTTATAGCGCTTCGTCTCGCCGGTGCGCATGTTCGTCACCGTAAACGATCCGTCCTCACTCGCGCTCGCTTTGATCGCGTAACCCGTCGTGTCATCCAGATTAGCGATGCGATCGTCGGCGTAATTCTCTTCGGTGTTCTGCGACCTGTGCAGCTGCCAGACGTCCTCGAGCCACGCGGCCGTGTGCAGCTCCCGGAACGTGTCGTACGACCCGCCCTTCGTGATCCCGTTGTTCATGACGGCCACGCGCGGATGCAGCGCGGCCAGCACGGCGGGAATGTTCGTGTCGCTGTTGCCGTGGTGCGTGACGAGGTACAGCGGGACGCGGCCGATCAGGTTGTCGGGACAGAACAGCGCCGCGAGATTCGCGTTGCTCAAATCGCCCAGGTCGACGAACTGAAAGCGGCCGAACCGCAGCCGGATGCCCAGCGACCGCGGATTCTCCGTCTCGTCGTTCTCCTTCCGCACGAGCGCCGCGCACGCGGGGTTGGCGCCGCCGCCGTGCGCGAGCGGCTTCGTGATCAGCGCGCCGCCGGCGCTGACGACGTCGACGTCGAGTCCTTTCAGCGGCAGCCGGTCGCCGGGCCTGGGCCGGATGTACTGGCCGTTCGCGCGGACGAGCGAGTACGCGTCGTAGAGCCGCCGCGCGCCGAATCCGTTTTCGACCGGCTCGCCGTAGTCGACGAACGTGCGAATCGGAATCCGCCGCGACAGCTCCGGTACTCCGCCCACGTGATCGCCGTGAAAGTGCGTGGTCACCAGATAGTCGATCTGCGTGAGACCGGCGTCGTTCGCGGCGGCCATGACGCGTCCGGGATCGCGGCCGTCGAAGCCGCCGTACCCGGCGTCGACCAGCATCGACTCCCCCGCCGGCGTCACGATCAGCGTGGACTGTCCGCCTTCGACGTCGATGAAATAGAAGTCGAGCGTCTTGAGGGGATGCGCCGCAAGCGTCATGACGAACGCCGCGATCAGAACGGATGCGTGACGTAGTCCCATGCCAGCTTCTCCAGTTCGAAGAGCCCTTCGCGCAGCGTCCGCCGCGACTGCCACCAGTCGTCCGATCGAAACAGCGCGTGCGGCGACCAGGTGACGCGAGGCGGCGTCACGCCGGCCGGCCAGACGCGCAGCAGCGTCCTGCGGTACCGGCGCGCGTGCGTCGGACTGATCACCACGAGGACACGCGACGGATGGTCGCGCGCCCAGTCCGCGAGCGCGCGCGCGCTGTCGTTGGTTCCACCTTCACCCGCGTCGATCGTCGTGATGGCAGAAGACGGCACGCCGAGCTGGCGCAGCGCGCTCAAGGCGCGATCCTCGAGGTGAACGCCGCGCGTCTTCAACTCGAGATCAACCGAGTCCGGAGACGGCGCGAGCATTAGCACGCGCGAGAACGCATGGCGCTGGTACAGATCGCTGACGCCGATCTCGTCGCCCTCGCCGCTCTCCGTCATGACGCCGACGTCAGCCGGCGCGTCCGGATCGCTGACGACGAGGACCGCGCCCACCCGCTGCAGCACGGCGCGCCGCGCGGCGGGCACGACCGCGATGATGACCGCGAGCACAATCGTCAGCGCGAGCAGACGCTTCATCACGCTGCAGGTATGCTGAAGGCGTGCGGATCGGACTGGTGGTCACCGGCGGCGTCGATCGCTCGGGGCGCGAGCGCGTCGTCCCCGCGCTGCTGTGGCTGATCGAGCGCCTCGCGCGCCGGCACGAGGCCCACGTCTTCGCCCTTCACTACTATCCGGAGCCGTGCACGTATCCGCTGCTCGGCGCCACGGTCCACGACGTCGGCCGCGTGGATGGTCCACCCGGACTGCGGCGACTGCGTTTGCGTGCGCGCCTGGCCGCCGCGCTCGAGACGGCCGGTCCGTTCGACGTGCTCCACGCATACTCGGGGATGCCGGCCGGCGTCGTCGGCACGCAGGTCGCGCGCCGCGCGGGCGTGCCGATCGTCGTGACGTTCGACAGCGGCGAGTTCGTCGCGCTCGATGACATCGATTACGGACTGCAGCGGCGATGGATCGACCGGCGCGCGATCGCCCGCACGATGCGCGACGCGACGCGCGTGACCGTCGGCACGCAATTCATGGCGGAGCTCGCGGCGCGTCACGGTCGACCGCCGGACGTCGTGCCGATCGGCGTCGATCCGAACGCCTTCCCGCCCGCGAGGCGGCCGCCTGGGCCGCCATGGCGGCTGCTCCGCGTCGGCAGTCTCAATCGCGTGAAGGATTATCCGATGCTGCTTCACGCGATGGCGCGCATCGTCCGCGAGATTCCGGAGGTCCATCTCGACGTCGTGGGCGAAGACACCCTGGACGGCGGCGTGCAGTCGCTGACGCGCACTCTCGATCTGGAGAGCCATGTGACCTTCCACGGAGTTCAGCCGACCGATCGGCTCGCGACATTCTACGCGGCTGCGCACGTCCACGTGACGTCTTCGCGTCACGAAGCCGCGGGCGTCGTCGTGCTGGAAGCGGCGTGCAGCGGCCTGCCGACCGTCGGCACACGCGTCGGCTACGTCGCGGACTGGTCCGCCGATCGCGCGGTCGCGGTAGCGGTCGGCGATTCCGCGACTCTGGCGGACGCGGTCGTGCAGCTCATCCGCGACCCGGCGCGCCGCGAGCACATCGCGTCAGCCGCGCGTGCCTGGGCGCTCGGGCACGATGCCGAGTGGACCGCCACGCGGTTCGAAGCGATCTACCGCGAGCTGGCCGGCGCGTGAAATGTCTTCAGCCTTCAGCCTCGAGACTTCAGCCGCGCGCAGCGGATACCAGACGGCGGCCTCGGCAATCGCGATGCTGATTGCAGCGCCGACCGATCCGAACGGCTGAATCAACAACGCCGCTGCGACCATCTGCACGGCGAGTGAGGCGGCGCTCCATCGCAGGACGATCGCCTCGCCGCCCACGGCAAACAGCGCGACTTTCCTTCCTGAATTCACCAGGGCCGGCGCCAGCCCGAGACCGACCCAGACGAGCGCGGGCGCCGCATTCATAAAGGATGGGCCGTACAGCAGGCGCAGCAGCGGGACCGCGAGAAGAATGCACGGCGCCGCCATCGCCAGGCTGAGCGCGACGAGCGCGCGATCGAACGTGCGGAACATCCGGCGGGCATCCCGTCCTTGCCTGCCGTACTCGTGCGACAACACGGGCAGCGCGCCGGCAAACATCGCCTGCGGCGCGAGCCGCGCGGCCTTGCCGAACCGCGACGCCGCCGCGAACCAGCCGAGATCGATCTCCGTCGACCAGTAGCCGAGCAGCAACGGCGCGACGCGCGTCTGCAGGTTGGCGACGATGCTCGAGGCGGCGAACGGGATCGCGCGGCGCAGCAGCACGCGCAGATCGTCCAGCGATGGGCGCCCGACCGAGGCGCGAGCGCCGAACACAATCGTCCACAAAGCGATCGCGACGGCGATCTGCACTACCTGCAGCAGCGTGGCCAGCGCGACGAGCGACACGACGCCGCCGCCCTGATGCACGATCCACCACGATCCGCCGAGCTGCGCGGCGAGGCATGCGGTCTCAGCCGCGAGCACGGCCGGCAGCCAGCGTGGCTGCGCGCGAAACAGCGCGCCGAAGCATCCGTACGCCGCGCCAGCGATTCCGAGCAGCGCGCCGGCCTGCACGCCGGCGACCGCTTCAGGATCCGTGACCAGACGCGGCGCCGCCAGCACGAGGATCGCGCCGAGCGGCACGACGACAGCGAGCCGCATCAGCAGCGAGCTGAGAAGCAGACGGCCCGCCGGCGCGTCGGGCCGTGCGCCGTCGCGCGTGAGCAGCACGCCGAATCCCAGATCGGCGACGACCGTCAACGTCGACGCCCATGTCGTGCAGAGAATCCAGCGCCCGAAGCGTTCCGCGCCGAGCGCCCGGCCGAGCACGAGCGAGAGTCCGAACGCGATCGCGGCGCGCGCGAGGTTCGAGCTGAGATACGCGGCGCTCAAGCGGAGGATCCGCGCGAACGGCGTCATGCGATCGCCACGCCGGGCTCCGCGATGGGACAGCCCGCAATCCGGCGCACCAGCGCCGAGTCCATCAGTTTCGGCGCCGCGTCGACGGTCACCGCGCGTGGCGTCACACGGCGCGCCTTGAACACGGAGGCGAAGGCGTGATCGCCGACGAGCGGACGGCCGTCGATCATCACGAGCCCGACGTCTTTCCGCTCGGACGCGACCAGCGAGGCCGCAGGCGTCGGCGCGAGCGGCGGAATCACGACCAGGTCCGCGGGCGCGCCGACGACGGTCCGCCCGGCGCGAGGCTGCCGCAGGAGCGCAGCCGCGTCGCTCGTCACCATCCGCAGCAGCTCGTCGGGCGTCACGCATGCGCCGTCGCGCGCGACGCGCAGCTCGTCGAGCAGATCGCGCGATCCCGTCAACCGCGAGTCGGTCGCCAGCGCGATCGTCATCCGCGCGCCGCCGTCCAGCGCCTGGCGCACCGCCGCAGTCTGTCCGAACAGAAACGCGTTCGAGGCGGGACACCACACGAGCCCGGCGCCGCGGCTGGCGACGCGTGCCCACTCGCCGCCGTCGATCGCGATGCCGTGCACGATCGCCGTGTTCGGCCCCACACAGCCGAGCGCCTCGAGCCGCGGCAGCTCGCTGCGCGCCTCGACGTCCACGCCTTCGGCGAGGTGCACGAAGAACGGAAGGCCGGGCGGCGTCGCGCGCCATCGCCCCGCCACATCGCCGCCGGGTTCGCCGTACGCACCGGACGGACGGCGCTCGAGATAAAACGAGTGCGCCCATCCGTAGCGGCGCAGGACGCGAATCGGAATCGTCCGCCGCAGTTCCGGATAAAACGGATTGTGATGCGCGACCATCGTCACGCCCGCGAGCAGATTCTTCAGCGCGCCGATGAAGAGCCGCTCGATCAGCGGATGGGCGCGCGCCCGCGCGATCGCCTTGTCGCCCGCGAGCCGCGGCGCCAGATCCTGACTCCACTCCGACGCGTTCTCGTACCGGTCGCGGAACTTGATGCGCCCGTAGTGGTTCAGCTCGAGATGATCGTGCGCGTTGACGAGGCCCGGCAGGACGACCGCGCCGTTGAGATCGACGACGGTGTCGCCGCCGCGCGGCCGGTCGCCGATCGCGAGCACGCGCGAGCTGAAGCGCACCGAATCGGCGACGCCCGCGTCCGCGACCACCCGCGCGTTGACGAACGAGACCGCGCGCGACCAGATCATTGGGGCCCGTGCGGCTTCACGGCGTGGAAGACCGCGACGACGGGCGGGTTGCCCCACTGCCGCCGGAACTCCCTCACCGACGTGTCATCGTCTTTGAAGCGCGGTTCGCGAATCGCCTGCACGGCGAGTCCCGCGCGCTCGAGCGCCGCAAGATGATCGTCGATGGCGTGCGGCTGAAACGCCACTTCGTGCGTGCGGCCATCTGCGTCGCGGAACGTGCGCCGCCAGCTGTGCTGCGCCCACGACGGATGGAAGTCCGAGTAGATGAGGTGTCCGCCGTACGTCAGCGTCCGCGCCAGCTCGCGCGTCCAGCCGTCGAGATCGCGGACGTCGCCGACCATGAGCGACGCGTTGATCAAATCGAACGCCGCGCGTCGAAACGGCAGCCGGCACGCATCGGCGAGCACGAGGCCGCGGCGAGGCGAGCCCGCGCAGCGGGCGAGCATCGCGCTCGAGAAATCCAGACCGACGACGACACGCGCGCCGGTCGCGGCGAGGAGCGGGAGATAACGCCCGGACCCGGTGCCGACGTCGAGCGCCCGCGTCGCGCGCTGCTGCGCGATGAGGCGCTCCACGACGTCCTGCTCCACGCGCATGAGCGGGTTGTGCGCGATCGGCGGATAGGTCTGCGACCAGAGGTCATAGGCCGCCTGCGGCGTCAGAACATCGCTCTTCATAATTCCTGATTCTTCATTCCTAATTCAGAATTCAGAATTTAGAATCCGGTCGTCTCCGGCCGCTGATAACGCATCAGCCAGTGGATGGCGCGGAGCTCGTACGGCGCGTCGTACCACTTCAGCGCGTACCGCCAGCCGCCAAGCGTCTTCAAGACTGCGCGACGCCAGCCGGTCAGCCGCGTGTCGGTGATCGTCGGGTAGAACGCGTTGATCACGCGCTCGAAGTCGCGGACGCGCCGCCGCACGCCGCCTTCCATCCACGGCAGGCCGTCCCCGCGGCGCATCGAGAGCTGCTCCCAGCGCGGCGACGCCCACTCGTCGAGCGTTTCCGGAAACGCGAACCCGGAGCGCTTCGCCTCGGTGTACAGCGAACCCTCGAGCGGCACCGGCGTGTACGTGTAGAGCACCAGCTCGGCCGACGGATTGATCCGCTTGAGCCGGCGAATGAAGTCGAACGTCGTCGTGACATCCTTCTCCGGATCGGGCGGGCTGCCGAGCACGAACGAGAATTCCGGCACGATGCCGTACTCGCGCATGCGGCGCGCCAGATCCAGCGTCAGATGCGCGGCGGACTTCCCGCCTTTGTTCATCGTCGCCAGCGTCGCGTCGGATCCGGACTCGGCGCCGGAGAACACCATCTTCAATCCGGACTTCGCCATGAGACGCCAGGTCGCATCGGAGTACTGCATCAGCATGTCGACGCGACCGAGTCCCCACCACGCGACTCCGAGATCCGCGATGCGCCCGCAGAATTCCGCCGTCCGCGCTTCGTTGATGAAGAAGTCCATGTCGTGCATCTGCACGGCGTCGACGCGATAGGTCGACGCGAGATGGCGCAGCGTGCGTTCCATGCGCGCGGGCGACTGCGCGAGCCATCGCCGGTTCGACATCGCCACGACCGCGCAGAAGCTGCACGCGAACGGACAGCCGAACGATGAGTTGTAGGCGACCGTGCGGCGACCGAGGTAGTTGTCGTGGAGATACTTGCGCATGTCCACACGGTGGTACGGCAGATCCGGCAGCGAGTCGAGCTCGGCGAACGGCTGGATCGGATTGTCGATGACGTGACTGCCCGCCTTCCACGAAAGCCCGCCGACGCGGTCGAGCGACGCGTTCGTGCGCAGCGCTTCCACGAGCTGCAGCAGCGCCTGTTCCCCCTGCGATCGCACGACGAAGTCGACGTACGGCGCCCGCAGCACGATGTCGGCGTGCTGCGTCGGGAAATACCCGCCCCAGACGATCGGCACGTGCGGCAGGGCGGCCCTGACCGCGCGACAGACCTTCACGGCCTGCGCCACCTGCGGGCCGGGCATCACGGTGACGGCGAGCAACGTGAGCTCGGAGCGCGGGACGCGGGATAGGCGCTCGACGATCGCGCTGGCGGGATCCGCGACGAGATTTCCGTCGACGAGCGTCCAGGGTTCGCGCGCCTCGAGTACCGCGGCGAGCGACATCAGCGACAGCGGCAGCGGCTGCTTGCCGGGCGAGGTCGAGAGGGGGTTGAAGAGGACAATCATGAATGGTCGTGAGTCATTAGTCGTCGGTCGTTAGTCGTCAGCCGCGGCCTTCTTCAGCACAATCAAGAAGTGATCGCCCCAGGCGCGCAGACCTGGCAGAGCGCCGACGGCGTCTTCGATCCATTGCAGCCCTGACACGAGCGTCCGGTGGCGCTCGGCGAACGCGCGGGCGTACGGCGGCGGCACGAACAGGCCGAGCGCGCGCAGCGACACACGGTCGAAGCCGGCCGCCGCGAACGAGCGCTCGAAGGCGCGAGGCGCGTAGTACCGCGTCCACACCGTGCGGCCTTCGAGCGGCACGGGCACGAAATCGCGCGCGAAGCGAATCGTGGCGCGCCGCCACTGCCCTCGCGCGCCGTAGAGCGCGATCTCCCACGGACACACGCGGCCGATGACCGACGCGACGAGCACGCCGCCGGGCCGCAGCCGCGCCGCGATCAACCGCGCGGCCGCGTCGAGATCGGGCACGCAGTTGAGCGGGCCGAAATTGGAGTACGCCGCGTCGAACGTCGCCGGCGCCAGCGCGTCGAGCTGGTGGATGCCGAGGTGCAGCACGTCGACGCGGTGCTCGACGCCCGCGCGCGCGACGCGCCGCCGGGCCTCGTCGACCATGGCGCGCGACCAGTCGATCGCGGTCACGCGATATCCACGCGCCGCCAGCGGCTCGTCGTCTGTTCCCGGCCCGCACCCGAGATCGAGCACGTGCGATCCCGGGGCGACCGCGGATTCCAGCGCCTGTCGCGCCCGCTGGCGCATGTCGCACAGCGTGACGTTCTCGGCATTCGAACGGTCGTACCCCGCGGCCACGCCGTCGAAGGCGCGCTGCGTCTCGCGCAGCGCCAGATCGAGCGCCACCGTCGCGTGCCCGCGGCCATCGGCCGTCATGAGGCCCACGGCGCATGCCTCCAGGACGCGTTGAGCGAGCAGACGCAGCGCTGGCAGACGGCATTGCCGGACACGTCGAACGACTGCCGGAACGCGCGGAGGTCCCGGCCGACGATCGCGTCGAGCGGCGTCTCCCTGATGTTGCCAATTGCCTCGTGGAAGAAGCACGGGCGCACCGCGCCGTTGGCTTCGATGACGACCGACACCCACGGCGCGTTGCAGGTCACCGCCGGAAACGATCCGTCGCCGTCGAGCGCCGCGTAGTACCGCGGCAGGCGGCGCAGCTTGTCGGGCGATTCCGCGACGAACCCGGACGTGAAGTCCGCCTCATACGCGGAGATCGCCCGCTCCACGGTCCGCTCGAAGTCCGCGATCTCGGCGCGGTCCAGCGCGAGCGGCGCGCGATCCGGCGCCTCGGCACGGCCGAACGCGCGTGACGAAACGTCGGCCGGCAGAAACGAAATGCCCTCGAGCCCCAGCGCCTTCGCGCGGTCGATCAGGCGCGGGAGCTCGCGGAAGTTCTCGCGATGCAGCGTGGCGCGCGCGGTCACCGGGATGCCCGGCGCCAGCGCGCGCAGCCGCGCGACGCCGCGCTCGATCGTCTCCAGCGCGTCGACGCCGCGGATGCGGGCGTAGAGCGCCGGCGTGGACGCGTCGAGCGAGATGGTGACGCGGGCGAAATCCCTGGCGACGCGATCGGCGCATCGCTCCAGCAGCACGCCGCTCGTCAGCAGATGCAGCGTCATCCCGCGCCCGCGAAACATGCCGGCCGCTTCGAAGACTTCAGGCCGCAGCAGCGGCTCGCCGCCGGAAAAGACCACGAGCTGCGTGCCGAGCGGCGGCAGCGCGGCGGCGACGCCGTCGATCTCGCCGAGCGTCAGGTCGCCCGCGCCGCTCTGCTTCCACCAGTCGCACGACACGCACCGGCTGTTGCAGCGGGACGTCGGATAAAAGATCACGAGCGGCAGGACGAAGGTGCGATTGCTCACCTCGCCCAGCCGCACGAGCACGGCCGTCGTGAGCGCCGCAGGCGAAACGCGGGCGGACATCATGGACATGGCGCTAGCGGGGCTGCTCGCTGGGGACGGCTGCCGCCTGCGGCGTCAGCATCGGCAGCGGCACGACCGTCGGCTGCGCAGGCGCCAACCGCGCCAGGCGATCGACGCGCGACTGCAGAACCGGCTGCATCACGCGGTGCGCGACATAGTGCAGCAGCGCGCGCGCATGGCGGACCCGCACGTCGAGCGGGTGTTTGAGGGCGTGCCGCAGCGCCGCCGCCGACTTGCGGGCGCGGAATTCGGTGTGCACGAGCGCGTGCAAGGCGCGGTAGAAGTCCGGCACGTACGTCGCGTGGTACATCATCGCGAGATCGTTCGAGTCCACCCAGTTCTGCTTCCGCCCGAGCTGCGCCTGCACGCGGTGATAGAACGTCGTGCCCGGCAGCGGGTACGACACCGACACGCCGATGTCGTCGGGCGCGCAGTCACGGACCATCTGCAGCGTGCGCTCGATGTCGTCGCGCGTCTCGCCCGGATATCCGAACTGCAGGAAGAAGCCGACCGCGACGCCCGCCTCGCGCAGCAGCCGCGTCGCGAGTTCAATCTGATCCACGCGCGTGCCCTTCTCCATCGCGTCGAGAATCCGCTGCGATCCGGATTCCGCGCCGACCCAGACCGTCTGGCACGACGCCGCCCGCAGCGCGCGGGCCACGTCGGCCGTCACCTGATCGGCGCGCAGCAGGCAGCGGAACGGGATCGCCGCGTCGCGCGCGCGCAGCAGCTCCGCGAACCGCTCGATCCACGCCGGCTTGAGGCCGAAGATGTCGTCCGCGATCCAGAGATGGTCGGGATGGAACGTCCGCTTGAGCCACGCCATCTCCTCGACGACGTTCTCCGGCGAGCGCGCGGTGTAGCGCTGGCCGTAGATCGGCTTCGCGCACCAGTTGCAATGAAACGGACAGCCGCGCGTCGTCACGAGGTTCATCGAGTAGTAGCCGTGACGCGATTTCCAGATCGACCGGTAGCGCTCGACCTCGACGAGATCCCACGCGGGGAACGGCATCGCGTCCAGGTCGCGGATGATCTCGCGCGGCGGCGTCCGGACGACGCGGCCGTCGGTGCCGAAGCGGCAGAGCCCGCGCACCTGCTCGAGGCCACCCTCGCGCCTGCCGGACAGGACGTCGAGCAGTTCGACGAGCGTGACTTCCCCTTCGCCGGTGACCACGACGTCGGCGCCGCGGCCGAGGTACGTCGCGGGATGATCGCTGGCGTCCGAGCCGGCGACGATCGTGGCGATGCCGCGCGCGCGCGCGGCGTCGATCATCGCCAGCGCGGCCTCGCGCATGCGCAGCAGGCACATCTTGCTGAGGTAGTTGAAATTGTCCTCGTAGATCACCGCGAAGCGCGGGCGATGGCGATCGAGCGCCGCCGACCACTCGGTGACCGATTCGGCGAGCATGGCGTCGAACAGCGCGACCTGGTAGCCGCGATCGCGCACGCAGGCGGCCGCGTACAGCGCCCCGAGCGGCGCGTAGGGCTGCCGCGCCTCCCACAGCTTCGGATCGAAGCGAAGGAAGTACGCCTGGCCGAACAGCACGTCGGTCGACGGCGTCATCGCCGGAGCTGGCGTACCAGGTCCGAAAGGACCCGGCAATCGGGGACGGGTCTCGGAGACGACGCGCGCCGAGACCCGTCCCCGAATCACGGCGGGTCCTTCCGGACCCGCCTGAGCAGGGACCGGCTCGCCGGCCGCGACGTGCCGATAGATCGCGAGGCTCTCGCGCGCCGCGCGCTCCCAGGAGAACTCCGCCGCCCGCGCGAGTCCGGCCGCAGAAAGTGCGCGGCGCCGTTCTTCATCGCGCGCCAGCGCCACCAGCGTCTCGCCGAGCGCATCCACCTCGACCTCGTCGACGTGCACGATGGCGTTGCCGCCGATCTCGAGCAGGGCCGCCGCGCCGCCCGTCACGACGGGCGTGCCGCACGCCATCGCTTCGATCACCGGCAACCCGAACCCTTCGTACATCGACGGGTAGACGAAGATCTCGGCGAGGCTGTAGATCGCGGCGAGATCCTCGAACGGCACGTAGCCCGTGAAGTTGATCGCGTGCGCCACGTTCGATCGCGTGATGCGCTCCTCGAGCCCGCGCGACAGCCATCCGTACGGCCCGACGCACACGAGCTGGTGACTGAGATCGCCGGTCCGCCGGCGCGCCGCGAACGCGTCGATGAGCTTCGGCAGATTCTTGCGCGGCTCGATCGTGCCGACGTAGAGGATGATGCGCTCGTCCAGCCCGTATCGCCGGCGCACGCGATCGAGCACCTCGGGATCGCGCACGGGTTGAAAGCCCGGCGCCGCCGCTTCGTACACGACGTGCACGCGCTCCGGCGGGAGGCCGTAGAGACGAACGATGTCGCGCTTCGCGCTCTCGGAAACCGTGATGACCGCGTCGGCGCGCCGCGCCGCCAGATCCACGAGCGGACCGTTCAGCAGCACGCGCCGCGGCGGATGAAACCGCGGATAGAGGCGCAGGCTCATGTCGTGAATCGTCACGACGGTCGGCACGGGCGACGCGAGCGGCACCATGCCGTTGGTGAAGTGCGCGACGTCGGCTTCGACCTGCCGCAGCGCCGTCGGCGCCAGGCCCTGCATCCACACGAGCCGCGGCGCGTGCCACGACGGCGCGGCCACGCGCACGCGCGGCGGCAGCGGCGCCGTCGTCTCGATCGGCCGGTTCGACAGAACAATGAGTTCGTCGTCCGACGCCTGGCGCGCCAGATGGTGCAGGAGGTGCTCGGTGTAGTACCCGATGCCCGTCCGCCGCGGGCGAAGGGCGGTTCCGTCAAAGGCGATGCGCATCGGCTTCCATTTCAATTCTCAAAGGGCCGCGCGAGCACGCGACGGCGAATCCAAGTGTCAGGGAAAAGAGCACGTAGGTCGGGCCAAAGCTGAGAAACGAGTCGACGACGCCGTGAAGCGCGACGGCGATCAAAGCCGCGCCGACGCCCATCGCCGTCGCGGCCGCCGCCGGCGCGCGAAGATCCGGAAGCAGCACGCCGGCGGCGCGCCACAGCAGCCACGCGAACGCGAGTCCGCCGACGAGCCCGCTGCCCGCGAGCACTTCGAGATACATGTCGTTGCTGTGCGTGCGGGGATCGGCGGCCGTCAGGCCGGCGTAGTCGCCGTACAGGAGCCGGAAGTTGTCCGGACCGACGCCGAGCAACGGATGCGCGGCGATCATCTTCACGGCGGCCGTCCACAGTTGAAAACGTCCGGGCCGAACCGTCGGCTTCGGCGGCGGCGTGGTGCGGACGATGGTGTCGAGCGCGTCACCGGACACCGTGGCGCGCGACAGCATCGGCGCGGCGCCCGGCTCGGTGCTGAACCAGAGGCGTTGCTCGACGACCACGTCCCATCCGAGCCGGTACTGACCCGGCTGCCGCGGCGCACGGACGTCGGCCTGCATCGCGATCGTCGCCCCGGGCTCGACCGGCGCCGGAAACGGCGTGCGCAAGCCGTCGAACGTGACGAAGCGATCGCCCTCGGCGGGCATCCAGTGATACGAGAGAAGAAACGGCGGATCGCCTTGCGAGTCCCAGGTCAGCCGCCCGGTGTTGGTGACTTCGATCGGAACCACGGACGTCGCGCCGCTCGCCATCGCGAGGTCGGCCGGGGCCGTCACCTGCGCGCGATACCAGGACTCCTGTCCCCCGCTCGTGAACCGCAGCCACATCCACTCGGCGGATCGCGATCCCGCGAAGATCACGACGACCAGAACAGACAGCGCGGCCAGCAGTCCGACGCCGACGTCGCGTCCGCGCCGTCTGCACCGGATTGCGCCCATCAGCACCAGGACCGCGGCCATCGAGATGATTCCGGCGCGCGTGAACGTCAGCGTGATGGCCTCGGCGACGATCAGCAGCGCGACGAACCACACCGCCGCGCGGCCGCGGCGGCCGGCGTCGACGTCCGACAGCAACAGGCCGACACCGAACGCGAAGACGACTTCGAGGTACATCGACGCAATCGTCGGGTACTGCAACGACCCGCCGGCGCGCAGCTGCGATCCGACGACGGTGATGCCCGGCCGGAACGCCTTGAGCGCGTTCAGCACGGGCCCGACCTGCGCGTATTCCAGGATGGCGAGTACGCTGACGATGACGCCCGTCGCGATCACCAGGCTCAGGGCCGCGCGCACGCGCTTCCCCGTCGTCAGGCCGGTGACCGTCAGCAGGAAAATGCCGAAGGCCGCCGTCAGCCGGCCGGTCATGTGGAAGGCGTTCACTCGAAACGCGGGCGCCGCGACCGACGCCACGATGAGCACGATCAGGAGGGCGACCCAAGGCAGGGTCAACGGCGTGCGCCAGGCCGGAAGCCGCCGCGACCTCACGATCGAGAGGCCCCACGCTGCAAACGCACACAACAGCGCCGCCTCGAGGTTGCTGACCGACTGCTGCGGGAAACGCACCAGGGGTTGCGTCATTTCGAACGGCGCGACGAGGGCGAGCAGCGCAACTCCGATGAATGCAGTTGTCGCCACGCGGCAACACAGTCCAAGAAGCTTGCCACGAGCGGTGGCACGCGAAATCAAGGCACGCGTGCTGCATATAGCTCGAATGCGCGCTCGCAAGCATCTGATTGCAATGGAAACCTTTACGGTGGACGAAAGCTCGTTTCGAAACGCGAAACTGCGCCGTGCGCTGTTGATCGCGTACAAAGCATTCGCCGATCTGGCGGGCAAGGGATCGCTGTTCGTGATCACCGTCGCCGCGGCGCGGCGGCTGTCACCCGGCGCGTTCGGCGTTTTCTCGATCGGCGCCACGCTGGGATGGCTGGTCGCGGTCGCGACCGATTTCGGAATTCAGTTGCACCTGGCGAGGGCAGTTGCCCGACGCCCCGCGGATGCCGCCGCCCTGCTGCGGACGTGGCTGCGGGTTCGGGTCTGGATGGCGGCCGTCGCGGTCGCGATGGTGGGCATCGGCGCGGGCATTGCTCCCGGGGCACCGTGGCGAGCGGCCTACGGCGCGCCGGTGACGGTCTTCGCCGTGATGTACGCGGGCAGCAGCTTGATCGAGTTCCTGCACTACTTCTATCGGGGCCTGTCGCGCAGCGACGTCGAGTCGTCGTTGATCCTCTGGCAGCGCGGCGGCACGCTCGTCTGCGGACTGCTGGCGCTCGCGTGGAAGCCGGACGTGACGGTGCTCGCCATCGCGATGCTGCTGCCGGTCGCGGTGACGCTCGCCGTCAGTCTGCGGATTGCGTTGCGCTTGAGCGGTTCAGATCTAGGCCTGGTCCTTTCGGACCCGGCAGCCGTGGCGGGTCCAAAGGACCCGGCCTACAGAACGTTCCTGCGCGACGTCTTCCCCATCGGCGCCGGCATCGTGCTCTCGGCCCTCTACTTCCGCATCGACGTCTTCCTCGTCCAGCTCTGGTCGGGCACCGAGTCGGTCGCGCTCTACAACGCCGTGTTCCGTCTGGTCGAAGCGCTGCGACTGTTTCCCGCCGCCGTTCTCGCGGTGACGTTGCCGTCGCTCGTTCGCGCACGCGATCTCCGGCCGCTGCTTCAGGTCTCGGCGCCGGCTACGGTCTTCGCGGTGATCGCGACGGTGGTCCTGTGGCTCACCGCCGGCTGGGTGATCCCGCTCGTGTACGGCGCGCACTACGCGGCGGCGGTCCCGGCGTTCCGGATTCTGCTGTTGTCGTTCCCGTTGCTCTCACTGAACTACGCGCTGACGCACCAGCTGATCGCCTGGGACGGCCAGCGCACGTACGCCGCGTTGTGCGGGCTGGCGCTCGCCGTCAACGTCGCGCTCAACGCGCGGCTGATTCCGCTGCTCGCGATCGACGGGGCCGCGTGGTCGACGCTGGGGACGGAAGTGTTTCTGACGATGGGGTGCCTGGCGGGGATTTGGGTGATCGGTTCCAGGCGATCGGGTGCCGAGGTGCCGGGTGCTGAGGTGCTCGGTGCCGTGCCGGGTGCCAGGGTGCCGGGGGCGGAGGTGGCGCTGTGACACCTCGCGAGCTCGCCATCGCGCGCACGGTCATCTACGCCGCGCTCTTCGACTATCCGCTGACGCTCGATCAGCTCCACGTCAGCCTGATCGAGTCCGAGCAGACGCCGGAAGAGATCCTCGCCGTGTTCGACGGCAGCGAGAGCCTGCAGCACATCGTCGAGTACCGGGACGGCTTGTTCTTTCCCGCGGGCCGCGACGACTTGTTACCCGAACGGCGGCGGCGTGAAACGCGCAGCCTCGCGTTCCTCGCGCGGCACCGGCGGCTGCTGCAGTTGCTGTGCGCGCTCCCCTTCACGCGCGCCGTCGCGCTGTCGGGCAGCGTCGCGCATCTCAACCTGGAACCCAACGGCGATCTCGATCTGTTCATCGTGACGCGCGGTCCGCGCGTGTGGACGGTGACGCTGGCCGCGATCGTGCTGACGAAGCTGCTCGGCCGACGCCGCGACGTGTGCATCAACTTCATCCTGGCCGATTCCCATCTGCGGCTCGAGCCGCAGGACCTGTTCACGGCCAACCAGGTGATTCATCTCAAGCCGCTCATCGGCGCCGACGTGCTCGCGACGCTGCGCGCGGACAATCCCTTCGTCGCGCGTGTCTATCCGAACGCGAGCGTCGGCCAGGCGCCGGCGGCGCTCGCGTGGACGTTCCCGCGCTGGCTCGCGCGCGCGAAATGGTCGCTCGAGCTGGTGCTGGGTCTTCCGGCGCCACTACTCGAAGCGGCGTGCCGGCAGCTGTACGGATGGCATCTCCGGCGGCGGGCGGCGACCTGGCGGTCGCCCGATCAAGTGCGGCTGCAATCCGACTATCTGAAACTCCACACGCGCAGCCACCGGCGCACCGTGCTCGACCGGTTCGACGCCGCGCTGGCTCTCGCGCTGCGTCAGGCCGAGCGCCTCACCGTGCGGCGCGCCGCTGGCGGCCGGCGCTAGCCCCTCGGGACTGCTCCCCTCAGAAATGCGTGACGGTGACGGCGTAGTTGACCGGCGCCGTCTGGTTGCCGACGTCGGACACCTGCACGCAATACGTGCCGGCGTTCGCCGTGCCCGTCAACTGCGCAATCGACCCGGCGGGCGTCGTCAGGGATCCGTTCGAGAACAGCGTGCACGTCGTCCCGCTGTACGACCCGATGCCCAGGCCCATCTGAATCGTCGGCGGCGGGCCCGCCGCGGTTAGGATCACGTTCAGCTGACCGCCGGACAATACGACCGTGAACGAGTGCACGTCACTGCCGCCGACGGCAACGGTGCCCGTGAAGTTCTCCGTCGTGGGGTTGCCGGTGGGCGCAGTCGTCGACGTCGTCGTGCTGCTCGTGTCGGTGCTGCTCTGCGAGCAGCCGATTGCGAGCGCGCTGACGAGCACGGAGAGAAGAAACCTGACTCTCATGCGATCCCTTCGAAGCGGGCGGCAAATGGCATATATGAAAATTGTAAGCGCACAGTCCGCAGGCGACGTGAAATATCTGTGACAGCTTATACTGCGCCCCGATGGAGTGCTCCGTGAAATCCTCTTCGCTGCGTGTGCTTCGTGCCGCGCTGACGCTCATCGTCTGCACGCTCATTGTCGGCGGAAGCGCGCGCGTCGTCGTCGGCCAGCGCACGGCCGCGTTCGATCCGACGCTCTTCGGCGGCCTGCACTGGCGCGGCATCGGGCCCGCGAACACGGGCGGCCGCATCGACGACTTCGCGATCGCGCGCATGGCGGGCGTGCCCGACGCGATTTACGTCGCCGCGGCGAGCGGCGGCGTGTTCAAGAGCACCAATCAGGGCACGTCGTGGACCGCGGTTTTCGATCGCGTCGACGCGATGATGTCCATCGGCGCCATCGCGGTCGCGCCGTCGAATCCGAACGTTGTCTGGGCCGGCACCGGCGAAGCCAACAACCGGCAGAGCTCGTCGTGGGGCGACGGCGTGTACAAGTCGACCGACGCCGGCCGCACGTGGCGCGCGATGGGTCTGCGCGACACGCGGCACATCGGCCGCGTCATCGTCCACCCGGAGAACCCCGACATCGCGTACGTCGCGGCCGTCGGCCATCTGTGGGGATCGAACTCAGAGCGCGGCGTGTTCAAGACGATTGACGGCGGCGCGACGTGGACGAAGTCGCTGTTCGTCGACGACAACACGGGCGCGACGGACCTCGTGATCGATCCGCGGAATCCGGACACGCTGTACGCGGCGATGTACCAACGCCAGCGCAAGGCCTGGGGCTTCAACGGCGGCGGCCCCGGCAGCGGCATCTACCGGACGCGCGACGGCGGCGCGACGTGGACGCGTCTCACGAAGGGCCTCCCGTCGAGCGACAAGGGCCGCATCGGCCTCGACATCTACCGCGCCGATCCTCGCGTCGTCTTCGCCGTCGTCGAAGCCTCGAACCGCGAGAGCGGCGTCTATCGCACGACCGACGGCGGCGATTCGTGGGACAAGCTCGCGCCGCTCAACCCGCGTCCGATGTACTTCAGCCAGATCCGCGTCGATCCGAAGGATCGCAACCACGTGTACCTGCTGGGATCGAATCGCGGCTTCTACATTTCCGATGACGGCGGGCGCACGTTCCGCGACGTGTTCAGCACCGTCCACTCCGAGGATCACGCGCTGTGGATCGATCCCGACGATCCCAATCACCTGCTCGTCGGCGGCGACGGCGGCGTGTCGATCTCGTGGGATCGCGGCGCGACGTGGCTGTTCCGCGACAACCTGCCCGTCGGCCAGTTCTACGAGATCAGCGCCGACAACGCCGACCCGTACGTGATCTGCGGCGGGCTGCAGGACAACGGCCACTGGTGCGTGCCGAGCGCCACGCGCAACCGCAACGGCATCTCGAATCACGACGGCTTCAACATCGGCAGCGGCGACGGTTTCTACACGCGCGTCGATCCGACCGATGCCCGGACGGTCGTCGTCGAATCGCAGGACGGCCGCGCGAACCGCGTCAACGTCACGACGCTCGAACGGCAGGCGATCGCGCCGCTCACGCGCCGGGGGACGGGTCTCCCGGCGGGACAGAGGGGAGACCCGTCCCCCGCTGATCGCTGGAACTGGAACACGCCGATCGCGATGTCCGCCTTCGATCCGAAAGTGCTCTACATCGGATCGAATATCGTGTTCCGGTCGGCCGATCGCGGCGTCACGTGGAAGGCGATCAGCCCGGACCTGACCGCGAACGTGAATCGCGAGACGCTGGAGATGATGGGCGGGCCCGTGTCCGAGGACGCGCTCTCGCGCCACGACGGCCAGACGTCGTTTTCCACGCTCACGACGATCGGCGAATCGCCGCTCGATGCAAAGCTGATCTACACGGGCAGCGACGACGGCCAGATCTCGGTGACGAGGGATGGCGGCCAGAAGTGGACAAACCTCACGAGTCGCGTGCCGGCGCTGCCACCGAACATGTACGTGAGCAGCGTCCTGCCCTCGCGGCACGCCGCCGGCCGCGTTTACGCGACCTTCGACGGCCACTACCAGGACGACTATCGCGCGTACGTCTACGTCAGCGAAGATTACGGCCAGACGTGGCGGTCGATCACGGCCGGGCTGCCGGAGACGTCGGTGCACAAGCTCCGCGAACATCCGCGCAACGTCAAGCTGCTGTTCGTAGGACACGAGCGCGGCATCCACGTGTCGATTGACGGCGGTACGAACTGGTCGCCGTTGACGCTCAACATGCCGGCCGTGCCGGTCGACGACATCATCATCCATCCGCGCGAGAACGATCTGATCGCCGGCACGCACGGCCGTGGCCTCTGGATCCTCGACAACATCGGGCCGCTCGAAGCGCTGACCGCGCAATCGATGGCGAGCGAGGCGTTCCTCGTGCCGCCCGCGCGCGCGCGGCTGCTGAGCATCTACAACCCCCAAGCGTGGTACGGCGCCGGCCAGTACTTCGCGCCAAATCCGGATTTCGGCGGCATCGTCGATTACTACCTGCGCGACGGCGCGGCCGACGATGCGCAAATCGCGTTTGCCGACTCCAGCGGCACGACGCTGCGCACGATTCGCGGACCGGTACGGCGCGGCCTCAATCGCGTGTCGTGGGATCTGCGGATGGAGCCGCCGACACCGGACCGCGAGTCACCGGCCGCCGGCGGATTCGGCGGCGCGCCCCAGGGACCGCTGGTTCTGCCGGGCACCTACACGGTCACGGTGCGAGCCGGCGGGCGCGAGCTCAAGGGGCAGCTGCGCGTCGAGAGCGACCCGCGCGTCTCGATGACGGACGCGGATCGGCGCGCGCGTCAATCGGTGCTGCTCTCGTTGTACGACCTGCAGAAGACGCTGGGATCCGCGCGAGCCGCCGCGCGTGCCGCGATCGGAGAACTGGACGCGCTGGGCCGGGGCCGAAGCGTCGTGGACGAGGGAATGGAAGGGCGGCTGGCGCAGGCGCAGACCGAGATCGCCGCGCACCTCGGCACGGCGACGAGCCTGTCGCGCGCGATCGAAGGCTACTCGGGTCTGCCGACCGCCGATCAGCGGCGGCAGCTCGACTGGGCCTTCGACGACGTCTCGCGGATCGTAGCCGCACTGAATCGCGTGCTGACCGATCTGCCGTCCAAGCCGACGCCAATCGCGGCGCCGGCCCGGCGCACGTCGACTCAGTTGCCGCGCTGATCGCTCTTCGCCTGGCCGAGTACGTCGATCCACAAGACCGGCGACGTCTGGCGCGCCATCGCTTCTGTATTCGCCGCGGCGCGATCCCTGAAGGCGATGTAATCGCGTTCGCCGTTGTCTCGATCGAGCGTCGGGACGAACACCGCCGACTGCGCCAGCAGCATCTTGCCGCTCGCGTAATCGGTCACGAATACGATGTTTACTTCCGCGGGATGATCGGCCAGGTATTTCGCGAGGCAGCCCGGCGTCCTGAAGTTCGAGGCGAGGCCTCCGCCGATCGTCTGCGCGGCGAGACGGGTATCAACGATCGGCCGCCTGCACCGGAAACACAGGTCGCCGGCGTGAATCGGCAACGGTGTCACCGAACTGCACGCCCCCGCGAAGAACACGGCCAGCGCGCTCAGCGCGATCCTGCGCTTAAGGACGAGTGCCAGTCTCCGCATAAACGCACCTCCTGCCGGAAATCCGGCAAGTTCGCCGGATACAGGTGAAGGTCGCATAAGGCGTGCCTGATCAATTCCACGGCCGTTGGCTGCTGGCGACTACTTATTCCTCACGGAGAGCCGCCATCGGGTCCAACCGGGAGGCGCGAAAGGCGGGTACCCAGGAGGCCGCCAGCGCGATCACGGCGAACAACACGATGATCCCGCCGAACGTGACCGGGTCCGTGGGCTGGATGCCGATGAGCATGCTCGCCATCACCCGCGTGATCGCAAGCGCACCGGCGAGGCCGACGGCCATGCCGCCGACGCTCAGCTTCAGCCCCTCGCCGACCACGAGGCCCAGGATGCTCCCCGACTCGGCGCCGAACACCATACGCAGCCCGATTTCAGCGGTGCGCATCCTGACAATCGTCGAGAGCACGCCATAGAGCCCGACCGCCGCCAGCAGCATTGCGACGACCGCGAACATGCCGATCAGCGTCGCCGTGAACCGCACCGGCGCCATCGCCTTGTCGACGAACGCGCTCATCGGCTGCACTTCGGCGAGCGCAACGCGCTTGTCGACGTCGGCAACCGCCGCCCGCACAGCCGTGGTGATCAGGTTCGGATCGCCGCTGGTCCGGACGGCCCAGCGTCCCGTCGCGCCGTGACCGAAGACGCTGTCCGTGATGAAGATCGCCTCGGGTCCGGGGTCGGCCAGCGACGCGTGACGCTGATGCGCGACGACGCCGATGATGTCGGCCCATTCCGCTTCCGGCGTGACAATGCGGATCAGCAGCCGTTTGCCGACCGGCGACTCGTTCGGAAACGCCTTCGCCGCGAGCATGTCATCGATGATGATCTGCTTCGGCGCGTTCGGATCGCGATTGTTGTCGGCGTCGGTGAACGTGCGTCCCGCAATCAGCCGCGTGCGCATGGTCTCGAAGTAGCCGGGCAGCACGGCGTGGTAGTTGGCCTGCCGGAACGCCGCCGGATCCGACGCGGCGGCTTCCGTGCCGTACCGGCCGTTAATCAACTGGCCGTCGAGCGGCAGCGGCAAGGCGGCCGTCACGCCGAGGACGCCGGGAATCGCCGACACGCGCTGGCGCACCTGCTGCATGAACGCCTGCCGCTCGCCCGCCTGCCGCGACTGCGGCTGCACGAAGAACGTCAGGACGTTATTGGCGTCGTACCCCGGATGGATGCGGCTGAGCTCGATGATGCTGCGCAACATCAGCCCCGCGCCGATGAGCAGGATGAACGACAGCGCCACCTCCGCGATCACGACGCCCTGACGCAACCGCCGCCCGCCGCGCAGACCGGACGAACGGCCGCCCGCATCACGCAGCACCTCCATCACATCCGCCCGCGACGCGCGCAGCGCCGGAACGACGCCGCACAAAACGGCCGTGACGAGCCCGGCCAGCGCGGCAAACGTGAGGACGATCGGATCCATCCGCACGGCGTCGAGGCGCGGGAGATCCTTGGGGCCGAGCGCGATCAGCCATTGAATGCCGGCGCGCGCGAATCCCAGCCCGAAGAACGTGCCCAACGCCGCGATCACGAGACTCTCGGCAAGCATCTGGCGCACGAGCTGCGCGCGATTGGCGCCGATTGCGGCCCGCACCGCCAGTTCGCGGCTGCGCGCGGAGGCGCGCACGACGAGCAGATTCGCGACGTTGGCGCACGCGATGAGCAGGACGAAGGCGACCGCGCCCATCAGCGACAGAATCGCCGGCCGCACGCCGCTCACGAGATCCTCGTACATCGGCACGACATGGAAGTACAAGCCGGAGGTCTTCTTGATCGCAAAGTGGTCGCGCAGGTCGGACGCGACCCGTTCGGCCTGCGCGTTCGCCTGATCAATCGTTACGCCCGGCTTGAGCCGGGCGACCACGCGAAACACGACGTTGTTGCGGTTCGCGGTCTCGTAGTTGATCCGGGCCGCCGTCCACATGTCGGGGACGCGCTCCATGTTGACGCGCGGCGGAAACAGCAGCTCGAATTCCGGGCCGAGGACGCCGACAATCTGCGCGCGGCCCCCGCCCAGATCGACGCTCCGGCCGACGATGGCCGGGTCGCCGCCGTAGCGGCGGATCCAGAGACCATGACTGATGATCGCGATCTGCGGCAGGCGCGGTAGCGGCTGCTGTCCCGGTGGCGCCTGCCCCGGCGGCGGCTGGGGCTGCGGCAGCGCATCATCCTCGATGAAGTCGCGCCCCGCGATGATGCGCGCGCCGAGCAGCCGAAAGATATTCGGCGTCGCGCCCGCGACCCGAATCTGTTCAGGCTCGCCCGTCGTCTCGCTGATCGGCGTCCGCCCGGCAGGCGTCACGCCCGCGAAGTCCTTGAAGGTGTTCGTCGACTGGAGGCGCAAGTCGCGGAGGTCCGGCGGCGCGAACGGCCAGTCCTGAACGTTCCGCGCACGCAGCTCGCCCCACACGATCACCAGACGCTGGGCGTTGGAGTACGGGAGCGGCCGCAGCAACACGGCGTTGACGACACTGAAGATCGCCGTGCATGCGCCGATGCCCAGCGCAATCGTCAGGGTGGCCACGGTCGCGAACCCGAGGTTCTTCCTCAGGCCGCGGCCCGCGTACATCACATCTTTGAGAAGGGTATCCATCGCGCCTCGGCAAGGCACGTTCCGTGCCCGACGTCCAGGGTCGTAACCATTTGACCAGTAATGGCCACGCTGGGTTGACGGTCGCACGACCGCCCGTTGGTGGGACGATGCCGTCCGGATCCGAACATCAGGTCCGGGTCGGATCAGCGGATACGCGCACGAGCATCTTGCCGAAGTTCCGGCCCTCGAACAGCCCGATCAGCGCCGCCGGTGCCTTGTCCAATCCCTCGACGATGTCTTCGCGATACTTCAGACGACCCGCCTTGACGAGCGGCGCGCACTCCTTCAGAAACGCCGGCGCGCGATCGGGATGATCGCTGACGATGAACCCTTTGATCATGGCGCGCTTGATGAGCAGCGGGCGGAGATTCGGCCCGCCAGGATCGGCGGTCGCGTTGTACTCCGAAATCTGGCCGCAGAGCGGAATGCGCGCGCCGCGGTTGATCACGCGCAGCACCGCGGCGAACAGCCTGCCGCCGACGTTCTCGAAGTAGATGTCGACGCCGCCTGGACACGCCGCGCGCAGCGCCGGCGCGAGATCGTCGGTCTTGTAGTTGACGCAGGCGTCGAATCCGAGCTCGTCGACCACGTATCGGCACTTGTCCGGGGATCCCGCGACGCCGACGGCGCGGCAGCCTTTGATCTTCGCGAGCTGACCGACAATCGCGCCGACCGCGCCCGACGCCGCTGACACGACCACGGTCTCGCCGGGTTTCGGCTGGCCGATGTCCATCAACCCGACGAATGCGGTCATGCCGGGCATGCCGAGCACGCCGATGGCCGTCGAGATCGGTGCGCTCTTCGGATCGAGCACGCGCAGATCCTTGCCGTTCGAGACGGCGAACTGCTGCCAGCCGTCGTAACCGGTCACGAAATCCCCGACACGGAAGTCCGGATTCCGCGACTCGACGACCTGGCTGACGGTATGGCCGCACATGATGTCGCCGACGGCCACCGGCGGTGCGTACGACTCGGCGTCGCTCATGCGGCCGCGCATGTAGGGATCGAGCGAGAGATAGATGGTCCGCCGCAGGACGGCGCCGTCGCCGGCAGCGGGCATCGGCGCGTCGGCGATCTCGAAGTTGCCGGCCGAGGGCATGCCGGCGGGGCGGCTCTTGAGGCGGATCTGGCGATTGGTCGCTGGCCGTGGGGGCATAGGGCCGCCATCCTACCAATACTTGACATATCAACTATTGACATGTAATCTATTGCCCATGGGTCGCCTGCAACGCGAGCTGCGCCAGAACCGGCCGTTCCAGTCGACGGCCCACGAGGCCGTCGTCGGGCTGATTCGGACGGCCGACCTGGTCCGCCGTCACATGACGGCCCTCGTCGAGCCGCACGGCATCACCCTGCAGCAGTTCAACGTGCTGCGGATTCTGCGCGGCGCGGACACCGAGGCGCGCGACGGCGTCCCGACGCTCGAGATCGCCGACCGCATGATCGAGCAGACCCCCGGCGTCACCCGGCTGCTCGACCGGCTCGAGGCCAAGGAGCTCGTCCGGCGGCAGCGCTGCCCCAAAGATCGCCGGCAGCATCTGTGCTGGATCACGCCGAAAGGCCTCGCGCTGCTGCAGAAGCTCGACGAGGCGACGCTGCGCTCGCACGAGGACTCGATGAAGGGCTTGAAGACGAAGGATCGCGCGACGTTCATCCGGCTGATGGAGGCCATCCGCGCGCCCCACCAGTAGTTCTTTTTTGCGGCCAATACTTGATTCGTCAACCATCAACACGTCACGTTCATTCAGGAGAGCCATCATGATCACCGCCACGACGACCGCCGCCCCCGTCCGGACGTTCACGATCGATAAAACGCACTCGGAAGTGCAGTTCCAGGTCCGGCACCTCGTCACCAGGGTCCGCGGCCGCTTCACGGACTTCTCCGGCACCGTCCAGTTCGACGAGGCGCGGCCCGAGGCCCTGGAGACATCGTCCGTGTCGTTCTCCGTCGCCGTCGCGAGCATCGACACGGCGACGCCCGATCGGGATCAGCACCTGCGATCGGAGGACTTCTTCTTCGTGGACAAGTACCCCACCCTGACGTTCACCAGCGCGCGCGTCGTGCGCAAGGGCCCGGAGCAATTCGACGTTGCCGGCGCGCTGACCATCCGCGGCGTCAGCAAAGAGGTCACGCTGCCCGTGACCTATCTGGGAACGGCCAAGGACCCGTGGGGCAACACGCGCGTCGGATTCGAGACTGAGATCACGATCAACCGGAAAGACTTCGGCCTCACGTGGAACGCGGCGCTCGAAGCCGGCGGCTTCCTGGTCGGAGACGAGGTGAAGATCAGCGTTTCGGTCCAGGCGATCGCCCAGTAACCGCGTACGTGTCCCAGGTGTCGGTCGCGCGCTGCACGACGCGATCGACATCGTCGACCAGCAGCAGTTGCTGAGCGACGAGCGCTTCGGCGGCCTGCCGCGCTCTGTCCAGATAGGCGTCGCGTGAGGCGTAGCGTTCCTGGATCGAGCGGCGCAGGTCGCCGGCCGTGCGATCGGCCGGCGTCGCGGCGAATGGAACGAACGATCCCAGCAGCGAGACCAGTTCGCCCGGCGAACCCGTCGACGGCAGCCGGAAGTTCCAGCCGGTGTAGGTGCCGAGCGGCACGGCGACGTCCGGCAATCTGACGCCGGCGCGCTCGTTGCCGTCGGCGTCGACGTCCGGCACGAGCAGCGGCAGCGGCGCGCCCGCGCCGCCATTCCCGTTGGCTTTCAGAAATGGATTCGCGATCCGCGTGCCCGCGGTCAGTGCGCGCGGCGACGCGACACCGGGAATCGCCGGAAACACAACCGTAGTCGCCGTGACCAGCGTGTGTTCCATCAGCTTCGGATAGACGCTCGCGGGCGGCGGCGCGCCTGCGCTCACCCACCGGTGCATCGCCAGCAGGAGCGCGCGCAGCGACCACCAGTAGTCCACCGGGTTGTCCAGTTGCTGGCCGGCGTTCCGGATCGGCGGCAACCGCGCCGGCGAATCCTGCGTGCCCGCGAAGAAGTAGACGCGAACGTTATCAGGCAACGGGATGTCCGCCGAGCCGTCGGGCGTCGTGTGAATCAGCGCCGCGACGCGCCCCGTGCCCCAGTACTCGACCGGCGTATTCGTGTAGAACACTTTCGGTTGATGCGCGCGCGCGCGCGGATTGTCCAGCAATCCCTCCTGCGCGCCGCTGACCGAATCGCGCAGGCTCGCGTCGGCGAAGGGAAACGCCGTCGCGCTATGGACGCCGAGCCCGATCGGCGTCGCCCAGCGCTCGTTGAGGTTGATGCGCGCCGCGCCGGCGATGTGCGCCATGACCCCATCGAACACCTGCCGGTCGTGCTCGTCGGTGTTGAACCCTTCGTAGAGGAAGCTGCGCAGGAATCGGCCGCTTTGCGAGGCGCCGAACGCGTACGCGTACCGCACGGGCGCGACAGCCGCAGGCTCGTGTTTCAGCCAGGCGGCGAAGTCACGCATCGCCACGAAGCCGAGGCCCGTCACGGGCGGATTCGCGGCGCGATAGGCGATCTCGTACGTCTTCCCCGCATCGAATCCGCCTTCCAGCGTCACCGTGTGCCCCGCCACGCGCCACTTCGCGCGCGCGATTGGCCCCCCGCGTCCGAGAAACGTGGATCGCACCGTGAGCTGGCTGTCCGGACCGGAGGGATCGACCGGCTCGTAACTCGCCAGATCTCTGACGGTGAAATCCGTCACGCGAGCAGCCGGCGTGAACGCCGCGCGGACGATGCCGGTGATCGTCTTGCCTTGATCCGTCGCAACCGGCACGTGAATGCGCATGAGGCCGGGCTGATCGGGCACATCGAATTCCCAGCCGACCCAGGCGAGTGTGAACCCGAATCGCATCAAGAACCGATCACCGAGATCGTTTTCCGTCTTCGGGTCGGGGAAGCCGCCGCGATCGAAGCCAGCGAGCGCGCCACGATTGCCGCGGTTCGACACCTCGACGAGGGCCGCGCCGTTCGCGCGCCGCTCGTCCTTGGGGCGCAAGACATACATGTCCGCGGAAAATTCAACGAGACCGGCGGCGTTGCGCGGCGCCTTGTCGAGATCGACGACAAGACGATTGTGTGGATCGGCGGGATCGACGGCGAAGTGGACAGTGCCGGCGATCTTCTCGTAACCAGAGGCGCCGACGTCAGCGCGGGTCGTGATTACGGCCCGGATGACATCGGCGCGGGCCGGCGCGGCGGCGCTCAGGACGCCGGCCGCGAGGGCGACAGCGGCAAGTGCGTGAGGACGCATGCGGCGCATCGTAGCACCAACATCCGTCAGAAAAGCGGAAGGGCGGGATCCAGGTCTGCCCTGCCTATCCCGCCCTCATGGTCACTAACCGATGTGAGTCTGTTAGTGGACCGGACCCTCCCAAACAGCCTTGGCTTTCCAATCTTCGTCAAGGATGGTCCACAACGCCTGATCGAGATATTCGCCGTTCTTGTAGAAGGACTTTCTGAGAAGCCCTTCCTGGATGGCGCCGATCTTCCGGAGGGCGCCGTTTCCACGTCCATTGCGGACGGCTGCGCGCGCCTCGAGCCGGTGAACGCCGACCGAGTCGAACGCGAAATTCACCATAAGCTCCGCTCCTTCCTGGAACACGCCCGTGCCCCAATACGCTGATCCAATCGCGAATCCCCACTCCGCCGTGCCGAACCCCGGCTCGAGCTCGCGGAGTTGGAAGATGCCAATCGCCGTGTCGGTGCCGTCCACCGTCACCGCGAAGCAGACATACGATCCCGCGCGACGCTGCCGGTGCGTCCACGCGATGAACTTCTCGAAGCCTTCCACCGTGGTCGGCGGCGGCGAGATGAACCGCGAGACTTCTTCGGTCGTCAGCATCGCGAACAGCGACTGCGCGTCCGAGGTCCGCAGTTCCCGCAGCGTCACCTGATTCCCACTGAGCACCGGCAGGCCAGATTTCCAGTCGGTGCTGACAACGTCGGCAGTGGGCGTCTGGACCAATTGCACGTCCAGTGTCGACTGGTACGGCATCTTTTCCATGGCTAGAAGCTCTCGCCAGTTGTCGTGATGGTGACTTCGCCCGTCACCAGATTCGTGACGGTCGTCGTCGTGATTCCGGTGTCCGGATCCGTGACCGTCGTCGTGGTCGTCGGGTCCGGTGTCGGCTCCGCCGGCGGCGGCGGTGTCGTCGAATCCGGCGGCGGCGTCGTCGTGCCCAGGTCCGGCGGCGGCGGATCAGATGGCGGCGGCGTGCTCGAGTCCGTCGTCGTTCCCGTGTCCGGCGGCGGCGGCGGCGGCGTGCCCGTGTCCGGCGTCGACGTGTCGGGCGGCGGCGGCGGCGGATCCGACGGCGGCGGCGGCGGCGGCGGTACGACGGCCGGCGGCTTGAACTGGAGCAACTTCAGCAGCTGCTTGTCCCTGAGCCGATCGAACACGTCGCTTCCGCTCAGCGCCGTCCGCGAGCCCTCGACCGAGTTCGACAGCCACACGGTGCTCAGCTGATTGGCCGTGCCCCACACGATGTTGCCGTCGTCGTCGGACGTGCCCCA
>JAIQFX010000056.1 GCA_020073005.1 Terriglobia bacterium | reverse complement strand
TCGGCCAATCCCACTCGTACATCCACACGGGGCCCTTGCCCTGCGCGGCCTTCAGTTCCGCCTGCTTGAAGGCTGACCGGCGGAAGCCGGCATCCGTGCTGATCATCGCCTGCACGAGGAACGCCGACTTGTTTGGATAGGACTTGCGATACAGCGCGTAGATGGCGTCGCTGTTGGCGGCAAAGCGCTGCTTCAGGATTCCCTTGAGTCCGGCATCGTCCAGGTCGAAGTTGGTGAGGCTCAGCGCCGCATCCTCCAACGTCGTCGAGACGATGAGCGGAACCGTGGCCGACTCCTCTGGCGCGGCCGGATCGAACGGGTGATGCGGCAGATAGGTGCCGTCGACGACGGGCGAGAAGCCGGTGCCTGGCGTTTCCGCAGCTGCCGCGACCTGCGCTTCGAGGATCTGCTGCCACGTGATCTTCTGCAGGTCCGCGATGCGGTCCTTCGAAATATTGAGGTGCTTCAGCAGGATTTCTGTGTTGCGGGTGGCACGATCGCGCGGCGTGAGTCGCAGCGTTGATCCGCTCTGCACGGCCGCGCGATGGAAGAGTCCATTCGCCGCCGGAACCGCGAGCATCGTGCTGGTCTTGGCGCCGCCGCCCGACTGACCGAAGATGAACACGTTCTTCGGGTCGCCGCCGAAGCTCTCGATGTTGTCGCGCACCCACTCGAGCGACGCCGTGAGATCCATGATGCCCGTGACGCCAGCGAACGCGAACTCGGGAGGCGCGCCCAGGTCCGCGAGTTGCAGATAGCCGAGGCTGGCGAGGCGATGATTGACGGTGACGACGACGACGTCGCCGAAGCGCGCGAGTTGGGCGCCGTCGAATCCAATCGCATTGCCCGAGCCGGTCGCGAAGCCGCCGCCGTGGAACGACACGAGGACCGGGCGCTTCGCGCCGTCCCGGACGCCCGGCGTCCACACATTCAGCACGAGACAGTCTTCGCCCATGCCGCCGGGCTGGACGTCCCAGTGGATCATCACGCCGTATTGGGACTTCAGGTCGCTCGGCGCTTGCGGACTGACTTGTCCGTGCGCGAAGCATTCACGCACGCCCGTCCACGCCGCGGGCTTCTTCGGCGGCATGAAGCGATTGCGCCCGCCGGTCGGGGCGCCGTACGGAATGCCCTTGAATTCTTTGATTCCCGTCGTCTGGAGGCCCTGCACCTTCCCGTAAGTGGTGTCGGTCTCGACGAAGATCTTGCTGGCCGCAGTACCGGCCAAGGAAGATGCGGGCCGAGGCGCGGGGCTTGCCATCTGTGCCGCCGCGGCCGTTGCGACGAACGGACCGACGCTTGCGGCGGCGAGCGTCATCGACGAGGATTTCAAGAAATCACGACGAGTGGTCGCCATAGCCATCCCCCTGTGCGTAGCCCGAATTGCCGAGTCTCCGTCACCTCGCGACGTGAACGGCTCTTTGTGCAATATTTGCACCGGGCCGAGCGGTGACTTGAGCAGGCCTCAGAAGGCGAATCGCAGCAGCGCGTTCAGCGAGTGGTTGTCGCCTTCGCGCAGATCGCGTTGGTACTCCACCATGAACTTCACGTTCGCGCGAATCAGCGCGCTCGCGTTGAACACGCCGGTGCGCAGGCTCGGCACGGACGGATCGGCCGGCGTCACCGTCTCGTACCGGAACGACCCCTGCAGCCACGGGTAGACGAGGTAGTCCGCCTGCGTGAACCACGCGTGGAAGTCCGGCTCGATCGTGCCCAGGAGCGCGGCCGTCCCGGCATCGAAGGTCTGAAGCGAGTCGCTCCCGTGCAGGTAGACGCCGAAGACGTTCAGATCCTTGAAGAAGAGGCTCGCGTAGAGGCCGCTCCGCAGGAAATGCGCGTCCTGAATATTGGTGTTCTGGCCGTCCTCGGTCGTGAGCGGAAAGTTGATGTTGCTGGCGTCGCCGCGGTACGCGAAGACGCCGAGGCGCAGCGAGTCGTCGCGCCAGTTCTTCTCCGGCGCCTGGCGGCCGCCCATGTCGCCGTCGAGCCCCATGCCGCCGATCTTGTAGTCGAAGCGCGCGTAGACGTCCTTCGCGTTGTTGCCGTCGAAGCGGCCCGTCGTGTCGCCGGGGCCCGGCCCCACGCCGTTGGCGATGCCCGCCACCCACAGCGCGCGGTGGTTGATCATCCCGTAGCCCTCGATGCCGCGCACGCGATCGGGCAGCGCGATCGGCGACGGCGTCATGTCGCCCGCGAGGCCGGTGCCGCCGTTGGCGCCGATCGGGTTGTAGGCGAACAGCGAATCGATCGCGGCGTCGGTCGAGATCCACATCTCCTGGAAGCCGTCGGCGACGTTGGGGGCGAACTTGCCCAGGCGGAAGTGGAAGAGATCCTCGGGACCGAACGGCGAGTCGAAGTCGACGCGGGCGTGCTCGAGCTCGACCGCGACCGACCCATCGGGGTTCTCTCCGAACGTCATCTCGGCGAGATAGGAGACGTGGTCGCCCAGCGTCCCGGCCCCGAAGATGTTCACCTCCTGCGGGAACTGGAGATCGTTCTTCACCGACGTCACGGTCCCATCCTCGTTGAGCGTCGAGGTGTTGACGTAGCCGAGCTTGACGTTCACGGCGAGCGGAACCGCGCTCGAAATTTCGCCGGGCCAGACCGAGTCCGGCCACAGTTTCTTGTACGCGGGCGCGCCGAGGCTGACCGGCGGCTCCTTCACCATGTCCGCCGTCTCGCCCGGCATGCGGTAGCCGCGCAGCCGGAAGGCCTCGCCGAACGCATTGAGCTTCGGAAAGACGATGTGGCACGTCTGACAGCTCGTTTGGTACTTGCGTGCGAATGCGGGCACGGCGTCCGCCGTCGACACGGCGGTGAAGAACGCCAGCGCAACGAGGCCCACGCGAACGACGAACTGAAACGGCCTGGATCTCATCATGTCATCTCCCTCCGACCTCGCCGGTGCGAGGCCCAGTTGTCCTCTTATGGCAAGACCAGGGCCCAATTGACTCTGTCCGCGTCGCCGACGGACCGGCGAGAGGGAGAGGCGACTGACGGAATCCGTTAAGTGCTGAATCAACAGGGGACTAGGAGCTGCGTCGAGAGCGAGTCATCGTCGAGTTTGCGGGACGCGGAGCGTTGGAGCGCCACGGAGTTCTCAGAATCTAATTGTCCTCTTACATAAGTGCCGGACATGCGGTACTGAAAGCGGCGGATTTCCGGCACCTTGACCGGTCTCCCGGTCTCGTCCACTTCAGCTCGGACCGGAAAATCGCGCGACCTGATTCCTGACAGCCTTGACCGTTCGAAGGTACGCGTAGATCGCGCCGAGGTCCTCGTCCGTCATCCCCGCAAACATCGTCCATGGCATCACCGTATTAGAGCGCCGATCCCGCAGAGGAAGCCGCTGTGTTCGCGCTGAAGTCGGATCGCGAAAACGTGCGATGAAGAAGGTGAGGGGCCAGTCTCCGATACCTGTTTCAGAATCTGGAGTGATGTTGGCGGACTGGACGCGGCCCGCCAGAGGAACGTCGAAGTCGACTCCGCCGGCGAATTCCATGCCTTGGATCGGCGTGCCGCGTTCGGAGCGGGTGTGACACACGGGACAGCGCGCGATCGTCGTCAGATAGCGGCCGTAGGCGACTGGACTGCTGCGATCCGGAGACGGCTTCGGCGCATACGGCTCTGGAAGCGTTCGGACCAGCACGTTCATGGGGAAATCGAGTTGGGACGGGGGAATCTCACGGGAGACCGGTGTCAGCGTCCTGATGTACGCGACGATGGCCTCCGCGTCGCCTTCAGAGAGCGCGCGATAGCTTGGATAGGGCATGACGGAATACAGCGCTCTTCCCGTGCGCGTGACGCCGGCCGTGATCGCCCTGAGGATCTCGCCATCGCTCCATTGGCTGAGGCCCGCTGGCGTGATGTTGGCCGCGTAGAATGTGCCCGGGAACCCGAGCTCCTTGTCGAACCGTTCCCCGCCAGCGCCTTCCGTTCCCGGCACGATCGGGCCTGAGAACGCGTTCCAGTCGCGCGTGGAATGGCAGTCCACGCAGACCGCGACGTGGTTGGCCAGATAGCGGCCGCGCTCGATGAGCGCGGCGCTGACGTGGATGGAGATCGTGCGAGGAGGAGCCGACCTCGGGTAACGGACGAAGAACCACACCGTGCCGGCTCCCGCGCCGATCGCCAGCACAATGAAGAGAGCGCTCAACGTTCGCGGAAGCAGCTTCACGTACCGCCCCTCCATCGCGAGCGCCGTTTCGACTAGCGGAATCTCAGGGCTTCTTCCGGCCTATCGATTGACAATACGCAACCAGGTAGTCGATCTGCTGTTGGCTGAGACTGCGCCCCCATGGCGGAGACAGCGGCGATCGTCCGACGGCGGCGCTGCCTTCGGCGATCACGCGTCTGATCAGTGCGGGATCCTGCGACGTCCTCGCCGTCATGTCCGGCGGCGCCGGGCTCAAGTTCGACGCGTTCTGACCGTCGCCTCGCGCGTCATCGCCATGGCAGGTCGCGCAATAGTGGAGGAACAGCCGCCGGCCCTGGCTCTCAACATAGGTCAGATTCCCTTCGCGCTCTTCGGCCCGGATCGCATTAAGCATCGGATCGCCTGGCTGGGACGGCGGACCGGTTCGGCAGCCAACCGTGCTCGCGAGCGCCACCACCGCCACCGCCACCGCGTGCCAAGTGCGGTTCGTCATTGCGCATTCCCTCCGCGCGCCTTCGCGGCAGGGCTCCGGCCCAGACTCGTGAGGTACGCCGTGAGCGCCCGCGCATCCGCGCCCGAGAGTCCGTAATCCGGCTGCAGCGTGCCGGGCTTGTAGATCTGAGGCTTCGAAAGCCACGCCGCGATCCAGCCGGGCCTCAGCCGGGCGCCGGTCTCTGACAGCTCCGGTCCCACGTAACCACCTTTGGTCCCGAGCTGATGGCACGCCTGACATCCGAGCTGCCCGTAGAGCTCCTGCCCGCGGCGCGCCTCTTCGGCGGTGAACCTCGTGTCGTACTGCTCGACGCCGTCGTCGAGGAAGACCATAGAGAAGTAGTCGGCGATCGTCTTCGCTTCGTCGGGCAACATGTGGAAAACGGGCATGCGCGCTTCGACGCTGACGCGCACGGCTCCTGGATTGAGCAGGTACTTCACGAGGTAGTCGCGCTGGAGCTGACTGCCAATCCGGTCCAGCGGCACGGTCGACAGGTCGCCCCCGAATCCCCCGACCGTGTGGCAGCTCAGACACCGATAGCGCGCGACCAGTTCGCCAAACTTGCCGCCAGGCCGATATGGCACGGGCGCCGGACGGCGAAGAACGTAGGACGCCGGCAGATCCGTCTTCCTGATACTGGCGAGCGCCAGGGCGATCTTGGCGGCGTCGGCCGGCGTAAACGCGAACGTCGGCATCGTCGAGGTCTGGCCGAGCGTGTCGGGCAACAGCACTTTCAGGAAGATGTAATTGTCGGTCGTGTGGCGGACCACGTTCGTGCCGTACGGCAGCTCGTCCGGATCGCGATCGGCAATGCCCGCCAGACTGGGGCCGATGCGTCCGGCGTCTTTGATGGCCGCAAGGCGATGACAGCTCGGACAGCCACGGCGCTCGAACACGGCGCGCCCCGCCGCCAGCACACGCGCGTCCTGGTACGTCACGGGTGGCGGCTCGGCGCCGGTGTCGGCCGAGCTGTATTGCTCGAGCAGGAACGCCGTGACATCCCGCCATTGCGGATCGCTCAGGCGGTACTGCAGCATCGGCGTGTCCGCCTGCACACGATGTGGATCCTTCAGGTAGCTGAAGAGCCAGTCGCGCCGCACCTTGTCCCCAATGCGCGTCAACTCGGGCCCCGCCGTGCCGCCGCGTCCGTTGACCGCGTGGCAACTGACGCACCGGAGCTCGCCGAACAAGGCGCGCCCGTTGGCCGTGTCCGCCTTCTTCCAATCGACGCCTGTGCTGTCGAGCGGCACTTGCGCACGCTGCGAGAGCAGGAAACCCTGCAGGCTCCCGATCTCGTCGGAGGACAGGCGGAAGTTGCCCATCTTCGACTGCGGGAGATAGCCTTTGGGATCCTTCAGCCAGGACGTCAGCCAGGCGGGCCGGACCTTGTACCCGATGCTGTCCAGCGACGGGCCTCTGAACGTCATCCCCTCGAAGCCTGGAATCTCATGGCAACTGAAGCAGCCCGACTCGACGATCAGCCGTCGGCCCTCGGCGAGGCGCGGGGCGTCTGGCGGATCGAGCGCGCGGTGGCACACCCCGCAATTCGCTTCGATGGTCTCGAGCGGGCGCATCGGCCGCGTCACGAACGGCTGCGGCTGATGTGCCACGGTGGCGTAGTCGGTCGCCTGCCCCTGGCCGTCGTGGCACGGCGTGCAGCCGAATCGATCGGTGGGATGCGTCGACAGCCAGGTGCCGGGGTGCGCGGCGAACGGGGCCGGCGCGCGCGCGAATGCAGGATCGTCGATCCCGAGGTGGCACGTTTCGCAGCGATCGACGCGCCCGAGATCGGGCAGCCAGATCTGGCGCAGGCCGCCGACGCCCGCCGCCTGCGCGAGCTGGTGCGGGTTCTTGACCGTCGTCTCGAGCCGACGGAAACGCGCCTGCGTCGTTCGCCATTCCGCCGCGCCCTCGTGAAAGAGCACCCACGAGAAGATCACGAGGAACGCAAGCCCGAGGCCGGCGAACACGAGATGCAGCCGGGGTGGCGCGGTGTTCCTTACTTCCACGGCCACACCCATGCCCAGTTGGCTCCGCGGAATAGTGTGCCGACGATCGTCAGGACGACGAAGACGGCCGCAAGCGAGGTGAAGATCGTGTTCGCCATCTTCCGTTCCGGCGCGAACCATCGGCCGGATCCCGCCGCGCCCCGATCGACGTAGGGAACCGCCAGCAACGCCAGCACGAGCAGCGTCGGCACGATCACGCCGCCCATCAGCGCCGAGTAGTGCACCAGCTCCTGCAGACCCAGGAAGTACCAGGGCGCCTTGGCCGGGTTCGGCGTGCGCGTCGGATCCGCGATCTCCTCGAGCGGGGCCATGAACACGAGCGAGACGATGTGCAGCACGATGATCACGGCCAGGGCAACCAGCAGCTCCCGGTACAGCAGGTGAGGCCAGGCGAACACTTCATCGTTGGGATCGCGCGCCTCGACCGACGCTCGTGGCCGCTTGCCGATCGCCATGAGTCCGTACGTCTTGGTGGACGCCGGGAACGCACCGGCCAGCTCCTCGGTGGGCGACGCATGGATCTCGGCGCCGCTCAGTCCGTCCTTGCGCACCCGCCACACATGCAGAGAGATGAGCAGCAGCATCGCGAGCGGCAGCATCACGCAGTGCAGGACGTAGAAACGCAGCAACGTCATCGGGCCAATCATGTGACCGCCGAGCAGCAGGAACTTCACCTGATCCCCGACCACGGGCGCGTACGCGGCGATGTTGGTGCCGACCGTGATGGCCCAGAACGCCAGCTGATCCCACGGCAACAGATATCCGGTGAACGACAAGCCAAGCGTCAGCAGCAATAGCACGACGCCGATGACCCAATTGAACTCGCGTGGCGGCTTGTACGAGCCAGTCCAGAACACCCGGCACATGTGCAGGAAGACGACTCCGACCATCGCGTGAGCCGACCAGCGATGAATGTTGCGAAGCACGATCCCGAACGTGACGACGAACTGCAGATCCTTCATGCTCCGGTACGCTTCGGGCGGATACGGCACGTAGTAGAGCATCAGCGCCAGCCCCGTGACGGCGAGGACGATGAAGAGAATCCCCGAGATGAGTCCCAGCGCGAACGTGTAGGTCGGCTTCAGCACGTGGCGGCTGACCCGCGCCGGATGGATGTGCAGGAAGAGGCTCGAGATCATCGCCGCGGCGCGATCTTTGTCCGTTGCGGGCCAGCCGATGCGGCAGACGGAACGGCGCGCGCCGTCAAGCCACGTCAGCGTCCGGCTCCCGATCGTCTGGCTCACACAGTCTCCTCACGCCCGAAGCCGAAACTCGGGACTCACTTGCTGATCGAGGTCGACCACGAGCTGCGCGTGTGGTGAAAGGCTCAGCGCGTACCAGGCCAGCGCCTTGGGCGCGGGTCCCTGCGCGACCTGACCGTTCTCGTCGAACCGGCTGCCGTGGCACGGACATTCGAATCCCGGCCCGCCACGCTTCACGTTGCAGCCCAGATGCGTGCAGATGGACGAGATCGCGTAGAAGCCGTCGGGTCCGTTGAACACGTACAGCCGCCGGTCAGGCAGGAACGTGACCGCGCCTGGCGGGAAATCCGACGGCGGCCCGATGTCGAACCTCCGCGACGGCTCGTAGAGGACGTTCGGCACCAGAAATCGGAACGTCGCAGCGAGAAAACCCGCCGTCGCGGCGCCGACGGCGATGCAGCCGATCGCAAACATGCTGCGCCGCACCGGATCCGGCAACACGTCTTTCTTGGTCATACCGATGCCCCGCTCATCGATTCGTGGTAGAGCCCGAGCGCGGTCTGCGGCGACTCGTCGATTTCGAGCGCTTCCATCGTGATCGCGCCCGTCGGACACCGCTCGGCACACAGACCGCACCGGATGCAGCGCGTTTCATCTTTGACGATGGCGCCGGCATCGGCTCCGGCGCCGAGCGATTCACACACGGCATCGATCGCCGCCGAGGACTGCAGGCGCGACGCCGGCACGAGCGCGAGACAGGCCTCTGGACAAATCTCGACGCAGCCGCTGCAGAGGATGCAGCGCTCGGAATCGAAGATGGTCTCGACGTTGCACCAGAGACAACGCGACGCTTCGAGGCGGGCCTGCTCGTCGCCGTAGCCTTCCTCCACTTCACGGAACCCGGTGCGGCGCGTGACGGGCAACGTCGGCACGCTCTGGCGCGGGATGCGATCGTAGCGATCGCCGGCGCGGTCCAACACGATCGGCCGGAAGCGCGCCTGCACGCGCGGCACCGTCCCGCCGCCCAGGGACTCGTGAATCGCCAGCGCCGCCCGCTTGCCGTCAGCCTCCGCCTCGATCACGATGCGCGGCCCGAACGCCAGGTCGCCGCCGCAGTACACGCCCGGCATCGTTGTGACGAGTGTCCGAGGATCGACCGCGACCAGGCCGCGGGGGGTGATGGTGATGTCGGGGTCCGCCGAGAGGCAGCTCGTGTCGGACTGCTGGCCCACGGCCAGGATGATCGTGTCCGCGTCGAATTCGCGCTCGGTGTTCGGCACGAAGGAGGGGCTGAAGCGGCCGTTGGCGTCGAAGAGCGACGCCACGTCGAGCGTCAGGAGCCCGGTGACGCGCCCGTTCTTTCCGATGATCGCCTTCGGGCCCAGGCCCGACGTGAGCGTGATGCCTTCTTCCTCCGACTCGCGGACCTCGTCCGGGTGCGCGGGCATCTGCGCGCGTGATTCGAGCGAAACCAGCTGCACGTGCCGCGCGCCGAGCCGCAGGGCGGTTCGCGCGGCGTCGATGAACGCGTTGTCATAGCCCCACGTCTGGAGCAGGTGTTCGGCGTCCCTCGAGAGGTCGGGCCGCTCCTCGGCTGCCGCGTAGCGAAGGGCCGTCCGCGCGACGTCGATGGCGACGTTGCCGCCGCCGATGACGATCACGCGCTCGCCCAGCGCGACCCGGTAACCCAGATTGGCGTTCAGCAGAAAGTCGACGCCGTTGACGACACCGTCGAGATCCTTGCCCGGGATGTTCAAGTCGCGGCCCCGCGACGCGCCGAGCGCGAGGAAGACCGCGGCGTAGCCGTTGCGACGCAAGTCGCTCACCGTGAAGTCGCGGCCGAGGCGCCAGTCCAGCTTCAACTCCACGCCCAGCGCCAGGATCTGATCGACTTCGGCGCGAATCAGATCGCGCGACAGCCGGTACTCGGGCACGCCCTGATACAACATGCCGCCGACGACGGGCGCGGCATCGAACAGCGTCACGCGATACCCGAGCAGCGCCAGATCGTGCGCGCAACTGAGGCCGGCCGGACCGGCGCCCACGATGCCGACGCGAGCCGCGCCGTCGGCGCCCCCGACGGCCAGCTGCAGCGGCCGGAGCGGAATCGGCTGGGCGCTGAGCGCGTTTTCGACCCCGTGCCGCTCGGTCAACGTCCGCTTCAGCGCGCGGATCGAAATCGGCTGATCGATGACGCCGCGCCGACACTTCGTCTCGCACGGATGGGCGCAGATGCGGCCGCAAATCGACGCCAGCGGGTTCGGCGCGCGGGCAATCCGATAGCCACGCTCCGTGTCGCCTTCGGCGACGGCTCGAACGTACCCGCCCGCGTTGGTGCGGACCGGACACGTCGCCCGGCAGGGAATCAGATCGAGAAAGTACCGGAAGTCCGGGACGACCGCCGAGTACTCGCGCGAAGGCATCGTGTCAACCTCGTCAGCGCGCGAGCACGAAGTCGACCGTGGCCGGCTTGGCGGCCTCGACGGTCACCGGCTTCGGTTGTGCCTTGGTTCTCGTGTGCCACACGGCGAGTGTGTAGTTGCCCGGCGGCACGTTGGCGATCTCGTAGTGCCCGGCCTTGTCAGTGACCGCGAAATACGGGTTCTGCAGCACGACGATGTAGCCCTCCATCTCCGGGTGAACCTTGCAGAGCTGCGTGTACACGCAGGGCGGCTTCGCGCACTTGTTGAAGGTGTAATCCTTGGACTGACCCTGCGGCCACGTGCCGAGGTTGTATTTCTCGTTGTCGGGCGAGAAGACGTTGTGCGGCGTCGGATCGCTGTTCACAAATTTCACTGCCGTTCCCGCGACCACGGGAAGCACGTGCGGGATGAACTGCATGCTCTTCTGATCCATCACCACAGGTTTGCCGGGAGGAAAAGTCCCGGGCGCCTCCTGGACGTACACCACGACGTCTGCGCTCGTCGCCAGTCCCGTCACCTTGACGGTTCCTGCGATGCTGGCGCCGGCCCCGTTGAGCGGTCCGACTGGCGCGACGAGGATTGCCGCAGCGATGACAACGAAAAGAATCGAGTGGCGGGTCATGCGCATCTCCTTCGAGCGAAGCTCACCTTCACTACCTTCGTCTGCAGAGCAACAAACGGGCCCATGACGAGCGCGTCGCATTCGGCACAGAACGCTGGGGAGAGGAATCAGAGCGAAACGGACTGTCTGTCCGCTTGTCCGACACACGTGGAACAACGTCCGCGCTTCCAGGAACTTGCAGCATGTGTCAGAGAATCGGGCATTCACGAGCGATCGCGCCGGTCGCCGCTGACTTCTCACGGTAAAACATCAAATCCACGTGGTATCCGCGTTGCTTGGCCACGTGCAACGCTCCGCGAGACTCGGACGTGAGCGCAAGCGGCGAAAGCTGCTGGAAGGGCCGCCGTGAAGCCATCGCGACTCCTTTACTTAATGGCGTTCGTGCCCGCGCTGTTCGTGCCCTCCTCGACTCTTGCCCAGCCGCAGACACCGAGCGGTTACGTCGGCGGTGCGGAGCCGTGCATGCGCTGCCACCCGAAGCAATTCGAGGCGTTCGCCGCGACCAAGATGGGAGCGATCTTCCTGAAGAGCCCGCGAAACGACAAAGAGGCGTTGGCCTGCGAGGCGTGCCATGGGCCAGCCGCGGCGCACGTGGCGTCCGCGGGCGCTCAGCGGCTCAGCCCCTTCATCGCGTTCACGAAGCGGGATCCCGCGCCAGCCGCGCAACGGAGCGCCGCGTGTCTCCAGTGTCACGAGACGAGCGCTCTCCCGCGGAAGAACTGGACAGGGAGCCCGCATGAAAGCCGGGGCGTGGCCTGCAGCGACTGCCACAGCATCCACGCGCCGGACCAAAAGGTACTAAGCAAGGCGACCCAGGCCGAGGTCTGCTTCGCCTGCCACAAAGCGCAGCGCGCTCAAACTCGTCGCCTCTCGACCCACCCGTTGGCCGTGACCAGCCTGGCAAGCACGGCCAAGATGACGTGTTCGGACTGCCACAACCCGCACGGCTCGACGGGTCCGAAGCTGCTCATCAAGAACTCGGTCAACGAGACCTGCTACACGTGCCATCCGGAACGACGCGGCCCGTTCCTCTGGGAGCACGCGCCCGTGACTGACGATTGCACCAACTGCCACACGCCGCACGGCTCGGCCAACGCGCCGCTGCTGAAGGCGCGCCCGCCGTGGCTGTGCCAGCAGTGTCACAGCGGCGACCATGGCAATCAGGTCAACAGCGGCGCCAATCTGGCGGGCGGCAACGTAACCACCACCAATGGCATGCAGCAGCCGGGAGCGGCCGTCCCGCGTGTTCAGATGGGCGGGCGCGCCTGCCTGAACTGCCATGTGATGATCCACGGCTCGAATCATCCGGCCGGCTCGAAGTTCCATCGCTAACGTCATCAGTCAGGGGCGCGTCATGAAAACGAAGACGAATGGATCTTCCGCCCGGGCTTCGGTGGTGGCCCTCCGCGTCGCGCTCGTCGCGATGGCGCTCGCGGTCCACACAGATCGTGCGGCTGCGCAAAGCGCCCAGGAACTGTCCAAGCCGACGAGCACGGTCGAGGTCGGCGTCGGCGACGTCACCCAGGGCTCGTACAAGGCCGGCGAGTACAACGGCCTGCAGGACAAGGGCGCCTACTTCCTCGGCAACGTCGACCTGCGCGGCGGCGCGTCCTTCGACAGCGCCGGCACGTTCCGGTGGCGCATCAAGGGCACCGATCTCGGCCTCGAGTCGCGCAACGTCTCGGCCCAGGCTGGCGTGCCGGGCAAGTACCAGATCAACTTCGGGTACGACGAGCTGCGGAGGAACAGATCCGACAGTTATCAGACGCCTTACAACGGCACGGGGACCAATACGCTCACGCTGCCCGGAACGTGGCTGGTTCCGACCGTGGCTGGAAGCGGCGGCGCCAACGTGATCAGCGCGAGAGGCCTGGTCAGGTCGATTGGCACCGCACCGTACATCAGCACGTTAGCGGCCAACAATGGCGCCATCGTCAGTCCGACCGCGGGTCAGATCGCCCTCGTCGATGCCGCGGCCGGCGCCGACGGCCCGCTGTTTCACAACGTGAACCTGTTCACGAAACGCACCAAGTACGATGCGGGCTTCAACGTCAACTTCAGCGAGCGTTGGGGATTCGACGCGGACTTCCAGCCCGAGCACAAGGACGGGATGAAGCCGATGGGGACGGTGTCGAGGAACAGCGCGGCCACGGGCGGCGGAAGCCTCGGCGACATCTCAACCGTCATTCCGGATCTGGTCGACAACGATCACAACCAGGTCACTGCGAACCTGAATTTCAAGAGCGCCAGGGGGTTTGCGCAGGTCGGCTATTACGGTTCGTTCTTCAAGAACAACGTGCCGTTCATGACGTGGCAGAACTGGGCGACCGGTCCGGCCGGGTCCGGCACCGTCAACACCATCAGCAGCGCGCCGGACAACATCTTCATCCAGGTCAATGCGTCGGGCGGCTACAACTTTTCGTCCACGACAAAGCTCGTCGCCAACGGATCATTGGCGCGCAATACGCAGAACGACTCGTTCATCACGAACCCCACGACGCCCGTCGTGCCGGTGAGCTCCTTGAACGGGCTGGTGGTGTGGACGGCGTTCAACGCCAAACTCACGAGCCGGCCGGCAAAGAAACTGACGCTGAACGCCGCGTACAAGTACGACGACCGAGACAACCGGACGGCCATTCACATCTTCCAATTCGCCGACGCGGAAGAAACGCCGGCGGCCAACGCCAATTTCCCGGCCGGTCCGAACAATCCGTACGGCGCCGTGGTCGCGCAGAACGCCAACGCGAACCGCCCGTACAGCAAGAAAGTGAACCTCGTCAATCTCGACGCTGACTACAACGTGGCGCAGGGGCAGTGGCTCAAAGGCGGCTACGACTTCGAGAAGATCGACCGCGCCTGCTCCGGCGCGTGGATCAGCTGCGTCGACGCCGCCACCACCAACGAGAACACGCTGCGTGCCGAATGGCGGACCAGCGCGGGCGAGGACCTCTCCGTCCGAGTCGACTACGCGTATTCCGCGCGCCGGGCGCCGGACTACAACGAGAATGCGTTTCTGGCGCTCGTGCCGTACGCGAACGTCAGCCCCGCCGCCGCGACAGGCGGCGCGACCGCCTATTCCTTCATGCTCGCCAACGGCTGGAATGGATGGGGACCCGCGCTCCCCTACGCGGTCACGACGGGGAACATGAACGTGTTCTTCCCGAACAACAACGCGCTGCCCAACGCGATCTACGCGAACAACAACCGGATCAGCGAGCTGCCGGGCATGAGGCGGTACTTCGTGGCGGATCGCGACCGCAACAAGGTTCGCTCCTTGCTGAACTGGCAGGCGACCGACGAGTTGTCGCTCCAGGGCGGAGTGGATGCGACCGGCGACGACTACCCCGGCTCGACCTACGGCGTGCAGAACGCCAAGGGCTGGGCCGTGAACCTCGACGGCACGTACGCGCTGGTCGACGGCATGAGCGCCACCGTCTTCTACACCTACGAGAATCAGCGCACCATCACGGCCGGCAACACGTACACCGCCAACAGCAACGTCGCCGCCCTCGCCAACAGCCAGGCGGCCGCGGTCGGCGTGTCTGGAAACAGGTGCGACGGCTACACGACGCTGCAACAGCGCAACAACAATAACAAGCTGGATCCGTGCCTGAACTGGTCCGCGAACATGCTCGAGCACGTGAACACGGTGGGGTTCGGATTGCGGAAGCAGGCCCGCAAGGTCGATCTGACGGGCAACCTGGTCTTCACCTGGCAGCGCTGGGACAACGACGTGAGCGGCGGGAATTGGGCCAACAATCTTCTCGTCGGTCCGGGGGCCGCCCCCACGGCCATTGCCGCCTATTTCATCCCCGCCACTCCGTTACCGACAGTCTCCGTCGACACGGCCGAACTGCGCGTGAGCGGCAAGTACGCGATCAACACGCGTCAATGGGTGCGCGTGGCCTATGCCTACTTGCACATGAACAACGCCGATTGGATGTATGAAGCGATGCAATTCGGATCGGCCAGCGCCCAATTGCCGACCAGCGAGCAACCGTTCAACTTCGGCGTGAACGTCGTCAGCGTTTCGTACGTCCTCAACTTCTAGCGTCTGGTGTCTGTGGGGCAGATCATGATCAGCAGAATTGCTCGACCCCTCGCGGTTCTGGCGACCGTGCTCAATGCGAGCAGCGCATTCGCGCAACCACCAGGAACGCCGGCCACGGCTTCGCAGAACACTCCGCAGAGCGTCGTCAAGTACTGGCTGGAGCCGGCGCCGGCCCAGGCAGGCGTCGTGGAGCGGGGCAAGTGGCTGTTCCGGCAAAAGGGATGTTTTCTCTGCCACGGTCCGGAAGGGCAGGGAGGCATATCGAACCGGAACTACATCAAGGACACGATTCCACGTCTGGCCCTGGCGACACAGCTGAAGCTCGACGATCCGGAAGACGTGAGCGCCATTCTCGATCAGATGAAACGCGGCGTGCGTCTCGACACTCTGGAAGACTCGGCACCCGTGCCTCGATTCAACGTGGTCCTGGCCCAGTACCATTCCGTACGAGATGTGATTCGCAACGGGAATCCCGCCGGCAAGAAGGATCCGAAAGGACCGAAGCCGCCGCTGAACATGCCCAGCTGGGGACGTGAGCTCTCGGACGCGGATATCGACGCCCTTGTCGCGTACCTCTTGAGCGCGGTTCCCGCGGAAGAACCGCGGGGCACGCCGGGGCACTAGGCCGGAGACGCAGGCAGCTCGGGATCCAACCCGAGATCGTGCAGCTTGCGATAGAGAGTGTCGCGCGAGATGCCGAGCATGTGCGCGGCCTTGCTCTTGTTGCCGTGCGACTGCCGCAGCGCCTCTCCGATCGCCCACCGCTCGAGATCGTTGAGGTTGAGCGGGACGCGCGTCGCATCGCTCGTCCGGTCCCCGACCGGCGCGCCGCGGCGACGCAGCCAGACACGGACGTCTTCCGCGCGAATGGTGGCGCGATCGGGAGGCAGCACGACGACGAGGCCTTCGAGCATGTTCTCGAGCTCGCGGACGTTGCCGGGGAACGCGTAGTCCGCAAGCAGATCGAGCGCTTGTGGATCGATGCCATCGAGGTGACGGGCCCCGCGGTCGCGTATCACAGAGAGAAAATGCGCGAGCAGGAGCGGCAGGTCTTCACGCCGCTCGCGCAGCGGCGGAATCTCGATGACCAGCACGGAGATCCGGAAGAACAGATCCTGTCGCATCCGGTTGTCGCGCATTTCGGCCAGGCTGCGGTTGCTCGCGGCAATGATCCGCACGTCGACGCGGCGGCTCTCCAGTCCGCCCACCGGCCGGACCTCTCCGTCCTGCAGGACCCGGAGCAGCTTGGCCTGGACCTCGAGCGGCAGCTCGCCGATCTCGTCGAGGAACAGGCTTCCGCCGTGCGCGGCCACGAACAACCCCGCATGATCGGCGAACGCGCCGGAAAAGGCGCCGCGCCGATGGCCGAAGATTTCGCTTTCGACGAGGTCCCGCGGCAGGGCGGCGCAGTTGATCGGCACGAACGGCCGCTTCGATCGCCGGCTGTTGGCGTGGATGGCGCGCGCGATGAGCTCCTTTCCGGTGCCGGTCTCGCCGACAATCAGCACCGGCGTGTCGCTGCGGGACGCGGCATTCGCTCGATCGAAGACGGCGCGCATGCGGCTCGAACGGCTGATCACTCGCTCGAATCCGTACCGGGTGGCGACGAGCTGATCGAGGTTCTCGACCCGGTCGCGCAGTTCGGCCGCTTCGAGGATCCGCGCGACCTCCTTCAGCACGAGCGCGTCCGAGTACGGAATCGGCACGAAGTCTTCGGCGCCGCGGCGGATCGACTCCGCGGCGTGCTCGACCGTCGGGTGCGCGCTGAGCAGGAGCACCGCCACGTCGGGCCGCTGCTGTTTGATCTCGTGCAGCAGGTCGAGTGCCGTGGAGTCGACGGAGGTCTCGCCGACGATGACCAGGCGCAGACTCTCGTTGGAAGTGACGTCGGCGAGAACCGATGGACGCGCTCCGGCGCCGATGGCCGGGGCGTGCTCGGAGAGCAGGCCCGCGAGCGCGGCGTTCAGCTCGCGATCATCGGACGCGATGAGAATACGGGAACCGGCTTTTGAGCCAGCAGACACATGCAATTAGGGAGCGTGTTGGCGGCAATTGTACTTCAATCGTGCCGAAGCGCCTGGATGGGGTCGAGTCGAGCGGCCCGAGCGGCCGGATAGCTGCCGGCCAGCAGGCTCACGACGATCGAGAAGCCGATGGCGCCGCCGATCAGCCAGAACGGCAGCGAGAAGAGCGTGGCCGGCGTGCCGCCCTGGCTCTGTATATACAGGTTGGCGCCGAGGTTGATGGCACGGCCGACGAGCCAGCCGAGCGCGACGCCGGCGAACCCTCCAATCAGACCAATCGCTGACGCTTCGATCAGGAAGATCGTTCTCACGTCGCCGTCGCTGGCGCCGATGGCTTTCATGATCCCGATCTCGCGCGTCCGCTCGAGAATCGACATCACCATCGTGTTCACGATGCCCAGTGATGAGACCGCGAGGGCAATCGATCCGATCAGGCTCAAGACGATGTCCAGCAGGATGAACGCGCGCTTCGCGCCCTGCAGCGCGTCGTTCACCGAGAACGCGGTGAAGCCCATCGTCTTGATGCGATCTTCGACGTCCTGTGTCGATCGCGCCTGCCTGACGCGGACGGTCAGCGACGAGTAGGTCTTCGTCGCCGCCGAGCCCCGCAACAACGACTGCGCGCCGGTGACGACGTCCGCGTCGATCTGCCGCGCCTTGCCCAGCGGCAGCATCAGGCCGCCCGTCGGTCCGCCGCCGAGGCCGAAGCCCGGCTCGCGCTCGACGATGCCGGCGATCGTGTAGTTCGCGGTCTTCTGCGCGATTTGCCGCACGCGCGCGGCAAGGTCCGACGGGTCGGCGCCCGGCGTCGCGGGCGCGGCTGTGGCGTACGTCAGCGCCACCTGCTGGCCGACGAGGTCCTTCGGATCGCCGTCGGTGAGTCCCTTCGCGAACTCGAGGCTCAACAGGCACGCCTCGTCTGCGTCGCCGGTGAAGAACGCGCCGAAGGGAAGATTCTGAAAGGCGCCGTCGCCGCGCGACGAGAGCGGCACGCCGATCGCGATCACGGGCTGCGACTGATCGCGAAACGTGAGCTGCAGCGGCACGCGAATGTTCGGGTAGACGGCGATCACCTGATCGAGCGCGGCGAGGTCATGAAGCGCCTGGTCGTCGAGCGCGGGGCCCGCGCCGGCCTGCGACGTGCTGCCTTGTCTCGGGCGCAGACCCCGGCCCGCGAACGGTCCGCCGCGGCCGAGCCCGCGCGCGCCCAGCGCGCGCGCCGCGGATGCGGGCAGCACGGTGATCGAATCGAAGAGACCGGTCTGCATGAAGCGTCCGACGAGTTGATCCTGGAGTCCGACGCCGAGCGAGACCATGCCGGCCAGCGACGCGACGCCAATCGACACGCCGAGTGTCGTCAGACCCGTCCGCAGCTTGGACTGGCGGAGATTGCGCAGTGCGAGCTGGATGGTGTCGGCGGCGATCATGATTCGATGACCGTGCCGTCCATCAGCGTGATCGTGCGATGCGCGTACTTCTGCGCGAGCGCGGGATCGTGCGTGACCATGATGACCGTCTTGCCGCGCGTCACGTTGAGGTCCTGCAGCACGCCCATGATGTCGCGCGACGTGCGGCTGTCCAGATTGCCGGTCGGCTCGTCGGCCAGCAGCAGGTGCGGATCGTTGGCCAGGGCGCGGGCGATGGCGACGCGCTGCTGCTCGCCGCCCGAGAGCTCGTTCGGACGATGCGCGCACCGATCGCCGAGTCCCATCGACTCGAGCAGCTGGCGCGCCCGCTGCTCGCGGGCGGCGCGCGGGACGTCGGCGAACATCATCGACAGCGCCACGTTCTCCGCCGCGCTCATCGTCGAGATGAGATTGAACGACTGAAAGATGATCCCGACGTTGCGCCGGCGGTGGAGGCTGAGCTCCTCGCGCGACATCCGCGCGAGATTGCGATCGAATATCTGAAGCGCGCCGGCGGTCGGATGATCGAGGCCCGCAATCAGATTCAGCAGTGTCGACTTGCCGGAGCCCGACGCGCCGAGCAGCGCGAGGAATTCGCCCGCCTGAACGGAAATCGACACGCCGTCCAGGGCCCGGACGGTCGTGCTGCCCATCTGATAGTGCTTCTTCAGATCCTGTGTGGTGAGAAGCGCCGTGGGCATGTGCGCCCACATGGTAGCAACGACGTCTGTGCCGTCATATTGAAAGTTGTAAGGAGTTGAGAAAGAAGACCGTCGGCTCGCGCGAAAAAAGTCTGACGTGCCGCGGGTTCCGGGATATAAAGCTGCTTGCCAACGCCGCAGAGATCAGGCCGCCGTGAGGTGAACCGCACATGACTCGTTCAACGCTGGTCGCGATCATCGCGTGCGGCTCGGTCGTGGGGTGCGGTTCGCCGCCGACCACCCCTTCGTCCCGGCCGCCGGCGCTTCCAAGCGCAGGCGTGCCCGCGATCGCGATCGCCGCCGGCAGTGTTCCCGTCGTCGAACGTGCGACCGCCGACCTCGCCCAGTGCTTGCAGGCTGTCGCGGACCCGCGGTGTTTCTCCGCCGCGCGCTCCGTCGTACACGTGGCCACGGCAGGTGCGACGGCGCCTGGTGCGCCGGCGAATCTGGTGGCGAGTGCGAGCGGCAGTTCGGTCACGCTGACGTGGAGCGCGCCGGCGTCCGGCGATCCCGTCGTCACGTACGTCATCGAGGCGGGCTCGGCGTCCGGTCTCGCGAACCTGGCGAACCTCACGACCAACAGCACGCTGACGTCGTTTTCGGCGAGCGGCGTGGGGAACGGCACGTACTACGTGCGCATCCGCGCGCAGAACGCGGCGGGAACGAGCGCGGCGTCGAACGAAGCGATTCTCGTCGTCGGCGGCGCGGGCTGCACGGCAGCACCGAACGCGCCGGGCGGCCTGACGAGCGCGGTGAGCGGCGGCACGGTGACGCTGTCGTGGACGGCTCCGGGCGGCAGCTGCGCGGCGACGTCCTACATCCTGCAGGCAGGGAGCGCGTCCGGTCTGAGCAATCTCGCGAACGCGAACATCGGGACGACGGCGACGACCTACGTCGCCACCGGCGTCGGTAATGGCGTGTATTACGTGCGCGTTCTCGCGGTGGATGCGTTCGGCCAGAGTGCGGCGTCCAACGAAATCGTCGTTACGGTCTCGAGCGTCACTGGTACCGTGAGCGTGACGGGTACATGGACGGGCCCCGTGGCCAATGAAAAGGGCGAGACTTCGGCCTTCACGCTGGTCCTGAGCCAGAACGGCTCGCAAGTGGTCGGGTCGTTCAGCTTCAGCGCCCTATCGTTGTCGGCATCGGTGTCTGGCACGGTTGCGGGCTCGGTCTTCTCGTTTTCGAGCGCGCACTATTTCGACAACAGCGGCTGCGGTTCCGCGTTAACCAACGGGAGCGCGCAGGTCGCCGGGACGACGATGCAAGGCACCGTAACGATCGTCGACGACAGCAGCCAGCAGTGCGGCGGTGGCAACAATCAGCACCTGGTGCAGTTCACGCTGACCAGGCAGTAGCGTGCCGCGTGGATGGTGTCGTGGAGACGCGTTCGTCTAGTCGGCGCGTAGCGCGAGGATGGGATCGATGCGCGCGGCGCGGCGCGCCGGAATCGCCGTCGCGACCCACGTGATGGCGACGACGACGAGCGTCGCCGTCGCGAGGACGATCGGATCCGACGCCTGGATCCCGTACACCAGGCTCGCGACCGTGCGTCCACCCGCGTACGCGGCCGCCAGACCAAGGAACACGCCGACCGCCGCGAGCGCCTGACCGCGGCGCATCAGCAGCCAGAAGACCTGCTGCGGCGTCGCGCCCAGCGCCAGCCGCGTCGCGATCTCGCCGAGCCGCTGCGCCGACGCGTACGCGATCACGCCGTAGATGCCGACGGCCGCGAGCAGGAGCGCCGTCCCGCCGAACAGCAGCATGAGCGTCATCCCGAGCTGCTGCCGCGTGAGCGTCGACGCCACCAGACCGGAGGCGGTGCTGACTTCGACGGCCAGCTGCGGTTCCAGCCGCGCGATCTCGCCGCGGACGGTCGCCGCCATCGCGCTCGGATCCGCGGCGCGCGTCGCGATGACGACGGTCTGCCGCGGGAATGGAAACTGTCCCTGCGTGACGTAGAAGCTGGGCTCGGCCTCCTCGGCAATCGATCGGTAGCGGATGTCGCCGACGACGCCGACGATGGCGCGAAACGCCCGCGTGTCGATGGTCGGGTAGCCGAAGGCGAAGCTGGTCCGCAGCGGATCCCGGCCGTTCATGTAGCGGCGGACGAACTCGCGGTTGACGATCGCGACCGGCGCCGTGTTCTGGCGATCGTCCGCGCTGAAGTCGCGTCCGCCGGCGAGCGGCACGCCCATCGCGTCGAAAAAGCCCGGCGTGACGAGCCGCATGCGCGCGCCGAGCGCGTGCGCGGGATCGAACGCGTCGCCCTGGAACTGGACGAACACCGAGCCGTCGAGCGTGCCCCGCAAGGGAAACGCGGCGGTCGACCCCACATTGGTGACACCGGGGATCGCGCGCAGGTGATCGAAGATGTTCCGCGTCCACGCGATCGTCTGATCGGGGCCGCGCACGCTCTGCGGATTCGGCCGGACGTCGACGAGGAGCCGTCCCGACGCGACGAACCCGGGATCGGTCGCGCGCAGCCGCGAGAAACTCTCGACGAGCCAGCCGGCGCCGGCGACGAGCATCAGCGCGAGCGCGACCTCGGCGACGGTCATCGCGCCCATCATCCGGGCGGCGCCGCGGCCGCCGCTCGTCGAGCGTCCGCTTTCGTTGATGAGCGTCTTCAGATCCGTGTGCGCCAGACGAATCGCCGGCGCGACACCCAGCATGAAGCCGCTGACCAGGAGCACGATCGACGCGAAGCCGAGCACGTGCGCGTCGAAGGGAACCGATTCGAGCCGCGGCAGCTTCGACGCGCCGAGCGTCTGCAGCGCGCGCACGCCGGCGTACGCGAACCCCAGGCCCGCGATCGCGCCCAGCACGGTCACGAGAAACGATTCCGTCAGCAGTTGACGCACGATGCGGCCGCGGCTCGCGCCGAGCGCCGTGCGGACGGCGATCTCTCTCGCGCGCGCGGCGCCGCGGCCGAGCAGCAGGTTCGTGACGTTGACGCACGCCAGCAGCAGGAGCAGCGCCGTGGCGCCGAACACGATGAGCAGCGTCGGACCGAGGTCGCCGACGATCGACGCCACCAGCGGCTGCACGAGGAACTCGCGTCCCTCGTCGGAGAGGGGATAGTCGCGCGCCAATCCGGTCATGGTCACGGCCAGCTCGCTCCTGAGCCGCTCGATCGTCGTCCCCGGCTTCACGCGCAGGATTGCGCTCAGCCCGTGTCCGACGTCGGTCGGGTCCAGCCGCGCGTTCATCCAGAAGTCCGCGCCGGCCGGCACGTCCAGATCGCGCGCGGCGACGCCGACCACGATCGCGTTCAGCTCGGCGAAGCGGATGGTCTTGCCGACGATCTGCGGATCGCTGCCGAACATTTCCGTCCAGGTGCGGTGCGACAGCACGGTGACGGGCGGCGGTCCGGGGCCGCGACCGGTCGTCGGGACCTGCTGCTCGTGCGTGAACGGGGTGCCGAGCGTCATCGGGAGGCCGAAGAGCTCGAAGAATCCCTCGCCGACGAAGGAGACCGCGGCGTGCACCGGCGGCGCGTTCTCGCGCAGCAGCGTGGCATCGAGCGGCGCCGAGCCGAAGCCGGCGGCGCCGGCGATCGATCCGGTCGTCCCGTTGAGCCGCGCGAGCTCGGCCGCCGCGACCAGCCCGGTCGTGACCCGGCCGTCCGCGTACCGGGTCCGGAGCGCGATCAGGTCTTCAGGATGCGCAAACGGCAAGGGCCGCAGCAGGGTCGCGTTGACCGTGCTGAAGATGGCGGTCGTTGCGCCGATGCCGATCGCCAGCGTCGCCACGGCGGCCAGCGTGAACGCGGGCGCGGCGGACAGCTTGCGAATGGCATAGCGGAGGTCCTGAGCGAATCGATCCATGCCCGTATTGGACGCCAACCGCGGTGTTTTGGGTTGGGTCGTATAATCCTCGCAACCTTATATATAAGGAGCGGCAGCCATGTCAGATTTTGCTCGTCGGCCGGGGTGGACGCGACGGGATGTGCTCGGTCTCCTGGGCCTGGGCGCGGTCGCGGCGACCACGTTCCCGGAGTTCGCTTCAGCGGCGGAGCCCACGTTCCCCAAGGGCGCCGTCATCCGGACCGTCCTCAGGGACTACGCGCCCGGGGATCTCGCAGGCGCCGCGACGCTCTTCCACGAACACCTGAATTTCGCCGAGGACTTCATGCCGCGATGGACCCGCTATGCGGCCGAAACGCGAGCCGCGAGTGGAATGGCGGCTCCCGCGGGCCGTGGCGGTGCCGGTGGAGCTGGTGGCGGACGCGCGGGCGGCGCACCGCCGGCCGCGCCCGCCGGTCCGTTCTTCATGAAGGACCTCGACTTCATGACGGAGGAGCTGACCATCGCCAAGAGCGAGGGCATCGGCTGCCTCGTCGACGGCGGGCATCCGGACATGGGCCGCGACTTCAGCGTCCTGCGTCAACTGTCGGCGAAATCCGGGATGCCGATTGTCGCCGGCGGCGGCTTCTACACGCAGCCGTTCTACCCGAAAGAGATCGCGACGATGAGCGAGGAGCAGATCGCGCAGGCGCTCATCAAGCAGGCGGAGACCGATCCAATCGGCGTCTACGGCGAGATCGGATCGTGGGACGACATCACGAAGGATGAACGCAAGGTGTTCCGCGCGGTCGGCAAAGCGCACCTCGCGACGAACCTGTCGATCTTCACGCACACGGGGATTCCCGGGAAGTCAGCCCTCGAACAGCTCGACCTTCTCGAGGACGCCGGCGTGAAGCCGAACCGGATCGTGATCGGTCACCTCGGCAATCTTGTCGACACCAACGTCCAGGTGCAGCGGGCCATCTGCAAGCGCGGCGCGTTCATCGGCTTCGACCGCCAGGGCGGACCCGGCGACGCGCAGCAGGTGCCGATGGTGATGGCGCTCATCGAGGCGGGCTTCGCGGACAGCCTGATGTTCGCCGCCGACATCTCGAGCGCGGCGCAGATGAAGCGCAACGGCGGCCAGGGCTACGCCAAGACGCTGACCGTGTTCGTGCCCAAGCTGAAGGCCGCTGGCGCGAGCGACGAGGTGCTGCACGGCATCATGGTCGACAACCCGCGCCGGTTCCTGGCGTTCGTGCCGAAGAAGGCGCGGAAGACGTAAGACGAGTCCATTGATCGATTGGCCTCTTTCGCGCGGCCACTCATCGGCATGATGTGCCTCGTGGAGGCACCCCGATGATGCGGGATCTGCGGTACGCGCTTCGCGCGCTGCGGCGGACGCCGGGCTTCACGTTCGTCGCCATGCTGACGCTGGCGATTGGCGTGGGCGCGAACACCGCGATCGGCTGGTAAAGACCAGCGTGGACCGCGCCGGCTTCCGTCTGCGCGACGTTCCGTTCTCGTGTCCGGAATTCGACGAACCTGCGCACCAGAGCGAGCGTGTTCGACGAGGTGTGCGTCGTGGTTCCGGCCAGCGTCAACGTGACGATGGTCACGCCCGGCGCCGACGACGAGATGGTGATCACCGACCTGGCGTACGGCGCGATTCGAGCGGACATCGCGCGCCCTGGCGACGCGGTGGCGCGGAGACGTTAGCGCGCGCCGGTCGGCTTCGGCTTGACCGCGTTCGGCAGCGCCAGACGGTTGGCGCGCGTCACGTAGCTGATCTGCAGGTTGTAGCCGTTCGGCGTAGCCGTGTGATAGCTCTTGAACGCGGCCGTGTGGATCTCGTCCGGCACCCACGTCCCGTCGGGCCCGAGATGGCGGCTCGACGTGTCGATCTGCGCGCGAAGGCCGCGCTTCTCGAGCTCGTCCTTCACGCCGTCCGTGTCCCACGGCGCGATCCCGAACGAGATGTGATCGATCCGGGCGCGACGTTCTCCACTATTTCTTCCACTTGGGGCGACGTTGGGAGCGAGCGGGTTGCCGCCGCGGATGATGACGTCGCCGACGTCGCCGATCATCAATTCGTTCTGGCTGCCTTCGTCGTACGTCGGGGTCCAGCCGAGCAGGTTCTGGTAGAACGACGCGCTCTCCTTGTAGTTCGTCACGTTGAACGAGAGGTGATCCAGCCAGACTGTTTTCCAATTCGTCGACGCGAACGGAGCGGCGACGGACAGCTTCGTGTTCGCCCGCTGCGTCTTGCGGCTTTTCGCGAGGCCGTTGCCGTTGCAGATCTGCAGCTCCCAGCCGTCAGGATCCTTCACGCGGACGCTCTCGAAGCCCTTGCCCCACTGCGGATCGTTGTCGGCGATCGGCGTCAGGCCGCGCTTCCGCAGTTCCGCCTCGACCGTCTTCGCGTTCCACTTGTCGATGACGAACGAGAACGACTCGACCGCGACCTTCACCGGCTCGCCGCGGCCGCGCCCGCCGCCCGCGGCTGCGGAGGATTGGAATGACTCCGCCGGCGCCTGCCTGAAGATCGCCGAGCCCCAGTCGCCCATGTCCAGCACCGCTTGTTTTCCATCGTCGCTGCGCAGCGTCCATCCCATGAGCGCGATGTAGAACGCCGCCTCGCTCTTGTAGTCCGCGACGCGGAAGGTGAGGTGGTCCAGCGCGACGGTCTTCCAGCCGGTGGGCGCGAACACCGGCGTGATGTCCGTCGTGTTGCACGCCGGCGTGCCGAAGGTCAGCATGCAGCGGCCCTGCGCGAGCGCGGAGAGCGGCGCGCCGACCGCCGCGACGCCAAGAGCCTGCAGAAGTGTGCGACGCGCGCCGTCCATGTGACGTCCTCCCTGCGGTGAGCGGTTGACGAAGGTCTGAGAACTCCCGGAGAGAATAACCTGATTTCTGCCGGGACTCCGGCGTTGATCTCGCGGATTCTCACCGGATCGTCCGGATTATCTCGCGCTGCCTGCGTCCATCGCTGGCCCGAACGATGCAAACACATGGTGATGTGTGTGGGGAGGTTTGTATGACAGCTGCAAAACGACTACTGATGCTGGCCGCTCTTGGCTGTGCATTGCTCCTGCCGGGCTCGTCCTTCGTGGCGGCGCAGGAGGATTACGGCCTTCTGAAGGTCAACACGACGACGGGCCGCGCCGGCGTTTTCGTCGACGGCCACTATCTCGGCCCGGCGGAGAACTTCCACATGGTGCAGGAGTACGAGGTCGCGCCCGGCATTCATGACGTGACGATCTCCGATCCCCGGTACGAAGAGTTCTCGACCAGAGTGATCATCAAGCCGGGCGTGACGACGACCCTCACTCAGACGTTGAAGCCGCTGCCCGAGCCCAAGGGGCCGTTCGGCGAGCTTCGCACGCAGGGCCCTGACCATTTCGCCGCCGTGTTCGTCAACGAGCGGTTCATGGGCCATGTGGATGAGTTTTCGAACCCCGCGCAGGGGCTGCTGCTGCCTGAGGGCGAGTACACCGTCCGGATTGCGTCAACGACCGGTGGTCCGGAGTTCGTCGAGCACGTGAAAATCGTGGCAGACGAGACCGTCACAATCAAACTGGCGTCGTAGTCGCCAGGCGCGATTGGTCTATTTTTTCTTGGGTTCCGCTCCCGGCGTGCGTGCTCTGTCAGCGCGCACGCCGTTGAGATCCCGCAGTTTCTGATCGAGCCTGCTCAGCAGCTTCAGTTCCCCTGGATACCAGAACTCGAGGTGACAGTTCTCGCAGGCGTGATCCAGGTTCTCGCTCGCATCCCACAGCTCCTTGACGTCCTTCCGCTTCACGATATCCAGGACCTCGAGGCCGACGTTGCGGAGCGCTTCGATCTTCGCGTTCCACAGGACCGGATCCTTCTCGAGCTTCGCTGTGATCTGCGCGGGCGACAGCTCCTCGGGATCCGGGCCGGTGCTGTTGTTCTCGTCTCCCGGCGGCGCGAACGGGCGCGGAACCTTGAGCAGGTACACGCCCTCCGCGATCATGACGGCGCCGGCGCGCAGCTTGTCCCAGTCCGCCTGCGTCGTCGGCACGTGATCGACGGCGCCGTCCTTCGTGATCGTGCTGCTGACCGAGTCGAAGATGTAGTCCGACGCGGGATCGAGCATGTCCCTCATCAGCTCCTTGACGGAGACGATCGGCGTCATGTCGCCCCACAACGCGGGCGCGGGCGCGCGAGGCGGAGCCGCGGTCGATGTGGAGGCCGGCGTCGCGCTCGGTGAGGAGCACGACGATGTCAGGACGCCGAGCGCCAGCAGGCCGGCGCAGAGGGCGAGAAGCGTTCGAGCGGGCACGCCGACCATGTGATCTCCCAAGGCGGTCGCAGTCTAACCCCGCGCAGGCCGGGGCGGCAACACGCACCGTGCACCCGGACTGCGGCTCGGTAATATCACCGCGCCTCCCGGCGTCTATACTGCTGCCACCCCAGCTTTTCCGATGGAGGGTTTCCCGTGTCCCGAATCATCCGAGCGCTTGTCTTGTGCGTCGTGTCGGTAGGCCTCTTTGCCGCGCGCGCGGCCGCGCAGTTTCCGCCGCCGCCGGGCGGATCGCTGTTCGCCTGCGTGCGCGTCGACAAGGACAACGACGAGGGCCAGCTCATGCGCCTCGTCGCGGCGAACGAGCCGTGCCGCCAGCACGAGACGCGCATTCAGTGGAGCGTCGCCGGACCGCAGGGTCCGCAAGGTCCCGCCGGGCCGACTGGACCGCAGGGACCAGTGGGACCTGCCGGTTCGAATGGCGCGGACGGCGCGACCGGTGCTGCCGGACTGACTGGTCCGCAAGGCGTCCAGGGCCCGACCGGACCGACAGGACCGACGGGTCCGCAGGGGCCTGCCGGCTTCCAGAATCTGTTCGGAACGAATACGAGCATGGCTCAGGCGGGACGCGGCGCGGAGTGCACGCTCGGCGAGGCGATTCTATCTGCCGGCGCCGTCGCGGGTGGAACGCCGGCGATCGGCCAGCTGTTTCCGATCGCGCAGAACCAGGTGATGTTCGCGTTGTTCGGGACGCTCTACGGCGGGGACGGCATCACGACGTTCGCGTATCCAGATCTGCGAGCGGCCGCGCCGAACGGGCTCACGTACTGGATCTGCGATCAGGGCGTCTTCCCGGCGCGGCAGTAATCACGTCGACCCGGCGGCGATCCTGAGATCGCCGCCGGCGTCATTCCTTGACCGATCCTCGAAAGCCCCGGCGGCGTGCGATCAGATCAACCGACTTTTGACATCGGGGCGTCAGCGCCGTGTGGCGTGGCCGGCGAGACCTGCGGCGCGTCCTGCGAGCCGGACGACGTGCGCTCTGCGTCGATCCGGATCTCCTCTTCGAGCTGGCTGTGCAACTCGTTCGTCGCCTTCTTGAACTCGGCGATCCCTTTGCCGAGGGAGCGACCCAGTTCCGGCAGTTTCTTCGGACCGAACACGATCAGCGCGATCACGAAGATCACGATGAGTTCCGGCATTCCCAGTGAACCAAACATGTCTTGAACTCCTGGCGGCAGAGCCGACCATGCCGATCATACCTTGCGGCGTCGGCTTCTGGTCAGTCCCGCGTCTCTTGCGGAATCCTTACGTCGCCGAGCGGACTCACGCGACACGCGCTGTGCCAGCGAGGCTCGCTACCCCAGGGGATTGCGATTCGCGTTCGTCGTCGCGCTGATCTGCAGATCGAATCCGTTCGGCGTCGTCGTGTGGTAGCTCTTGTACGCCGCGGTGTGGATGTCGCCGCGGCCGCCCGTGTCTTCGCGCGCGTTCAGTCCGCGCTTCTCGAGCTCGCCCTTGACCGCGTCCGGATCGAACGGCGTGATGCCGAACGCGATGTGGCCCATCGCCGCCCGGCGCGCCATCATCGTTCCCGCGCCCGGCGCGGCGCCGCGGTTGCCGCCGCCGCCGCGACGGATGATGATGTCGCCGATGTCGCCGATCTCGCACTGATTCTGGCTGCCCTCGTCCGTCCCCAGCTTCCACCCGAGCAGCGCGTGATAGAACGCCGCGGTCTCCTTGTAGTTCGAGACCTCGAACGAAATGTGATCGAGCCAGATCGTTTTCCAGCTCGTCGACGCGAACGGCGCCGGCGCGGACGTCTTGCCGCTGGCCGCGCCCTGCCGGCGGTTCTTCCGGCTGCCGTTGCTGATCTGCAGATCGAAGCCGTCCGGATCCTTCACGTGGAAGCTCTGAAAGTCCCTGCCCTGGTTGTCGGCCACGGGCGAGAGGCCGCGCGCGCGCAGCTCCGCTTCGACTTTCTTCGCGTCCCACGGCTCGATGCCCCAGCAGAAACTGTCGAACGCCGCGTTGCGCGGCGCGCGCGGGCCGCCGCGGCCGCCACCGCGACCACCTGCCGCCGCATCGGCCGGCGGCGCGGGCGGCGCGACGAATCCGCCGCGCAGGACGAGCCCTCCCCAGTCGCCGATGTCCAGCACCGCCTGCTTGCCATCGTCGCTTCTGATTTTCCAGTTCATCAGCGCGGCGTAGTAGGCGGCCTCTTTCGGGTAGTCCACGACCTGGCAGGAGAAGTGGTCGAGCAGGACGGTCTTCCATCCCGTGGGCTCGAACGGAAGTTTCGCCGGCGTCGGGTCGCACTCCGGCGTGCCCGCGCGGGCGCCGCCGCATTGGCCCTGCGCGAACGCGGACGCGGGCCGGAGGGCGACGGCGATGCCCAGCGCCGCCAGCAGTTGCCGGCGCGAGATCCTGCCGCGATCGAATTCGTTGAATAATGTCGTCAGGTCAGCACTCATGGAACGCCCCTCCAGAAACATGCCGAGCTTGCCCAGCCGAAGCTCGCCGGCAGGCGAGCGAAGGTTGGAGTATGCGACCGGCGGACTCCACTTCGCAAGTGGTCCCGAAGACACCGGCGAGGCCGCCGTCTCGCCGGCCGTGGTGTTCGACAAGGTGTCGTTTGCCTTCGACGATCACGTCGTCCTCCGCGACATCAGTTTCCAGGTCCCCAGGGGAAGCATGAGCATGCTGCTCGGCGCGAGCGGCGCCGGGAAGTCCGTCGTCCTCAAGCTCATCCTCGGCCTCTTTCGCCCCGACGCAGGCGCGATTCTCGTCAACGGCGAGCGTGTCGATCGCATGTCCGAGCCCGAGCTCATGCGCGTGCGCGGGGACATCGGCATGCTGTTCCAGGAGACCGCGCTGTTCGACTCGCTGACGGTGGACGAGAACGTCGGCTACCGGCTGTACGAGGAAACCGACATGCCGGCGGATCAGGTACGCAGCCGCGTGGCGGAGGTCCTCGGGTTCATCGGGCTCGGTGAATACATGGACCGGATGCCGTCGGAGTTGTCCGGCGGACAGCGGCGTCGCGTCGCGATTGCCCGCGCGATGGCGGCCAAGCCGCACCTGCTGCTGCTCGACGACCCGACGACGGGGCTGGATCCCATCACGTCGACGACGGTGGACGACGAGATCGTCAAGCTGCGCGACCTGGAGCACGTGACGTCGATCCTGGTGACGCACCAGATCCGTGACGCATTCTACGTGGCCAATCACGAGGCCATCAGGACGAATGGACGCGTGCAGATTCTTCCCACGGAGGAGGCGAAGTCCGGGCACGCCAGGTTCATGGTGCTTCACGAAGGCCGGATCTGTTTCGAGGGGAGCGCGACGGAGCTGTTCGCCTCGCAGGACAGCTACCTGAAAGAGTTTCTCTTTATGACGCTCCCGCCGTGGTGATCAATTAGAATCAGCGCTTGCAGGAGGCTTCCATGAGAGCAGCACCGATTGGAATGTTTGGATTGACGACCGTCCTTGTACTCGCTTCGGGCCTGTGGGGAATGTCCGGCGGCGTGAAAGCGGCGGACCCGACCCGGCCGCTGCTCGTGCCGGGGTACGAAGCCGCGAAAGATGTCCCGAACATGAAGGAGCTGCCGGATCCGAAGACCGACTACAAAGTCGTCTTCGCGGACGGCCAGGAAGCGAAGAATCCCACCGACATCAACCCGATGCTCCCGACGATCGCGACCTACCTCAACACGCTCGGCAAGTTCGGCGTCCCCGCCGAACATCGCCACCTCGCGATCATGTTCCACCAGCGCAATCCCGACCTCGATATTGTCATGACGAACGAGGCCTACAAGGCGCGCTACCACCGCGACAATCCGAACATCGCAATCATCCACGCGCTCAAGCAGGCCGGCGTGGACATCCGCGTCTGCGGCCAGGGGCTGCTCGCGCGGAAGATCGATGCGAAGGACGTGAACCCCGACGTCCAGATCGATCTCTGGGCGATGACGACGCTCGTGAACATGCAGCTGAAGGGCTACGTCCGCGTCGGCTGATCGAGAGGCACGACCGCGCGCGTCTGTCTTCGAGCCGCCGCGATGAATCGCCGACGCTTCATCCTGGGTACGACGGGTCTCATCGCGGCTGCGTCCTGCGAACGTCTCGCGGCGCAGCCGCGTGCGTCTGCGACTGTCGTCAAGACCGTTCGCACGAGCGTCCTGGAGATCGGCTACCACGAGAGCGGCGATGCGGCCGGCTTTCCAGTGATCCTGCTCCACGGCTTTCCCGACGACGCGCACGCCTACGACGGCGTGTCTCCGTTGCTCGCCAACGCCGGCTACCGCGCGCTCGCTGTCTACCTGCGCGGCTTCGGCCCGACGCGATTCCTGGATCCCGCGGTCGCGCGGACCGCGGAGCAGGCGGCGATCGGCCAGGACGTGATCGACTTCGCGGACGCGCTCGCGCTCCCGCGATTCGCCGTGGCCGGCTTCGATTGGGGAGGCCGCGCGGCGTGCGTCGCGTCGGCGCTGCATCCCGATCGCGTGCGCGCCGCGGTCCTCGTCAGCGGCTACACGATTCAGAACACCGTCACGCCCCCGCGCGCCGGCGCGCCGGAGGCGGCCCGCAGGCTCTGGTATCAGTGGTACTTCAACACCGAGGCCGGTCGCGCGGGCCTGGAGCAGAATCGGCGCGGGCTCTGCGAGTTGTTGTGGCGCGAATGGTCGCCGACCTGGCGCTTCAGCGAGGAACTGTTCGATCTCACCGCGCGGTCGTTCGACAATCCTGACTTCGTCGGGTGCGTGATTCATTCATATCGCCACCGCAACTTCAACGCACCCGGCGAGCCGCGGTTTCTCGAGACTGAAAAGCAACTGGCCGCGAGGCCGCCGATTCCGGTGTCGGTGATTTCCCTGCACGGCGGCGACGATGCGTTCGGGCGTCCCGCGCCGGCGATCACGGCTGCCGAGCGGACGACGATGCCGAGGATCGTCGACAAGCGCATCGTGGAAGGCGCCGGACATTTCGTGCCGCACGAGAAACCGGAAGCTGTGGCGTCGGCGCTGCTGGATGTGTTGAACGCGTCGAAATAGTGCGATGAACCGCTGCGCCCTCGCCCTGGCGCTCGTCATCGGCAGCCTGCTTCAGGCGCAAGTTCCGTCCCCGCTCATACGCGGCCGCGTCGTCGCCGACGAGACCAACGATCCCATCCGCAACGCGCGCGTCGCCTTCGTCGACGATGCTGGGCGCCCGCCAGCGCTCACCGACGAAGAAGGCCGCTTCACGTTTGCGTCCGCGCCGCCGGGTCTTCGCTCGATCTCGGCCGCGAAGACCGGCTACGCGACGGCGACGTCGGTCGCCTCCGACGGCGTCGAGATTCGTCTGCTGAAGGGCGGCACGATCTCGGGCCGCCTGCTCGACGACCTCGGCGAGCCGCTGCCGCTCGTCAGCGTCCGGGCCGAACGCGTCGTCCGGCGCGGCGGGCGAATGGATATCGAGCAGGTCGCCGAGGCTGAGACCGACGATCTGGGAGAGTACCGTGTGTTCGGGTTGCCCCGCGGCGAATACCTCGTGGGGATGGCGATCGGGCGGGAACTCGTAACCGGTGGAGTTCCGAGTCCGCCGGCGGTCCCGCGACCGTCGCAGCGCTTCTATCCGAGTGCGTTCTCCATTGAGCAGGCGCAGCCGATCGCGGTCGGCGTGGGCACGGACGTCGTTGGCATCGACATGACGGTCACGCTGCGGCCGCCGGGCATGACCTTCCCGAGCGTCACGGGTCCAATTGCGCGCACGAGCGGAACGATTCGAGGCCGGGTCCTGCGCCCGGACGGCAGGCCGATCCAGCGTGCAGCTGTGCGATTGTTTGCTGACGCCACTGGGGCCGCGCAGCTCGCGGCGGAGACGGACGCCGGCGGGCAGTACGAATTCCGGGGACTGAGGTCCGGCGCGTATCGCGTCACCGTAACCACCTTGAGTTTTCAGATGGTTTCGTTCGGGCGCCGCGCGGGCCGCGGCGACGCGATCCCGGTCGCCGCCGGCGCCCTCGTCGATCATGTCGACATCTCGATGCCGTCGCGCAGCGCCATCAGCGGACGCGTCGTCGACGAGTACGGCGATCCGATGGCCGACGCCAACGTCCGCGTCGATCGCATTGAATTCTCGAAGGGACGCCGGCGCCTGGTCAGCGTGATGAACGTCGCGCCGCGCCAGACGAACGACCTGGGACGCTATCGCATCTTCGGCCTTCCGCCCGGCCGGTACGTCGTCAGCGCCGTCGTCGGACAGGACGTGCCGAACCGGAAGACCGCGGACTGGCCCGGGTACGCGTGGTCGTATTTTCCGGCGACGCCGGTCGCCTCAGAATCGGAAGTCGTCGAGGTGTCCGATCAGGACCGGCTCAACGTGGACATCGCGCTCGTGCGCGGCCGCGCGTCCCGCATCTCGGGCCACGCCTTCACCGAAGCGGGCGAGCCGATGCCGGGCGTGCTGTGGCTGAGCCAGAGCTACCGCTCGGGCGCGATCGCGACGGCGCCCGTGTCGGCGCGCGCGCAGCCCGACGGCGCGTTCGAGTTCAAGGACGTGCCGCCCGGCGAATACGTGATCCAGGCGGAAACGTCGTGGCGCGACATCGCGACGGAAGGGGAGTTCGCGGCGCAGTTCGTGACGCTCGACGGCAGGGACGCGACGAACCTCACGCTGCGCGTGACGACGGGATCCACGATCGCGGGGCGGCTGACGTTCGAGGGCGCGGATCCGCCGGAGCCGGACGAGATCGAGCTGTCGGCCGTCGCGATGGATCCCGACATGATCTCGCTCGCGGACAATCCCGTCGGCCGCGCCGCGATCCGGGAAGACCGGACGTTCGAGCTCGGCGGCGTGCATGGACCGAGGATGCTGCGACTGCTGAAGGCGCCGGCGGGCTGGGCGCTGAAATCGATCCTCGTGAATGGCGGCGAGAGCATCGACGCGGTGCTGCCGTTCGGGACGAAGGCGCAATCGCTGAGCGATGTCGAAGTGATATTGACGCAGCAGGTGAGCGGCGTGTCAGGTGCCGTCACCGACGCGAGCGGCCGGCCGTTCGGCGACGGCGTCGTGATCGTGTTCTCGACCGATCGATCGCAGTGGTTTCCGCAATCGAGGTTTCTTGATCACGTCGCGGCCGCGAGCGACGGCGCGTTCGATCTGCGTCCGCTGGCACCCGGCTCATATTACGTCGCCGCGATCGATCCGCCCGACGACTTCGAGCGCAACCGCGCGTTCGAGAACCCGGTGTTCCTGGAATCGCTCGTCGCCGGCGCGACGCGCGTCACGCTGGCCGAAGGCGATACACGCTCGCTCAGTCCCGGGGTGATTCCCCGGTAGGCGCCGTTGACAATAGGCATATATCTGCCTATAGTTCGGACGTGCGACGGAAGCCCGGTCAGCTCCTCCCGCTTGAAACCGCCATCTGCCTCTGCGCCGCAGGTCTGCGCCGCAAAGGCACTCACGAATTCCACGGCTACGACATCGCCAAACGTCTCGGCGACGAGAGCGGTCATCGTCTTCTCACGGCGTACGGGACGCTCTACCGCGCACTCGGCCGGCTCGAAGCGATGGGTCTGCTGAAAAGTGAGTGGGAAGATCCGCACGTTCCCGCCCGCGAGAATCGCCCGGGCCGCCGCATGTACAGTCTCACGGCCGCAGGCGAAGGCGCGGCAGAAGAAGCCCGCCTGGCCGCGCGCAAAGCCGCGCGCGAGAAAATGCCGAAGCGCGCCGCGCGCCGTCCGGTGCCGGCATGACGCTGGTCCTTCTGCGCTTCGCCATCGGTTGCGTGCGCGCGTGGACGCGGCTCTACACCTCGCGCATGCCGCCGGCGCTTCGCGAGACACGACGCGCGGAGATCGAGTCCGACCTCTGGGAGTGTCAGCGCGACGCGGCTCGAGATCGCGTCATCGGCGCCGCGTTCCACATTCTTCTGCGTCTGCTGATCGGCATGCCGGACGATCTCGGCTGGCGCGTGGAACAGTCGGCACTCGCCGGTACGTTCACGCAGGGAGGCATCGCGATGGCCGCTCGTGTTGCCGGCGCCGCGGTCTTCATCGTCATCCTCTGGGCGATCGACGTCGATGCCGGTCGAAGACAGGCGATCCAGTTGCCGGTAGCCGGCAATGGTCCCGTCTTCGAGATCGCATCGATCAAATCGAATCCCACGGGCTTCGGCGGCCCGACGACGACCCGGATCCAGCCGGGCGGACGATTTGTCGCGACGAATATCCCAGTCCTGCTCCTGATCGGCCAGGCCTATC
>JAIQFX010000134.1 GCA_020073005.1 Terriglobia bacterium | reverse complement strand
ATGGAAAAATACTGATGACGCTTGGCAAGGCCGGCGTCAGCGGCGGCGGTCCCGATCTCTTCGATCAGCCCACCGACGTCGTCGTCTCGCCCGCCGGCGACATCTTCGTCACCGACAGCCATCGCAACGGCAGGAACAATCGTGTCGTGAAGTTCACGAAGGACGGCAAGTACGTCAAGGAGTGGGGCACGAAGGGCTCTGGCCGCGGCGAGATGAGCGAGCCGCACACGGTCGCGATGGATTCGCGCGGGCGGCTCTTCGTCGGCGATCGCGAAAACAACCGCATCCAGATCTTCGATCAGAACGGCGCGTTCCTCGACGAGTGGCGGCAGTTCGGCCGCCCGAGCGGCATCTACATCACGCAGGACGACACGATCTACGTCGCCGACTCCGAGTCCGGCCCTGACACGGGCGCGCACGAGCTGACGGGCATCAAGAAAGGGATCCGCATCGGCTCGGCCCGGACCGGCGCGGTGACGGCGTTCATCGAGGATTCAGAATCGACGGCGCCGGATCATTCCGGCGCGGAGGGCGTCGGCGTCGATGGGCAGGGGAATGTTTACGGCGCGGTCGTCAGGCGGCAGATGCTCGAGCGTCACGTCAAGAAGTAAATCAATCTGACATCTGAACTCTGCAATCTGAAATCTCACGCGAACAGCGCCACCTGTCCGCCCGTGTGCCAGAACAACACGGTCTGCCCTTCCACGAATTTCTGCTGGCGCACGGACGCGATGAGGCTCGCCATCGCCTTGGCCGTGTACGTCGGATCGAGAAAGATCGCTTCGGTCCGCGCCACGAGATCGATCGCTTCGCGTGACGCGTCCGTTGGAATGCCGTAGCCGTCGCCGACGAAGCGATCGTCCACTTCGATCGCCGTTCCGCGCGAGAGCTTGCCGGCGCACGTGCGCCTGGATCGCGACGGCGCTGTCGTCGGCGCTGACGCCGATCACGCGCGGCGACAGACCGAGCAGCCGGCAGCCGGCGACGAGCCCCGCCTGCGTGCCGCCGGATGATGTCGCATGGACGATGATGTCGGGGGCGGGCATCTGATCGACGAGCTCGGCCATCGCCAGCGCGTACCCGAGCGCGCCGAGCGGAATCGACGCGCCGATCGGAATCGCGTACGGCTTGCGGCCCTCGCCGCGCAGCCGCTCGGCGATCTCGAGGATCTTCGGCGCGCGCGCCTCGCGCGAGTTCACGTACACGACCTCCGCGCCGAGCAGACGATCGATCAGCGCGTTCCCCGTCGGCGGATCCGGCTCGCGGCCGTTGGCGACGAGCACGGCGCGCATGCCGAGCTTGGCCGCGATCGCCGCCGTCACGCGCGCGTGATTCGACTGCACGCCGCCCGCGGTGATCAGCGTGTCCGCTTCGTCCGCCTGCGCGCGCCCGCCGACGAACGCCAGCTTGCGGACTTTGTTTCCCCCGAAGCCGAACGCGATCGCATCGTCGCGCTTGATGAGCAGGCGCGGGCCGCCACCGAGCATCGACGCCAGGCGCGGCATCGGCTCGATCAGCGTCGGCGACGGCACGAGCGGAAGCGAGGGAAAGCGCGCGAGCACTTCGCGCAGCGCGGCTGAGGTCACGAGGCTGATATATTACGCGTAACTTGGATCTGCTGACTGCGCTTCGTGCGGGACCGCCGGTGATCGCCGCCGAGCTGCGCCCGCCGCGCGCGGAGCTCGCGACGCACGAAGGCATGGACGCGTGGATCGACACCTATCACGCAGTCCAGCGGCTGACGCGGGCGGGCACGTTCGTCTTTCTCACCGACAGCGCGGTCGGCGCCGCGGAGGAAGACAACCTGCGCCACCTCGTGCTGAATCTCGGCCGCGACGTGCCACGCGAGCGCATCGTCCCCTTTCTGACGTCGAAGCATTCGCTCGAGTACTGCCTCTCGTACGCGGAGCGCGCGCACCAGAGCGGTTTCCCAGCGCTGGTCGTGCTTGGCGGCGACAAGACCGTCGGCACGCCGCGGGTCGTCGAGCACGCGTGGCAGCTGCGCAAGATCCTGCGCGAACACGATCACACGCTCACGCTCGGCGGCTGGGCCAATCCGCACGCGGATCCCGAACGCCAGGTGGACTATCTGGCCTCGCAAAATTTTCACGCGGAGTTCTACCTGACGCAGGTCGTCAGCCATTTCGACGCGGACAAGGTGTCGCGATTCGTCGCGGCCGGTGAGCGTCGCGGGCTGAAGATCCCCGGCGTGTTCGGCGTCTTCTTCTACCGGAGCGCGAAGCCTCGGACGCTCGACGCGCTCAAGAGTTTTCTGCCGGTTCCTGCTGAAGGGCTGACGCGCGAGTTCACCGCCGGCGCCACGCCGGAAGATGTGTGCGCGCGCACGATTCGCGCGCTGATGGATGTCGGCGCACGGCATTTTTATATCAGCAACCTGCCGATCGCGCGCGCGCAGCAGGTCCTCGAACGGATTCTGGATAAGGCGGCGGTCGGATTACTCTGAGACCCATGGCTTCCTACCTCGACGGCGTGCCGATGTCAGGCATCATCCGGATCCGCGACATGATGTACTCCGTCGCGAATCCCTTCCGGCTCGATCAGGGCGACGTCAGCTTTGATTCACCCGGCAGCGTGAAGTCGGCGATGGCGCGCGCGATCGCCGAAAACAAGACGCACTATCTCCAGACGACTGGCGTGCCGCGGCTGCGCGAGCTGATCGCGGCGAAGCTGCGCGACAAGAACCGGATTCCCGTCGACGATCCCGAGGACGTGCTCGTCACGCACGGCGGGATTCACGGGCTGTACCTGATCTGCCGCGCGCTGCTGGAGCCTGGCGACGAAGTACTGATTCCGGATCCGGAGTGGCCGCCGGCCGCGGGCAACATTCTCGCGGCGCAGGGCGTGCCGGTTGGATGTCCGCTGCACGAATCGAAAGGCTGGCGCTACGACCTCGACGAGCTCGAGTCGAAGATCACGCCGAAGACGCGCATCCTTTACCTCAACTCGCCGCACAATCCGACGGGCGGCGTCCTGACGCGATCGGACATCGATCGCCTCGCGGCGATCGCGCGCGAGCGGAAGCTGTGGGTGATCTCAGACGAAGCGTACGAGGACGTCGTGTTCGAGGGCGAGCACGTCAGCATCGCGTCGCTCCCGGGCATGTACGCGCGCACGATCCCGCTCTACACGTTGAGCAAGTCGTACGCGATGACCGGACTCCGGCTGGGTTACGTCGCGATCCGGGACGAGACGATCCGCGAGCGCGCGAAGAAGCTGCTGTTCTACACGGCGAGCAACGTCGCGTCGATCGTCCAGTTCGGCGGCATCGGCGCGCTCGAGGGACCGCAGGACTGCATCGAGGAATTCCGGACCGAGCTGCGCGCCCGGCGCGATCTGTTCTACGAGGGAATCGCTGAAGCGGCGGGCGGCGTCTTCTCCGGCAAGCGGCCGGCCGGCGCGTTCTACGCATTCCTTCGCATACGCGAAGGGGGACGGGAGTCGGAGATGTGGGGCGCCGACTCCCGTCCCCCTGATTCGTGGCGCATGGTCGAGTATCTGATCGAGAACGGCCGGATCGGCGCGGTGCCTGGCGTGGATTTCGGTGCGAGAGGCGAAGGGTACGTCCGCTTCTGCTTCGCGCGCGATCGGAAGGAACTGAACGGCGCGCTCGAATCGATGAAGCAGCTATTTCACGTGACGCCCGCCGTCGATCCGCACGGTCTCACCGGTAATAAAGTCGCTGTCGAGTAACCCGAGGACGCCCTTCGCGATCTCGATCTCGCCGCCCCAGCGGCCGAGCGGCGTGGACTGCTCCACCGCACGTGACTCCTCGTCGCTCGTACCGGGCGGCGCGACGATTGGTCCCGGCGCGATCGCGTTGACAAGAATGTTGTCGCCGGCCAGCTCGAGCGCCAGCGCTTCGGTCAGCGCGATGATGCCCGCCTTCGCCACGTAGTACGGCAGGTAGCCCAGATACCGCGGCCGCCCGCTCTTCGCCACCCAGTCGCTGAAGTTGATGATGCGCCCGCCACCCTGGCGGCGCATGTGCGGCGCGGCGGCGTGCGCGCAGAGGAACGCCGCGCGCAGGTCGACATCCATCGACGCATTCCAGTGCGTGAACGTCAGCGCCTCGAACGATCGCTGCTGGTACACCGACGCCATGTTGATCAGGATGTCGAGCCGGCCGAACGCGTCGGCGGTCGATCTGACGAGCGCGTCGCACGCGGCCGGCTGCGAGAGATCGGCGTGAAAGATTTCGGCGCGGCGATTCGACGCGCGCACCATGGCGGCCGCCTGCTCCGCCTCGTCCTTCGATCGCGCGTAGCTCAGCGCGACATCCACGCCGCGCTTCGCCAGCTCGCCGGCGACGACGAGGCCGATGCGCTTGCCGCCGGTGATCAGCGCGACCTTATCGGTGAGTTCCACGGATCACATGCAATCACGAAAACGCGAAAGCGCGAAGAAGAAAACGCAGAACGATACAGGAAGGCAAGAAAAGGCGCCCGACCGATCGGGCGCCTCGCCTCCGCAAGAGGCGGGACTAATACGTGAACGTTCCGAAGAACGACGAGCGCTTGTTCGGGTCGCTCCACTTGGTGCCAAGCGATGATCCCGTGAACGAGTGCTGCGCCGTCAGACCGAGCGTCGCATCGTCGATCGACGCGAGCGGGTGGAACCAGAGCTGCGCGCCGCACGTCGGGTCGTGCGTCATGTGCTTGGCGACCTCGAGCGCGACAGGTCCACCGGGGCCGGTCGCGACCTGGATTTCGCCGCCGTTGTCCGCGAACGTGATCGGCGCGGGCGTCACTTGAACGATCGTGCCGACGATCCCCTTCGACAGCTCGTTGGCCATCGCGACCAGCGCGAGCCGCTGCGCCGCGTTGGCGTTCTGATCGACATACAGCGCCGAGTGGACAACCGGCTTTTCGCCGCCCATCTCCGGCATGCCGAGGTTGCGATCGCCGGAAATCGCCGCGACGACCGACAGGCCGTCGACGTTGATGCCGTTGAACGTGCCGCGGTCGACCTTCCACGCCAGGACGGCCTGCTTGCCCATCGTCTCGGCTTCGCTGTTCATGATGCAGCCGCCGGTGAACACCTCGGCGGTGCGCGCTTCGACGTATTCGCCGCTCACGGATCGCTTGCCGCCCGCCGCCAGCATGCCGAGCGGCGACGCGAGGGTCACGAGCGCTGCCAGGGTCATCGCGCGTTTCATGGGCAACCTCACATTACGGGTTAGACTGCGACTCCAATCGGGGATTATACCGGACGTACCGGCTCCGCCTTCGCTTGAAGCTTCGGCGGGACAAGTCCTGCACCGTGGTGTCCGGCTTCAGCCGGACCGTTGGAAAGGATATGAACCTGTGTCAGAAACCATTGGAGTCATCGGTCTTGGCGTCATGGGCAAGCCCATGGCGAAGCATCTCGCGGCGGCCGGGCATCGGCTCGTCGTTCACAGCCGGACCCGCGCTTCGGTGGACGAGCTGGTCGCGGCGGGAGCGACCGCTGCGGCCTCGCCGGCCGACGTCGCGCGCGCCGCAACGATCGTCATCACGATGCTGCCCGACACGGCGGACGTCGAGCTCGTGCTCGCGGGCGCGAACGGCGTCCTATCGGCGCTGCAGCGCGGGACGACGGTCATCGACATGAGCAGCATCTCGCCGGTGGCGACGGAGCGGCTCGCGTCGCAGGTCGCCGCGAAAGGCGGATCGATGCTCGACGCGCCGGTGAGCGGCGGCGAGATCGGCGCGATCAACGCGTCGCTGTCGATCATGGTCGGCGGCGACGAAGCGGTCTTCGCGAAGATGAAACCGATCCTCGCCGTCATGGGCAACGCGGAGCGCATCATTTATATGGGCCGATCGGGCGCGGGGCAGATCTGCAAGATCTGCAATCAGGTCGCGATCGGCGGCGCGCTCGCCGGCGTGAGCGAAGCGTTCGCGCTCGCGAAGAAGGCCGGCGTCGATCCGGCGCGCGTGCGTCAGGCGCTGCTCGGCGGATTCGCCGCGAGCCGCGTCCTCGAAGTCCACGGCGAGCGGATGCTGATCGACAACTACAAGCCGGGATTCAGAACGAAGCTGTACCAGAAAGATCTGCGGATCGCGAACGAGGCGGCCGCGGCACACAGCGTCGCGATGCCGACGACGGCACTCGTCACGCAGCTCGTGAACGCGCTGGTCGCATCGGGCGGCGCTGACCTCGATTACTCGGCGATTGGGACTGTGCTATTCGGGTTGGCCGGGACTAAGTGAGAGGCCTGTAGGCCACGAAGACACGAAAACACGAAGAAGAGAAAAGAATCGTGGTGTGCAGACGCCGCTAGTGCTTGCAGCAGTTGCGCTCGCCGGTGCAGCAGTCCGGGCGCACCGGCGCGCCGTCGGGACCGAAGCCGCGCTGTGTTTCCACGCACCAGTACGCCGTCGCGTCATAGGCATCGTAGAACTGCGACTCTTCAGGGTACGGCATCGACGTCACGTACATGCCCTTGTGGCGAATGCTGAGGCAGTGCACGCCGGGCTCGAGCTTGGGAGATGTCAGGTGTTCCATAAGAAAATCTCTACCACGGAGGACACGGAGGTCACGGAGGAAAACCCCTATGGTTTGCTCTTCCGTGTCCTCAGTGTCCTCCGTGGTTAATCTTCTACACTGTCTTCAGTCCTGCGGCTCGCATGATCGCGCGCTTCACCGCGGTCTTCGCAATCTGCATCTTGTAGACGTTCCCGCTCATCGGCTTCGCTTCGCTGACCGCGGCTTCGCCGGCGAGCGCGGCCGTCGCTTCGTTGAGCGGCTTGCCGGCCAGCGCTTCTTCCGCCGGACGCGAACGCCACGGCAGGGGCGCAACCGCGCCGAGCACGACGCGCGCCGAGCGAATCGTGTTCCCGTTCATGGCCAGGACGACGGTCGAGAACGCGAGCGGCCAGTCGTGCGACTGCTTGTAGCGCACCTCGTAGTGCCCGTGCTTCACGTTGCCAGGCGCCGGCAGGATCACGTGCGTGAGGATCTCCTCGTCGTCCAGCACGTTTTCCTTCAGCACGTTCTGCAGCGTCGGCATCGTGAAGTAATCCGCCGCCGCGACCTCGCGTTCGCCGTTCGGACCAAGCACACGGAACCTCGCGCCGTACGCGACGAACGGCACGGCGAGGCTCGACGGATGCACGATGTGGCTCGGGCCGTCGTTGCCGAAGATCGCGTGATACTGGTTCTCGCCGTTGACGGCGAAGCAGCGCGAGCCGCCCTTCTTGTAGCAGACGAACTCTTCGTTCCTGAAATACCAGCAGCGCGGCCGCTGATTGACGTTGCCGCCGACCGTCCCCTGATTGCGGATCTGCGGCGTCCCGACTTCAATCGCCGCCGCGGATATGGCCGGATACATCGCCGCGACCTGCGCGTGCTCGGCGAGATCGACGATTGTCACCGCCGATCCGATCTTCAGACCGCCGTCGGGCGTCGCCGTCACGGTCGCGTCGAGACCTTTGACGTTGACGATGCGGTCGGGCGAATCGATGTAGTCCTTCATCCGCGCCAGCAGGTCCTGGCCGCCGCCGAGGACCATGGCGATGCCGTCGGTCTTGAGCGCGGCAACCGCTTCTTTCTCGTTCGCCGGATTCACGTACGCGAAAGCTTTCACGTTAATTCTCCTCGCTAGTTCGTCCCGCCCGCGCGCTCCTGCTCGATCGCCGCGAGTACTTTGTGCGGATGGAGCGGCAGGCTGCGAATCGTCGCGCCCGTCGCGTTGCGGACCGCGTTGGCAATCGCCGACGCCGTCGACACGGTCGGCGGCTCGCCGATCCCGATGACGCCGCGCTCGGGCATGTTGTTGAGCACGATGTCGATCTTCGGAATGTCGGACATGCCGGCGAGCAGGTACCACTCCATGTTCGGATTGACCATCTGCCCGGTCACGCGGTCGAGAATGCGATCCTCGAACAGCGCGAAGTTGATCGCCGCGACGACGCCGCCGTACGCCTGGCTCTCGGCCGTCAGCGTGTCGACGATGAGCCCGCAGTCCTGCATCGCGAGGATGCGCTTCACGCGGACGATGCCGGTCTCGATGTCGACTTCGGCTTCGGCGAACTGGACGCCGCTCGTGCCGCTCGACGACAGGCCGTCCTCCCACTTGCCGTCGACCGAGATCGGCTCGGTGCCGATCAGCTTGCACGCGTCCTTCCACGCGAGGCCCTTGGCTGTGTTGCCCTTGACGTGGATGCGGCCAGCTTCGGCGACGAGCTGATCGGGCG
>JAIQFX010000055.1 GCA_020073005.1 Terriglobia bacterium | reverse complement strand
TGGCCGGCGAGCCGATCGCGATCAGCCGGCCGGCATCCATGAGGCCGAGACGATCGCAGTGGGCGGCCTCGTCCATGTAGTGCGTCGACACCACGACCGTCACGCCGGCTTCGCGCGACAGCGAGTAGATGAGATCCCAGAACACGCGCCGGGCGAGCGGATCGACGCCGGACGTCGGCTCGTCGAGGAACACGATCGGCGGGTGATGGAGAATCGCGCACAGCAGCGACAGCCGCTGCCGCACGCCCGAGGGGAGATCTTTCGTGAGGCGGGACATCGCCTGGTCGAGGCCGAGCATGGGCACCAGCTCGTCGTACGCGCCCGGCGGCACGCCGTAGAGATCGGCGTAGAGCCGCAGGTTCTGGCGCACGCTCAGGTCACTGTAGAGCGAGAAGCGCTGCGACATGTAGCCAATCGCCGTCCACACGCGCTGGCGATCCGTGGCGACGTCGACGCCGGCGACGGAAATACGGCCGTCACTGGGCGGCAGCAGGCCGCACATCATCTTGATGAGCGTCGTCTTGCCCGCGCCGTTCGGGCCGAGCAGGCCGAGGATCTCGCCCTGCGCCACTTCGAGCCGCACGCGGTCCACGGCGGTGAACGCGTTGAAGCGGCGCGTCACGTCGAGGCATTCAATGGAGGGACCGGCGCCGATCGACGGCACGCGCGGGAACTGATACGTCCGCTCGAGCCGCTCCCGCAGGCCCAGCACCTGCAGAAACGCGTCCTCGAGTCCGGGCTCGTGGATGACCGCCGACGCGATCGCGACGCCGCGCGCGGTGAGATCGCGCTCGATGTCGCGCAGCTCGCCGTCGAACTGCACGTGCAGCTCGTCGCCGAAGACTTCCGTCGACTGCACGTCCGGCCGGGCGCGGAGGCAGGCGACCGCGAGCGTCTGCGGCGCGGCGGCGATGTGCACGAAGCGCCCGCGGGCCTCGCGCCGGACGCGGTCCGGCGCGCCCGTCGCGACGATGCGCCCCGCGTGCATGAGCGCGATCCGGTGGCAGCGTTCGGCTTCGTCCATGTACGAGGTGCTCAGGAGCACCGTCGTGCCCGCGTCCGCGACGACGCGCCGGATGATCTGCCAGAACTCCCGGCGCGAAATGGGATCCACGCCGGTCGTGGGCTCGTCGAGCAGCAGGACGGTCGGGAGATGGATGAGCGTGCAGATGAGCGCCAGCTTCTGGCGCATGCCGCCGGACAGCTGCGCGACGCGGCGATCGAGAAACGGCTCCAGTCGCGTGGCGCCCAGCAGCTCGGCGCGGTTGCGCGCGTAGACGTCCCGCGGCAGCTGGCGCAGATCGCGGAAGAACTCGATGTTCTCGTGCACCGTGAGGCTCTCGTAGAGGTTGCTGCCGAGCCCCTGCGGCATGTAGCCGACGATCCGCCGCACCGCCTCGCCGTTCGCGCGCACGTCCAGGCCCGCGACCGACGCGGACCCGCCGTGCAGCTTCAGCACGCCCGCGAGGATTTGAATGATGCTCGTCTTGCCGGCGCCGTCCGGACCGATCAGCCCGAAGATCTCTCCGGGCGCGACGTCGAACGACACGCCGCCGACGGCTTCCACCTTTCGCCATCGGCCGTACGTCCGGCGGAGATCGCGGACCGAGAGGGCCGGCGCGTCAGAAGCCATGGCCGGCGTCGGGAGGCCGGCTCGCGCGCCAGTGAATGACACAGTCCGCCGGCATGCCCGGTTTCAACAGACTGTCCGGGTTGACGAACGCGAGCTCGACGCCGAAGACGAGCTTCAGCCGCTCCTCGGTCGTCTCGACGTTCTTCGGCGTGAACTCCGCCTGTTGCGAGATCTTCGAGACGCGCGCGGCGAAGCGGCGTCCGGGAAACGCGTCGACGGTGATGTCGGCCTCGTCGCCCAGCCTGAGCTTCGGGATGTCCGGCTCGGGCACGTACACCTTCACGTACAAGCGGTTCAGATCGACCATCACGAAGACCGCCGATCCAGGACTGACCACGTCCCCCACTTCGACCGGCCGCGAGAGAATCGTGCCGTCCGCCGGCGCGACGATGCGGCGTTCCGCGAGACTGGCGGCCAGCTCGGCGCGCTGGCCGAGCAGCGCCTCGCGATTCTGCCGGAGCGCCCGCAGCTGCTGGCGCTTGAGCGCGATCGTGTCCAGCGCCGCGCGCGCCAGCGTCAGGTTCGCGCCCGCGTGGACGACCTCCTTGTCGGCGGCCTCGCGGTCCGCCTCGCTGGTCCGCAGCGCGGTCTCGAACTGATCGCGCTCGCGGCGCGAGATGACGCGATCGGCAAACAGCGCGGCCGCGCGGTCGTCGTCGGCCTGAGCGTTGGCCAGAACGGCGGCGGCCCGGATCAAGCGTGCGCGCGCTCCACTGAGGACGGCTTCGGCCGCGGCGATGCCCGCGTCGGCGTTCTTCGCGGTGTAGTCGATGTCAAGCGTCGCCTGCGCGACCTGCGCATCGACGGCGGCGATGCCGGCGCCGAGCGTCCGGTCCCGCGCGTCGAGCTGCGCGGCGTCGAGCTCCGCGAGAAGCTGCCCCCGCGTGACCGAATCTCCTTCGTCCGCAAGGAGGCGTTTGACGCGCCCCTGAATGTCCTTGGGCGCGAGCGTCACCTCGCGGCCTTCGATCCGGCCGCTGGCGAGAACCGCTTGCGACGTTCGCGGCGGGAACAGCTGCGGCCGCACGACGACGAGGGCCGCCGCGAGCACGAGGACCGCAAGCACCGCGAGCGGAAGCCGGCGCGTCCAGGCGCGTCGCGGCACGGGCGCTCCCGCGTCTGGCCGCACGGCGGGCGGTGCGGGCGCCGTCCGCTCGACGGGCTCCGAAGTCAGCGGCATGACAATCGACCTTTCCGATCATCCAACCGCAAGCCCCGTACCCTTTGGGCCGCAGAGACTCTGAGGCGATTTCGTTCGTTCGCGTTGCCGCGTGCCGGTTTTCCGGCAGCGCGACGCGATCGGCGCCGTTCAGTTCACGCGCCGACGGACTGTTTCTCGAGCTCGACGGCTTTCGGGAAGAGCACGTTGTTCTCGAGATGCACGTGACGATGCAGGTCGCGCTCGAACTGGGCGAGCTCGGCCATGCAGACCTGATACGTCGTGCAGCCGTCCGCGGGCGGCGTGTAGCCGTTGGTCAGCTCGCGAATCAGCCGCAGCTCGTCGGCCGCCTCGCGATGCTCGCGCTCCATCATGCGGATCGGATTCTCGACCGTGCCGAACGGGCTCATGCCGAAGCCGCACGCCTGCCCCGCGCGCTCGCCGAGGTCGCGCATGTAGGGGAACAGGATCTGCTCCTCCTTGAACATGTGCTGCTCGAGATCGCCGCTCACCTGCTCGAAGATCGTCGCGATGCGCGCCAGTTCCGGATGCCGGGCGCCGTGCACCTCGTGGAGCTTCGCGAGATAGCGCGCGATCGTCGGCGTCGCGGATCGCACGTAGGCATGATGCCGGGCGAGGATGTGATCGATCAGGCGATCGACGGGCCAGCGCGTGGCGTCATCGTCCGTCGCGGTCGCAGGCGGCAGCGCCTCGAGCGCGCGAATGACGGCCTCGGGATTCGCGACGGCGCCACGACAGGCGTCCTCCAGCGATCGGCGGCCGCCGCAACAGAAGTCGATGCCGAAGCTTTCGAACACGCCAGCCGTTCGAAAGTCAGCGGCGACGATGTCCCCGACGGTCGCGTGCTCGAATCGTTCATTCATGACAGGCTCCTGATGTGCCTCCAGCGTACGCGGCGGCCGGATTCGGCGGTATGACCGGCGTCATATCGGGCACAATAGGCCGCGATGCCCGAGCCGCTCGACGAAATCCTCCGCCGATCGACGATCTTCCGGCGCTTGACGCCCGACGATCGCCAGCGGCTCGCGGCCGTCGCCCACGTGCGCGAGTTCGACAAGGGCGCGACGCTCTTCAGCGAAGGCGACGCGTCCGACTCGCTCTACACCGTCGTCACCGGGCGCGTGAAGGTCTTCAAGGTGACGGCGCGCGGCACCGACGTCATCCTCGAGCTCTTCGGGCCCGGCGATCCCGTCGGCGCGGTCGCCGTGTACGAATCGCGGGCGTATCCGGCCACGGCCGTCGCGCTCGAGCCGACCACGTGCTTCCTCATCCCGCGGCAGGCGTTCTTCACGCTGCTCGAAACGCATCCGACGATGGTCCGCGGCCTGCTCGTCGGGCTCACCCACCGGCTCGTCGAGCTGACGAACCGGCTCACGGAGCTGTCGGGCGGCCGCGTCGAAGCGCGTCTCGCGCGGTTCTTTCTCAAGCTCGCGAAGGACATGGGCCAGCAGCGGCCCGACGGCGTGTTCATCCCGCTGGTGCTCTCCCGCCAGGAAATCGCCGACATGATCGGGACGACGATCGAGACTTCGATCCGCATCATGAGCCGCTGGGGCAAGCAGGACATCGTCCGCACCGACAAAGACGGCTTCCTCGTCGTCGATCGCGCCGCGCTCGAGTCCGTCGCGCAGGAATAGTCCGATCAGATGTCGGCGCGTTCGAGCCGGCGCGCGGCCGCCAGCGCCGGGACGACGATCCAGACCATCACGCCGGCGACGATCAGGAGCGCCGCGCGCGTGGTCCCGCCGGTGAAGCGCAGCAGCGCGAGCGAGGCCGATCCGAACGCGGACGTGCCCTGGATGCCGAGCAGCACGCCCGTGCGGACGGCGTCGACCGGATTGGCGAGCGTGGCGGTGATGAGGAGCCGCGACGCGGGGCCCGATCGCAGCAGCGACGCCAGGCCGAGCGCGACGAGATCGTAGAGCACGACCGCGACGAACCAGACGCACAGCGCAATCGCCAGCGCACGCGCGCGGCGGCGGCCCGCCGACCCGCCGGCGATCAGCGCCGCTGCGCTGAGCGACACGGCCGTCAGCGCGACGGACGCGGCGCCGAGGAGCAGAAACGACGCCAGGCCGTCCTGACCCGACTGCGAGAAGATCACGAGGCCGCTGACGCCGAAACCGATCGCCTGCGCCGCGACGAGCGCCGCGAACAATCCGAGCAGCCTGCCCCACATCAGCGTCCGCCGCGCGACCGGCTGCGAGAACAGCAGCTCCGCCGCCCCCTGATCCGGCGAGAACGCCGTCGTGCCGACGAGCAGCGCCATCATCGGCACGACGAACAGCACGAGCTCCGTGAGCGACGTCGCCGTGCGCGCGAAGTCCTGGACGCCGCTGCCGCCGGAGAGGATGTAGCCGGACGCCGACACGGCCAGCGCGAGCGCCGCGAAGACGAGCGCGAAGATCTGCGTCGCGCGCGCGCGCATCGCCAGCACGAGCTCCTGCGACGCACACAGCCACAGGACCGACGCCGTGGTCATGGCTGCGGCCTCCCGGCGAGCATCCGGCTGCCGAGGACGATATCCGCGCCGACCGGCACGGTGCCGGCCGCGCCTGTGTCCTGGGATCGCGAGCCCACGGTCGCGTGCGCGATGAGTCCGGATGCCATCGGCGTCGACGCGCGCGCGAGCCGCGAGTAGACGGCGCTGGTCGCGGGCATCCACTCGCCGGTCCGGTGGTCCGCGACGTACACGACCGCGTCGGGCTGCTCGTGCTCGTCGAGATATTTTCTGAGACAGCCGAGATCGTCGAAGAAGCGCGGCTCTTCGCCCGGCGCGACGATCTGCGCCGCGAGGCGCTGATCCGAAACGGTCATGCGGCAGGAGCTGCACGTGTCGTTCTTCGTGTCGAGCGCGGCGGGCTGCGGCACTCCGCTGCGGCAGGCGATCCCCGCCGCAACACACACGGCCGCGATTGCCGGCCCGCGCGTCATGACCGGCCTCCGACGAGATCGCGATAGAAGACGTCCAGCCGTCCTTCTTCCGCGGTCAGGCCGAGAATCGACGCGCCGCTCTCGCGGACGAGGTCGACGACGGCCGGTCGTGAACCGGCGGGGCCGGGCACAATCCACTGATCGCCGGCGCGCGTCGCGCCGGGCGACAGACGCCGCAGACGATCGAACAGATCCGCCGGCGCGTTCTCGATGCGCAGACGCAGCACGCCGCGCGACGCCAGGCGATCGCCCAGCTCCCTCGCCGTCAGGAGCGCGGCCAGCGTGCCTTCGACCAGGATCGCAAATCGATCGGCGAGCCGCTCGGCGTCGCCGAGCTGATGCGACGTGAAGAGGATCGTCTGCCCTGCGGCCTTGCGATGCTCGATGACGCTGTAGAACGCGCACAGGCCGTCGGGATCGAGCGCGGCCGTCGGCTCGTCGAGCAGCATCACGGGCGACGACGGCAGGAGCGCGACCGCGAGGCCCAGCCGCTGCACCATCCCGCCGGAGTACGTCGAGATCGCGCGGTTGCTCGACCCGTTCAGCGACGCGAGCGTGAGCGCCGCGTCCGCGGCCGCCGGCTCCACGCCGCGCAGCCGCCGGTAGAAATCGATGACTTCGCGCCCCGTCAGCGACTCGGGAAACGCGACGCGCTGCGGGAGAAACGACAACGCCCGGCGCGCGCGCGGATCGCGCGCCGTCACTCCCGGCTCGCCGATCAGCACGTCGCCCGACGTCGGGCGGATGAGCCCCGCGGCCGCCTTCAGCGTCGTCGTCTTGCCCGAGCCGTTCGGGCCCAGCAGCGCGACGGCTTCGCCGCCGGCGATCTCGAGCGACAGATCGCGGACCGCGGGTTGCGCCGCGAACGTCTTCGTGAACCGGCGGAAGGTGATCATGATCGCACGCGCGCAATCGCGCCAAGGCCGAACACGAGCATCGCCGCCGCCGCCGCGAGGCCGGCCGCGTTCGGTCCGCGCGCGCCTGCGGTGCCGCGCGGCACGTCAGGCAGCGCCGGCGGACGCGCCAGCGGCGCGTGATCCTCGACCGGAATGGCGTCGAGCACGGGGAACGTCCGCTCGGCGGCGCCGAGCGCCGCCGCCGCGAACGACTGCGTGAAGAGATCGGCCGCCGTGAGATTCGATCGCAGGTGATCGAACACGCTCGACAAGCGGTACGGACGATCGCTGCGGCCGTCGCCGTCGAGATCGGGCTCGTGGTGATCCGACCAGTAGTTGCCGTCGAAGGCGGTGTCCGTCCGTTTGCCGACGAGCGAGAGCGGCGTCAGGTTGGCGACGAACGAATTCTGCTCGAAGCGATTGTCGCCGGACGAGTCGTACAGCACGATCGCCGTGTCCGACTCCGCGATGATGTTCCGGCGGAAGCGGTTATGGTACGACCCCTCGAGGAAGATGCCCCGCGCGTTGTCCGCGATCAAATTGTCCTCGGCGACGACGTCGTCGCACGCCTTCAGCAGCAGGCCGACGGACGCGAAGCCGCGATTGTGGAGAAACTGATTGCGCCGGAACGCGATCCGTCGCGAGTACATCAGCGCCGAGCCGGCGGCGCCGTTTTCGAAGACGTTGTCCTCGAAGACGTTGTCGTCGGAGAACATGTAGTGGATGCCGTACCGCAGATCGCGCGCCGTGTTCTTCGCGATGAAGCCGCCCGACGAGGACTGGATGTAGAGGCCGTCGCGGACATCGGCGATCGTGTTGCCGACCAGACGGAACCCGTTCGTGTTCCAGACGTGGATGCCCGATCCCTTTTCGCCCGCGTCCTTGCCAGGAATGCCGCGGATCGTCGTGCGCTCGACGAGCGTGCCGTCCGCCTCGCGCAGGTACACGCCGAACAGCGTGTTGACGATGCGGCAGTCGCGGACGACCGCGTCGTGCGCGGCGATGTGGATGCCCGAGGCGTCGCGGCCGAGATCGCCGCCGCCGAGGCCGTCGATGTCGAGTCCCTCGATCACGACGCCGGCCGCGCGCACGCGGATGACGCTGCCGGCCGTCGAGCCGACGAGCACGGGCCGGCCGCGGCCGACGAGCCGCAGCGGCTTGTCGACGAACACGTCACCGACGTACCGGCCGGGCGGAATCTCCAGCGTCGATCCCGCCGGCGCCGCGTCGACGAGCGGCTGCAGCGGCGACACCTCGCGCGCGGACGGCCGTCCGTCGATCATCGCCGCCGCCGGCGCGGTCATGTCGGCTTGTCCGGCGAGTGCGATCGCGATCACGAACGTCAGCATCGGTCTGTCCCACCGATGTAGGGCGAGCCTTTCAGGCGAGCCATCACGCTCGGCTGAAAGCCTCGCGCTACGTGTCCACTGTCATCACCGCCGGCGCATCGTCGCGCCACGCGAGCCACAGCGCCGCGACCAGCAACACGACCACCAGGGTCAGCAGGTACGAGCCCGCCGCGGGATACGAGTAGACATCGAAGTTCGCGAGCTTCTTGTGGCCGAACATCGGCGGCATGAACGGCGCGACCTTCACCGCGGCGGTCGGCGCCAGGCTGTGGCCGTAGCTGTACAACTTGTACCCGAACGACCATAACGAAAACGCCGCGAAGTACGTGTAGAGCACGGTGACGTCGACGAGATCCATCATGCGTCCATGCGCCGCCGTGCGAAGACACAGCAGGCCGATGGCGCCGACGACGAACGGCATCCACTTGAACTCGGTGAAGTCCTCCGCCGCGAGATCCTTCATGCCGATGTAGTGGTTGAGCACGTTGATTTCCTTGACGTCCTGCCCCGCGTTCCCGCCCTCGAGCTTGTAGCTGTAGATGTTCATGCGCAGCCCGTCGGGGTACTGCGGCGCGAACATCGTCAGGTTCCAGAGCGGAAGCAGGTAGACCGAGCCGAGCAACAGCGCGGCCACGACCACGAGCGCCCGCTCGCGCAGATTGAGCGACAGCTCGAAGAAGCGATTCGTGCGTTGAACGATGGTCATAACCTGCTCCCTGAGTCTCCGTCAGCCTTTTGCCTTTTGCCTTTTGCCTTCTGCCTTCTGCCTTCTGCCTTCTCACTTCTTGTTGACGATCAAGTACCCCTGCATCTCCTGATGCAGCGCCGAACAGAAATTCGTGCAGTAGTACGGGAACACGCCCGGCTTGTCGGCTTTGATCGTGAACGTCTTGGTCTCGCCCGGATCGACGACGACGTTCATGTTGTAGTCGAGCAGCCCGAAGCCATGGAGCTCGTCCGTCGTCTGCTCGATGTTCGTGATCGCGACCGTCAGCGTGTCGCCCTGGTTCACCGTCACCGAGGTCGGCGTGATCGTCGAGCGCACGAGCACGGCCTTCACGGTGACGTTCGTGCCGTTGCGCGTGACGCCCGTGTCCTTCACGTCCCACACGGCGAGCGGGTGCTTGTTCTCCTCTTTCGGGTACACCTCGATCGGGTGCAGCTTGTCGGCTTTGACGATCTGCGCGTAGTGCGGCTCGGGCTCCGTGAACGCGTCGTACAGCAGCTTCATCTTCTCCTCGCTGATGTCGACCAGCTGCGAGGACTCGGGCTGCGACGGCCCGACCGAGAGATGGCGGCCGTGCGACAGCTTGTTCAGGCCGACGAGGTACTTGCCGTCCGGCGACACCGTGTCGCCCTCGGCCGCGGCGAGGTGGCCGATCGAGTACGACATCGGGACCTTATCAACAACTTCCCATGTCCCGAGCTTCCACTTCGCGATCGCGCTGTCGACGAAGAGCGACGTGTACGCGAAGTCGTCCGGGCCGAACTGCGTGTGCAGCGGCCCGAGGCCGACGGTCACTTCGGCTTCCTTGATCGATTCGTACTTCAGGACCGGGATGCCGTCTTCCTCGCCCGTGAAGTCCTTGTTGCGGATCGCGGTCTGGATCTTCTCGAAGTTGAAGACCGTCGTGACGCCCTGCAGCTTGCCCGATCCGACGATCCACTTGCCGTTCGGCGCAACGTCGACGCCGTGCGGCGATTTGCCGCAGGGCATCAGGTACACGATGCCCGGCACTTTCTTCGGATCGATGACCTTGACGCCGCCGATCATGTCGCCCTTGCCGTCGGCGATCGCCTTCTCGGCCGCGCGCCAGTCGACCGCGGCGATGTAGTCGCGGTCGCGCTGCGACGCCGTCACCTCGAGCTTGCCGGTCGCGCGCTCGGCGTTGTACGACGTCCAGAACATCCAGCCGTCCGAGACTTTCTTGCCCGCGTCGCCGAGGTCGAAGTCGAACGGCGGCAGCATGACTTCCCAGCCGAGCGACATCTCGCCGGAGGTCTTGTCGATCTTCACGCCGGCGACGACGCCCTTGTATTCGGTCGCGTATTTTTCGATGGGCACGACGGTGCCCTTCGGAATCGGAATCGAGAAGCGGGTGCCCATCATCGCGTATTCCGTGTTCGGCGTGACGAACGCGCCCGAGTGGTTGCCGGAAATGTTCGCGACGGGCCCGAGAATCTGTTTCGTCTTGAAGTCGCGGAGATCGATGCGCGCGATGCGGCCGTTCATGTCGTTGACGAAGAGCCAGCGGCCGTCGTAGTCGCCGTTGGTTTCCGACAGCGACGGATGGTGCACGTCGCCCCACGTGAGATTGCCCAGCATCTTGCGGCTGTCGTCGTCGAAGCCGTAGCCGGTGGCCGGGTACGGCGAGTAGACGGGAATCGTGCTGAGGTGACGCATCGACGGGATGCCGTACACGTACACGTTGCCGGAGTGCCCGCCGGACGCGAACATGTAGTACTCGTCCAGGTCGCCCGGCGCGACGAACGTTTTCTGCGCGGCGACGGCGATGTCGGACGCGCCCGCCGCGGTTCTCTTCGCGCCGGCCGGCGCGCTCGGCGCGCAGCCGATGGCCGGCAGCGCCAGGACCATCAGCGCCGCGCTTCCCCAGATGACTTTCGTCGACTTCATATGCGCTCCTTGGATGAACAGCGTCTGTGAGTGCTCAATGACTTCTGGCCGCGACCGTTTTCACCGCGGCCTTCTGCTTCTGGTATTCCGCGAACGCTTCGCGCAGTTTCTGCACCGCGATCGCTTTTTCCGCCGGCGTGAGGACGATCTGGCGCGACAGCACGACCGACATCGTGCCCGTCGGTGATGCGAGGAAGTCGTCGACGGTGCGTCCGAACCGGCTCTGCACGTCGTCCACGGCCGTCGAGAGATCGGGACCGATCTGCGCCGGGCTCTTCACGCCGAGCGCGGCGATCGAGTGGCAGACGAAGCAGCCGGTCTTGACGAACCACGCGCCCGGCCCGGCTTTCATCGCCTCTTCCGCCGCGCGCTCGTCGGCGGTCTGTGGATCCGTGCGCGGCGTGCCCGGTACCATCGCGGCCGGCACCGGCGACTTGCGCCACGACAGGATCAGGATCGCGAGCGCCTGCGCTTCCTTCGTCGTCAGGTTGAAGTTCGGCATGACGGTGTCGGCGACGAGCGCGCGCGGATCCTTCAGGTGCGCGACGTGCCACGCGAACGCCGTCTTCTGCCCCGACAACCGGCCGTACTCGTACTGTTCCGGCGCCTTGTCGCCGACGAAGGTGAGATCGGGACCGATCGTGCCGCCGCGGCTGTTGATCACGTGGCACGCGCGGCAGCCTCTCGCGTTCACGATCGCCTTCGCGAGGTTGATGAAATCGGCGCTTTTGGTCTCGCGGTCGTAGCGGTGACACGTGTTGCAGTTCATCTGCATCAGCGCCGCTTTGTTGTCGACGAGCGAGTACTCGGTGCCCAGCTGGCGGCCGAGCAGCGGCTCTTCCCAATGCTCGACCGGGCCGTGCGCGGGCCCGACGTCCACGGCCCACCCCTGGCCGCCGTGGCAGGACGAGCACCCGAACTTCTCGATCGGATGGTTCTTCAGCGGCTCCGCGGAGTGCGTGCGGTACGGTTCCTCGGCGGCCTCGAAACCGTTCCAGGCCACCGCCTGGTGACACGTGACGCAGCGGTCCGCGTGGCCGAGCGACGGCACCCAGATCTGCTGCAGGCCCGACGGCACGGTGCGCGCTTTCTCGGCGCCGAGCTTGTCCGCGACGACGCGGCGGAACTGGTACTGGTAGTAGCGCCACTCGTGCTCGCGGTCGTTGATCGTGAACAGCACCGCGCCCAGGACGAGCACGAGCCCGACAACCGCCAGCACGGGCTTGTCGAGCCGCGGATACGGGGAAGTGGTGCGCTGCTCCATGTCAAATCACCCAATCACCAAATCACTCAATCACCCAATCACAACCGTGTCGGTATCTCCGGCCACGCCTGCCACGGCCAGTAGAGGTTCCAGTACGGTCCACGGCAGAAGGTGCCGATCAACGTGAACACGATCACGATCCCGACAATCGCGAGGAACGCCGTGTTCTGCGCGCGACGCGTGCGCGGGAACCAGACGCCGGCGGCGGCCAGCGGACTCTTGTCGATCCACGGCCACACCGTGAGCAGCGTGACCAGCAGTCCGGGCAGCACGACGCCGCCGATGAACGCGCCGTTGATCGTGAACGAGCCGATCCGGACGGTCGTGTCGGTGACGATTTCCTGCAGCCAGAGGAAGTACCAGGGCGCCTTCGCCGGATTCGGCGTGACGAGCGCGTTGGCCGCTTCCTCGAGCGGCGATCGCACGTAGACGGCGAACAGGCTGAGCAGGGCGATCGTGCCCAGCACGACGATGGCGATGCGCCGCGTCAGATCGGGAACCGAGTTCACGGTCAGGTCCGGCGCTTCAATCGTGGACGCGCGCACCGTCGGTGCAGTCCCGCGCGCGACGCCGAGCAGCGTATAGGTCTTCGTCTTGACCGGCGCGGTCTCGATCCGATCGCCGAGCAGCGCGACCGAGTCCGCCTTGGCGAGACCGCCGTCCTTGCGGACGCGCCACATGTGATAGAGGAACAACCCGCCGAGCGCGCCAGGCAGCACGATCACGTGCAGCACGTAGAAGCGAATCAGCGTCGGCTGATCGATGGCGCGGCCGCCGAGCAGCAGCTCGCGCACCGTGGGCCCGATTACCGGAATCGATGACGCGATGTTCGTGCCCACCGTCACCGCCCAGTACGCCAGCTGATCCCACGGCAGCAGATATCCGGTGAACGAGAGCAGCAGCGTGAGCAGCAGCATCGCCACGCCGATGAGCCAGTTCCACTCGCGCCGCTGTCCCTGACCGATGCCGTTCTTGTAGGCGCCCGTCAGGAAGACGCGGACGAGGTGCAGGAACACGGCGGCGACCATGAGGTGCGCGGCCATGCGGTGCACGGACCGGATCCACGATCCGAACGTCACCGCGAACTCGATGTCCTTGATCGACGCGTACGCGCGCTCGACCGACGGCACGTAGAGGAACAGCAGCGGCCCGCCCGACAGCACGAGCAGCAGCAGGAGCGCGGCCGACATGGTCCCGAGCCAGAACGAGTACGTCCAGTTCATCGACGGCTTGCAGGTCTTGGCCGGGAACCAGTGCAGCAGGAAGTTGGAGACGATCGCGTCGCCCGACTGGCGATCGGTCTGCGGCCGCACGCTCCAGAACGGACGCGGGTGCACGCCGGGCGCGGTCGCGGTCGAACGCTGGACGCCTGAAGACGTTGTCGGCTTGGCCATGGCCTTACACCGTGAGCCGGAAGTCGTGCTCGACTTCGTGCGCGAGATCGACGACGAGCTGCCCGTCGTCGGAAGCGAGGGACAGGTGGTACCAGGCCAGCGGCTTCGGCGCCGGACCGGACACGTTCGAGCCGTCGCCGTTGTATTTCGATCCGTGGCACGGACACTGGAACCGGTGCGTCAGCCGGAGCGACTTCCCGCCGATCTCTTTGGCCTCCGGCGACGGCAGCGCCTCGGCGCGCGCGGTGCAGCCGAGGTGCGTGCACACCGCCGAGATCGCGTGGAACGTGTTGCCCTCGCGGAACACGAAGAGCCGCTCGTCGGGCAGGAACTTCAGGCCGTCCGGAAATTCAGCGACGGGGCCCAGCTTGACCGTCGTCGGCGCGTCGTACGAGACGTTCGGCACGAGCGACCGCAGCGACGCCGACGCCTGATACACGATCGCCGCGATGCCGGCGCCGGTGCCGACGCGAAAGATGAAGTCCCGCCGATCGACTGCGTGTTCGGTCATAGCTGCTCCGTGATCGTGAATCGCTCCATCGTCATCGCGTCGGTCGGGCACCGGATGGCGCACAGCCCGCACCGGATGCACCGCTCGTCGTCTTTCACCATCGCGGCGAGCGGCATCCCGTCACCTTCAGCGCGGGCGACGAGCGACGCGCGCGCGCCGGCGTCCAGGTCGAGCTGATCGATCGGCACGAACGCGAGGCAGTACTCCGGGCAGACGTCGACGCAGCGGTTGCAGATGACGCACTTCTCGGGGTCGTAGATCGTCTGCACGTGGCAGACGAGGCAGCGCGCCGCCTGCTCCCGCGCCTCGCGCTCGTCGTAACCGGTTTCCACTTCCGCGATGCCGGTGCGGCGTCCGACGTCGAGCGTCGGCGCGGCCTCGCGGTCGAGCGCTTCGAAGCCCGCGATCATCCGGTAGGCGCGCGACGGCAGATGCTCGATGTCGATCGTTTCGCTCGGCTGAAGCCTCGCGCTACGCGACAGGTACGCGTGCATCGATCGCGCGGCGCGCTTGCCGTTGGCAACCGCTTCGATCAGATTGCGCGGACCGAACGCGACGTCGCCGCCGGCGAACACGCCGGGCGCGGACGTGGCGAGCGTGTCGGCGTCGATGCGGATCGTGCCGCCGGGCGTCAGCGTGATGCCGTCGGCCGGCGTGAGGAACGAGAGGTCCGGCTTCTGGCCGATCGCGAGGATGCACGAGTCCGCGTCGATCGCGATCAGATCGCTGTCGTCGTACTGCGGGGCGAAGCGGCCGTTGGCGTCGAACACGGCGGTGACTCGCCGCAGATCGATCGTCTGCACGCGTCCTGATCCGACGAACCTCGCCGCGCCGCGGCGCGTGACGAACTTCACGCCCTCCTTGCGCGCCTCTTCGAACTCCTCGTGGCCCTGCGTCGTGCGCAGGACCGGCATCTCGTCGAAGTTCTCGAGCGAGACGACGGTCACGTCGCGCGCCCCGCCGCGAATCGCCGCGCGGGCGGAGTCCAGCGCTTCCTTCACGCGCGCCTCGGCGGCCGCGGCCGCGCCTTCGTCCGCCGTCCCGCCTTCGCGCATCGCGGTTCGCGCCGCATCGAACGCAACGAACCCGCCGCCGATGACGACGATGCGCCGGCCGAGATCCATGCGATAGCCGCGGTTGACGTTGAGCAGGTAGTCGACGGCCTTGACGACGCCGTCGAGCTCGACGCCGGGCACGTCGAGGTCGCGGCCTTTCGAGACGCCGACGCCGAGGAAGATCGCGTCGAACCCCTGCGCCTCGAGCTGCGCGAGGCCGAACGACGACGTGAGCGGCGTGTTCAGCTTGAGCTGGACGCCGAGGCCGAGAATCTTTTCGATCTCGGAGCGAATCAGCGTCCGCGGGAGCCGGTACTCGGGAATGCCGAAGCGGACCATGCCGCCCGGTTCCGCGGCGGCCTCGAACACGGTCACGTCGTAGCCGAGCAGCGCGAGATCGTTCGCCGCCGACAGACCCGCCGGTCCGGCGCCGACAATCGCGACCTTGCGTCGGCTTCCCTTCGCGGAGGCCTCGCCCGCGTTTCTGAACAGCTTCAGCGGCGTCTGATTGACGTAGCGATTGCCTTCCGCGATCGGCTCGTCGCGCAGGCGATCCTGCGTGTCGGGGCGCGTCGACTCGGCGCCGTACTTCTCAGTGACGAAGCGCTTCAGCGCGCGAATCGCGACCGCGCCGTCGATCGCGCCCCGGCGGCACGCGTCCTCGCACGGCGCGGCGCAGACCCGTCCGCAGATCGACGCGAACGGATTCGGCGCGCGCGCCACCAGAAAGGCGTCCTCGTCCCGGCCGTCCGCGATAAGCTGCACGTAGCGGCCCGCGTCGGTGTTCACCGGACACGCGCTCTGACACTTCACCTGCGCCTTCCAGTGGTCGACGTCGGGGAAGCGAATCGGAATCGTCATCGGCTCTCTACTGGCAGCATGAAACGGGGCCGGTTACGGCCCTATGACCCGGGCCATAAGCTGTTGCCGGATTCCCGGAAAGATGCGCAGCCGGATGGGGAAATTCCCCCGTTCGATGACCGGGATCGCGTCGTACAGCGTCGCAACGACAGACAAGTCGCAAATCCGGGGCCACATGAAAAGGTGGCCCGTTTTTCGCTAGGTGACGCCCGTCATACCGGCGAGCCACCCGTTCGCATGAGACTGGTGACCAGAGGAGACTGATGACCCCGTTGCCGAAACCCGCTGCGCGTCCGGCGTTCGATTTCGACCGAGCGCCGTTTCTCGTGATTTGGGAAGTGACCCGGGCGTGCGCGCTCGCGTGCGTCCACTGCCGCGCGGACGCGATCCCGTGTCGCGATACGCACGAGCTGACCACCGAGGAAGGATTCCGGTTGATCGATCAGGTGCGCGCCATCGGCGGCCCCTCGACAAGCTCGGGGCAGGCCCCCCCGCCGCTGTTCGTCCTCACCGGCGGCGATCCGATGCGGCGGCCGGATCTCGCGCAGCTCGTCGGCTACGCGTCGAGCGCCGGGCTCACGGTCGCGCTGACGCCGAGCGGGACGGCGGCCGCGACGCGCGCGCGGCTCGCCGAGCTCAAGGACGCCGGGCTCTCGCGCGTGGCGGTGAGCCTCGACGGCCCGACGCCGGAAGCGCACGACGCCTTCCGCCGCGTGCGCGGCTCGCACGCGTGGACGATGCGGATCATCGAGTCCACGCTCGATCTCGGGCTGCCGCTCCAGATCAACTCGACGATCAGCAAGCTGACGCTGCCGTATCTCGAGGCGATGGCCGATCGCATGATGCATCTGCCGGTGACGCTGTGGGCGCTGTTCTTCCTCATTCAGACCGGCCGCGGCGCGAGCCTGGATCAGATCTCGGCCGAGGAGTGCGAGCGCGTCCTGAATTTCCTGTACGACCTGTCGCTGACGTCGCCCTTCGGCATCAAGACCACCGAAGCGCCGCACTACCAGCGCATCGTCTGGGAGCGCGATCACGCGCGGCTGGCGCAAGGCCTGCCGACGCATTCGGTCGAACGCAAGCGCCAGCTGCGCGCGCCGCGAAGCGTCGGCGACGGCAACGGCTTCGTCTTCGTCGATCACGTCGGCAACATCTGTCCGAGCGGCTTCCTGCCGGTCCAGCGCGGCAACGTCCGGACGATGAATCTGGCCGACGTGTATCGGACCGACGACGTGTTCACGCGTCTGCGGGATCCCAACGCGCTGATGGGCAACTGCGGGCGCTGCCGCTTCCGCGCGATCTGCGGCGGCTCGCGATCGCGCGCGTTCGCCGCGACCGGCGCCGTGATGGCGTCCGATCCGCTCTGCGCCTACGTGCCGAACGAGGTCACCGAGCCGATCGTGAATCACGCATGAACGCCGGCGCGCTGCGGATCACGTCGCCGCGTCTTCTGATCCCGGCGCAGGCGGTCCCGCTGCTCTACCTCGGCACGGCCCACGTCTCGCTCGCGCTCGCGTGCTTCCTCGCCGCATGGTGGCCGCGCGCGGTCGCCGGATTCTTCTATCACTCCTGGATGGTCGGCCTCGTGCACCTCGTCACGCTCGGCTGGATCACCTTCTCGATCCTCGGCGCGATCTACATCGTCGGGCCGGCGGCGCTGCAGATGCCGATGCCCGCCCGCCGCGCCGATTACGTCGCGTACGGCTTTGCCGTCGTCGGCCTCGCCGGGATGGTGAGCCACTTCTGGCTGCAGCGCTACGACGGGATGGCGTGGTCCGCCGCGACCGTGGCGGCCGGCGCGTTCTACGTCGTGAGCCGCGTCGCGCACGACATCAGGTCGGCCGGCGCCGGCACGCCGGTCAAGCTCCACATCACGTTCGCGTGCGTCAACTTCATGCTCGCCGCGTCGATGGGACTGCTGATCGGCTTCGACAAGACGCACCACTTCCTGCCGGGCTACGTGCTGTCGAACGTCTACGCGCACGCGCATCTCGCGGCGCTCGGCTGGGCGACGATGATGGTCGTCGGCGTCGGGTACCGGATGCTGCCGATGGCGCTGCCGTCGAGGATGCCGGCCGGCCGATCGACGTTCGCGAGCGCGGTGCTGCTCGAGACCGGCGTCCTCGGCCTGTTCGTGTCGTTGCTCTTTGGAAGCGCCTGGACGTTGTTGTTCGGCGGCTTGATCGTGGCCGGGCTCGCGGCCTTTGCCGGCCACGTGATCTGGATGGTGCGATCGCCGGCGCCGAAACCGCCGGCCGCGCCGCGGATCGACTTCGGCGTGCTGCACGCCGCCGCCGCCGGCGTCTCGCTGCTGACGGCGGCCGCCATCGGCGTCACGCTGCTCGTCATGCCGATGTCGTCGCGCACGCTGCCCCTTGCCGCCGCGTACGGCGTGTTCGGCCTGCTGGGTTTTCTGTCGCAGATGGTCGTCGCGATGGAAGCGCGGCTGCTGCCGCTCGCGTCGTGGTACTGGGCGTACGTGCGCAGCCACTTCAAGACGCCGCCGCCCTCGCCGCTCACGACGCGCGACCGCACGCTGCAGGCGATCGTGTTCGCGGGATGGACGGCCGGCGTGCCGTCGCTCGCGGCCGGGCTGTATCTCGAATCGCCGGCGCTGGTCGCGTCCGGTGCCTGGGCGCTGTTCGCCGCCGTGGCGATCGGGACGATCGACAACATCCTGGTCGTCATGACGTCGCGCTGACGCCGACGCGGAATCACTCACGTCAGAGCGGATTCGATCGCGTTGCCGGTCGCCAGTGTCCGTGTTACGGTGAGTGAATGCACCGTCGGCGGTTTCTGACGCTATCGGCCGGCTGGATTTCCACGACCGCGGTCGCGCTCGCGCAGCACGAGCATCCTCCTTCCGCGCCCGCGACGCCGCCGGCCGGCGACGCGGACATCACGCTGCGAATCGCGCCCGTCACGCTGGACATCGCGCCGAAGCGATCGATCAAGACGATCGGCTACAACGGCCAGGTGCCCGGGCCGCTGCTTCGCGCGCGGCTCGGCAAACCGGTGACGGTCGACGTGTTCAACGACACAAAAGACGACGAGCTCGTCCATTGGCATGGGTTCCACATTCCGTCGGAAGTGGACGGATCGATGGAAGAGGGCACGCCGCCGGTTCCCGGCAACGGCCGCCGGCGCTACACGTTCACGCCGGACCCGGCCGGCACGCGCTGGTATCACAGTCACGCGATGGCGGGCACGAACCTCAAGAGAGGAACGTACACGGGCCAGTTCGGCATGATCGTCGTCGACGCCGACGGCCAGCCAGGCGCGTACGATCAGGAAGTCCCGATCCTGCTGCACGAGTGGGAGCCGCGGTTCGTCGAGCAGGGCGGGATGGACGTCGACTTCAAGTACTTCACGATCAACGGCAAGATGCTCGGCGCGGGCGAGCCCGTCCGCGTGCGCGCATCGCAGCGCGTTCTCTTCCGCATCGTGAACGCGAGCGCGACACTGCACCATCGTCTCGCGCTGCCGGGACATCTGTTCCAGGTCGTCGCGCTCGACGGAAATCCCGTGCCCGTGCCGAAACACGTTCCGGTCCTCGAGCTCGGACCCGGCGAGCGCGTGGACGCGGTCGTCGAGATGAACCGGCCCGGCGTCTGGATCCTCGGAGAACTGAAGACGGAGTGGCGCACCGGCGGAATGGGCATCGCGATCGAGTACGCGGGCCAGCAGGGCGCGCCGCAGTGGGATCGCATCGCGCCGTTCGCGTGGGACTACGGTCTGTTCGGAGGGGCTGACGCGGTGCCGGAGCCGGACGAGCGGCTCACGCTGGTGATCCGGCCCACGGGCGACGGCCACCACTGGACGATCAACGGGAAATCATTTCCGCAAACGCCACCGATTGTCGTCCGCGCGAACAAGCGCTATCGCTGGACGTTCGACAATCAGAGCGCCGACGGGCATCCGGTCCACTTGCACCGGCACACGTTCGAAGTGGTCCGCGTCGACGGCACACCGATGTCCGGGATCATGAAGGACGTCGTCGTCGTGCCGGCCTGGAAACAGGTCGAGGTGGATGTGCCCGCCATCCACCCCGGCCCCACGCTCTTTCACTGTCACCAGCAGTTCCACATGGACATGGGCTTCATGGCGATGATGCAGTACGCGCCCTGAGAACCACGTCCCTGCGGCCACCGCGGGTTACTGCTGCATCGCCTTCAGGTATTCCGCGAGCCCCGCGATGCGGATCTGCGCCGTGTCGCGGTTCAGCGAACGGAAGAGATCGCCCCACATCGGCATGTCGCGCGAGCCGTGCGCCGCGACTTCGTCCAACCCTTCGATGTAGCGCCGCACGTGGACGTCGGGGAACGTGCCGTTGTTGCGTGCGCTGAGCTTCGTCAGGTCCGCCGGCGCTTTCGCAAGCGCCTTGGCGGCGGGGCCGCCCCCCTTGCCGTCCTTGCCGTGACAGACGGCGCAGTAGGAGTCGAACATCTTCTTGGCGTCGGCGGCCGACGTTGGCTTGATGGGTTCCTTCTTCACGGTTTGCGCCTGAGCCACCCCTGCGGACACTGCCAGCATCATTACTGCGACGAGCATGCGTTTCAACATCTGAAGCCTCCTGCGTGTTGTTACTTTACGCCGCCAGAGCGGCCAAATCACCCTGAAGTTCTCCGGCATCGCAAGCCAGATGCCGGCTGGATTTTGGCACGTTTTTGGTCGTGTTCGCGGATAGCCGGCAGATTCCTGCCGCGAAACCGGCGCCGAGCCGAGCCCGGAAAGACGTGTACCCTGAAGATGGAGTCGTAGACCTGCACGGACGCCAGCTTCGTCTCGTAGACATCAGACACATCGACCGCGAAGTCGAACCGATCCCAGGCGGGCTCCATGCGGCAATGCCCGAAGAAGAGCCGATCGATCTCGTGCGGCGGCGTCGCGTCGAAGACGAACCGCGGCCGGCTCGCCGTCGCACAGATCCACGAACAGCACCGACAGTTGCTGGTACACCAGCTTCACCGCGGTCCCGGCCATGACGACCTCGAGGTCATCGGGGTGCGCGCCGAATGCGACGACATCGTAGTGCTGTGCCGTCATGGCGGCGGATTCCTTCAGCGCTCGTTCAGAGATTCGCAGTGCGGACAGTGCCCGGCAGTCGCGGCTCGCCTCGTCGACAGGCCGGCGGCCGTATACGCGGGACACCAGCCGACGATTCCCGTCGAGAGCGCCACGACGCCGGCAACGGCGCTCACGATGCCGGGGACGCCGGACACGAGGCCGTCCCACGCGACGAACAACAGCACGATTCCTGCAAGCATTCTCACGGCGCGATCCCAGCTGGCTTCGTTGACACGCATCATCGGGCCTCTCCTCAGTGAAATCGATTCCTGCTGGAAGGATGCCGAGAGCGCGAAAAGGTGACGGCGGCGCGCCTGGCGTGTGACGAAACCCGGCGCGCCTGCATCTATGGGATTGGGACCCGCCGGGACCGATTTCTTGGGGAACGAGGAGACACCACATGGAACAGACGGCCTATGGGTTGAGGATCACCGTGCCGCTCACGTATGAAGCGGCCGTCGAACGCGCGACCGAGGCGCTCAAGGGTGAAGGGTTCGGCGTGTTGACGACGATCGACGTCAAGCAGACGCTGCGCGCGAAGCTCGATCGCGACTTCCGCAAGTACGTCATTCTCGGCGCGTGCAATCCGCCGCTGGCCGATCGCGCGCTGCAGGCGGAGATCGACATCGGCCTGCTGCTGCCGTGCAACGTGATCGTCTACGAGACGCGGCCAGGCGAGAGCGTCATCGCGGCGATGGCGCCGCTGGCCGCGTTGGGAATCGTCGGCGACAATCCCGCTCTGAACGCCGTGGCGACGGAAGCCGACGCCAAACTGCGTCGCGCGCTCGGCTCGATCGAGCGCCGGGTCTAATCGAACGTGGAAGCGCAATAAAGGGAGCAGGGAGATTCACATGAGCATCGGAAGATCGGCGCGGTTGTTCGTATTGTTCGCGGCGGTACTGCTCCTGGGCGCCAACCGCGCGGCGGCACAGCGCGGCGCGGGAAGGGGCCAGGGACCGGTTCACTACGATATCGCCAAAGAAGTGACCGTGACGGGGACCATCGAAGACGTGCGGAGCGTCACCGGCTCGGGGCCCGGGGCCGGCACGCATCTCACGCTCAAGACGTCGAGCGAGACGCTCAACCTCGCGCTCGGCCCGACCCGCTACATGACGCAGAAGAAGTTCGCGCTGGCGAAAGGGGATCAGATCGAGGTCATCGGCGCGAAGGCCACGGTCGCCGGCGGCGAGGTGCTGGTCGTGCGTGAGATCAAGAAGGGATCGGAGACGATGACGTTCCGCGACGCGAAGGGATTCCCGATGTGGTCGGGACGCGCGGGCCGCTGACCCGCCGCCTGGTGCGACCTGGACGCAGCAGCTCGAGAGGAGGGCACGTGCTCTCCTCTCGAGCTGTCGTCACCACTGGGAAAGTTGGCGGGGTCGACGGGACTCGAACCCGCGGCCTCTGCCGTGACAGGGCAGCGTTCTAGCCAACTGAACTACGACCCCAAGAACGATTGCGGAATTGCTGGATTGGGCGGTACAGGATTCGAACCTGTGGCAGCCGGCGTGTAAAGCCGGTGCTCTACCACTGAGCTAACCGCCCCAGTCACACGGTCACGGTCCGCCCGTCCACCCAAACAAGCCATTATACGTTGCCTTCAGAAGGAGCAGCAATACCGCGACCGCGACGCCCATCACCGTCCGGTGCTCGCCGTTCGCGATGGCTTGCGCGATGCTGAAGCGGCGGTGGTCGTCAGTCGTCGGTCGTTGGTCGTTCGTCCCGCGCCGGTAGCGATCGTATCCGTCGCCGAACTTCGCGCGGAGAAACGCTTCCTCGATCCGGATCGCCGCCGTCAGCGCCGTCGCGAGATAGATCGCGATCAGCACGGCTGCGACGATGTTCGCCGACATGACGGCGAGGCCGGCGCCCATGATCGACGACCCTATATATAAAGGATGCGCGAACCAGCGGTAGGGGCCGGACGAGGTCACTTCGCGGGCTTTGTTCAGATGCCCGGCCGCCCAGATACGGAGCCCTTCCCCGCACGCCGCGATGGACAATCCGGCAACGAGCGATGCCAGTGTCGGCCGCGCCAGCACGAGCACGAGAGCGCCGAAGACGAAGCCCGATCCCACCCGCCTTCGCGCAAGCGCTTCGGCGAGGCGAGCGCTCATCGGCTTCACCGGCGAGACTGGATCAGCCACGGTCCCGCCCGGCCGCGAGGCGCCGCTCGACCGCCGACAGCACTTCGTCCACCTCGATGTCGAGCAGGCACATGCGATCCAGCGTGCAGCGGCGCCGGTGATGGCACTTGCAGATGTCGTCGCGCGAGACCGCGACGTCGAGCGGCGACAGCGGACCGTTGCGCGCGGGCCGCGTCGGACCGAAGATGCCGACGAGCGGCGTGCCGACCGCTGAGGCAATGTGCGTGGGGCCGGTGTCGCCGGAGATCATGAGCGCCGCGCCGCGCGAAAGCGCGACGAGATCGCCGATCGTCGTCTTTGGCGAGAGGACGGCGGCGCCGTGCGACCCCGCGACGACTTCCTGCGCGAGCGACTCCTCGCCCGGTCCCCACAGCACGATCGACGTCAGCCCGTGACGATCGCGCAGCGCCGACGCCACGGCGGCCAGCCGCGCGGGCGGCCAGCGCTTGTTCGGCCACGCGGCGCCTGGATTCACGAGCGCGTACCGCCCTTTCGACTGCTCGCTCGCCCACCGCGCGACGTCGGAGTCGACGGGCTCGATCGGAAACTCCGGCTTCCCCACCGTGACGCCGAGCGGCCCGAGCAGCAGCAGGTTCAGCTCGACGACGTGCCGCGTTTCGCCGGCGTCGAACAATCCGCCGCGGCCGGGATCGACCGCCTCGGTGTAGAACCAGCGCGCGAGCCCTTCACGCGCGTAGCGCGACGAAAAGCCGATGACGCGCGCCGCGCCTGAGCTGCGCGCGAGCACCGCGGACTTGATCAAGCCCTGCAGATCGATCGCGACGTCGTACCGCGACTGCCGCAGCTCGCGGATCGCCGCGAGCCAGCCTGGGGACAGGTCTCGGTAACCTGGGGACGGGTCTCGGCGCCGAAGAATCCCGAGACCCGTCCCCAGGTCACCCGTCCCCAGAACCAGCCGGCGATCGATGATCGGGACAAGGTCCAGGATCGCGCGATGCTTGGCGCTGACCAGCCAGTCGATCCGCGCCGCCGGAAACGCGCGGCGCAGCGCCGCGGCGACCGGAATCGCGTGGACGATGTCGCCAAGGGCGCCGAGGCGGACGAGAAGGATGCGATTCAATAGTCGTTGGTCGTTGGTCGTTGGTCGTTAGTCGTTGGTCGTTAGTCGTTGGTCCGGATGCGCGCCAACAGTTCGCGCGTCGCGTGGTGCTTGGGATCGCCGACGATCGCCGTGCGGCCGCCGTACGCCTGGACGACGGCGCGCTCGGGCACCGAGTCGACGGTGTAGTCCGTGCCCTTGCAGTGGACGTCGGGCTTGAGCAGATTCAGGAGCCGCTCGACGTTCGGATCGGCGAACACGACGACGAAGTCCACGCCGCGCAGCGCCGCGACGAGCTCGGCGCGATCGGACGCCGGGAGAATCGGCCGGCCCTCGCCCTTCAGCGCCGCCACGGATCGATCGTCGTTCACGGCGACGATCAGGCGATCGGCTTCCGCGGCCGCGCCCTGCAGGTAGCGGACGTGGCCGACGTGCAGCAGATCGAAACAGCCGTTGGCGAACGCGATCGTCCGCCCGGCCGCACGTTCACGCGCGACGGCGGCGACGAGCTCCTGCTCCGAAAGAACGACTCCCATTCTGAATTCTGAATTCTGAATTCTCAATTACTCCGTCTTCCCTGGGCCGGCCCTTCCTGAGACCAATTCTCGAGCGACGTGTCGTGATCGCCCGCAATCGCGTCGCCGAGCTCGCGCGCCGACACGGTCGCCGTGCCGCGCTTCATCACGACGAGGCCGCCGGCGTAGTTCGCGAGCCGCGCGGCTTCGTAGAACGACGCACCTGCCGCGAGCGCCAGACCGAAGGTCGCGATCACGGTGTCGCCGGCGCCGGTGACGTCGGTCACTTCGTCGGATCCGAAGATCGGCACGTGAATGGTCGCCTGCCCGGGCTGGAAGAGCGCCATGCCGCGGCTGCCTCTCGTCACGAGCACGGCCTGCGTGCGCGTGCGTTTCAGCAGCGCGCGTCCCGCGCGTTCGAGCGCGCGCGCATCGTCGTTGATCCGCACGCCCAGCACCTGCTCCACCTCCGACTCGTTGGGCGTGCACGTCGTCAGGCCGCGGTAGTCGAGCAGCCGGTACCGCGAATCGAGAAGGACCGGAATCGGGCGGCGGCGCGCACGCTGCGCCACCGCCCGGCGAATCGCCGACGCGAGCGCCGGCGTCACGAGGCCGGATCCGTAGTCCGACAGCAGGACGGCGTCGCACGTCTCGAGCGCGGGGCCGATCTTCTTCGCCAGCGCGACGCTGACGGACGCATCGAGCGGCCAGCCCGGCTCGCGATCGATCCGGACCACCTGTTGCCGCGCGGCGTGCACGCCGCCGGCCAGAATACGCGTCTTCACCGGCGTCCGGTAGCCGCGCGCGCGAACGACGTGCGCCTTGTCGACGCCGCGATGGAAACTCGACAGCAGCCGGCGCCCTTCCGGATCCGTGCCGACCAGACCCACCAGGCGCGCCTGCGCGCCGTAGGCCGCGACGTTGTTCGCCGCATTGCCCGCGCCGCCGGCCACCATCTCCGTCGTGTCGTACTTCAGGATCAGGACCGGCGCCTCGCGCGAGACGCGCGACACCTCGCCGTAGATGAACTCGTCGGCGATCAGATCGCCGAGCACGAGGACGCGCCGGCTCGAAAACCCGTCGACGAGCGCGAGGAGGCGGTCCCTGCGTTCGGATTCGCCGGGAAGCGGATGGACTGAGCGGGCTATGAGCATTTTTCCAAAATCCAGCTCGCGGCGGCCGCGAGGTTGTCGACGATGGCGTCGGCCGTGAGCGTCGCGTGCGGACGCGCTGCCCACCAGGCGCCGCCGCCGGTGCGCACGAGAAGGCTGCGCGCGCCGACCGCGCGGCCGAGTCCGATATCCAGCCACGTGTCCCCGACGACGAACGATCGCGCCGGATCGAGTCCCAGATCCCGCGCCGCGCGATCGACGAGGGCGCGCCCCGGCTTGCGGCACTCGCAGGCGCGCGCGTAGGGCGCGACCTTGCCGTCAGGATGATGCGGACAATAGTAATACGCGTCGATGTGCGCGCCGCCCTTCTCCAGCAGCGTCGACAGATATCGATGCGTCCCGTTGACGAACGCTTCGTCGAACATGCCGCGGGCGATGCCCGCCTGATTGGTGATGACGACGACCGGCAGGCCCGCGCGATTCAGCGAGCGGATGGTATCGACCGTCCACGGAAACAGCGAGACCTCATCGAGGCTCTTGAGATAGCCGACGTCTTCGAGCAACGTGCCGTCGCGATCGAGGAAGACAGCCGGGCGGCCCTGCCCCGAGCCCGGTCGAGGGGTCACAGGGTCCTTCGCGCCGCGTCGAGCACGCGCGCGACGCCGACGCCGCGCATGCAGCGGTGGTCGAGCGGACATTCGCGCAGCATGCAGGGCCGGCACCAGACGGAATGCGAGACGACGACGTGGGCGTCGCCCATCGGGCGGGTCGCGTGCTCGTTGGTCGGGCCGAAGACCGCGGTGACGGCGACGCCGGCGGCCGCGCCGAAATGCATCGCGCCGGAATCGTTCGTCACGAGCGCGCGGCAGTGTGTGAGGACGCCGGCCAGCGTCGAGAGATCGGTGCGGCCTGCGAGGTTCATGATTCCGCGGCCGCTCGCCTGAAAGGCTCGCGCTACCTCCGCAGCGCTCGTCACCTCCGCGCACGTCGCAGCGTCCGCGGCGGCACCGATCGTCACGCATCGCACGCCGTCGGCGGCGAGCGCGACCGCGAGTTCCGCGAACGACCCGGGCGACCACTTCTTCGCGCCGCCGTACGCCGCGCCGGGCGCGAGCGCGACGAGCGGCGACCGGCCGTCCCAGCCCGCCTCCGTCAACGCCCGTCGTCCCGCCTCGCGCGCCGCGTCCGGCACCGTGACGCGCGGCTCGACGGAACCATCCGGGAAGCCGAGCGCGTGAACGAGATGCTGGTAGTAATCCACCTGATGCAGACCGGCCGGCGGTTCGATCGCGCGCGTCAGCAACCGTCCGCGCCAGTCGGTCGCGTACCCCCAGCGCTCGGGAATCGCGGCGCGGTTTGCCGCCAGCGCCGCGTGCATGGAATTCGGCAACAGCAGCGCCGCCTCGAATTGCCGATCCGCGAGCTCGACGCCCAGCGATCGCCATCCGAGGCCGTAGCGCAGGCCTTCGGGCCGGCCGGAGTCCAGCACGATCGTCTCGTTCACGGCGGGCACGAGACGAAACAGCGGCGCAATCGCCGGACGCGCCCCGACCGCGATCGAGGCCTGCGGCAGCGCGCGGCGGAGATCGGCGATCGCCGGCAGCGCCATGACGGCGTCGCCGAGCCAGTTCGGAGCCAGAACCACCAGTCGTTTCAATCCAGGGCTCAGCTTTCAGCTGTCAGCTCTCGGCTGTCAGCGCTCAGTCCCAACTTTTCTGTTTTCGGTTTTCAGTTTTCAGTTTCAACTTCTTCCACTCCGTGGAACATATCCGCCGGGCCGTCGTCGCGCCAGCGGCGATGCATCCACAGCCAGAGCTCGGGATGGCGCCGCACGTACATCTCCAGCACGTCGGTGCAGCGCTGCGTCAGCTCGCGGACGGCATTTTCCGAATCGGCAGGCGGCGGCTCGACGGGGTGTTCGTAGATCATACGATAGCGCCCGCCGCCGAGCGGGAGCGCGAACACGGGGACGATCGGCGCACCGGTGCGCAGCGCGAGCGCGGCGATCGCCGGCGTCGTCGCGGCCGGGCGCTCGAAGAAGTCCACGGAGATCGCGTCGTGGCTCGAGATGTGCTGATCGATCAGCACGGCCACGCCGTGTCCCGCCTGCAGCGCGCGCATCACGCGGCGGATCGTGTCCTGCCGGTAGACGATCGTGTTGCCGGTCCGCTCGCGGATCTGCTCGAGCAGTTCGTGGAGCTTCGGATTGTCGAGCGCGCGCGCCAGCACGGTGACCGGCTCGCGGCGAATCGCTTCCACCATCGCCTGCAGCTCCCAGAAGCCGAAGTGGCCGGCGATGAACAGGACGCCCTTGCCCTGGGCGTACGCCTGGCGGCAGCGATCCTCGCCGTCGAACTCGACGCGCGCCAGCATCTGTTCGTTGGTGAGCGTGCTGAATTCCAGCAGCTCGAACAGCAGGCGGCCGAAGTGCGCGAACGCGGCGCGCGCGATCGCGCGGCGCTCGGCCTCCGGACGGGCCGGAAACGCGAGCGCGAGATTCCGGTGCGCGACGCGGCGATGGACGCCGTCGACCGCGTAGAAGGTCAGGCCGAGCAGCGTCCCGCACCCGCGAACGAGCCAGCCCGGCATCACGCGCACGAACGCGATCAGCGTGCGGACGGCGAGGTACTCGAGCTGGTGCCTCATTGATTCGGGTGCTGGGTGCCGGGTGCGGAGTGCTGGGTGCCGTGCTGGGTGCCGGGTGCTGAGTGCGCCGCAAGCTTCGCGAGCAGCCAGTCCCGGAACGCGTCCGCGGGCTCGATGCCGACGATGAGCGGCACGGCCGCGATGGGAAGATCGCCAAGGTCGCACGCCATCAGCCGCACGGCATCCTTTTCCGTCGTCAGCACGATCGCCGACGCGGCCGCCCGCGCGGCCGCTCTGATGCGCGTCACGTCACGGTCGCTGAAGGGATGATGATCGCGGAACTCCATCACACCGGCGAGATCCCATCCGGCCGACATGATGTCGGCGGTGAACCGATCGGGCCGCGCGATCCCGCTGACGACGAACACGCGGGCGTTCGGCGGGACGACGACCGAATCGCGATCGCCGGTGATCATGTGCGGCGCGCCAATCGCGCGCGTCACGCGAAAGACCGTCGGGACGCCGAGCGCGCGGCCGATGCGCGCGGCGGCCGCGTCGTACCCGGCGTTGACGAGCGCCGCGTCCGCGACGGCCGCGGCCGCGATTCCCTCGCGCAGCCGCCCGGCCGGCATCGGACGATCCTCCAGGTCCTCTTCCGACGCGAGCAGCAGATCGATGTCGCGCGCGAGCTCGAGATGCTGAAAGCCGTCGTCGAGGATGTGAACGGTCGCGCCGAGCCGGCGCTCGGCGAGGCAGCCGGACAGATGCCGATCCGCGCCGACGAGCACGACGACCCCGGGCAGCGCGCGCGCGAGCATCAGCGGTTCGTCGCCGGCCGTGGCGAGCGTGGCTCGCACGGCCGTCCCGTCGGACACGACGGTCACGCCGTCGCTCGCCTCGCGCCGCGCGTACCCGCGCGTGAGGATCGCCGGGCGCTCGCCGTGTTCGAGGAGCACGCGCGCGATGTATTCGACCATCGGCGTCTTGCCGCTGCCGCCGACGCGCAGGTTGCCCACGCTGACGACGGGACGCGCCAGCCGGCGCTGCCGCGAGGGATCGCGCGCGTACCACCGCCGCCGCCGGGCGGCGGCCGCGCTGTACACCGCGCTCAATGTGTCGATCAATGCACCAGTCGGAAGGGACGGACCACGGCGCCCCCGCCGGATGCGGGGAGCAACTCGCCAATCACTGCGAGGGTCTTGGTCTTGGCGCCGCGATTGGCTTCGACGAGCGCGCGCGCCGCCGCGCCGAGGCTCGCGCGCCGCACCGGATCGGTGACGAGCGCCAGCAGCGTGTCGGCGAGCTCGCGCTCCGACGGCACCTGCACGGCCGCGTCCTGACGCCGGAACGCGTCGGCGATCTCCTTGAAATTCTGCATGTGCGGGCCGAAAACGATCGGCTTGCCGAACATCGCCGGCTCGAGGATATTGTGGCCGCCGTGATCGGCGAGGCTGCCGCCGACGAAGACCGCGGTCGCGAGCTGGTAGATCTGCGCCAGCTCGCCGATCGTGTCGAGGACGACGACGTCGGCGCGCGGCTCGGCGTCGATCGGCAGCTCGGATCGGCGGATCGCCACGAAGCCGGCGTCGCGCGCGAGGCGCTCGACTTCGCCGAACCGCTCGGGCTGGCGCGGCGCCAGGATCGCGAGCGCGTTCGGCTGCGTTTCCTTGATGCGCGCGAAGGCGCGGAGCACGGCGGCTTCCTCGCCCTTCATCGTGCTGCCGGCGATGAGCACGGTGCGATTGACTGAGATGCGGAAGAAGCGCAGCACGCGCTCGCGCGGCTTGCCGTGCACGGTCGCCGCCGGCAGCTCGAGCGCGTCGAACTTCAGGCTGCCCGTCACGGTGACGCGCGCGGGATCCGCGCCGAGATCGATCAGCCGGCGCGCCGACTCGTCGCTCTGCATGCAGAAGCGATCGACATCGTCGAGGACGCGACGGAAGAAGGGCCGAATCATCCGGTAGCGCGGGTACGAGCGCGAGGAGATGCGGCCGTTGATGACGACGGTCTTCACCCCGCGCGCGCGGCACGCGCGCAGCAGGTTCGGCCAGATCTCGGTCTCCATCATGATGAAGAGCCGCGGCTTCACCAGGTTCAGCGTGCGTCGGACGATGAACGTCCAGTCGAACGGGAAATAGAACACCGCGTCGAGATCCGACAGGCTGCGCCGCGCCACCTGCTGCCCGGCGATCGTCGTCGTCGAGAGAAACAGGCGCAGGCGCGGGTAGCGCGCCTTGAGATCGGCGGCCAGCGCCCGCGCCGTGAGCGCCTCGCCCACCGAAACGGCGTGGATCCAGATGGATTCCTCGCCGTCGATGTTGAACGTGATCGGCAGGAAGCCGAGGCGCTGCCGCAGGCTCCCGATGTACTTCTGGTAGCGAATCGCCTGGTAGACGAAGTACGGCGACACGACGAGGAAGACGACGAACGTGAGCAGGCTGTAGGCGAGGTACATCGCGGACAGCTATTGTAGAATGAAACGTTTCTCCAGGACGCGAGTGACGTCGCCAGGGGAAAAGGGAGGCATCGATGCCTGTCAGAGTGGGAATCAACGGCTTCGGCCGCATCGGCCGGAACATCATGCGGGCCGCGCTGGGCGATAAGAACATCACCTTCGTCGCCGTCAACGATCTCACGAGCGCGCACACGCTGGCGCACCTGCTGAAGTACGACTCGGTGCTGGGCAACCTGCACGCGAAGGTCGAAAACACGGCGGACACGATCGCCGTCGACGGCGCCGAGTTCAAGGTCCTGTCGATGCGCGACCCGGCGCAGCTGCCGTGGAAGGATCTCGGCGTCGACGTCGTCTTCGAGTCGACCGGCCTCTTCACCGATCGCGACGGCGCGGCCAAGCACATCACCGCCGGCGCGAAGAAGGTCATCATCACGGCGCCCGCGAAGAAGCCGGACGTGATGGTCGTCCTCGGCGTCAACGACGCGCAGTACGACCCGGCGAAGCACCAGATCATCTCCAACGCGTCGTGCACGACGAACTGTCTCGCGCCGCTCGCCAAGGTGCTGCACCAGTCGTTCGGGATCACGCGCGGCTGGATGACGACGATCCATTCGTACACGAACGATCAGCAGCTGCTCGACCTGCCGCACAAGGATCTGCGCCGCGCGCGCGCGGCCGCGCTGTCCATGATCCCGACGACGACCGGCGCCGCCGCGGCCGTGGGCGAAGTGCTGCCGGAGCTGAAGGGCAAGCTCGACGGCATCTCGGTCCGCGTGCCGACGCCGAACGTATCGTGCGTCGATCTCGTCGCGACGCTCGCGAAGAAGGCGACCGCGGAGGACGTGAACGCCGCGATCAAGGCGGCGGCCGACGGCCCGATGAAAGGCATCCTCGCCTATTCCACCGAGGAGCTCGTGTCGATCGACTTCAAAGGCAACGCGAATTCGTCGATCGTCGACGCGCCGTACACGAAGGTGATGGACGGCGACTTCGTGAAGGTCCTCTCGTGGTACGACAACGAGTGGGGCTACTCGAATCGCTGCGTCGATCTGCTCAGAAAGATAGTCAAGCAAGGAATTTGAGGAATTAAGGATGTGAGGATTTGAGGAGTTGGAGAACGCTCCTCATTCCTCAAATCCCCAAATCCTCACATCCTCAAATCTCATCTTCAGCGCCTCATGCCCAAACTGTCGATCAGAGACCTCGATCTGAAGGGACAACGCGTTTTCGTCCGCGTCGACTTCAACGTCCCGCTCAAAGACGGCGTCATCGGCCCTGGCAGCGATGACACGCGCATCCGCGCCTCGCTGCCGACGATCCGCTACGCGCTCGACCACGGCGCGACGGTGATCCTGGCGAGCCATCTCGGCCGGCCGAAGGGCAAGCCGAATCCGGCGATGAGCCTGCGGCCCGTCGCCGACCGGCTCGCCGCGCTGCTCGGCACCTCTGTCGCGTTCGCGGACGATTGCATCGGCGAGGCGGCGACCCAGGCCGTCGCGCGCGCACACGCGTCTGGCGGCGGCCAGGTCGTGTTGCTCGAGAACCTGCGCTTTCATCCGGAGGAAGAAAAGAACGACGCGCAATTCGCCGCGGCGCTCGCCTCGCTGGCGGACCGCTACGTCGACGATGCGTTCGGCGCGGCGCACCGGGCGCACGCGTCGGTCGAAGGCATCACACATCACATCAAGAATGCCGCCGCGGGTCTGCTGATGGAGCAGGAGCTCAAGTACCTCGGGCTCGCGCTGTCGGCGCCCGAGCGGCCGTTCGTCGCGATTCTCGGCGGCGCGAAAGTCTCCGACAAGATCGAAGTCATCGAGAACATGCTCGGCAAGGTGAACCGCCTGATCATCGGCGGCGCGATGGCGTACACGTTCTTCAAGTCGCGCGGCCTGCCGATCGGCAAGTCGCTCGTCGAGGACGACAAGCTCGACGCGGCGCGAAAGATCGAAGCCGACGCGAAGGCGAAAGGCGTGCGGCTGCTGCTGCCGACCGATCACGTCGTCGCCGATCGCGTCGACGCGGCCGCGGCGCGCGAGACGCTCGACGTCGGCGACGCGAAGATCGGCGAGCGGCTCGGGCTCGACATCGGTCCGAAGACGATCGCCGCGTACGCGGCGTCGATCGCTGATGCGAAGACCGTCGTCTGGAACGGACCGATGGGCGTGTTCGAGATCGACGCGTTCGCGGCCGGCACCAACGCCGTCGCGCGCGCGGTCGCCGCTGTCAAAGGCACGACGATCGTCGGCGGCGGCGATTCGATCGCGGCCGTGAAGAAAGCCGGCATCGCCGATCGCATCACGCACATTTCCACCGGCGGCGGCGCGTCGCTGGAGTTCCTGGGTGGGCGGACGTTGCCCGGCGTCGAAGCCTTGACCGATCGGGTGTAGTGCGGGCCGTGTGTTGTAGCGCGAGCCTTTCAGGCGAGCGAAGACAAAAACCATGCGAACTCCCCTGATCGCGGGCAATTGGAAAATGTTCAAGACCGTCGAGGACGCGGTCGCGTTCGTGACCGACCTGCGCGCGGCGGTGAAGACCATCACCGATGTCGAAATCGTCGTCGCGCCGCCGTTCACGGCAATCAATGCCGCGGCCACGGCCGCGCGCGGCTCGAACGTCGGCGTCGCGTCGCAGGATCTCTACTGGGAGCGCGAGGGCGCGTTCACCGGCGAGATCTCTCCGGCGATGGTGAAGGAAGCGGGTGCGCGCTACGCGATCGTCGGTCACTCCGAGCGGCGGCGGCTCTTCGGCGAGACGGACACGATCGTCAATCGCAAGGCGGCGGCCGCGCGTGGCGCGGGGCTGACGCCGATCGTCTGCGTCGGCGAGACGCTCGAGGAGCGCGAGAAGCACGCGACGCTCGACGTGCTGGACCGCCAGATCAAGGACGGCCTGGATGGCTTCACGGCGGCGCAGGTCGCGCAGATCGTGATCGCGTACGAGCCCGTCTGGGCCATCGGCACCGGCCGCAACGCATCGTCCGCCCAGGCCGGCGAGGTGCATGCGCACATCCGCAAGCGCCTGCGCCAGTGGTTCGGCGCGGACGCGGCCGACGCGTGCCGGATTCTCTACGGCGGCAGCGTCAAGCCGGACAACATTCGCGAGCTGATCGCGGAGCCGGACGTCGACGGCGCCCTCGTGGGCGGCGCCAGCCTGGACGTCAAGAGCTTCGCGGACATCGTGACGAGGAGCCGGCAGGCTGCGGTATAATTACGGTTTGCTGTAAGGGGAATTCAGGTCACTTATGGTTGTTTACTACTTGTTCTCGGCGCTCTACGTGGTCGTCTGCCTCGTGCTGCTGCTGGTGATTCTGCTGCAGCAGGGCAAGGGCGACGTGGCGGCCGCGTTCGGCGGCGGCGGCAGCAGCCAGTCGGCGTTCGGCGCGCGCGGCGGCGCGACGGTGTTGTCGAAGGCGACCGCGGTGCTCGCGGTGCTGTTCATGCTCGGCGCGCTGGCGCTCTCGATCATCGGTCAGCGCGGACCCGGATCGCTGATGACCGGCACGTCCGCGCCCCCGGCGCCGAAGCAGGCCGCGCCGGCACCGGCACCGGCGACGCCCGCGCAGGCACCGGCGGCGCCCAAATAGTCGTTGGTCGTTGGTCGTGAGTCGTTCGTCGTTCAGAATCTGAAATCTGAATTCTGCAATCTGAAATTTCGACAGCCCTCAGTACGCGGAAGTGGCGGAACTGGCAGACGCACCAGCTTGAGGGGCTGGCGATCGCAAGATCGTGGGGGTTCGAATCCCCCCTTCCGCACCAACAACTTACGGCGATTTTGCCACCTAATTGCCGGTCAACCGGTCAAGTAACCGGTCAAGTATTCATGGTCGCCGCTCCGACGTTGAGGGCAGGCAGCTCTCAAGCATTTGCCATAGCGTTTGCGGCGAGAGAGTCTACCGGGGTTGGTCGAACCCCCGGTTCACCCAATCCCGCACCTGCACCAGTGAGACTTCGTGTGTGACGGCCGGCGCCGGCCCCCGCTTCGGCGCCGTGATCGACGCCAACCCCGATAAGAGAAGCGACGGAGCGCCGAGACGCCCCGTCGCTGGACGACCGCCGTCAGGCCGTCGCCCTCTCCGCCACCTCCTCGAACTCCGCGTACGCCTCAAGGATCAGCTCACGGAGGTGGTCCTGCGAGGTCACGTCGCCGATCGGACGCAGCAGCGCGTAGCTGCGGCGCTCGCCGTTGACCGAGTAGCTGCGCGCGGGAAACGTCACGTTGCGGCCGGCGCCACCGCGGCGCTCCCACACCGAGAATCCGATGAGCTTCAGTCCGGCCAGCGGACCGTCGGTGAACTGGACTTCGGCTTCGGCGAGCTTGCCGGCGGGATTGCCTTTGTCGTTCGGGGTGATCTTGATCGTCATCGTCGTGCTCCTTCGGCGTCTTCGCCGATTTTCTTGGACCCGCGTTGTGCGGTTCCTTCACGCCCAGAGGAACCGCCGACGGGTCACACCGAAGGCCGCGAGACTCCAAAGCCCGGAGCCATTGGCGCGGACAGGCCATGCGTTCGTAGCGCAGCGTTCGTGGCCTGGACGTGACGCGGAGGGCTGGGCCGAAGGATGGAGTTGAGTGGCCGCGGGACTGGCGAAGACGAGGAGCACTAGAGATGCTAAGAACCGAGAGCATGCAGACAAACGGGATATCCCGCGTGTCGAACTCGCCGGAGGATCGACGGGCCACGTGACGGCCGCGCGGCCGGGCGCACGATTTCGGCGCGGCGGAATCCAACGACGGCCGACGCTTGACTCTGGAGTGCGCTCCAGGGTGGATAGCCTGTCACGGACGTGGACAGCATGGAGGGATGACGACTGAGGCCCACCTGTGGAACGCGCCGCGACGGCCTGCACGACAACCGCGGCCAGGCCAGCGACTCTGCTCGCTGTAGAAGCAAGCCAAGCGAATCGATTGCGAACTCAGAACGTTTG
>JAIQFX010000054.1 GCA_020073005.1 Terriglobia bacterium | reverse complement strand
GCGACGACCGGGTTCGCGTTCACGCTCGGACCCGCGCTCGTCCTGCTGCTGATCGGCTGCGTGAACGTCTCGTGCATGCTGATGGCGCGCGGCATCGAGCGCGACGCGGAGTTCAGCGTGCGCCGCGCGCTCGGCGCCACGCGCTTGCACATCGTCCGGCAGTTGTTCACTGAAAACGCGCTGCTTGCGGCGGGCGGCGGCGCGATCGGCTGCGGCCTCGCGGTTGCCATCCTTCGCGTCGTCTCCTCCGCTCTGGCGGCGGAACAGCCGCTCCTGGCCGAGCGCGTCGCAGCCGGCTTCGACCTGCTGCCGCTCGCGCTCGTTGCGACGATGGCATCCTGCGTCCTCTTCGGCACCCTGCCGGCCGTGCGGCTGTCGCGGCGGGACATCGCCGCGGCGCTCAACGGCGTGCCCGCGACGTATCGCGTACACATCGCGGGCTACGGCGCGCGCGACCTGGTCGTCTTCTTCGAGATGGGATCCGCAGTCGGCCTCGTGATCTTCGCCGCGATGATCTTCACGCTCTTCGGAGAGCTGCGGGGCGCGACGCCGCTGTTTCCTGCGGAACACGTGGTGTCGGTCGACGTGCGGCCCGCCGACGTCCGCACCGTGCGTGAGCAGGTCTTGGCGGTTCCGGGCGTCACAGGCGTGACGATCGCGTCCGTGATGCCCGGCGGCAACATTGTCCGGAGCCGCGCCGCGAAGATAGAGACCGACTCTGGCGCGGCCGCGCTCGTGTCGCGCATCCCTGCCGAGGCGTCGCTGTTCGACACGCTCGGCGTACCTGTCCTGCGCGGACGATCGTTCGCGCGAACCGAAGTCGGGGCGGCCACCGGCGTCGTCGTGCTCAGCGAGAGCGCGGCGCGCGCGATCGCGCCGAATGGGGACGCGCTCGGCATGCGCGTGCGTATCAGCGAGCGAACGACGGCGACGGCGATCGTGATCGGCGTGAGCCGCGACGTCATGAACTACGGCGCGCTGTCCCGCGCCGGACTGGTTCCTCCGGAAGTCTACGTGCCCTACGTACCCCCGACGGCGGGCGACGCGGTCCTGCTGGCGCGCGTCCCCGGCGATCCGCATGTCGTGATTCATGCGATCGCATCAGCGGCCGTGGTTCCATCCGATGTGCGGCGTCCGCAACCTCGAGTCGCCAGCGAGAGCCTGGAATTCCGGGATGCCGGAGCGGGCGGAGTCCTGATGAGCATGTTCGAGATGTTCAGCCTGGTGGCGTTGCTGCTGGCGGCAAGCGGCGTGTTCGGCGTGATCAGCCAATCGGTCGCGCAGCGGACGCGGGAGTTCGGTATCCGGATGGCGCTCGGCGCAGCGCCGCGGCGCGTGTTCGCCATGGTGCTCGCGCGCGAGGGCAAGTTGATAGTCGCGGCGCTCGCGACGGGCGCCGCGATCACGGTCGGTCTGACGTACTCGCTGTTTGCGGAGCTCACGCCGCTCAGCATCGTCCGCCCCGTAATGTGGTTCGAGGTGACGGCGCTTTGTGGCGGACTCGCCGCGATCGCCGTGTTTCTGGCGACACGACGAATCCTTCGCCTCGCTCCGATTGTTGCCCTGCGGCGCCTATAGACCGCGCTGCGGGGGCGCACATGAACACCTCCTCGATTGAGCATGAGCACTGCTTAAGGATCTGAGGCGCCGCGCTTATGACAAGTGATACCGAAGGTCCACGCGCCGTGTGGATCCCACGCTGAGGATCCACGGCGTCATCAGGACGCGGCGTCCGCCTGGCGGGCGAACCCTTTGGTCAGCAGCCACACCGACAGCGCCAGCTGCGCCACGCCCAGCGGCGCGAGCAGCGGAAACACCACGTCGTGCCCGAAGAACACCACCGCGATCCCGGAGATCTGCAGCAACGTCGCGAGGAGACCGAGGAGGGCCAGCGCACGCGGCACGAGGGTGAAGCGGAACAGCGCGAGGTAGAAGACGAGCAGCGTCGTCCCATCGAGGAGGCGGGCGAAATAGTGCGCCCAGTTGCGCGCCGCTGCCACGACGCCGCGCAGCGCCTGGAACTGATCGCGAGCGCCGGTGGCGGCGTTGGCGTAGGCGTGACTGAGCGACACCATCGACATCACGCTGGCGTGCTCGACGGCCGCGAGGGCGAGGCCCACCGCGCCGAGCGCGAACAGCCACAGGGCGAGGGCCTCGCTGTGCGCGCGGACGATCGGGAATGCCGTGACGGCGACGGCGGTAAAGAGAGCGCCGAGGGCGAGGCCGAACAGGGCGGAGGCGCCGAGCTGCAGCGCGTGCGGCGCGGCGTTCACAAGGAAGCCCGGTTCACCGAAGAGCGGCGCCTCGAGGCCGCCATTCAGGACCGCGCTGCCCGCCATCTGCGCGAGGAAGAGGGCGCCGACGATCCGTCCGGCGCGTCGTTCGATGTCCATGTGGTCTCCGGCCGCGGCGAGATGGGTGTACCTGACGTGCAGTCTTCAATACGCAGCGTGGGGTGCTGCTGTTCCCACGTGCGCCAGATGTTCCAGTTCAGCAGGTGGAACTTCGACTGACCGCTGCCGCCGAATTTGACGATCTGCTGGGCTGACGCATCGGTCATCGACTCGTACGCGCCATCGCAGTACGCGAACGCCTGCTTGAGCGCCGCCACCAGGTCGTTCTTGGTGTTGGGCATCGTGTCAAGGAAGTAGACTCGCTCAATGAGTTCGGCCGGCGCCGTGGGTTGCGCCAGCCGCATCTGTAGGATGAGACGGTCGCTCCTCTGTCTTGCCGTGATCGCGGCCACGATCTCCGGGTCGGCGCAGGTTCCGCGGACCATCACACTACGCGGACGCCAGCAGACGCTGTACGTGTACGGCCCCCCAGCTGGCGAGCCCGTCATCGTGTCGAGTGGGGACGGCGGCTGGATTCACCTCGGACCGCACGTCGCGCAGCTGCTTGCGGCCCGAGGTTTTGCCGTCACGGGCTTCGACGTCAAAGCGTATCTCGCGAGCTTCACCTCGGGACCCACGACCCTGCGTGCCGCCGACGAGCCGGGCGACTACCGCACGCTGCTGCAGGCGGCGGCCGGCGTTGGCGCCAGAAGGCCGATTCTCGTTGGCGTCTCGGAAGGCGCAGGCCTCTCCGTACTCGCGACCACCCATCCACGCACGAAAGCCGCCATCCGGGGGATCGTCGGTGTGGGCTTGCCCGATCTGAACGAGCTGGGTTGGCGCTGGAAGGATGCGATCACCTATCTGACCCACAAGATCCCGAACGAACCGACCTTCAGCGTGGCGGCGATCGTGTCGGACGTCGCGCCGATTCCGATCGCGGCGATTCATTCGACCCACGACGAATACGTGCCGCTGGCTGAGATTGAACGCGTCCTGCAGCATGCCGCGCAACCGAAGCGGCTGTGGGTCGTGAGGGCCTCCGACCATCGATTCAGCGACAACCTCTCCGAGTTCGACCAGCGCCTGCTGGAGGCTATCGCATGGATCCAGGCGAACGCGCCGCGGTGACGCGTCGATGACGGTCGCATGAGCGGGTTGCGCCGCGCGACCGACCAGATCGCGCCGCGTGTGCTCTCGATCTCCACGTTTCTGAGCGGGGCCATCCTGCTCGTTTCCGGCGCCACCCCCTCGGCCGCCGCACGGCTGTCCCTTGTGGCCCGCGTGCTCCCGATCGGCGTCATCGAAGTGTCGCATTTCATCGGCAGCGTCGTGGGCGCCGCGCTGCTGGTGCTGTCGCACGGTCTGGCCCGACGTCTCGATGCCGCCTACCTACTGGCGCTGACCTGCATCACCCTGGGCATCGTCGCATCCCTCCTCAAAGGCATTCACTACGAAGAGGCCCTGGCGCTGACGCTTGTCCTGCTCGTGTTCTGGCAGGCGAGGCCATCGTTCAATCGACGGGCCGCGTTCTTCGACGCCCGTTTTTCGACCGGCTGGCTTGTCGCGATCGCCGGCGCGCTCGGGGCCTCCGTCTGGATCGGATTTTTCGCATTTCGGCACGTGGAGTACTCGAACGAGCTCTGGTGGCAATTCGGACTGGACGCGCAAGCGTCGCGATTCCTGCGCGGGTCGATCGGTTCAGCCGTGTTGCTGCTGCTCGTGGCGCTCGCGCGGCTGCTGGCAGCAGCCGCCCACGAAGTCGCTGAACCCACCGAGGCCGATCTCGACGCCGTGAGCGCGATCATCGAGCGGCAGCCGTGGACGTTTCCATCTCTGGCGTTCCTGCGCGACAAAGCGGTGTTGTTCGACGACGAGCGGCAGGGGTTCGTCATGTACGGCGTGCAAGGGCGCACCTGGGTCGCGCTCGGCGATCCGGCGGGTCCGGCCGACCGGGTGCCCGACTTGATTCGCGGCTTTCTGGAGAAGTGCCACGACTTCAACGGGGTACCGGTGTTCTACGAAGTCCGGCAAGACTTCCTGCATCACTACGCGGATTTCGGGTTGGCGTTTGTCAAACTCGGCGAAGAAGCGAGAGTCGACCTGACGTCGTTCACGCTCGCGGGCGGCCACTGGAGCAAACACCGGCAGAATCGTCGTCGTCTGGAGCGATCCGGGGTGACGTTCCGGGTGATCCCGCGGGAGGAAACCGCCGCGATGATGGACCGCCTTCGAGCCGTGTCGGACGAATGGCTGGCCGCGAAAGCCGGTGGCGAGAAGGGCTTCTCGCTGGGCTCCTTCAGTCCCGACTATCTGTCACGCTTCGACATCGCGGTGATGGAACGCGACGGCGAGATCATCGCGTTCGCCAACCTCTGGGCGGGGTCCCAGCGCTTCGAGCTCGCGACCGATCTCATTCGCCATACCCGCGCCGCCCCGCCGGAAACGATGGAGGCCCTCCTGGTGCACGTGATGGCCTGGGGCAAGACGCACGGCTACCGATGGTTCTCGCTTGGCGTGGCGCCGCTCTCCGGTTTGGAGCAGTCACCCGTGGCGCCGTTCTGGAGCCGCGTGGGATCGTTCCTGTACGCCCACGGCGAAGCCTTTTATCACTTCCGTGGTCTTCGGGCGTTCAAGCAGAAATTTCACCCGCAATGGGAGCCTCGCTACCTGGTGTATCCCGGCGGCCTCGGCCTGCCACGCATCGTCGTGGATGTGTCGGCACTGATCGCCGGGGGCTATCGCAAAGTCGTCTTGAAATGAGCCCGCACCAGAACACAATAGGGTTTTCCGGCTCCGGTACATCTCGTAACCGGGGCGGCCGTCTCACAGGATTGTCGCCCCACTCTCGTATCCCGGCGCTAGAATACCCGTGCAGTTGTTCAGCTTCCTTCACGGAGGGTGTATGGCAGTTTCACGCCGCAGGTTCGTAGGGGGCATCGCCGCCGCGCTCGGTTATATCAGCGTCGGCCCGGACGTGGATCTCTTCGCGCAGCAGGGCCGCGGCGGCCGCGCCGGCGTGCCGGGCCAGGGTGGCCGCGGCCCGCGGCAACTCGTGGATCTCACCAAGGTCGCCAAGATCAACAACAACGAGAATCCGTACGGCGTGCCGCCCGCCGTCAGGGCGGCGATGGACGATCCCAAGGCCTGGGAATGGGCGAACCGCTACGGCGCGCCGGACGGCGGATTGTCCCAGGCCATTCAAGAGCTGCATGGCGTCAAGGCAGAAAACATCATCTTCGGCTGCGGGTCGGGCGAGCTGTTGAGTTCCATCACCATTGCGATGCTGATCGGCGATCCGAAGAAGAAGGTGCTGGGCGTCAACCCGACCTACGGCGACCCCTACTCGAAGGCGGCGCAGATCGGGCGGGAAACGATCAGAGTACCGCTGAACAAGGACTACACGCAGAACATCCCCGCGATCATCGACATCGCGAACAAGCGCGCCGCGGAAATCGGGTTCATCTACATCGTCAACCCGAACAACCCGACGGGGATGATCGTCCCGAAGGCTCAGATCAAGCAGCTGCTCGACGGCATCCCGAAGGACATGCCGGTGCTCATCGACGAGGCGTACCACCACTTCGTCGACAGCCCGGACTACGAGTCGTCGATGAAGTACGTGCTCGAGGGACGGCCCGTCATCGTCTGCCGTACGTTCTCCAAGATCGCGGCGCTTGCCGCCATGCGCCTGGGCTACGGCATCGCGCCGCCCGAGCTCATCCGGAAGGTCCGCACCTTCACGACCGGCAGCCAGTCCATTACGGTGAAGTTCGGTGGCGCGGCGTCCGTCAAGGACACGGCCGGACAGGCGAAGACCAAGGCACTGAACAAGCAGGTCCGCGACGACACCATCGCGAAACTGAAGGCGCTCGGCCACGAAGTGCTGCCGTCGGAGGCCAACTTCTTCATGGTCGGTCTCAAGCGTGAGGTGAGCGAAGTCGCGCCTGAGTTCCAGAAGCGTGACGTGCTGGTCGGCCGGCCGTTTGCGCCGATGACGCAGCATCTGCGCGTCTCGGTCGGCACGCAGGCCGAGATGGACAAGTTCATGGCCGCGTTCAAGGAGATCATGGCAGCGCCGGCGAAAACCTCGGCCGGCGACAAGTAGTCGTTGGTCGTTGGTCGTTAGTCGTTAGTCGTTAGTCGCGAGTCGCGGGCGGTGATCGCCACGGTCACCGCCCGTTTTCTTTTTCGGACTCGACTGGGGCCGGCCGGTAGACAATTCTCATCGTCCAGTCACGACGTCCGTCGGCCAGCAACAAACCGCACTGAGTGTCGGCGCCGTTCGACGTCGTGTCGATCAAGCTGAATCCAGGTAACTACGCGACCAGCGGATGCTCTGGCGCGATTGAAGAAGGCGGCAGAGCAACTAAGCGCGGTTCCCCGTGGGGACGCCAGCCTCAGGTCCCGCTAGAACAAGAACGGCACAAACCGTTTCGTGCGGCTCATATAGCTTCGGTACGAATCGCCACGCGTCGCAAGGAGCGCCCGCTCCTCGACGCCGACGCGATAGCCATAGACGATCAGGACGGCGCCCATCAGCACGGCCACGCTGATCCAGTTGGCGAGGGCGAGTCCGATGCCGAAGAAGAGGATCGCACCGGCCGTGTATGACGGATGGCGGACGTAGCGGTAGGCGCCGCGGTCCACGATCAGTTGATCCGGCCTGACGATCACGGCGCCCGTGAAGCTCGCGCCGAGCATCCGCCAGCAGTGGCGCCGCAGCAGGCTGCCCCCGATCATCGCCGCGAGGCCCGCCCAGAATAGCCACAAGCGATACGGGAGTGTCGCCGACGGGACGGTTATCGCGATCGCGAAGGCCGCGAACATCGCCAGGCCCTGGCCGATCGCAATCAATCCCTTCGAACCGGCGTCCTGCGCGCTCGTCAACGGTTCGGTCTTCCTCGAGATGATGCGAAACTCCGGTGCGAACGCCCAGAAGATCACGGCCCAGAAGAACAGCCCGTACGGCCACGCGTAGACGGCGAGCGACGGCATCCCGCGTAGTGTATACCGTGCTACACCACGGAACGTTCCGCAGTCTTCCTGTGATCATCAGTGCGTGTCGTCTTCAGGAAGTCGAGGACCCGCGCGTCCACGATTCGATGTTGGTTGAAGCACATGTCGTGACTGGACCGTGGCACCAGTTCGCCTTGGAGGTCAGGAAAAAGCTGACGCGCCCGAGCCAAGGCCGTTGCCGGGTCGTACATGACTTCGTGGTCGCCTATGAGCAGCAATGTCGGGACGCGCATCGCCCGCAGTTGGTCGTCAGAGAACATGGTGGGCATGACACGCAACGTCTCTTGCGGCACTCGAAAATGCCTCAGACCGAAATACATCAGCTCGAGCACGCGCCGGCCATCCGTCTCACCGGGTCTGTGCGTGAATCCCAGCCAGCCCATGAACGAGTTCACCATGAAGCGTGTCGGGAAGAACACCATCAGCATCCCGCGCAGGCTGAACTGTCTGGCTACCGGAATGAAACCTCCGCCCGGAGACAGCAGCACAAGCCTCTGAACACGCTCGGGCGAGGCGACCGCGAAGTTGAGCGCGAGCCACCCACCGTAAGACATGCCCACGAGAGAAATGCGGTCGAGGTGCAGTCCGTCCAAGGTCGCGGTCAGCCACGCAGTGTAATCTGCCGCATCTTGTATCGGTTCCCTGGGAATGCTCTTGCTCGGCTGCCCCATGACGTCGATGGCATAGACGCGATAGTCCCTGCTGAAATCGGCAATGTTGGGCGACCACATCGTCGATGTCGCCATATACCCGTGCAACAGCACCAGCGGTGGGCCATCTTTCTGACCACTGATGACAACATGCGTCGTCCCAAACTGACTCGGAAGGTCCATCTCTGTATATGGAACAGGCCACAATTTCATCGCCGCGTCATACGCAGCCAGAAACGCGGCTTCACCTTCCGGAGTCTTGAAAGTAGATGGTGCGTGAGACATGGGTTTATCTCCCTTTGTCCGTGGTTGGCCACGACGACCACCGCAACGGGAGAGAAGATCGCGAAGCCCCGTCGGTGTCCGGGATTCCGTCAGGGCCGGCGACGATGAGGACGCATGATGTTCTTCTTTCTGGAACGCGATGCAGCCCGCGATCGTGTTCCAGAGCACATCTCATGCCGACGCTACGTTCACTGTGATGAAGTCGGGCCGCGTGCTCTCGTTGCGGATGAGCGGGCCAATTTCCCGGGCACGACGCTTGCGTCCTGGCAAGTCATCCGTCGAAAGCGCGGCGCCAGACAGACAGCCGTGAGGCGGCACAGGGAGGAATCATGTTCGTCACTGCAACCAACCGAGTGACGGTTCACGGACAGGTCAGTCGCGGCTTCGAGGCCGTGCGCGAGGCGTTCGCCGAAAACTTCATTCGGCGACGGGAGCTCGGCGGCGCCTGCTGCGCCTACTCCCGGGGCGAGAAGGTCGTCGACCTGTGGGGCGGCATCCGGAACAAGCAGACGGGCGAGCCGTGGGAGCGCGACACCATGGTGCTCGTCAACTCGACGACCAAGGGTCTGGCCGCCATGACGCTCGCGATCGCGCACTCGCGTGGCTGGCTCGACTACGAGCAGCCGGTCTGCAAGTACTGGCTCGAGTTCGCGCAGCAGGGAAAGGAGAAGATCACCGTCCGGCAACTCCTGGCCCATCAGGCCGGGTTGTTCGCGTTCGACGAGCCGGTGGATCGAACCATCGTCGCCGATCTCGATCGCCTCGCGGTCGTGCTGGCTCGTCAGAAACCAGCGTGGGAGCCCGGGACGCGCCAGGCGTATCACGCCCTCACGCTCGGCTTCTACGAGGGCGGGCTGCTGCGGCGCCTCGATCCGCGGCATCGCAGTCTGGGACAGTTCTTCCAGGATGAGATCGCGTCATCCCTTGGGGAGGACGTGTACATCCGGCTGCCGGAGTCGATCCCGAACTCCAGACTGGCGACGCTGGCGCCGCCCTCTCCGATCGAGTTGCTGCTGGGTTTCCCGATTCGACTGACGTTGGACTCGATGAATCGCCGCTCGAACATCTACCGGGCGCTGATCGCCAACCCTGGCGCCGCGATATCCCTCGACGAGCTGCGTGTGTACTCCCGCGATCTCGAAGTACCGTCCGGTGGCGGCGTCTGCACTGCGCGCGGCATCGCGCACGCCTACGGCGTCTTTGCATCCGGAGGACAAGCGCTGGGGCTACGGCAGGAGACGCTGGACTTGCTCGCCGCGCCTGCGATTCCTCCCGCGCGCGGGTTCTACGATGAATGCATGAAAGGCGTCGGCGTCCAGTTCTCGCTGGGCTTCATGAAGTCGACACCGGCGTTGCCGTTCGGTGGCGCCCGCTCGTTCGGAGCTCCGGGGGCCGGTGGCTCACTGGGCTTCGCGGATCCCGATGCCGGCATCGGCTACGGATACGTGACGAGCCAGATGGGAACACGATTGCAGGGGGACCCGCGGGACCTGGCGCTCCGGGACGCGCTCTACTCCGCTATCCGGTCTTCGTGAGGCCGCGCGCCGCTGGCCACACCGACCGCAGCGACGATGGCGCACATCGCGGCGGTCCATGCGAGGTCAAAGATCAAAAGGGGCCCGCCTGCTATTGCCGGAGGCATCAGGATCCGCGGGCTGGCCGTGAGACTCATGTGCATGAGCATCGCCACGAGCAAGCTCCCAGTACGGTCGTAGACCCACACCATGAGCACTCTGTAGATCACCAGGAATAAGAAAGGATCGAGCAGAAGGCTGGCGAGGGACAGCGCACCGCTGGTAGTGCCGCTTGCCCAGAAGGCGACGAGCTCGTGCCACACTGCCCACCAGACGCCGACGATGAGCCCCGTGCTAAGGACGCTGTAACGCTGCCTCAGCCGGGGCGTCGCAAATCCCGTCCAGCCGAGCTCCTCGAAGATACCGGCCGCCAGCGCCACCGCGAGACCAAACAGCACCAGAGACGTCTTGTCGGCGGATGCGAAGATGCCGGGAAGAAACTCGGAGGAGAGACGCGAGAACGCAAGGAGCAAGGCCATCATCAAAAGCGGCGCGGTCAGAAGCGCGACCGCGTACCAGCGAGCGCTCACCCGCCACTTGAGCAGCCGGGACAGAAACTCGTGAAGCCCCGCCCTTCCAGAGACAAGGCCGGTCAACAGGAGACCCGAGACGCTGGGCCCGGCGACCATCGCGAGGACCGCGACCGGAAACAGCGTTTCGAACTGCTCCCTTGTCCCCGGGAATCCGCCAGGACCGACCACGATGAGGACGCCTCCCCACGAGATCGCGAACGTCAGAGCGAAGTAGATGAGGACCGGGCGCGTCGTGATGAAAGCCTGGCCGATCGCCATGACGCCTCTTCCGGATCGAGCCCGGCTACTTCGCTCTACGCGTGTACTTGATCTCGACGCCCTTCCACTCCGGCACCGCGCCGAAGCTCAGGTAGCTGGTCGCAATCATGGCGTCGGCCGACGTCGGCTGGATGACGGTGCGCTGGTGCCACGTATCGCCGGCGAACGGGTAGTCCGCTTTCAGCTCGAACTGATTGGTCTTCTCGTCGTAGCCGCCGGTCTCGGCGATGCGAATCGTGTTCGTGCTCGCGATGCGCGTGGCCTCGTACCGGTGCGTCGCGGTGTTGAAGCCGGTCCACGCGAGGGTCGTGAACGGCGCGCCGTTCAGCGTGCCTTCGATCTTCTCTTCGACGAAAAGTCCGTCGAACAGCGGCCGGATCATCGACGTGCCTTTGGTCGTGAGGCCCGGGCCGCCGGGCCTCGTCCAGAACGTCATCTCGACGTCCCAGGTGCCGCTCATCGCGGCGAGGCGCGCGTGCTCGGGATCGGCCGGCGGGCCGGCGCTGGCGGTCGTCGCGGCGGCGATCGCGCTCACGGCGACGAGCGCGGCAATCACGCAGGCACGTGGACAGTTCATTGTGCGGTGACGATAAGACGCAACAGCGGGAGCCGTCGACAACATTCGAATCCGGCGGCATGCCCGGACGAGATCTTCATCCCACCCCGGGCATGCGCCGTCAGTCCTCGAGCTTAGCGGCCTCGACCGCGACCGCGATCGTCGTTGCGTTCGCGACGCTCGTCCCGCTGCTTCCCCCGGTCCCAGCGATGGTCATGGTAGACGTGGCCGCGATCGCCTTCCCAGTGACCGGCGTAGTAGTACCGGTCGATGTAGTACGGCTCGACCCAGTACGCGCCCTCATACGGCGGCCGCGTCCAGTAGCCGTTGTGCCACGCGTAGTGATTCCCCTGCGGATACCAGTAGCCCTCGACCCACACGAATTCCGGGCCGGGTTGGGGCATCACGCGGTAGGCGCGTGGGGGCGGCGGTGGGGTACCGATCCGGATGTCGAAGCTGATCTGCGCGTGGGCCGCCGACGCGGAGACCACGAGAAGCAGAGCCGAGATGGCGACGGTGCGAAGCAGTGTTCTCATAGCACCACCTTAAGACATTCTTACCAGCGTCTGTGTGTGATTGCACGCGGATTGTTTTCGAGCGCGTCGGCGAGCCGCGAAAAGTACTCCAGCCGCGGGATCGCGACGGCGCCGAGCGACGCGAGATGATCGGTGCACCACTGAATGTCGAGCAGCGTCATCCCGCTCGCCCGCATCAGGTCCACGAGCGCCATCAGCGCGACCTTCGACGCGTCCCGTCGCGCGTGAAACATCGATTCGCCGGCGAAGAGTCCGTCGACGCGGACGCCGTACAGTCCCCCGGCCAGCTCGCCGTCACGATCGAAGGCTTCGACGCTGTGCGCCCATCCGATCTCGTGCAGCTTCGTGTAGGCGGTGATGAACGGCTCGGTGATCCAGGCGTCCTCGCGCGACGGATCCGCGCACGCGCGGATGACTCGCTCGAAACAGGTATCGATCCGTATCTCGTAGCGTTTGGCGCTCTGGCGCATCGATTTCGTGATTCGCAGCCCGTCGAGCGGCAGAATGCCGCGCGGATCCGGCGACCACCAGCCGATCACGCCCGGCAGCGAGGCCGGCTCCATCGGGAAGATGCCCCGCCGGTAGGCGTTGACGATCGTCGAGGGCTCGAGATCGCCGCCCATGGTGACGAGGTCGCTGTCGGGCATTTCCGGCGGCAGCGGAAAACGCCATCGGCTCTCCTCGACCGGCTGCGGTGTCGTCGCCCAGTCCGTCACTCGATCCCATCTTAAGCACGCGGCCCGACATGCGCTACTCTGTGTACATGGCCGACAGGCCCCCTGTGGACAATAACGACAATCAAGCTGGCGGCGCCGTCAAGGAACGCGTCCGCCACGAGGCCCAGGAGAAAGAACCGGCGCTGTACAGCGTCGTCCTCATCAACGACGACTACACGCCCATGCAGTTCGTCGTGGACGTCCTCGAACAGGTGTTCCAGAAGTCGCCGGCCGAGGCCTACCGCGTCATGATGCAGGTGCACCTCAACGGCCGGGGCGTGGCCGGCGTCTACCCGTGGGAAGTGGCGGAAACCAAAATCGACACGGTCCTGTCGCGGGCGCGCGAGGACGGCTACCCGCTCCAGGCCACGATCGAAGACGCATAAGAAACGAGAACCGTGTTTTCACCCGCGCTTGAATTCGTGCTGAACGTCGCGTACCGCGAGGCGGTCTCGCGCAAGCACGCGTACCTCACGCTGGAGCACCTGCTCTACGCCCTCGCGCACGATCCCGACGGCGAGCGCATCCTCGCCGCCTGCGGCGCGAACCTGCCGGAGCTGCGGCGCGCGCTCGGAAACTACCTCGACGAATCGATCGAGCGCCAGCCGCGCGGGGCGGAGAAGGATCCCGAGCAGACGATGGCGTTTCGCCGCGTCCTGCAGACGGCGATCCTGCACATCCAGAGCGCTCAGCGCGACGAGGCCAACGCCGGCGACATCCTCGCGGCGATTCTCCAGCAGCCGAAGAGCCACGCGGCGCAGCTCCTGGCCGGCGACGGCATCACGCGCCTGGACATCCTCAACTACATCTCGCACGGCATCGCCAAGACGCCGCCGGCCGCCGGCGCTCCCGTTCCCGCCGATGGGCCCGCCACCGACGCCACCGGCGCGCCCCCCGCGACGGCCGACGCGCTGTCGACGTACTGCGTGAACCTGACCGAACGGGCGCGTCAGGGAAAGCTCGACCCGCTGATCGGACGCACGCACGAGCTCCAGCGGACGATCGAAGTGCTCTGCCGGCGCCGCAAGAACAATCCCGTGTTCGTCGGCGATCCGGGCGTCGGCAAGACGGCCATGGCCGAAGGCCTCGCCGCGCGCCTGCTGCAAGACGATGCGCAGGGCGCGCTCGCGGACGCGGAAATCTTTGCGCTCGACACGGGTGCGCTGCTGGCCGGCACGCGGTATCGCGGCGATTTCGAGGAGCGCTTCAAGGCGGTCATCGACGCGCTCAGCCACCGGCCGAAGCCCATCCTCTTCATTGACGAGATGCACTCCACCGTCGGCGCGGGCGCGGTCACCGGCGGCACGATGGATCTCGCGACGCTGCTCAAGCCGCTGCTCGCCGCGGGCGACCTGCGCGTGATCGGATCGACGACGTTCGAGGAGTTCAAGCACGTCGAGAAGGATCGCGCGCTCGCGCGGCGCCTGCAGAAGATCGCCGTCGACGAGCCCTCCATCGACGAGACCGTGAAGATTCTCGCCGGCCTGCGGGAACGGTACGAAGCGCATCACGGCGTCCGCTACACGGACGCGGCGCTCGAAGCCGCCGCGAAGCTGGCGGCGCGCCATCTGCGCGACTACCGGTTGCCGGACAGCGCGATCGACCTCATCGACGAAGCCGGAGCGGTCACGCGCATCCAGGCGCCGGTCCCGGACGCAGCCGGCGCCGCCGGCCAGTCCGCGCCTGCGCCTCCGCCCGTCGTGGACGCGCGGGAGATCGAGCGCGTCGCCGCCCGCGCGGCACGGATTCCCGATCAACAGGCGACGTCGTCCGATCGTGAGCGCCTTCGCACCCTCGAGGAATCGCTGGGGCGCGTCGTCTTCGGACAGGAAGAGGCCGTCCACGCCGTCGCGCAGGCGATCAAACGTTCACGCGCCGGCCTCGCGCAGCCGGAGCGGCCCGCGGGCTGCTTCCTCTTCACGGGGCCGACGGGCGTCGGCAAGACCGAGCTCGCCAAACAGCTCGCCATCCTGCTCGGCAACGAATTCATCCGCTTCGACATGAGCGAGTACATGGAGAAGCACGCGGTCGCGCGGCTGATCGGCGCCCCGCCGGGCTACGTCGGGTTCGAGCAAGGCGGACTGCTTGTCGATGCCGTTCGCACGCATCCGTACAGCGTCGTGCTGCTGGACGAGATCGAAAAAGCGCATCCGGATATCTACAACGTCCTGCTGCAGGTGATGGATCACGCGACGCTGACGGACAACACGGGACGGAAGGCCGACTTCCGCAACACGGTGCTCATCCTGACGTCGAATGCCGGCTCGCGCGAAATGAGCGCGACGTCAATCGGGTTTGCCGAGGGCGCGACAGGCCGTGACGACCTTGACAGGGAGAATCGCGGGCGGACGGCGGCCGGCAAGGCGAAGACCGCCATCGAGCGCGTGTTCAGCCCCGAATTCCGCAACCGGCTCGACGCCATCGTCACGTTCAAGTCGCTGACGCCGGAGGCGATGGAAACCATCGTCGACAAGTTCATTCTGGCCCTCGAGAGCCAGCTCGCCGACCGGCGCGTCGCGATTACGCTGGCGCCGGCGGCGCGCGCGTGGCTGGCGGCCGCAGGGTACGACCGCGTGTTCGGCGCGCGCCCGCTCGCCCGTCTCATTCAGAAGGTAGTGCGCGACGCGCTGACCGACCAGGTTCTGTTCGGCGCGCTGGAACATGGCGGCACGGTGACCATCGACGTCGCGGACAATCGCCTGACGTTCGCCTACGACTCGCGCCCTTAATAGCGGCCCAGGACCATCCGCGCGGCCGCTAATCAGAGGATGAATCGGCGCCGCGACATGCGCAACACGCGGCATTCTCTTTGCTCCATGACCAGGTGTTTGCGGCGATTTCTCCGATAACTCGGTAGATCGGCTCGACTGCGCGCACTCCCCGCCGAAACCGCGGCACGCTCTCTCCCCGCCCCTCTCCTGAGTCCGGAGCACGTACTCATCCCGGCGTTTCCGTTCCTCAGTAGCTCGAGGTGGTGATATGGCTGTACAACCCTCTCGCTCGACATCATCTGGACTCCGCGTCGTACTCGTCTTGATCTGCCTGGGGTTGACGCCGTTCGCCGGCGCCCAGACGATTCCCGTCATCACCGATCTCGGCACGCTCGGCGGAGCGAACAGCGACGTGACCGCGGTGAGCGCGAACGGCCAGGTAGCTGGCTGGGCCGAGACCGCCGACGGCCACCAGCACGCGTTCTCGTGGACGCTGACTGGCGGGATGAAGGATCTCGGAACGCTCGGCGGCTCCAACAGTCTGGCGACGGCAGTGAGCGCGACCGGCCTGGTCGTCGGTTATTCCGATACTGGCGACGGCAAACAGCATGCGTTCTCGTGGACGAACGCCGGCGGCATCATCGACCTCGGAACGCTCGGCGGGGACAGCAGTTTCGCGTATGCGGTGAACGACAACGGGCAGATTGCCGGATCGGCCGCGACGATGGGCAATGCCGCCCAGCACGCAGTCCTGTGGACCGGCGGGTCCGCCGTCGATCTCGGGACGTTCGGTGGAGCCAACAGCGCCGCTGTCGCGATGAACGCCAGCGGTCAGGTCGTCGGCTATGCCGATACGCCAGCCGGCTACCACGCATTCTTGTGGACTGCGCCAGGTCCAATGCTCGATCTCGGCACGCTCGGTGGCGCGAACAGCGCGGCGGGCAACGTCAACGCCAGCGGTCTGGTCGCCGGCACGTCCGACCTGGACCCGGGGACCAGCCCTCCCAACAGCAGACATGCGTTCGCGTGGAGTTCGAATGGCATGGTCGATCTCGGCACGGCCGGTTTCAACAGCTTTGCTGAAGGCATGAACTCGAGCGGTCAGATTGTCGGCGGCGCTGAAGTGAATGGAGTCTTGAAAGCGTTCTCATGGAAGGCGGGAGCCATTGTCTATCTCGAGACGCTCGGCGGGACGCAAACCGAGGCGCGCGGCGTGACCGACAACGGGTGGATATATGGATTCTCGGGGACGGCTGGAGATGCGGCGTCCCATGCGTATCTGCGCAACAGCGAAGGCATGATCGATCTCGGCACGCTTGGCGGAGCGACGTTCAGCATGGCGATCAGTGTCGACGCGAGCGACGCCGTGTACGGGATGTCATTCGCCGGCGCGGGCAAGAATCCGCCGGTGCATGCCGTCCGGTGGATTCTCGCCACTGCGCCGGTCGTGACGCTCGCGATTCCTGGCTACGTGGCGACCGCCGATCCAGCAGGCGTATCAGTCAGCTTTACGGTGACCGCCACGCGTGGCACGCCAACCTGCACAGCGGATGGCAACCCGTTCATCTCCGGTGGGATTCTTCAGATCGGGATGCATGACATCGTCTGCACCGCGACCGACCCGGCGACGGGCGCGACCGGCAGGGCGACGGCGTCAGTCCTCGTCTTTCTCCTCACGGGGGCGATCGGACCAGTGGGACCGGCCGGGCCAGTGGGGCCGGCGGGACCGGCGGGGCCGCCTGGAGCGAAGGGGGACACCGGCGCGACGGGAGCAACCGGTGCGACTGGACCGCAAGGTCCGAAGGGTGACACCGGTCCGCCCGGATCGGGCTTCTCGACGCCGACCGGATCGCTGCTGTACCTGCAGCATGGTGCGCCTCGGCCTGCGGGGTTCGTGTACGTCGGCAGCTTCAGCCAGACGCTGCCCGCCGGGCCGGGACCGGCCGTTCGTCTGGAGATCGATGTCTACGTGAAACAATAGCGCGACGCGCGAAGCGAAGTCATGAGTGGCGCCGCACGCGAGCGGCGCCGCTCACCGTGTTACGTTCGCCTGCGACTCGCGCCAGGGCTCGTGACTACTTCTTACCCGTCACGGTCTGCGTGAGAACAGCCGAGACACTGCCCGCACAATTCGCATCACCGCTGTACGTGGCCGTGATGGAATGCTTTCCCCCGCCGAGCGCCGAGGTCGAGAGCGTCGCCGTGCCGCTGGTGAGAGTCACCGAACCCAGCGACGTCGAACCATCGAAGAACTGAACCGTTCCCGTCGCCGTCGAGGGCGAAACCGTCGCGGTGAACGTCACGGGTCTGCCGCTCTTCGACGGATTCGGACTGGACGTCAACGTCGTCGTCGTGCCGGCCTTGTTCACCGTTTGCGAGAGCGCCGCCGATGTGCTGCCGTCGTGCGTGCTGTCGCCGCTGTACTGCGCGGTGATGGAGTGCGTGCCGACGGCCAGGGTCGACACCGAGAGGCTCGCGACGCCGCTCGCGTTGAGGATCGACGTACCGAGCGTCGTGGCGCCGTCCATGAACGTGACGGTGCCGGTCGGGCCCGAAGACGGACTGACGGCCGCCGTGAACGTCACCTGCTGTCCATACGCCGAGGGATTCAGCGATGACATCAACACAGTCGTCGTGCCGACCGTGCCCGCTACCACGGTCTGCGTGAGCGCGGCGGATGTGCTGCCGATGAAGTTGGCATCACCGCCATAGCTCGCGGTGATGAAGTGCGAACCCACCGCGAGCGTCGACGTCGTCAGCGACGCGCTGCCGCCGCTCAGGGCCGCAGTTCCCAGTGAACCGGCGCCGTCAAAGAACTGCACGGTACCAGTGGCCGCTGATGCGGACACCGTGGCTGTGAACGTCACGGCCTGGCCGAATGTCGACGTCGGGGACGACGAGGCGATGGTCGTCGTCGTGGGCGCCGGAGACGACGACTGCCCGCACGACGGGAACTTGAACGATCCGATCCGCGTGTTCCAGTTGCCGGTCTGCGTCGTGGCCTGGTACTCCTGCGTGTACCAGAAAGTGCAGCCATCGGTCGGGTCGATGCGCATCGCGGAGTAGTCGCCCCAGCGATTGAATCCGGTCTGCGATCCGCCGCCCGAGACGAGGAACGTTTCGTTCTGCAGGATGCCGGGCGTGCCGCCGACTTCCCAGCCGGTATAGCGAACCGACGGGAACGTCCCGCTGCTCGAGACGCTGTAGCCGACGCCGATGTTGCCCGTCTGGTCCATGGCGATGCTCGCCATCCAGCGATTGTCGGTATCGGGCGCGAAGCTGCCCTGCTGATAGATCGTCGGAGTCCCGTTGGGGTTCCGGACTTCATACCAGCGAACGCCGGTCATCCCGCCGGTGGGCGCGATCACGGTATGCGTCGCGACGATGGACTCGTGGTCGCCGAAGTTGCGATAGGCCAGGCGGTACATCAAGCGATCGCCGAGCGCATCCAGTTTCTGCGTCGTTCCGGGCTGCGGAATGCAGTCCTGCGTGTCGAGGCACGGCGCAACGAACGGCGACACGCCGGCAATCGCAATCGGGCCGGCGAACGTCGAGTTGTTTGGATTCGCGAAATCCACATGGAATCGCCAGAGGTTCAACGTGCTCGATGCCGGATCGATATTCATCAAGTAGTTCGGCGCGCCGGCCGGAGGCGCCGCGCCATCGAGGTCGGACGGCAGGAGGCTGGCGAATGCATTCGAAAGCTGGAAGCACACGAACGCGGGCGCCGCGACGCCGCTCAGCATGCCGACGCGGTCCCACGCGCACGTCTCCGCGCCCGTGAAGGTGACGCCGCCCTCGAAGATGTTCCACGTCACGTAGTAGCCGTCCGGCCACATCGCGATCTTGGGATAATCAGGCACCGTCGTCCCGAAGCCGTAGGCCCACATGTTGTACGTGCCGGCCGGATCCGACGTCGTGGACACCGCGAAGCACTGCGCGAATTGGCCGATGAGGCCGGGGAACAATGGAATCGCCACCTCACCCACGATCCAACGATCGGATGCGCGGTCGTACTGCACGATGGGATCGCTGAATCCGCCGAGCTGGTTGCAGGTGGAAAGCAGACCCCAGAAGGTGCCGTCGTCGACGGGCGCGATCACTGGCGCTCCCGACTTGTCGAAGACGACGAACGCGTTGTTGACCCACTGCACGATGTGGTGCGGTCCAACGGCGATGTTCGGATCCGGCGGCACGGCAGTGACGGTGAATCCTGGATAGCCTTCACCCAATCCTTCCCACTGCCCCAGCGTCTGGGCAGCGGCGGGCGTGGTCGCGGACGTCTGCACGACGGGATCGACAACGTCGCCTGAACTGCGACGAGCCGGCGGGCGGTGCAGTGGAATCTCCTCCGGCGGTCCTGCGTGACGCGCCTGCGGCGGCATGTCGCGCACGGCCGGAGACACGACGTGCGAGATCAGCGACGGCCGCTCGGATGCCGCGGCTTTCCCGGGCAGCAGGAGCCCGGCGAGCGAAATCGCGACGGCCACAGTGAACCGTGTGCCGGACATGCTCACCCCCCAAACTGTGTGCGTCTTACGCTTTACGCACTCCGAAAGGACAGCAATGAGTATGCCCGGCGTGCCGCCGATCCAGTGCACGCAAACCATTCCTTGGTAACGAGATCGCGAAGCCGCTCACGAGTCGGCGGCCCCTGCCCCGCAGTTCAATGACAGCTTGAGGTCCGGCCTTACAAGAGTGACCGCGCCGCCTGTCGATCCGGCGCCCCGCCGTTCGACCTATGGATGAGGCCCACGAGCCGGCCGACTGACTCGGCCGGCAAGGCTATTAATAAAGGAAGGGACGCCATGGAACTGAGCACGCATCTTCAATTCAACGGGCAGTGCGCTACCGCGTTCAGGTTCTACGAGCAGTGCCTGGGCGGCCGGATCGTCGTGCTGCTCACGCACGGCGAAACGCCCGCGAAGGATCAGGTCGCCGCCGACTGGCAGGACAAGGTGATCCACGCGCGCCTCGTCGTCGGCAACAAAGCCCTGATGGGCTGCGACGCGCCGTCACCGCACTACGCCCCGCCGCGGGGCATGCAGGTGTCGCTGAGCGTCGCCACGCAGGCCGAGGCCGAGCGCATCTTCAACGCGCTGGCCGAAGACGGTAAGGTCACGATGCCGTTCCAGCGGACCTTCTGGTCGCCCGGCTTCGGCATGGCGGTCGATCGGTTCGGCATCCCGTGGATGATCAACACCGAGCAGGCGGCCTGAGCTTGCGCGAACCGCTCGGCGGTGATGTGATCGGCCGTCGTGACGACGACCGATCAGGTGCGCGAGACGGTGAACGCCGTCTACGAGTCTGACTCCCGCCGCGTGCTCGCCACGCTCATCCGGGTGCTGGGCGACTTCGACGTCGCCGAAGAGGCGCTGCACGACGCCTTCATGGCCGCGCTCGAACAGTGGCCGCGAGACGGCGTGCCGGCGAATCCCCGCGGCTGGCTGGTCACCGCCGGACGGTTCAAGGCGATCGACAAGCTGCGGCGGCGCAAGCGGTTTTCGTCGCTCGAGGAGGCCGGTGACGCCGCGGACGTCGCGGTCGTGGACACGGCGGCGTGGGCGGATGAAGAGAGCGTGGAAGACGATCGCCTGCGGCTCATCTTCACGTGTTGTCATCCGGCGCTCGCCGCCGAGGCGCAGGTGGCGCTGACGCTGCGCCAAGTCTGCGGTTTGACGACCGAAGAAATCGCGCAGGCGTTTCTGACGCGCGCGCCGACGGTGGCGCAGCGCATCGTGCGGGCGAAGGCGAAGATTCGTGACGCGCGCATACCGTACGAGGTCCCCGCGCGGACGGACCTGCCCGGCCGGCTCGACGGCGTGCTGCGCGTGATCTACCTCACGTTCAACGAGGGATACGCGGCGTCATCAGGCGCATCCGTGACGCGGCACGATCTGTCCGCCGAAGCGATTCGCGTGGGACGGCTGCTCGTCGAGCTGCTGCCGGAGCCCGAAGCGATCGGACTGCTGGCGCTGATGCTGCTGCACGACTCGCGGCGCACGGCTCGCGCGACGGCATCGGGTGATTTGATCCTGCTCGAGGATCAGGATCGCTCGCTGTGGAACCGGGAACAGATCGCCGAGGGCGTCGGGCTCGTGCGGCGGGCATTGTCGTCGCCGGCCGGACCGTACGCGATTCAAGCGGCGATCGCGGCCGTGCACGCCGAAGCGCCGGCCTCGGCCGCGACCGACTGGAACGAGATCGTCGGTCTCTACGATGTGCTGTCGCGATTGGACGCGTCGCCGGTGATCGCGCTCAATCGCGCGGTCGCCGTCGCGATGCGCGACGGTCCGGCGGCGGGACTGTCGATCATCGACGCGATCCTCGATGGCGGCGATCTGACCGAGTACCGGCCGGCGCACGCCGCGCGCGCGGAGTTGCGCCGGCTGCTGGGCCGGACCGCGGACGCCCGCGTGTCGTACGAGCGCGCGCTCGCGCTCGCGCGCCAGGGTCCGGAGCGGCGGTATCTCGAGCGGCGGCTGGCGGAATTGTCGGCCAACTGACTCAGTGGGAGACGCGACATGAAGTACTTGTGCCTGGTCTATCTCGAGGAGCGGAAGCTGCACGCCGTCCAGGACAGCGAGTGCATGGCCTGCGGCGCGGGATTGAGAGAAAGCGGGATGCTGCTGGCCGCCGAGGCGCTGCAGCCCGTGGATACGGCGACGACGGTGCGGATCCGCAACGGCAAGCTCGCAGTCACCGACGGTCCGTTCGCCGAGACGAAGGAACAGCTGGCGGGCTTCTACCTCGTCGACGCGAGAGATCTGAACGATGCGATCCAGGTCGCGGCGAAGATTCCGCCGGCGCGCGAGGGCAGCATCGAAGTCCGCCCGGTCAGGGAGTTGAACACGGACTTGTACGGCTAGCCTGTCCGGGGCATACTATCGGCCCATGACCGATCGCGCCGCCGTGCTGCTTGTCCTGTCGAGCGTGTCGCTCTTCCAATCCGCTCCGACACGCATTCAGCCTGATCCGCCGATCAAGTGCGACAGCTGCGCCGACTGGAACCAGCCGCGCGAGCCGTTCAAGGTGTATGGCAACACCTACTACGTCGGCGTCGGCGGACTGTCGTCGGTGCTCATCGTGTCCGACGCGGGATTGATCCTCGTCGACGGCGCGCTGCCGCAGTCGGTCCCGCTGATCGACGCGGGCATCCGGACGCTCGGCTTCAGGACCGAGGACATCAAGCTGATTCTCAACGGTCACACGCACTACGACCACGCCGGCGGGCTCAGCGCGCTGCAGCGCTTCACCGGCGCGAGAGTGATGACCGGGACCGCGGGCGTGCGCGCGCTCGAGCAGGGCAAGCCGACCCCTGACGATCCGCAAGTGGCATTCAGCGACAACGGCTTTCCGCCGGTCGCCAACGTGCACGGTGTGGCCGACGGCGACGTGCTGCGCGTGGGCAACGTCACGGTCACCGCGCATGCCACACCGGGCCACACGCCTGGCGGCACGACGTGGACCTGGCGATCCTGCGAAGGCGCGCGCTGCCTCGACGTCGTCTATGCCGACAGCGTCTCCGCGGTGTCCGCGCCGGGCTTTCGATTCACCGGCGACGCCACGCACTCGTCGATCGTGGACTCGTTTCGCCGCAGCATCACGCGGATCGCGGAGCTGCCGTGCGACATCATGATCGGCGCGCATCCGTTCGTGGGCGACCTCGACGGCAAGCTGAAGCGCCGCGCCGAGCAGCCCGGCGGCCCCAACCCGTTCATCGACGCCGGCGCGTGCCGCGCGCTGGCGGCTGGCGCGATGAAGGGACTCGACGATCGAATCGCGGAAGAAAGCGGGAAGAAGAAGAACTGAGGGCGTCGTCCGGCTAGTCGCGCACGAGGCTGGCGTGCTCGATGATCACCTTGTACTGATAGCCCGACCCGAGGTCCTTGTCGATCGCGACGATGCCGGTCGCCGTGATCACGTCGCCGACCTTCGTATCCGTCTCGCTGGTAATCGTGATGTCGTTCGATCCCTCCGCGGCCTTCCCGGTGCCGTCCTGCAGATGGATCCAGTTCACGCCGAGAATGCCGCCGTTGAACTTCACGACCCTGCCGTGCACGGTCACCTTCTTGCCGGCGAGCGCGAGGCGCGTCTTCCAGACATCTGCGACGGTCGTCGCGTTGGCCGGCGCCGGCGTCATGGGCGCGTCCTGTCGCGCGCCGCTCGCGCTGCCTGCACCGCTCTGGGCCGTCGCGTGCGCGACCGCCAGCGCCGGCGCGGCCGCGGCGCCTTCAGGCGCGATGCGCGGGACGAAGTAGATCAGCGGGAAATCGCGATTCAGCGTCTGGCTGTGGAAGTTCTCCATCGGCTGTTCGAGCGAGATCACGACCTTGTCGCCGGCCGCCACCTTGAACTGGCTTGCCGCAGCCCACAGCTCCCGGGAACCTGCCTTGACCCGGACGTAGGTGTAGTTCGACGCGTCCATCGTCTCGAGCACGGTGCCGGTCACCGTTTGCCCGGCGGCTGGCGCATCGCTCGCCGAGGCAGCAGCCGGCGTCGCCGCCGCTGCTGCGGCCGGCGATCTCCGATCCGAAGCGACGGCCGCCGTCGGGGCCGGCTTACTCGAACACGCGGCCAGCAGGATCAACGCAGCGATGGCGCACAAGACTGTCGGTCTGGGATTGGTCACGATGATCTCGAGGCAGGTGAATCTCAGAGGGCGACAGGATCCAGGCCGCGGATCCCGTCGCCTCCGAGGTAAGAACGTTTAGCTGCCAGGCGTCATGAGATGCGCGGTGCTCGTGCCCGCGTTCATGATCCACACGCCGCCCTGCTTGTTGTTGTCGGGGATGCCCGTCGACGCCGTCGTCGCGCCAGGCACGGCGATCGTCGTGTGAATGCGCGTCGCGTGTTCCTTGTCAGGCGCGTTCATCGTGAGCCACACGGAGCCGTACTCGGGCTTCGCGCGGGTGCCGTTCTTCTCCGCGGCGTCAAGCGCCGCCTGGCGCGCGGCTTTGTCGGCGATCGCTTCGAACTTCAGGTTCTGCGCGACGCGCGGGATGTTGGCGACGCTCGTGCACTGGACCGAGAACGGCTGCTCTCCGGGCATGCCCGAGCGGTCGTAGCACACCATGCGGTTCGTGCCCGGCTTCAAGGTGTCGTAGGTACCGTCAGCCTTGAACTTGATGACCATCGCGCCTTCCTTCATGTTGCGTGGCGCCGCCATCAGCGCGCGTTCGATGGTCTCCGCCGGTGTCTGCGCGAAGGCGCTGGCCGACAACGCCAGGACCCCGAGCATCAGAACAATACGTTTCATACACTCCCCTCCAATAGGTATCCGCCGAGTTCCCGCCGCGAAGCACAATGATACCGGAAAGCGCGCGGTCACTACATGGACGCCTGCCGGCGGCCGAAGGATTCACCATCGGCCAGCCGAAGTCCGCCTGAAGGCGGACGCCACGTGGCCTGTATATATAAGGTTAGGGTCGGCCGATGCGCAGGATCGCCTGCGCGGCGCCCACGCGGACGTCAGGGTCGTGGCTTTCCAGCAGGCCGGCGAGCAGCGGCAGGACATCGGACTCCCCCGCCTGTCCCAGCACCGCGCACGCTTCGAACTTCTCGTCGGTCGTTCCCGACTGTGCGTATTTCACGAGCTCGGCCTTGAAGGACGCCTTCTGGGCATTTTCTCCAGGCGGCGCGTGGAGGAATGCCGCGCTCATCAGGTTCGCGCGCACGCCGGAGTGGGCCGGCTCCCTCTTTGCTGCGGCGGCCAATTTCTCCCACGCCGCCGAAGACAGCTTCGGGAGATGCCGGATCGCGTACGCCGCATCGTCTCGCGTGCCGTCATCGTCCGAATCCAGCAACTCGGCCAGCCGCATCTCGCCGTTGACGTTGTTGCCTGGGCCGCTGTTGACCAGCACCCATTGCGCGTCGACGGCGAGCGAGCCGCGTCGTGTTCGCGCGACGATCTCGAAGGCGTCAGCCTCTCGACCGCGTGCGTGATATCCGAGCTTGGCGAGCGTTTCCGCGGCGTGCAGGCGATCCGGGCCGTCGGTGTCGAGAAACGCCGTGAGGATCTTTCCGACCCACTGCTCACGTTCGTGCTCGCTCGTGGACTGCGCCAGGACGCGCCAGATGCCGATGCGATACTTCGCTTCCGCGCCCTTCGACGTCAGCTCGCTCTCGAAGGCGCGCAGGACCCCGTCGGGCCGACCGACGGCCAGCAGCGCTTCGGCCGCATGCACTTTGATCCAGCGATCTTCTTTGTCGAGCGCATCGCGCAGGACACGCAAGGCGCGCGATGACAGACTGTCGTTCACTTGCGCGCCATCGGTCGCCGCCGAGAAGCGGTTCGGCAGATCGGGAACCGTCTCGCGCAGGATCTCGACGATGGCGCGGCGGTCGGCGCCGGAGAGCCGCGCGTACTTCGGATTCGGGTCACGGCCCGAGAGGACGTCGCCCATGCGACCGTAGATCGCCATGCGCACGGCGGCGGGCAACGCGCGAAACGCGGCAGAGTAAATCATGTAGCTGCAGGGATACTTCAGCAGCCGCCGCTCGAGATCGAACTGCCGCAGCGATCGGCCGCGGCTGTCCGCAGGACCTTGCGCGGCGAATGTTTCGGCGAAGCCCGACGTCCCTCTGACCGGAGCGGCCAGCGGATCCTCGTCGACAAAGAACAGGTAGTCGACGAGCTCGATGACGCCATCGCGCAACGATCCGGTCGACAGGTCCGCGCGATGATCGGGCGCCGCGGCCGCCGCGATCCTGGCTTCCCACCCGATGCGCGTGATCAGGTTCGTCATGTGGCTCTGGTGCGCGAACACCATCAGCGCGACGATGTCGCTGTGCGTGGACAGGTAGCCGCGGCCGTCGAACGTGGCTTCGAGAGAGATCGGATGCAGCGTGCTGTCGGAGACGGTGACGTCGCGCTTCTCTCTGTCCGTCACGACGGCGTTCCCGATGTGCCGCATTGCGCCGTGCGTGCCCGTGACGTACCACCCGCCCCATCGCCGCCGGAACGGCGTCCGATCGTCGGCGTCGTAGCTGCCGAATTGCGAGAGCGGCAGGCCGTCCGGCGCCATGAACACGCTGCGCGTCAGCATGCCCGGCACGTGCAGCGTGCTGTAGACCTGGTGGCAACTGAGGCACGCCGGCTTGCGCTCGATGACCGGACGCTGCTGCGGTTTCTGATCGAGCGTGTAGAAGATGACGCCCTGCTCCGGATCCTCGACGGCGAACTCGAGGAGCGGCGCGCCTTTGATGTAGCCGACCGTGACGGCGTCGTTGAAGTAGATCGCGCGCGGATTGGACGGCCCGGTGTACAGGCCCTGCACGCCCGTCTTCGACATCACGAGCATCTGCGACTCGACCGGCAGATGCAGCGCGTCGAGCACGGGCCGCAGGTATCCGGTGGATTCGTCGAAAGGGATCTGCGCGGTCCCGTCTTCGATGCGACTCTTCAGCTCGGCGACGAGATCATGCGTCGGCCGCGTGTAGTACTCGATCGCCGGATGCGCCAGCGCGCGGATCAACGGGCGCTCGGTGAGCTGCCCCGCCGACACCACCGCCGCGCCGAGGCCGGCACCGACGAAGAGCGCAACGAACCGGGCGGGCTTCACGCGATCATTTTCGCACGAGCATCACCAGGATCACAGAGGGGACCGAGCCGTCTCCCGGCCGGCGTGGACAGGTAGAGCTGATCGCCGACCTTCACGTCGCGCGCGCGCAACACACCGGCCGCCAGCTCGATCACCACCGACGCCGACGGCGCCGCGGCCACGCGCCACGGCGGCAGGTCCTCCGCGACCTGCACGACGCGGCCGTCGCGGCCGACGAACGCGACGTCGATCGGAAAACGCATGAACGCCGTGTGAATCGTCCAGCAAGGCGACAGGATCAGGGCCGCGCACGCGTCGAACGCGTCGCGGCCGAGCAGCCCGCGGCGCCGGGACGCGCGCGTCGCCGCGACTTCCACGGCGCTCGCCACGATCGCTTCCGTCCGGGCATTGAGAATGAGCGCGGGGACGATGTTGGTGGTTTCCATACCAGCTCTCGGCTTTCAGCTCTCGGTGTTCAGTTTTCAGTTCTCAGTTTTTGGTTTCAAAACACCCCAGGCACCAGATGCCAGCCGACCCGGCGGCAGTACGCCGCGTACTCGTCGTCGGCGACGAGCAGATGCTCTTCGATGAGCGCGCGCACGACGAGCGCCGTATCGGCGACGGCCACGACGGCCAGGTTCCACGGCCGCGGATGCGCGACCAGAAACGCGACGTGCGTAATCACGTAGCCCGCGTAGATCGGATGGCGGACGACGTTGTACGGGCCTCGCGCGACGACGCCCCGGTTGGCCGGCGCAATGCCGAAGCTGCGTCCGAGCGTCATCTTGCCGGCGATGATGAGCGTCAGACCGACGGCCGAGAACAGCGCCGTCGCCGTGTCAGGGATGAGACCGCCTGTATCGACCGACCTGAGCATCGCCGGCGCGCCAATCGAAATCGACGTCATCGTCGCGGCGACCAGCGTCCGATCGACGAGGCTCGCCGGGCGGCGCACGATCGTCAGCACGACGACGAGCGCCTCGCTCGCGAGCAACAACAGGCCCGTGACGCGGCCCGTGCGCAGAAAGTCGCCGAGCAAATTGATCGACAGCGCCGTGAACAGCGCGGCGACGACGGCGCGCGACGCAAATTCGTTCATGCGTTCACGCGACATGCGGGAATCCCGCTCTCTCCTCGACGAGCGCGGCCGGCGGACCGCCGTCGATGAAATACGAGGCGCAGGCGCGATCGAGGAGCTCGCGGGTGATCTTCGGCGAGACGCCGCGGTACCGGCAGATGGCCGTCACCTGATCCAGCAGGTCGCGCGGATGGCACGCGCGCAGCGGCCGGCCGTACGGCAGGTAGTGGCGCCGCTGCAGGTAGGCCACCATCACCGAGTGATAGCGCAGGTGGCGGCGCCGGCAGTTGAGCTCGAAGATCTGCGCGAACTCGTCGACCGTTGGGTTCTCGACGGGAATCTTGTACGGAATCCGGCGCAGGAACGCCTCGTCGACGAGCGACTCAGGATTCAGATTGGTCGCGAATACGACGAAGACGTCGAACGGCACCTGGAATTTCTTCCCGGTGTGCAGCGTCAGGTAATCGACGCGGCTCTCCAGGGGCACGATCCACCGGTTGAGGAGATCCTGCGGCCGCACACGCTGGCGCCCGAAATCGTCGACGAGAAACACGCCGCCGCCCGCCTTCAGCTGCATCGGCGCTTCGTAGAACTTCGTCAGCGGGTTGTAGGCGAGGTCCAGCATGTCGAGCGTCAACTCGCCGCCCACCATCACGACGGGCCGGCGGATGCGCACCCAGCGCCGGTCGCGCGGCGCGGCCGTCACGACGCTCGTCGCGTCCTCGTCGGCTTCGAGCGAGTCGTGATTGATCGGATCGAACACGCGGATGATCTGGCCGTCGACCTCGATCGCGTGCGGCACGTACATGTCGCCGCCGAGCGCGCGGCCCAGGCCTTCGGCGATGACGGTCTTCCCGTTCCCGGGAGGACCGTAGAGGAAGACCGCCCGGCCCGCGTTGAGCGCGGGCCCGAGCTGCTCGAACACGTGGTCGCGCACGACGAGATGCGAGAAGCCCTGGCGCAGCCGGTCGCGATCGACGTAGGTCCGGCGTCCGGCGAGCGCCTGCATCTCCGCGACGTACGCAGACAGCGGCACCGGCGCGGCGCCGACGTACTGGTTGACGTCCAGGTACTGCCGCGCCCGCTGGCGGCCTGCGTCGGTCAGCGCGTACCGGAACGCCGCGCCGCCGGTCCCCGTCGCGCCGCGCACTTCGACGAGCCGCTCGGCGCGCGCGCGCTCGACCAGCGGCTCGAGGATCGACCACGACAGCCGCAGTCGCTCGGCGGTGACGTGGCCCGACGCCTCGCCGCCGTACAGGGTCTTGATCAGCAGCTGCTCGACCTGATCCTCGCCCAGTCCCGTGTCGGCGAGCGTCCGCGGAAGCGGCGGCGCCGGCGACGTCGTCGTCATGTCGAAGAGCGAGGTTGCACTGAGAGGTGTGGTCATTTCTGTGTGATGGGGAGGAGCACCTGGACGAACTTGATCGCGGCCGGACCGATGGTCACGACCCAGACGGCCGGGAAGATGCAGAACACGAGCGGGAACACCATCTTGACGCCCGTCTTCGCCGCGGCTTCCTCCGCTCGCTGACGGCGCTTGGTGCGCACCGTGTCGGAGTGCACGCGCAAAGACTGCGCCACGCTCGTGCCGAACTTGTCGGTCTGCACGAGCATGGCGACGAGCGACGCGATGTCGTCGACGCCCGTGCGTTCGGCGAGGTTGCGCAGCGCGTCGACGCGGCCCTTGCCCGCGCGCAGCTCGAGGTTGATCAGCTTCAGCTCGTCGGACAGATCCGGATGGGCGAACGCCAGCTCGTCGCCGACGCGCTGCAGCGCTTGATCGAGGCCGAGGCCGGCCTCGACGCTGACGACCAGCAGGTCCAGCACGTCGGGCAGGCCGAGCCGGATGCGGTGCTGCCGCCGCTTGGCGACGCGGGCCAGCAGCACGCCGGGAATCACGTAGCCGAACCCGCACGCGCCGAGCGCGATCAGCACGTTCGGTCGAAAGAACACCGGCGACGCGAAGACCGCGAAGCACGCCAGCGCGACGCCCAGCCGGATCCCGAAGAACACGGCGAGCGCCTCGTGGCTCCGGTACCCCGCCTGGATGAGCCGCTGCCGCAGCTTGCTCATCTCCGCGGGCGAGGCCGTGGGCGCATAGCGTCCGAGACGCTTGAACGTGGCGGCCGCGCGCTCGAACCCGCGATGTTCGTCGGCCGACGCGACGGCGACGCCCGTCACCTCGCTCAAGCGGCGTTCGAGCGGCGACGCGCCGCCGCGCGCGAACACCAGGGCGACCGCGCCGACCAGAAGCGACGCGAGCAGGAACGCGAGCAGCGGCAGGAGCACCGTCACCTCAGACCTCGATCTTGATGACCTTGCGGATCCAGAAGAACCCGACGGCCTGCAGGCCGATGGCCGCGAGCAGCATCATCTGCCCCATGTGCTCGCGGAACAGCAGGTTCATGTGATCGGGATTGATGAACGTCAGCGCCACGCCGAGCGCCGCGGGCAGCGCGAGGAGCACGTAACCGGTGAACCGCCCGTGCGCCGTGTGGACGCGGACCTGGCGCCGGATCTTGAAGCGCTCGCGGACGACGCTGGCGAGGTTGTCCAGGATCTCCGACAGGTTCCCGCCGGTCTCGCGCTGGATCAGCACGGCGATCACGAAGAACCGGACGTCGATGACGGCGACGCGCGCGGCCATCTCGTTGAGCGCGTCGCGCAGCGGCAGACCGAAGTTCTGCTGATCGAACGTCTTCTTGAACTCGGGACCGACGGGCGGCGGCAGCTCGTCGGCCACCATGCCCATCGCCGTCTGAAACGCGTGACCGGCGCGAATCGCGCGCGACAACAGATCGAGCGCTTCGGGAAACTGCTCCTCGAACCGTTTCAGCCGCGCGGATCGCTTCTGCAGCAGCCACGCGATTGGCGCCACGGCGCCGGCCGCGCCGGCCACCAGCGGCGCGTACGGCACGCGCACGAAGAGGAGCGCCAGAAACGCCGCGACCGCGCCCAGGGTGATGCTGATCAAGATGATGGCGCCGGGCGTCGTCCGGACGCCGGACTGCTCGATGAGCCGCGTGAGCCGTGAGCCCGCGTGCGTCGCGGTCACGAAGCGGTCGATGATGGGCAGCGGACTCGCCTCCGCCGATTTGACCACGGTCTCCGCGCCTGCCTCTGACAGCGGTCCAGCCGACGGCGAGAACGACACATCCTGGAGGCGGCGTCCCATCTGCCGGCGCGCGATGGCGCCGGGCAGGTACGCCGCGGCGGCGGCGCCTCCGACGACGGCGCCCGCAGCGACGAGAAACGCGAGGACCGCGAGCAGCATCAGCGGACCTCCGTCACGCCCTCGAACATGTCGCCGGGCAGATGGATGCCGCACGTCTTCAGCCGCTCGCAGCACTTGGGCCGCACGCCGGTCGCGCGGAACCGGCCGACGACCTTGCCGTCCTGCGTCATGCCCATCTTCTCGAACACGAAGATCTCCTGCATCGTGACGATGTCGCCTTCCATGCCGGTGATCTCGGAGATGCTCGTCACCTTCCGCGAGCCGTCGCTCAGGCGCGTCTGCTGCACGACGAGCTGAATCGCCGACGCGATCTGCTGGCGCATCGCGCGCTCGGGCAGGTTCGTCGTGCCCATCGCGATCATCGTTTCGATGCGGCTGAGCGCGTCACGCGGCGTGTTCGCGTGCACGGTCGTCAGCGATCCGTCGTGGCCGGTGTTCATCGCCTGCAGCATGTCGAGCGCTTCTTCGCCGCGCACCTCGCCGACGACGATGCGATCGGGGCGCATGCGGAGGGCGTTGACCATCAGCTGGCGCTGCCGGATGGCGCCCTTCCCTTCCACGTTCGGCGGCCGCGTCTCGAGCCGGACGACGTGCTCCTGGTGGAGCTGCAGCTCGGCGGCGTCTTCAATCGTGACGATGCGCTCGCGCTCCGAGATGAAGCCGGAGAGGACGTTGAGCAGCGTCGTCTTGCCGGCGCCGGTGCCGCCGCTGATCAGGCAGTTGAGCCGCGCCTTCACGCAGTGCGCGAGCAGATCGAGCATCGGCCGCGTCAGCGCGCGCAGGTTGACGAGGTCGTCGGCCTTGAGCCGCTCCGCCGGAAATCGCCGGATCGAGAGCAGCGGACCGTCGACGGCGAGCGGCGGAATGATCGCGTTGACGCGCGACCCATCCGGCAGCCGCGCGTCGACCATCGGCGAGCTGTCGTCGACGCGCCGGCCGACGCCGCTGACGATGCGATCGATGACGCGCAGCAGGTGCCGGTCGTCCTGGAACGCGCTCGGGACGTGCTCGAGCACGCCGCCGCGCTCGACGAACACGTGCTTGCACGTGTTGACGAGGATGTCGCTGATCGACGGGTCGCGCAGCAGCGGCTCCAGCGGCCCCAGCCCGAAGACATCGTCGAGGATTTCGGTGAACAGCGTTTCGCGCTCGGCGAGGCTCAGCGGCGCGCTCTCTTCCATGAGCAGCTCGCCGAGCAGCGTCCGGATGTCGCTTTCCGCCCGCGCGCGATCGGCCTGCGCCAGCGCCTCGAGATTCAGCCGGTTGAGCAGGCGCCGATGCACGTTCGCGCGGAACTCGAGGTACTGCTGGCGCGGCGGCGCCGCAAGATGCGGCGTCGCCCGTGGCGTCTGACCGGCCGGACCATTCACAGATGTATGAGACGTCAGCGTCGTCATTCTTCGTTACCAGAGGGAGGCGATCCGGTCGAGCCCGCGCAGCGTGCGCCGGGCCGGCGGCTGCGCGGTCTGATCCGCGGCGCCGTTCAACAGGCCGCGCGTGAAACCGTCGAACTGCGCCGCGATCTCGGAATTTCCGGTCAGGGCCAGCGGCACGCCCGAGTTGAGCGCGGCCGACACGGTCTTGTAGTCGCTCGGGAACGTGTGGTGAATGGGATGGCCGAGCGCCGCTTCGATCTGCTTCGGCAGAATCTGCGACGGCTCGGCGGCGCGATTCAGCAGGACACGAACGCGCTCGCCGCACGCGCCGAGCTGGCGCACGCGATCGAGCAGACGCTGCGCGTTCCTGACGGAGGGCACGTCCGGATTCGCGACCAGGAACATCTGATCGGCGCTGTAGAGCGCGGCGACCGTGCACGAATTGATCTGGCTGCCGGCGTCGACGACGACGTAGTCGTGCTGCCGCGCGAGGAGGCGGAGCAGCTCCTCGATGGCGCCGCCGTCGGCCGCGCCCGGGCGATCGAAGTGATCGGAGCCCGCGAGAATCTCGAGGCCGGACTTGTGAGAGACGACCAGCTCGCGCAGGAACTCGCGGTCCAGGCGGTGCAGGTTGTCGATCGCGTCGAGCAGGCTGAAGCGCGGCCGCACGCCGAGGAACAGCGCGACTTCGCCGAGCCCTGGCTTCAGATCCACCATCAGCACCGACTTGCGGCTCAATCGCGCGAGCTCGACGGCGCAGTTCACCGACACGGTCGTCGTGCCCGCGCCGCCCTTCGCGCCGAAGAAGACGAGCGTGGCCGCCGCGGGCCGCGCGCCCTGCGCGGACTCGCGCCGCGCCGCGGTCCGCCGCACGGCGCCGTGAAACGGTTCTTCGGGGGGCGGCCACACGAAGAACTCGTTCGCGCCCGCCCGCATGCACTGCAGGATGAGATCCGGATCGGGCGCGAGGCCGATGGCGAAGATGCCGGCGCCGGCCGCGGCACCGCGGAGCCGTTCGATGTTCGACATCGCCGACGTCGCGTCGCCGCGCGTGTCGACGATGACGAGGTCGGGCAGCGTGCCGTCGCGCGCGAGACGATCGTCGATCACGCTGACGGGAATCGCCCCCGACCGCAGCATCCGGCCGACGTGTTTCCTGAAGGTGTCGTCTTCGCTGACGACGAGCCCGACCAGTTGAGCCATTACTGCACCAGGCGAAGGGCGCGCGCAAATGCGCCGGCCGGCGCGGGCCCGGCGTTGGTATCGACGACGCCGAGAATCTGCGTGATCCGGCCGGAGACGTTGTTGCCGTTGCGCCCCACGACGAAGAACCCGATCCAGTTCGCGACCTTGAGCGTCGCGTTGCGGCCGTTCACCTTGCCGCTCTGGTAATAGTCGGGATCGAACAGCGGAATCGGGAAGACGCGCGGGCTCGACGCGAACGCGCTGTCGATCACGCAGTTACAGTCCGTGCTCCACTTCGCGCCCGGGTCCTGCGCGATCAAGTCGTCGATGCCCTGATTCGTCGGGCCCGTCATATCGCCGGGCTCCTGCGTCATCGGATCGCCCATGTGCACGACCGTTGGGTTGCAGCCCTCGATGTTGCCGCGATAGTCGTCGGCGCCGGTGTTGCTCGGCATCGACCACGAGTAGTACATCGTCGGCTCGATGTTGTTGCCCGTGCCGGCGCGCAGCGTCAGCAGCAGGCCGACGTCGCGGGGCACCTTGTAGCCGTCGTACGCCGGGTCGCCGGGCGGCGGGTACGCGTCGGCCAGCGGCGTCATCACCTGGCCCTTCTTCGGTCCGGACGTGTAGTAGCGGTCGAACGTGCTGGCCGTCGTCCAGGGCGGCGAGATGTTCTCCACCCAGCGATCGGGAATCGTGAACGGCCGGACGCACGTGATCGCGTTGGCCGGCGACGCTTCCGCCGTCGCGGTTGCCCAGACGTCGACGGTCGGCACGCCGAAGAACGCGCCCATCAACGTCGGGATCGCGCTGCTGCGTTCGGCGGTGCGGAAGACCTGCGCCTGCACGCGCGTCGGTTGACCGGCGGGATCGTTCGGAAACGTGACGTCGGCCGTCCCGATCGACGGCGCCTCGCCGATGACGTGATTCGCTTGCGCCGTGCTGATCGCGCCCTGCACCGCGGGACCGCTCGCCGATCGATCGGTGTAGCTGTTGAACACGAGAGCCGTCGCGCCGGCCAGCGCGCCGGCGTCCGCGGCGTTCTGCGCCTGCGATCGCGCGACCATGAACATGCCGACGTCGATCGCGAGGGTCGTCGCCGCGAGAAACGCCGCGCAGCCGACGCTGAACAGAATCGTCGAGATGCCGCGTTCGTCGTGCCGCTGCCAGACGAATTTTCTGCGCATGTCTCTTCCTACGGCTTCTTCACGGGCGCCGGATCGGGCGTGACGACGATCTTCGGCTTCGGATGGAGCGCGGACACGATGGCGGCCGCTTCCGCCGGCGTCGGCGTGGAATCCTTCGACGCGCTCGAGGAGGCCGCGCCGGTTTTCGGCGCCGGCTTCGACGCCGGTGCTGGCGCCGGCTCGGGCCCTTTGACCGGCGCCGTGAACGCGGGCGGCGGCGTGGGAATCGGCTGCTTCGGCGGAATCGGGACGAGATACGGCTCGACCTGCTGCGGCAGGTTCGGCGTGACGCCGGGTGAATTCCTCGGCAGGATCTCCGGCTGGATCATCACGACGAGCTCGGTCTGATCCTTCTGCGCGTTCTTGCTTTGAAACAGCTTGCCGAGCACCGGGATGTCGCCGATGCCGGGAATCTTCGCCATCGTGGTCGCGACGGAGTTATTGATCAGGCCCGCCATCGCGAACGTCTGGCCGTTCTGCAGTTCGAGCTCGGTTTCCGCGCGTCGTGTGCTGAGCGCTGGAATCCGGAAGCCCTGCAGCACGATCGCGTTGTTGAAGTCGAGCGTGCTGACCTCGGGTTTCACCTTGAGGTGTACGCGGTCCCCCACGACGGTCGGCGTGAACGACAACCGGATGCCGAACTCCTTGAAGACGATGCTGATGGCGATGTTGGCGCCCGACGCCTGCGCGACGGGAATCGGAAATTCGCCGCCGGCCAGGAAGCTGGCGTCCTTGCCGCTCTCGGCGACGAGGTTCGGCTCGGCGAGACTCTGGAACAGGCCCTTCGACTGCAGCGCCTTGACCACGGCGCCCAGGTCGTGGCCGAAGTCGAAGAGGAAAAGGTTCAGGTAGTCGCTGAACACCATATCCGCGCCGGACGTCGCCTTGTTCTTGTCGAAGAACGGCGACGGGAACTGTTGTGTCGTGATACTGCCCACGGTGTTGTGAAAGCCGTCTGAGATCCACGACGCGCCCAGCTGCGTGAGTGCGCTGCGGCTGACCTCGGCGAACCGCACCTTCAGCAGGACCTGGTTGCTCATGCCGACGTCCTGCACGCGCAGCAGCGTGACGACGTCGTCGCGCTTGTCGACGTAGCCGGC
>JAIQFX010000053.1 GCA_020073005.1 Terriglobia bacterium | reverse complement strand
TGTGTGTGCTGCTCCAAGACGTTGCTCATCCGGGCGAAGGACTACACGTCCCTCCCCCTCGTCAACGTCCCGGCCGGGGTCAGCTAATTGTCGGTTTTGAGGTGTCGATTAATTGTCGGTTTTGGGTGTCCACCGAGGGTAGCCATGCCGACTGCCCTCGACACGTTTCGCGCGCAACGAGAGGCCGCTGACGGCGTGTACGCCCGTCTGACGGAAGTCTCTCAACTCCTCCACCAACTACGCGGACAGGCTGATGCGCTGGCGCGCAACGATGAGCTGCACACGATTCTCCAGCGGGAGCAGAGCTGGCTCGACCAGGCGCGGCGCACGATTGAGGAAGCGCGCAGATGGCGGCAGATGGAGATGCAGCGGTTCTGGCCGGGTGTTTGGCGGCGCTGGGCACTCGCCCTCGTCTTTGCCCTGGCGTCGGCCGCAGCGGCCGGCGCGGGCTACGCGGCCGTCACGCGGCCCTGGGCGGCAGAACTCACGTCACTCCGCGAACGAATGGACGTTGCAGAGTTTGTGGAGCGCCGCATCCTCACCATGACGCCGGCCGAGCGACGGCAATTCGACGCGCTGATGAAATGGAACGCGCTGCAAAAACGATGATCGCGTGGCTGATACGTGTTGGGCATCGGCAACACATCAGTGGAGTTTCGCGAAAACAGTCGAGTAGATAAACGCCAGCTTCTTGCGTGACTCGGACAACTTGGCCTTTCGCAAGCGTGCGATCGTTTCCGTAGACATCGCGACAGAAACGGAATTCTCTCGCATGATATCCTCCGCGACGTCGACAACGGCCTGCATCGACAACCTCTCGGAGAAGGCGCGAAATTCAGCCTCTTGCCCTCTCACCGCTGCGTTCCTGGCAGGACTGGCCTGTGCCGAGTAGTGCATGATGCTCGTGACCTCACGATCGAAACCACTGCGTTCCAGGAAGCTGCACACATCCCGGCCGATCCCAATGATGTGAGCACCCGGCTTCGCAATGAGCCGGAGCTCTTCATCCAACAGGACAGTCCATCGAGCGTAACGAACACGCCGATCGATGTGCGCCTTTTCCACAGTCATGGCACCCTTCGAGATGTCAGTAATGTGGTAGGTCTCGTCAGCTGAACATAGGAAACGTCGAGCCGCGTAGTGGAGGATGAAATCCTCCGGCGAGTACATGAAGTTCCGGAACCCAGCAGCAATCTTCTGGGCCGCTTCAGCGGGCGTATGAGCCCACCATCCGAGGGACGGCTCCATCCCAATCAGCACGGCATCGACGGGGCCAGAGGGCGTGAAATTGGGAAGATAAACATCGCCGTCAACTGCTGCAGCAGCAGCGAACTTCTGCTCAAGGTCGCGGATCCGTGTGGCGAAACTCATCCCCGTGCGTGCCGTGTTAGACGGCACAACCGATGTTCAGTGATATGAGACGCCCTCGTCCTCGATGCCGCCCGGCGATATCGTCAAATACGTGATCGGCCCACCGATTCCCGGCACGAGATTGCTCAGGCGGTAGATGTGGGACACGGTGCGAATCTGAAAGATCAAGTACTGGGCACGATCCAGCAAGTTCTGCGAGTTCGGGATCGCAATCCCGAGCTGACCGACGTGACCGAAGAACTGCTCCAGGAGCCCGAACAGCTGTCCGTACAACTGGTAGTCCCCATTTCGGGTTATCCAGCCACCGCCTGCGACGACTTGATTAAGGTACTCGGCCGGAGGCATGTCGTGGTTCGCGTTGACCAGGTGCGGATCGACCGAGATGCCGCGCATAGCCAGAGTGGTGCTCGGTCCGTCATGGACATGGTAGAAGGAGGGCAATGGCTGGCCCTCGTACGTCTCGAATCCCGCGACGTGAAAGCCGAGCCGAGGGATTCCTTCTTCGCTCGGACCGACAGCATCCTGTAGGGCACTCGCCAGCGCCGCGGCAAACGCGCCGATGCTCGGGACGTGCGCGTTCTGGAGAATGAAGGCAGCGAGCCACTCATCGGTCGGCGCGTCTTCAATCGCCCCGATGCCCCAGCATGAAACGCCCGCGTTCAAAGACGGAATGCTCTGCAGTTTTGCTGCAGCGTTCGGCTGAACGAAACTGTATCCGGTTGTCGGGTGTGTGAACGTGACCGCAGAGTCCGCCGCCATCGCGATACCAAACGGCGTCAATTCAGTCAAGATGAGCGTCATTTCGATCTCCGAAATCCATGCCCGTCATATCAACCGTCGGCGCTCAGCCGCGGGCGCGACGCTCGTGACACCGCGCCCATCGGCTGCAGCGCATGTTGGGCCGGTTCATTCTGTTACCGATGTTCCAGTTGCACCAACACGGGTGCTCACTGTTTCGAGATCGCCTTGACGATGCTCTCAAGTGCTTCCCTGATCTTCTTGATGTCTTGCTTCAGTTCCTGCTCGTCGGTGGCCAGGACCATCGCGATACGTTCGTGTTCGGCAGTGACCATGAACTGCTCTGAGAACTTCCGACCCCGCACGTTCCTGAACCGAATCGTCCCCGTAAAAGTGGTGTCTTCGTTCTTGCTGATCAGTTCGTGCGAAGACGTGATCAGTACAGACGCGCTTTCGCCCTTCGGAATCATCGGTATCGGCGCCGCGCCGAGTGAAATCGGCTTGCCGTCGAGACCTGGGAGCGGCCGTTTCCATTCGAGGGTCACGTCGTACGCATGAGAGCCCCCGTGGTTGGTGATTGTGAATTGAGCCAGATTCGTTCGACTTCGCACGTCAATCGCTGGGAGCAGCGCCGGTTCGACAGCATCCTCCTGCAGCTCAAGTTGCCTCTGGCTCGTCCACGCGGACACAATGGCTGCCAGTACAGCAAGGGCGGCGGCGACCGTCGCCCACGCAGCCGGATCCACAAGGCCCTGTCTTTGTAGAACTATGCCGCAGATGACAAGGCTCAACGTGCCGGACGCAACCAGCAACACTCGCCGAATCGTTCTCAAATGTTCCCTTTCATTTGATCCGCCCAACGTATGTTAGGCCGCTCACTCGTCTTCAAGAGCCTCGTCCTTCTCAAGCTGCGCTACGTAGCATTCCAAGTTGCTTGCAATTTTCTCAAACACCGCTGGAAATAGTGGGACGACGTCTGAGAACTTCGGAGAAGCCCCATTCGGGCCACCGTGGTAGTAGCGAAGGTGCGCGAGGATCGCAGCCCGTTCCGAGTCCGCAATCTGGTCGAGAGGATCTCGCACTTGATGGTCGTGAAGGTTCGAGAGATGGATGAATGCACATCCGAACGCGTACACCGACTTCGTCCATCCGTGCAGGATGTCGGCGAGATCAACCATCTCTCGATCTGTGACAGGTAACCGCGAGCCGCGGCGAGTCCACTTCCTTCCAGACACCGAGTCGTCGATCAGCCGGTGCCGGTAGCGCCGGTCTCTCTGGGACAGGAGGAAGACAACGCGCACGAGGGAGTCGAGTTCCTGGCGGACGATCGAGACCGTTTGCCCAGGCAACGCATGAAGCGCCACCATGGCCGCCCTATGCTCGGCGGACCGTGCACGCACCTGACGGCAGAAGATCTCGACCTCTCTCATCTTCTTACCGGTCCAACTGCCATAAGCCGGCCCTCACTTCACGAAGGTCTGGATGACGATGCCGATCGCCGTAGACACCACGACGCCGGCTCCGAAGAGTGCGTAGTCCCGCATGGCGCTCCGCCTCTCACCGGGCGCGACGAGCTTTGCGAAGTGCTCTGCCACCGCCAACGGAGTTCGCTCCAGTGTCTCGATCCGTTCCTTCAGTTCTTTCTCGCGTCCCTCCATCGCGGTCACGTCGGATTCGATCTGCTTGACCGCCTCGGCGCGGTCCTTGGCGACCTGGGCAAGTTCGAGCAGAACGGCATCGACTTCGCGAGACGCCTTGGTAAGGCTCTCGGTGAGCTCCGCGAGCCGCTCGGAATAGGGCTTTCCCGGAGCCTGGCGACCGAGTAGGGAGCGGACGAGCTTCTGGATCAGATCCGTCGAGGCCAGGCCTCCCGCGACAAGACTCGCAAGGGCTCCGAGGATCGACGCCAGTACTTCCAGGCCCATATTGCCGCTCCGTGTTGTTTTCGTCGGTCTAACGGATTGGCGATGAGCCGCGCCGCACGCCGTCACGATACACCGGCGTGCGGCGTCGGCTCCATCGCCTGTTAGGCAGATCGGTCATCGATCAGTCGCTCCAGTTTCTCGACCAACGCGTTGAAAAGAGATTGATCGCTCGGCGTCGTCCAGGTCGTCGCCGCCGAGAACCCTCCTTGCGGACTCTCAAGCAATCGCAACTCCTGAGCGCGTTTCGGGATCGGATATCGACCTCCGTACCGGATGAAATGAGACAAGCGTCGAAGCAGGTCCGTCTCGTGCGCCGACATCTCGATCGGGACAAGTTCTGCCAGCTTCGGGAGATCGTGGCTGGGCCCTTGGTATTGGCCATCCTTCACCAGCTCGTTCCCTCGCTTGAGCAACAGCGCCTTCAAGAGGCACTCGATTGCCATGCCCCGTAACATCAGTTCACTCGGATGGGTCCTCCATGCATCTGATGAAGGTACGTCCCGCTCGACTCGCTCCCGGTGTTGCAAAAGAACGGAGGCTGCGATGAGTAGATCACCAGCGCACGATCTCCAGGTCTCCAGATCATTGCCGGCTTCAGCGTGCCATCTGATTGCGTGAGCATCGTCCATTTTGAGCCGTACTATGTCTCTAACCTCCCGCCTGAGCCGCGCGCCGCAGTGACATGATCACAAGCGACAGTCGGCGCGTCGGCTCCAGGCGGATGTTACGCGGCCGTTGGGCCTGTCACGGTTTAGCGGCAGGCGCCACCACGACGCCCGACTTCTGGATCTGCTGAGAACCAGCCTGCCCGAGATGCCAGCCAAAGTAAACCGCGCCCAGCGAAAAGAGACCTGTGATGAGTGCCACGAAGAGCGGAAGGAGAGTCCGCCACCGCACTGCCGCGTCGACCTGACGGTCATGAAGCTCGAGGGCGGTCCGCAAGAGCTGGTGCGTGAAGTCTGCTGGCAGCGGCGGCCTGCCAGCCGGCGTTTTCGGAATGACATGTCGAGCGGTAAGCGACACAACATGCTCACCGCTCGCGCGAACGCGAAAGAACTCCGGATGCTCCAGCGCAACCTCACGCCAAAAGTCGGCTGACGCCGGGGACCCCTGAAGTTCCTCTTTCAGGCCTGCCTCGCTTCGATGCGCGTGCTCATCGAGTGACAGAACCTGAATCAAGGCAAGAACGTCGCTTAGCCGTCGTTCTTTCAAGTAAGGTCGTTTCAAGGGTGTCTCATCCCTGCAGCTCGGTTCCGAACCACGCCGCAAAAACCAGGCTCAGCCGCAGCGCGTCATGATCACGCGCGCTGTCGGCTGCATGCCGGATTGGGCGGCCTCTCTTCACAGCCCGATCACACGATTCCAGTCGGCGATATACATGTACAGCCGCTGAAACTCAGTCGGCAGAAGCATCCGATTGTGAGCGATGTAGTGGCGAGCTTTTTCAAGTTCATCCATCCGTTGCTTCAGCCAGTGCTGCGACGGCACGATGTCCTCGAAGAACTGCCACTTCTCAATCATGATCGACGCGAGGTGACCGAAGTCGACGAAGCCAAGGATGTCGTTCTTCTCACCTTCGAGCCAAGTGTCAGCCGCGGACTCTTGCTGTCGATCCTCCGCGTACTTCTTTACCTTTGCGGGCAGCTTTTCGATCCAGTCAGCGCCTTCCTTCTCCTCAAGCGTCTCTCGGATCAGCCCACGAATCTCGTTTTCGAAGCAGTGAAGCACCGCGTAGAGGCGACCCATTTCAAGTGCCCGATTACGGAGCGCGACACCGAACGGAGCGAGGGCTTCAGAGAGAAGGCGCTCCTCTGCCTGACCAACGTCGGCACCCACCTGTATGCCAGCTGCCTGGAATCGAGACGCCTCGGATTCGACCATGAGCCCACGGAACAAGAAATCCGTCAGATCCTTCCGCGCGCTAGTCAAGCAGGTGCTCCTTGAGAGATCTGAAGATGGCGTTGAAGACCTCGATATCCTTCGTCGCTGGCAGATGAATCTGGATGTTGTAATGCAAGCTCGTGCCGCGCCTTCCTCCTCTGGCCGGCACATGCTCCTCGTCTGTGGGCTCGACGTCTTCGATCTTGACGGGTGTTTCCTTCTTCTCAGGGATCGGCGTAGCAGCGGCAGGTACGGCAGCCTGCAAGTCAGCAAGCGGTAGAAGCGCGTAGAAAGTGCCAGCCATTAGCTTGGCCACTCTGTCGCTCACGTTATGAGCGCTCTTGAACTTCCCCTCAAGGATTGGTCGATCGGCATCGGTCGGATGCGCCCGAAGCACAAATAAGTCTGAGTACGCCTCCCTGAGGGCTTGGCCCATGACGTCGCGCGAACGTGCCTCGTTCCTGTAGTCGTGGTATCGAGGCGTCGGCTGTCCATCCGCAGTGAGAAACCCCAGCGCCTTCAGGAGCGGAATAAACGCTCGATGATTTGTTGAAGTGAAACCGAGGTCTTTGAGATGTTGATTCGTGAATTGGCGCGGAGCTTGGCCCTGGCGAAGCTGGCGGAAGAACTCACCAAACTGAGAGGGCGTCTGGACATAAACATCGGTCAGAGGCATCGACTATTCCCTTCCGATAGGCAGACCCTACGATCGTCGTTGTCCGCCCAACCAGTAGTCGGCCGAACTTGATAATCCAGTATCCGAGGGGGCCGTCGCAGTGTAGCGCGGCGGCAGCGCCGTATTCAATTTTGTTGAAGGGCCTTCTCCTGAAAGTAAAGGGCAGCGGAAACTGGGTGAAGAGATGCCGGGCAATAGGCCGATCTCGACAGCACGCATCGGTGTCCGGCTCTCGCAGGATATCCGCCTCAACGGGGCGCTGAAAGCGGCCACACTGGTCGAGCGGGCTGCGGACATCCGTGTCAAAATCGCCGACCTCCCGCGAACCGCGGTGTCCGCCATGATCGGTCGACCTCGCCTGCGCTGGTGTGGTGAGCCGCGCCCGCACGGGGTGTGACCATGCCGCCTGAGACACGGTGAGACACGGTGTCCACGAAAACACCGGCAGAGACCGATTCTGAGTCGCAGCGAGTTGAGTGAAATCCGAACAAAAGGCTACAGATCGACTCGCGCCGTCACCCGTTCATCGCCTTCACACGCACGAGGTCAGAGGTTCGAGTCCTCTAGCGCCCACCATTTACCCCAACGATCCCAATCATTTAGCGACGCCCCAAGAACTATCGGATGGCCGTACTGGCGGCGTGGTGGCGGTTTGAGCACCGTTCACGGGGCCTTTCACCGTTGGGAAGTATCTTCTGATATCGGAAGGCAGTAGGCTGGCAGCGGCCTGCACGTCCGGCGTGACTGGTGCGTCATGTCTCGCCGAGTGATAGCCGGTGTGCGTGCCTTGGCGGGAGGTGTAGAAGATGCCGGTGCCTGGAAGACCGACCGTCTTGGTGATGCGGTCTCGCCCGAGCGTCACATGGGCCCCGCGGACACCCAGCGTGAGGCTCGGCCCCGAGCGCGACAGGTTCACGGACAGCCCAGGACACAGATGCACACGACGATAGAAACGGAGCCCCACGACTGCCATTCTACGCACGCGGCTGCGGAAGTGGGCGGCCGTGTTCTCGCACGCACACGACGACCGGAAGGTGCTTGCCCTTCGCGATTGCCACATCGATTCCGACGTGGCCGGGTCGCGTATTTCGTAGGTTCACCTATAGCAGGGACAGTCGGCAGTAGACCGCCATCCGCGAACTACGGACGGCGCTTTTCGCCGCCAATCGGCAAGAGCTTCGGACGTCGTGGAACCGACTGTCCAGCTGCCTTCTTTGCCCAGTATCCGCGCGGCGGCTTCGGGACGTTCAACTGCCTACACACCTTGGCCAAGGCCACGTCTGACATGCCGTATTGGGCGGCGACCTTCTGGGTTGGCTCTGCCCAGACCTCGCTATAGAGCTTTTCACGATCGTACCGCGACAGGACGTACGAGGAGGGTGTCGGCGTTCGCGCTTCCTGCACCTCCGACCGCCGACGGCCATCCAGAGTCAGCCCAAGCCGCGACAACTGGCGCTCACAGGACGCCATATGCTGTCGCATCTTCGGAACTCGAAGCAGCTCGCGTGCCCCATTCTCGCCATCCTCGTGCTTGAGGAGCAGGCCGATGAGCTCTACGGCGACCTCAGGCTCGAGCTTATAGAGAATTTGCCTCGTTCGGTTCAAGGTCGAGGGCTCGGGCTTCCACATCGCTCCGCGCTGGAGCAGCAGCTTAATGGCCTCACGCCCCTTCGAGACCTTGTACGCCGGCGTCTGGTAGTTCGCCCCGTAGTGGTAGCGCACACGATCGAAGTCCTCCCACCCAAGGTGTCGAATGCACGCCTCGAGCGCGCTCGAACCACCGTCGGGTCTCCCGTTCGGATTCGCGCCCAGGTCGAGTAGGTAAGCAAGGACGTCTCGATGCGCGGAGAATGCGGCTCGCTCGAGCATGCTCGCGAGATCGTCCGTAGGATTCGGCTTGAGCCGCTTCATGATCTCCACGCTTCCCGCCGCGCACGCTTCGTCCAGGGCTGTCGTGTGCCACTCGGCGTCATCGATGTGGCCTACATCGTCAAGAGCAGGCCCGCGCGAGCGCGGATTTCCTCCAGCCCACATCAATAAACTCACCCACTTCAGGTTGCCCTCCTGACAAAACTGGCGTAGCGCCATGTCGGCCTGCTGCTGCAGCTGTTCGGCAAGCTCGGGCCGGCTGCGCCGGCAGTCCAGGTACGACCCCAGCGTCGTTTTGACGCGGAGCTGATGGAAGGCGCGCGCGAACGGGTAGTCTGCGATTGGGTCGGCACCTCTTTGTAGGAATGACGCGACGACCGCCCGGTCCCCCGTCATCAGTACGTCCAGGAACGGGATCGAAGTGAAGTCGGCCCCATGCGCGAGTGCCAGTTCAACGAAGGCAGGCCTGTTCAGGAACAGCGCCTGGCGGAGGGCGTCATTCTTCGCTTCCTGGCTGCCCTCGTGGCGCAGAAGCAGTTCCACGAGGCTGTGGAACCCCGTCGCCATAGCGACGCTCAGCGGCGCCTTCCGGACCTCTTTCGGAACGATGAGAGACTTTCCGGCGCTTAGCCAGGCTTCGACTTCGTACAGCCTTCCGGTCTCACAGAGGCGGATCAGCTCCTTGGCTTCAGCGGGCGAGAGCGGATTCAAAACCGGACCCCGGAGCAGTCTACCTGACGATCTAGTGGTGTAGCGCCTTCCCCATTCCCCGCCGGTGTTTCAAATCAACAGTCGCTTACTTGCCGGACAGGGTTCGTTCTGCTTCGGCGACGCTGATCATCATCAGCATGGGATCCAGGGGAGACGCAGAGAACCCGCAGTGCACATAGAAGAGTTTCGCGTTTTCCGAAATGGCGTGCAGGAGGATGGCGCGCATCCCGGCGATAGTTGCGGCCTGCAGCGTTCGAAGCACTGCATCTCGAAGGAGCGCCTTGCCGAGGCCACGTCCCTGGAAGCCACGATCGATGGCCAGCCGGCCGATGATCATGACCGGAATCGGCTCCGGCATGTTCCGTCGGATGTGGCCCGTCGCAGCCTGCTTCGCCACCGAACCAGCAGCAAGACAGTAGAACCCGACGATGCGACGCTCGGCAGTGATGACGTACGTCCGCGACGCACCAGACTGCTCGTTCGGCAGTGCGCGTTTGCGCAGCCAGTCATCGAGCGCCGGCTCGCCTGAATCGAACGCCGAAGAATCATGCTCCGCGCTCAGCGGTTCGGGTGGACCGATCGTCCCAGCGAGGTCGGTCATCGCTCCCAGGGAGCTTTCGTGGCCAACAGGCGCCGCAGTCGTGGATTGTCCGCTGGGGTTTTGTCCAGCGCTTCGTTGAAGCGCTTAAAGGCCTTCTCGTCCAGCAAAAAGAGCCGCTGATCGAGAAGCACCGAGGTCGCTTCTCGGCAGGCCGCGTCGAGCATGAATTCCGAACGGTTCTTCCCCACCGTCTCGGCCGCGCGATCGATCAGCGATCGCTTGCGCTGATCGGCCCGAAGATTGATCGTAACCCCACGGCTGGCACTGCGTGTCTGCGACATAGGCCCTTCCTTGTCTACTCGACAAGTATACAACGATGTATACACATCGTCAACACACACGATCCCCTTGTGAGCTTCAGCCTAAAGCGCGTTGGCCAGCGTTGGTCACTCCACCCCAGCGCCGGAGAGCGGATCTCGCTGCAACAGGGCCCGCGCCTCCCGAATCTCCTTCTTGCCGGCCTGCCTTGTCGTCACGCGTTCGTAGTACGCCAAGCCGTAGATGGGCACCTCGCGTCCGTCGGTGCGAGCGAGCACGCGTACGAGCGGTGCGGGCACGTGGCGATAAGTGTGAATAAACCAGCCGCTGTCGCGGCGTTCCCAAACACGCAGGCCATCAACGCGGAACCGCCGGATGTCCTGGGCTGTCGACGACGGGAGGCCAAAGGCTCGGAGCGCCGTTTGGGCGTGCCAGAACGACGTCCCTCGAAACGCCGAACGATGCTCCAACTCGAAGCACAGAAGACGCGTGACAGGATGGACGTACAGTCCCGTCACCAGCTGGATCGTTCCCCATCGCCGCTTGTGGTACAGACGGCCGTCGGCCGCAATCCACCCGTCCTGCTCCACTTCCGAGCGGATGTGATCGAAGATGTGCTGCCCGGTGAGCGTTCGGCTGTCGAGTGTCTGCGTGATCTCCGACCAGACCTTGTCCCAAGGGCGCCCGACCTGCTTGCGCAGATACCGGCGGAGCGGTCCGAGCAGGTCAGAAAACTCTTTCGCGTCCCAGCCGTACTGGCGGCGACGCGAAATCGGCGCGCGGCTCCCGCCGTGATCGTCGAGGCGGTACTCGTCTCTTGCGAGGCGGCGACCCCACTTGTTGCTCGAATTCCCGTGTCCACGTCGCGGAGCTTCGGTGACCACTTTGGCCATGTCTTTTCGCATGCGTGTTCCTCCACTACGTCATAAGGCACCTCCGGTAAGAGTCATGGTCATACGTCCGCACCGCATTTCCTGAGTTTAGATCATTCGACGACCTGGGGACCTGTGGGAAACGAGTCGGCGACCCAGAGCGACCGGCGCTGCTGCTGTACAATCGTGGAGGCGCCCAATCCTTCATCGAGAAGGAACGTCCGGGGGATCAAATCGGATCGCGGTACGGCCACCTGACCACCGATTGCACGAAGGCAGTTGGCCAGCTTTTTACGGTGGCGGTCTGGTGGCGGTTTTGGAGACTTCGAGGTCCGCGACAGTCTCGCGAAGTCCAGAATTCTCAGGGAATTCCGCGAGAGTCCACGTAAGTCCGGACCCCGGTGAGTTTCACACGCACGAGGTCAGAGGTTCGAGCCCTCTAGCGCCCACTACGCGTAACCATCTGAGTAATCGAGACTAATCGCGCAGGCCGCCACCAACTGGGAGCGTCCTGGATAGACCCGGTGTAGACCGTGTGCTTGCCTTGATGGGATCGGTACCACCCGCCCGGGAATTCTTGATCGGCGCCTATTATGGTATATTTTCTATACCAGATGCGGTTTGAGTTCGATGCCACGAAGTCAGCCTCCAACAAGGCCAAGCATGGAATCGATTTCGTTGAGGCGCAGTCGCTCTGGAACGATCCCGATCGCGTTGAAGCTCCTGGACGATCGACCGACGAACCTCGTTTTCAGATTCTGGGCCAGATCGGCGAAACGATTTGGACCGCGACGGTGACACATCGCCATGAAGAAACAATCCGCATCATCTCGGTCCGGCACGCGCGCGCGGACGAAAAAGCAAGATACGTCGAAGGATCAGGCGAAGGGGATTACGGCTGAGGAATTCGATCGGCTTGCCGACTCGGGCGTTGATATGAGGCCGTATGTCGATTGGTCGAAGGCTCGTCGGCCTGGCCGCGAGGTCCAGCGTGTCAACGTCGACTTCCCCGTCGATCTGCTACGGTCGATCGATCGAGAAGCCCGGCGCATCGGCGTCACGCGTCAGGCCTTCATCAAGCTGCGGCTGTCCGACACGCTCGTCAATACCTAACGAGCCTCGGTTCAGACTCATTCCGCAGTTCAAATCGAACGCCGGCTTCTTCGGTCGTGATCAGTCGTGGGATGCCGCTCGAATGCGATAGGCGTTCGAACCCACTGACATCAGACGGATCGAATCATTGCCAACAGCATCTTGAACCGCGTGGGCGCATGCACCGCGTGCGGCTGATTGGCAGGCAACAGCACCATCTCTCCCGCCGACACCCTGAGCGGTGTGCCCGAAATGATGATGTCAGCGTGCCCTTCCAGAACATGCGCCACCGCATCGAACGGTGCAGTGTGCTCGCTCAATGACTGCCCTTCGTCAAACGCGAACAGCGTGAGGGTTCCGCCGGCGCGCTTGAGCAGCGTGCGGCTGACCACCGCGCCCGCCTGATAGGCGGCGAGCGCCGAGGGCACAAGGAGTGTGGCGGCGGGCATTTCAGATGACGTGGCCATGACTCCCCATCATCCCTCGCATCTCCTCCGCGTGCTATGTTTTCGAGCATGGACCCTCTCGCGGGCTCGCAGTGGAGCACGCCTAGCACTGTGGCGGGCTTCGCGCAGTCGGCTCCAAACGCCGTCCTGATGGCATTCGCGAATGAAGAACTGCGGCGCGCTGAGACCGGGCGAGCCGCAGGGCTTTCTCAGGAGCCGCGCGTGCCCTTCCGCGAGTACAACCGGCCGCAGCCTGGAACACTCTCCACCGGCACTCTGCCGATGATCTACGAAGCGGCGTTCCGCCGCACATGACCTCGACACCACGCGCCCATCTGCCGCCGCGGCTGTTGCCAGTCCTCTATTTTGGCGCCGCGCACCTAGCGCTCGCGCTCGCATTTGGCGCCGTCGCGGTGGATCCGCGTGGCGTTTCCGGTTTCTTCTATCACGCTCGCATGCTGGGGATTGTCCACCTGATCACCCTGGGCTGGATCACCGCATCCATCCTGGGGTCGCTCTACATCGTCGGGCCCATCGCGTTGCGCATGTGGATCCCCGCCACGTGGCTTGACTACACCGCATTCGCCCTAGTCCTCACCGGCATTGTCGGCATGGTGGCGCACTTCTGGATTCAAGACTACGCAGGCATGGCGTGGTCGGCCAGCACTGTCGGCATCGGCATCATGGCGGTCGGCGTTCACGTCGTTCGGTGCCTCGGGACTGCCGCACTTCCGCGGGCCGTCAGCGCGCATATCGTGCTGGCGTTCGTGAACATCTTGGGTGCAGCGACGATGGGCGTGCTCATCGGGTTCGACAAGGTCTATCACTTTCTGCCGGGGTTCGTGCTCGCCAACGTGTTCGCCCACGCCCACCTGGCGGCAATCGGCTGGGCCTCGATGATGGTGGTCGGTGTGGCGTACCGGCTGTTGCCCATGGTTCTACCGGCGGCGATGCCCAGCGGGCCGCGGCTCTGGATCAGCGCGGTACTCCTCCAGGCAGGGGTGTCGGGGCTCTTCGCCACCCTGTTGCTCCGCACTCCGCTGGCGTCGATCTTCGCGCTCACCATCGTCGCCGGGTTTGCGGCATTCGTCTCGCAGGTTGGCTGGATGCTGCGCCGTCCGCGTCCTCGCCCGTCTGGACTGCGCCGGCCTGATCTGGCGGTGCTGCACGCGGGTGCGTCGTTCGCCTCGCTGGGCATCGCGTCGGTGCTTGGGGTGTGGCTCACGATCGCCGAGCCGTCTTCAGCCATGCTGCGCATCGCGATGGCGTACGGCGTCTTCGGCCTCGTGGGATTTCTGGCGCAAATAGTCGTCGGCATGGAAGGGCGATTGCTGCCGATCTTTGCGTGGTATTGGGCGTACGCCAACACCGGATACAAGGGACCCGTGCCTTCACAACACGAGATGCCTTGGCGCCCCGGTCAGGAACTTGTCTTTGTGCTGTGGTTGTTTGGCGTCCCTGCGTTGGCGGGCGGCCTTGCCTTCGACGCGATCCCGTTCGTCAGCGCCGCCGCCTGGTGCCTGCTCGCGGCGACCGTGATCGATGCTACGAATGTCGCCAGAATTCTGCGCTACGCGTTTCTGACGCCCTCTTCGGCGCCGCTCTGAACATCCCGCGAGCGGTGACGCTTACGCTGACCGCGCTCCCCGCGCGGGGCAGCAGGATAGGTGACCTGCGTTCCTTTTACCCGTGCCCATGGCGTCAGTTCGTGAGGCCGCGTGCGGATACCGCTAGTGATCTCACGCGCCTCAATGCCTCTCGCCAGCAGCGCGTCCGCAATCAGCGACCGATGACAACGCCACGGCACCGACTCCGCACACATCAGCGCGACGCGCTCCTGTTTCGCGAAGTCTATGCACCGCGCCAGGCTGTCTGCGAACTCCGGCGTCTGCATGTAATCGGCATAGCCACGGAAGCTGGCGTTGCGCCACGCCGTATTAACGGAGTCGGCCCGCGCATGGCGCAAGCCGCCCAGCCCAGCCATGTGTGTGTAATGCATCCTAGCGCGGTGCAGGGCCGGAGACAGTTGGACGCGATTGAATTGCGGATTGTGGCGTGATCGCGGAATCGTGCGCACGTCGACGGCGCGCTGCACGCCATGCGCCTTGAGAAGACGGATGAATACATCGATCGGGCGCGTGGAGTGTCCGATCGTGAAGATGATCGGCCGTGTCACGTTACTCCGCCCTACGGTTCCGCTTCCCTGATTGAATCAGCCGTCCTGCGGGCCACGCGATCGTGAGCAGGAACACACTTTCTTGAAGGGCGTGGAGGGCATGAGACGTTCCTTGATCCAGCGCGAGCAGACTCCCCGGACGGAGGTCGAAGGTGCGTCCTGAGGCATTCAGCCGGATGTGGCCTGAGAGGACGTGGACTGAAATTCGCCCATCCGTTTGGTGTTCGGGGATGTGGGTATTGGCCTGGAGCGCCGTGAGGACAACTCGGAAGTCGTCGTACTTCAGGAGCGTTCTGGCGTTCTGACCGGCGCTCCACGTCGTCTCACGGTGAAGCCGATCGACTTCTGCCGTCAGGTCGAATTCGAGAAACGGACTCGCCATCGACGGTGAATGCGGTCGCCTGTGCGCGGGCTCTTGCGGTGGGCTATCGGACATCGGAACCTCCATGAGTGCTCGCGGACCGTGCAACGATCATCGCTCGATCCATTCCACGAATGATCCCACGCTGTCGGTCACCACCATCACGCGCAGGACGCGATCGTTGTGATACATGAGCTTCGCGCCGGCTCGCGCGTCCTCGACGGATGGGTAGTGTGTCCACGTTTCGGGAAGACTCGCCGCCGTCCCTTGCTTCATGACCGCCCGAAGCCTGAATGCCGGTGTCGGCATGTCCGCCCTCCTCCTCGCACATCGTGCGAAACCTCGATGCGGTTCCCATCATGACTTCGGGCACCTCGGGGCGTCTTTGCGCTGGCGCAATCAAGCGATCAGCCTGCCAGGGACACCCGGTAAAACCATGCTCTCGGTCGGGCGATTAGGGCACGATGAGGCGTAGATCCCAATGACTGTTCCCCGTGACACAAGGGAGACGAAGCCGAGGCATTCTTCGTCCTCACGAGTGGCCGGGTGAAGCTGGCACAGCTCACGCCGGAGGGACACCAGAAGCGGTCGCGCCGGCCGTGGCCCTGGTGTCGACATTCCAAGCGATCCGGCAGTTGCTGGACACCGAGCCTCGAGTGGCCCTCAATGCCGTGCAATTCGTCGCCGGCCGGCTGCACGATCTGCAGCGCCGCCACCGGCAGCTCATGACGGAACGCGTCGAGCGGCGCGTCGCGCGGGCGTTGCTGCGACTGGTGCGCGAGCCGGGCCGGCGTGTGGATGCCGGAGTGGAAATCGACGTCCCCATGTCGCGCCAGGACATCGCGAAGATGACCGGCACCACGCTGTACACGGTGAGCCGGCTCCTGAGTGCCTGGGACGATCGCGGCATCGTCCAGAGCGGTCGCCAGCGCATCATTTTGACAACGCCGCACGCACTGGTGGCGCTCGCGGAAGATCTGCCCGATCGCTGAAGCACGCCGGTTTGTCAGCCTTCCTTGCGCGAGCGCAAAGACGCGGCTCGTCACCTGATCCACGATTGCTCATGGGCGCCGGGGTTGACATGGTCAGCGCAGACGAAATGGTGTCGCTGCTCCTGACCAGACATCCGCGGGCTGCGCGCGTCTTGCTGAATCACGGCATGCGCTGCGTCGGCTGCGCGATCACGCGATTCGACACGCCGGCGGAAGCGTGCGCGATTCACGGCATTCCGGCAGAGCGCCTTCTCAGCGATCTCGATGTCGCAACGAACGCAGAAAGGAACGACAACACATGATGGCGCATGTAGCGGCAATCACCCCCGCCGACAGGGTCCGGGTCTCAGAGCCGGTTGCGTTTGACGTGGTGGTTCAACGGATCCACGCGGAGTACCTCGAAATGCCCGGGCTGACACTGACGGTGCCTCAGGCGGCCAGGCTCTGGAGCCTGAATGCACACCAGAGCGAACGGTCGCTCGCCGAGTTAGTTGATCGTCAGTTTCTCATGCGCGATCAGAACGGCGCCTATCGTCGGCGCGGGTGCCCGCGCTGCTGCTGATACGCGATGAGTCGCGTAGTGGCCGTGAACCACGAGCGGCACAGTTTATCGGCGGCGGTGACTCGATTCAGATATTCGGCAGCAGATCGAAGTACTCGTCGTCTTCGTTCTTGCCGCCCTCGCCTTGGCCTACGTGTTTCTCGGATTCCATGAACTCAATCCGTTCGATCCACTTGACCATCTTGTATCCGAGTTGGTTCTCCACGCGCAGCCGCAGGGGGGCTCCATAGAGATCCGAAAGCGATCGCTGATTCATTTCGAGCGCCAACAGACAGGCGGGCTGGAGGACGTCTTCCAGGCGCTGTGTCTCGTAATAATCGCCGCCGTACAATCCTTTGCCAAACGAGTAGAAGACGACGGTGTGTGCCGCCGGTGTGGGCTTCACCAGATCCACGAGCGTCTTCATCGGAACGCCTTTCCATTGCGCGATGCCGGTCCAGCCTTGAATGCAGTGGTGCATGGTGACGAACTCCTCCATGCCCAGTGCTTGCAACTCCGAGAGCGACAGTTCCACGGGGTTCTCAACCAGACCGCCCACCTGGAGCCGGTACTCGCGAAAATGATCGGCGGCCAATCGTTTCCAATCCTCGCGCTCGGGCATCTTGCCGTTCGGCCAGAAGTGCGGTGACGCTTCGTCGATCCGGTAGCGCTGTCCTGGCGCGACCCGATTGAACGTCGCGAGCAGCAGCGGCAACGAAATAGTCCGCTGCAGATGCTGCAGGCGTCTCGGCCGCTTCCAAGACACATAGTGGGCCACAACCCAGCACAGAAGCACCACGCCAATACCGACGAACCCCAAGATCATCCCGAGCGGCCCGAGATCATCGGTGCCGACGACGATGTGATTCATGTTGCGCATGAAGCCTGTCAGCGCAACGAGCGTCACGTGGACAATGATGAAGACGACGTAGCCGAGCATCGCCATGAAATGAATGGAGCGGGCCGCTTGCCGGCCGCCGAACCGCGAGAAATGATTGACGAGCGCGGGCGACATGGCGAGCCCCGTCGCGATCGAGAGCGGGCCCATCACGAACACCATGCCGAAATAGGTCAGTTGCTGCAGCGCGTTGTACCCGTAGTAGCCGTTCGGTTCAGGCGGAAAGTGGAAATTGGCGTAGTGCACAAACGTGCTCCAGGCTTGAACGAACACGGTTCCTGAGGTGGGCACCAGCCGTTGCCATTGGGTCGTGCTGAATAGCAGGCTGACGAAGATCAGGCCCGTGATGATGAAGCCGTAGACATTCAAGAAGTGCCACGAACGAGCGATACCGATCGTATGGCGATACCCTGGCAGGGCGGCGAGCGGCGAGATATACCGGGCATCATCTTTCGCGGTCCACATCCGATCCGCCGGAACAGACAACGGCGACAATCGAATCCATTCTGTTCCCGGCGTGCAGTCGTTATTGAAGTAGAGGCGCGGATGATCCATGAGGATCGAGAGCCCGCTGCGAATCAACATCGTGAGAAAGAGAAAATTGAAGAAGTGGCAGTAGCGAACCCACATCGGAAAGCCATGCGGTCCCGTTGCCGCTGATTCGCTGTATGGAAGCAACGGCGGGATGTACGGCAGGCCGAACCGGGCCGCCTGACCCCACGCAACCAGCACTGGCACAAACGCCAGCACCAGCACACCTCCGGCAACAGAGGGTCTCAGCCAGATGCGAAATCGCCGGTCCGGTGGATAGTGAACAGCTTCATGCGCCGCATCGAAGGAGATCATGACGTTCAACACAAAGTATAGGCCTGCGTCGGACGCCTACCTCGGCCACACGGCACTCGAGCGGCGCGCGCAACAGGTCCGGTCCTCCCAATGAACGAGTGATCGAGCTTTGAGCGCACAGCGCGCGTCGGCCAGGGCGAGCCGCGTGGTACATTGAAACTGACGCGAGCGCCTGATGGTTGAAGGAGTCGTTCTTCTGCCGTGTTATCTATGTTCGCGCCAGTAGCGAACCGAGCGACGTTGAGGACTGAGGCACACCGTACGTCAGCAAAACGTCCGTAGCGAGTTACGCGGCCCGTCCAATTCTGAGGATTTCGGTGCAGCCACGCTCGTTTGCAAACTGTCTGCACATCCGTCAGGACTTCGATTCACCAGGATCGGAACTACTTCGTGAACAGATGACTTCGCGTTCATAGAAACGAAAACGGGCGCCGCCGCAACATGGACCAGAGTTGTTGACCCATTCGCCGCAACCACCAATTCGCCCGTTCGCACCCAACCGCCGACGGGTCCCAAGCAAGGCGTTCCGGCACCCTACGAAGTCTGCAAAGCTGCGCGTAACTCGCGCGTCCGCACCAGCGCGTAGCCCGACAGCGCGAACACGACACCGATGCTCGCCCAAATGGGGTCACGGCCGAGCCACGTCGCCCATCGTGTGTGCCAGAGCCGATCAATCGGCGTCGCCACGGACGGCAGGCCGCCAAGCACGAACAACACGACGAACGCCGCGCCACACCGCACCGCTCTCGTGCGATCCTCGTCGTCCGCCAGTGTCGCGACGATCGCCGTCCATGCGGGCAGCATGAAGACGAACGTGTGCGGGTGCGCGTGGAACGTCGCGAGCGGCATCAGCGCTAAGAAGAGACCGTAGGCCAGCGCCAGCCGCGTGACTTCGGACAGCGCATGACGCCCGCGCAGCACGACAAAGGCCACGAACACGGACCACACATAGATCAGGACGGTCGCCGTATTCGTGATCGTCTGCACGGCCGCAAGACGCGGGTCGCTGTCCCCCATGTTGAACGCTCGCGCAAGCGCCGTGTTCAATCCCATGAGCTGATTCGCAGATGGAACCGGGATGAGGAACGTCCCAAGGTGCTGCGATGCCTGCGGTAGCGTGGTCCCGCTCGTGCTCTGAATTGGTATCAGAATCGCCTTCGCTGTCTCGACGGGCGACAACTGCTGTCCGACGCCCACGACGGCGATGATGGCCACGGCCGTCACCGCTCCTGCGACCATGGCCCGACGCGACGCCCGCAGGATCAGCAACGGCGCAAAGATGATCGGGAACACTTTCGTCAGGCCAGCAACGACGACCGCCACCCATGCGGCAGTCGCCTTCGCTCTCGCCGCCGCATACCACGCGGCCGTCAGCAAGAGCATTTCCAGAATCTCAGGATTCGCCGCGACCGAGAACGCATAGAACAGCCACTGAAAGCAGCACCACGCGGTCACCACCACCCACGCCGTCCGGCGCGTGGCACGCACGGCCCGCAGCGACAGCACCAGCGCAAGCGCGACGGCAGGCACATTGGCCAGCGCAAAAGTATAGATGGTGAAGATTTTCGGCCACGCATTCACGAGCCAGCGTTCGAGGACAAATACGGGGCCGTACATGATGCCCCGCCCGTCCCACCAGTCGGGGACGTACATCGCGGCGTAGAAATCGCCGCGAAACTCACGCGGCCACGCGTACACAAAGCCCTCCAGAACGGTCCGCCGGAGCCCCCACGCCGCCAGCACGGCGAGCAGCAGCGCCAGCCATACGTCGCGGCGCATTACGCGACGATGGGCTGAGACAGCCTGCGAGCCTTCGACTCTCGTGGCCATGCGGCCCGAAGTATAGCCCTCCCAAGGTTGGGACATCCACGTCCCGCACGCGGTCACTTTCTCAGACGCGGCAACGCTCCCTCCCGCGATTGCACTGGCACGTCGGTTGCTTCCTCTTCGCAACCGCTGAGGTGCGTTTGATGCTGGTGTCTGACTTCAGGAACGCCGTGCGCGCGCTCCGCAAGAGCCCGGGCTTCACCGCCGTGGCCATCGCGACGATCGCCGTCGGCATCGGCGCCAACACGGCGCTGTTCTCGGTCTACGATCGCCTGGTCCTCAACCCGGTCACGATCCCCGGTCCCAAATCGCTGGTCGCCATCTGGACGAACAATCCGCAGATGAACCTCAACGCGCCGGCGATCTCCTGGCCGCGCTACGAGGAAATCCGCGCGCACGCGACGACGTTCGACGCTCTCGGCATTTCGGCCTTCGACAACTTCACGCTCACGGGCAACGGCGATCCCGAACAGCTCAACGCCCAGCGCGTCAGCGCGACGTTCCTGCCGACGCTGGGCATCCTGCCCGCGCTCGGCCGCAACTTCACGGCCGAGGAAGACCTGCCCAACGGACCGGCCGTCTGCATTCTGAGCAACGAGTTGTGGCAGACGCGTTTCGGCGGGCGCCCCGGTCTCGTCGGCGAGACGATCACGCTCAACAGCCAACCCTGGCAGGTCGTCGGCATCATGCCTCCCAATGTGAGCGCGCCCTTCGCCCAGGTACAGGTCTTCGTGCCCCGCGTCTTCGACATCAGCGGACTGACGCCGCTGCAGGTCCAGAACGGCTCCGGCTACGCGCAGCCGATCGCGCGGCTCAAGCCCGGCGTGTCGCTCGCGCAGGCGGCGAGCGAGCTGGCCGCGATCAGCCGCGGCTACCAGGAGCGCTTCGCCGCGAAGCTGGACGCGAGCCACACGAGCGAGCCGCGCCTCTTCGTCCAGGCCCTGGTCGGCAACCTCCAGCCGACCTTCTACACCCTCATCGGCGCCGTCAGCTTCGTGCTGCTCATCGCCTGCGCGAACGTCGCGTCGCTGTTCCTCAGCCGGCTCACCGCCCGCCACCGGGAGATCGCCGTCAGACAGTCGCTCGGCGCGACGCGGGCGAGGGTCGTGGCGCAGCTCGTGACCGAAAGCCTTGTGTTCTCCGCGATCGCGGGAGGCGTCGGCGTGCTGCTCTCGATGTGGGCGCTGTCCGCCGTGCAGTCCGTCGTCAGCTCGCAGTTCCCGCCCAACACGACCCTGTCGTTGAACGGGCGCGCGCTCCTGTTCACGGGCGGCATCACGCTCCTGACCACGCTGCTTGTCGGCCTCGCACCGGCGCTCCAGGCCTCACGCACGCCGCTGGTCGAAATGCTCAAGGACCGCGCGCGCGGCTCCTCGGGCGAGCGCGGCGGCCGCTTCCGCGCCGGGCTGATCGTCGGAGAAGTCGCGCTGTCGGTGGTGCTCCTGGTGGGCTCGAGCCTGTTACTCATCAGCTTCGTCAGGCTGCAGCGCACGCCGCCCGGGTTCGAACCGAAAGGCGCCGCCTCGGCCCTCGTCGCGGTGCCGCCGACGCGCTACGCCACGGCTGCGCAGCAGGTGCAATTCTTCAACGACGTGATCGACCGGCTCGCCGCGGCGCCGCACGTCACGGCGGCCGCGGCGGGACTCGGGCTGCCGGTTTCGGGCTTCAATCCGCGTACGCCGTACGGCGTCGCGGGGCGGCCCGTGCTGCCGCTGACGCAGCGGCCGCTGGCGAACCTCGCGATCGTCAGCGACAACTATTTCGCGGTCATGCGCATCACGCTGCTCGCAGGGCGCGTGTTCGGCCCCGCCGATCGGGAGGGCGCCCCGGGCGTCTGCATCATCAACGAGTCGCTCGCCACGCGTCTCTTCCCAGGCGAGTCGCCGCTCGGCAAAGTCATGCTGCGCGGGCCGAACGCCGACATCGGGGCCGAGGTGGTCGGCATGATTCGCGACGTCAAGACCAACGGGCTGAACAATCCCGCGCCCGATGAGATCTACTATCCGATGCGCCAGTTCGGACGGCCGGCGATGGCCGTCGTGGCGCGGACCGACGGCGATCCGGCGGCGCTCCAGCCCGTCATCCGCGCCAGCGTGGTGGCCGTCGACAGAAATCAACCGGCGTCGTTTTTCGCGACGCTCGAGAGCAACGTCGTCCAGAGCGTCGGCGTCCAGCGCATCGTCGCGTCGCTGACGGCCGTGTTTGCGGGCCTCGCGCTGCTGCTGTCCGCCGTCGGCCTTTATTCAGTGCTCGCGTACGCGGTCTCGCAGCGGACGGCGGAAATCGGCATCCGCATGGCGCTCGGCGCCCGGGCCGGACAAGTCATGGGCCTCGTGATGCGTGGGGGCCTGCAGTTGGTGGCGGTCGGGCTGGTACTGGGGCTTGCGGCCGCCGCCGGCGCGGCGCGGCTCATCCAGTCGCTGCTCTTCGACGTCCGGCCGCTGGATCCGCGGATCTACGGCTCGGTTGCGGCGCTGTTCGCCGTCGTGGCGTCGCTGGCCTGCCTCCTGCCGTCGTGGCGGGCGTCGCGGATCGATCCGCTGCTCGCGTTGCGGTCAGATTCGTAGTCCCGCTCGCCTGAAAGGCTCGCGCTACATCGGGTATCCGGCTCTGATTGCTCCGGCTTGACAGGCTTCCCCGGCGGCCTAGATTACGCCGTGCGCTGCCGCGTCCGATGCTGTGAAGTTATCCGGCATAGGAGACGTCCGGATAGCGCTGGACGCCCTGTTGGTCGGGCTGGGTTGCGGCTGGCCAGGCTTCATCGCCACCACCACCGCATTAGTGCTCCCTCCGAGTTCGAATTGGAGCGAGCCCCCCGTTCGGACCGTCAGGGCGTTCGTCTGTACTTTATTTCTTCTTGGCTTGCGCGACGAGGGCCGTCAGCATCTGCGTGTAGCGGTCATCGGCCGACGAGAACGCCTTCATGTAGTCGGCCTCGGCCATCTTCTGCTTCTTCCAATCGCCGTCGAACACCGTGCGCGCGCCCGCGAGCTCGAAGGTGTCCGGCGCCTTGTTGTCGTCGTGCTTCGGCTTGAGGCCGTCGGCGCCGAGATCCTCCACGAAAGCCTTCGACGCCGGAACGGACGCACTGCTCAGGTCGATGTACGTGTCCCGGTACTCTTTCTTGGCGAGACGCTCGTTCAGCAGCTGCGGCGCGGTGTACTTCGCCGAGATGACCAGCAGCTGAACGCCCGGGAAATAGAGCGCCGCCACGAATACGTCGGGCGCGGATGGATCTTTGGCCGCGATGCTGTCCAGCTTGGCGGCGTCGAGCGTCGTCGCGAGTTCCTTGGCGAGGGCGGAGGATTTCGATTCCTGAGCCGGGGCGGGTGCGGCGATCGACAGCGCGGTGAGCACGACGAGCGAACCGAAAACGACTCGCTGCATGGTCCCTCCCGGGGCTAGGCGATGGTGTGCATCGCTTTGTACACCCGGGCGGGCGTTGGGCGCAATGACTAGATAATCAGATGGTTCACTGACTAAATGAACAGCGCGTCTTCGTCTTCGCTGCGCCCCTGCCGCCGCCGGCCGGACTGGCGCAGCTCGCGGATCACCTCGAACGCGGCGCGAAGCGCGTTGAAAATCGCGCTCCCCGACCGCGCGGTGGCGCCGATGGACGACTGCACGGTGCTGGCCGTCTGCTCGACGCGGCTCGCCAGGCTGGCGAACAGCTTGTCTGCCCGCTCCATCTGCGCCGTCGCCAGCGCGGTGGCGCGCGCGGCGTCGCGGCCGATGGAATCGAGGTGGCCGAAGATCGGCTTCAATTCCTGTTCGACGCGGTCGACGAGCTTCGCCATGCGCCGCGCCAGGAGCCCGGCCGCGACGAAGATGCCCAGCTGCGCGATGGCGATCGACAGCGTCGCAACCGCGATCACGCCGAGGAAGACTTCGTTCCAGCCGGTCACGCGTTGTCCCGCGCGCGCGCCTGCTGGTAGGCCTCGCGTCCCCGCTCGATGGCCGTGGCAAGTGTTTCGCGGCCCTGATTCAGGACCTCGCGGCCTTTGGCCGCGGCCTCTGCCGCGCGCGCCTTGCCTTCGCGCGCCTTCTCACCGAGGTACTCGCGCGTTTCCTTGCCGCTGGCCGGCGCGTACAGGAGCGCGACCGCCGCGCCGCTCACGGCGCCGAGAAGAAACGCCAGAAGAATGCTGCCCGCGCCCGCCCCTTCGTCTTTCGCCATTACCAGATGCTCACTTTCACGCTGAGGTACCGCTTGGGGTCTTTCTTGATCTCGGTCAGCAGCGCGCTGAATTCCGAAACCGTCTTGTTCATGTTCTCATACAACTGCTTGTCCTTCAGCAATTGTCCGGCAGTTCCTTCGCCCGCGTTCAGGTTTTTCGTCAGCTCATCGAGGCGGTCCGTCACGGAATTCAAGCGGTTGAACAGCGACGTATCCGTCATCAGCTTGCCCATCGTGCCTTCGCCGTTCTTCAGGTTCTCCGTGATCGTGCGCATGTTCGACGTCGCGCCGGTAAGCGCATCCGAAAACGCCGGATCCTTCATCAGCTTCCCGAGACTGCCCTGCCCTGCATTGATCTGCGCGGTGATGTCCTGCAGATTCCTCACCGACGCCTCGAGCGACTGCGCCATCTTCGGGTCCTTGAGGAACCGGCCGATCGACCCTTTGCCCTGCTGTAACCCGCGCGTGACATCGCCGGCCGCGGCCACGAACTTGTGCAGCTCGACGTACAGCTGGTCGTCGGTCATCAGCTTGCCGGCCGTGCCCTTGCCGCTGCGCATGTCCTGGATCAGCCCCGTGATCTCGCCGATGCTCTGCGTGGCGCTGTCGGACAGATCGGCGATCTGCGCCGGCATCCTGCCCGCCGGGACATAGCCCCAATCAGGAATGACGGTGCCGCGCGCGGACGGCGTGATGTCGATCGCCGCCTGCCCGAGGAGCGAGACCGACCCCAGCCGCGCCATCGACGTGCTCGTGATGACGGTGCGGTACTGCTTGTTCACGTCGAACGTGATGTCCACCAGCTCGCCTTCCAGCTCGACCGCCTTGACGGTGCCCACTTCCTTGCCGGCAATCCGCACCGGCGACCCGACCGCGAGGCCGGCGACGTTGCCGAACCGCGTCTTCAGGCTGTAGCGCTGCCAGACGAGTCCCCGGCTGCCGGTGAGCGTGAAGATCAGCATGGCCGCAATCGAGAGGGCGACGATCGTCACGACGCCGATTTTCAGTTCCGACCACGCGAGCGAGCGTGTGCGAGGCATAAGCGTCCTTAGGACAGAAACGTCTTCAAGTATGGATCGGTCGAGCGCCGCAGTTGTTCCGCCGTGCCCTCGAAGCAGATGAGGCCGTCCTTCAGCATGATGAACTCGGCCTCCTCGGCCTTGTCGGCCGACGCGGCCATGATGCGCACCTTCCCGTCCGCGCCGCGCTCGGCCATGTGCGTCGCGATGTAGAACGCGTCCCGGAGCTGGTGCGTCACGACGATCGAGCTGACGCCCTCCAGATCGCGCAGCTTGATGATCTCGTCGTCCACCGTCGTCGCCGTGATCGGATCGAGGCCCGTCGTGGCCTCGTCGTACAGCAGGATGCTCGGCTTGAACGCCATCGCGCGCGCGATCGCCACGCGCCGCCGCTGGCCGCCCGACAGCTCCGACGGCATCTTCTCGATGTACTCGATCAGGCCGATGAACCCCAGCACCTCTTCGACGCGCTTGTCCACGGCGTCGAGCGCCATGTCGGTCTCTTCGTACAGCTTGTAGCCGACGTTCTCGCGCACGGTCAGCGAGTCGAACAGCGCGCCTTCCTGGAAGATCAGGCCCAGGTCGGCGCGCACGCTCATCATCTCGCGCTCGGTCAGCTGATCGACGCGCTCGCCGTTCACCCAGACGACGCCGGAATCGGCCTTCCACAGTCCCGTGATGATCTTGAGGGCCGTCGACTTTCCGGACCCGCTCGCCCCGAGGATGATCTTCGTGTGCCCCTTGATGAGCGTGAAACTGAGATCCGCCAGGACGACGTTCTCGTCGAACGCCAGACGCACGTGATCGAACATGACGACCGGCGCGCCGGTCTCACTCAGAATCTGCTTTGCGGTCTGCGCGTCAGCACCCTGAACCATGAACCCTGCATCCGCCTAGAACAACAACGACACCAGCAGCTGCGTGACGAAGAAGTCCGCCGCGATCACCGCGACCGATCCCGCCACGACCGCGACCGTCGTCGATTTGCCCACGCCCGCCGTGCCGCCCGTCGTCCGCAGGCCGACGTGACAGGCGATCGTCACGATGAGAAAGCCGAACACGAAGGGCTTGATGAGGCCCATCCACGCGTCGTGCATGTAGAGCCCTTCGGTCACCGACAACCAATACACGCCGGAATTCACCTGGAGCGTGAAGCGCGCGACCACCCACCCGCCAAAGATGCCGATGAAATCCGCCACGATCGTCAGAATCGGCGTCATGAAGAATCCGGCCAGCACGCGCGGCACGACCAGCTTGCGCACGGGGTCGGTCCCCAGCGCGCGCAGCGCGTTGATCTGATCGGTCACCACCATCGACCCGAGTTCGGCCGCGATCCCCGAACCGATGCGGCCCGTCAGCATCAGCGCCGTCAGCACCGGCCCGAGCTCCTTGATCATCGACGCGCTCACGAGCCGGCCGACAACGGGGCGGGCGCCGAACTGATCGAGCGTCAGGCCGCCCTGCATCGCGAGCGCCGCGCCAGTGAAGACGCCCGACAACAGCACGACAGTCAGCGATCCAACACCGATGACGTCGAACTGCTCGACGACATCGTGCGCGTAGACCGGCGGCGTGAAGACGCACCCGACGGCGGCGAGCGTGAGGCGCACGTATTCCTGCACCTCGAGGGCCGCCTGCTTCAGCCAGCGATCGATCGCCTGCAACACGCGGGGGTCAGGCCCTCCCGGCCAGCCGCGGCAATCCCAGCTCGGGGTTGCGCAGGCGCTTGATGTCATCGCGCAGCGACGCCGCTTTCTCGAAATCCAGGTTCGCGGCCGCCGCGCGCATCTCGGCCTGGAGCGAGGCGATGTAGGTGTCGAGTTCGGCTTGCGTCTTGAACCGCTCCGTGCCGTCTTTGACGACGGCCGGCGTCATGTAGTCGCGCTCGTAGACGCTCGACATGACCTCGTCGATCTGCCGCACGATCGACTGCGGCGTGATCCCGTGCTCCTCGTTGTACGCGCTCTGCCTGGCTCGCCGGCGTTCCATTTCGCCCATCGCGTGACGCATCGAGTCGGTCACCTTGTCCGCGTACATGATGACGCGGCCGTTGACGTTGCGCGCCGCGCGGCCCGACGTCTGGATCAGCGAGCCGGCCGAGCGCAGGAAGCCTTCCTTGTCGGCGTCCAGGATCGCGACCAGCGAGACTTCCGGCAAATCGAGCCCCTCTCGCAGCAAGTTGATTCCCACCAGCACGTCGAACGTCCCGCGCCGCAGATCCCGGAGAATCTGGACGCGCTCGAGCGTCTCGATGTCCGAGTGCAGGTAGCGGACACGCACGCCGAGCTCCTGATAGTACTGCGTCAGGTCCTCCGCCATGCGCTTGGTCAGCGTGGTGACGAGCACCCGCTCGCCGCGATCGACGCGCTCGCGGATCTCCTTCAGCAGGTCGTCCACCTGCCCTTTCACCGGCCGGACGTCGATCGGCGGATCGATGAGGCCGGTCGGCCGGATGATCTGCTCGACGACGACGCCCTGCGACTTCGCCAGCTCGTAGGGTCCCGGCGTGGCGGACACGAAGATCACCTGCTTGACGCGCGCTTCCCACTCTTCGAAGTTCAGCGGCCGGTTGTCCAGCGCCGACGGCAGGCGGAACCCGTACGCGACCAGGACTTCCTTGCGCGACCGGTCGCCATGATACATGCCGCGCACCTGCGGCACGGTCTGGTGGCTCTCGTCGACGATGATCAGCGCGTCGGCCGGCAGATAGTCGAGCAGCGTCGGCGGCGGCTCGCCCGGCGCGCGGCCGGTCAAATGGCGCGCGTAGTTCTCGATGCCGTGGCAGTAGCCGATCTCGTTCATCATCTCGAGGTCGAACATCGTGCGCTGGTGCAGGCGCTGCGCTTCGAGCAGGCGCCCCTCCGACTCGAGGACGCCGCGCCGCCACACCAGTTCTTCCTTGATCGTCTCGACCGCGCGCTTGGTCCGCTCGCGCGGCGCGACGAAATGCGACTTCGGATAGACGGCGATCTTGTCGTGCCGCCGCAGCGTCGCGCCCGTCAGCGGATCGAACGTCACCAGCTCGTCGACATCGTCGCCGAACAGCTCGATCCGCAGGCCCTGCTCTTCGTACGACGGATACACCTCGACGATGTCGCCGCGGACGCGGAACGTGCCGCGGCCGAAGTCGTGATCGTTGCGCTCGTACTGGATTTCGACCAGCTTGCGCAGAATCTCTTCGCGGCTGATGCGCTGGCCGCGCTCGAGCGGCAGCAGCATCCCGTAGTACGCCTCGGGCGATCCGAGGCCGTAGATGCACGAGACGCTGGCGACGATGATGACGTCCCGCCGTTCGAACAGCGACCGCGTGGCCGACAGCCGCATGCGGTCGATCTCGTCGTTGATCGTCGCTTCCTTCTCGATGTACGAGTCGGTCGACGGCACGTACGCTTCCGGCTGGTAGTAGTCGTAGTAGCTGACGAAGTACTCGACGGCGTTCTCGGGAAAGAAGCGGCGAAATTCCTGGAAGAGCTGCGCGGCCAGCGTCTTGTTGTGGACCATCACGAGCGTCGGCCGGTTCACGCGCGCGATGGTCTGCGCCATCGTGAACGTCTTGCCCGAGCCCGTGACGCCGAGCAGCACCTGATACCGGTCGCCGCGCTCCAGGCCCTCGGTCAACTCGCCGATGGCGCGCTCCTGATCGCCGGCGAGCGTGAAGTCGGAGACGAGCGAGAAGCGGTCGTAAACGGAGGGCATGGGAACTGGCAATCGTACCAGAGGCCGCAGGCTCCGGGCTAGGGGCTGACCGAACGCGTCAGGCTTCGGGGAAGAGGCGACCCTGCCCGAAGACGTGCCGCTCCAGGTCCGAAATTCGACGGTCGTGCTCGTCGGCGACGCGGTCCAGGGTGTCGCGAATGCTCAGGACCACGGCCAGGACGCCGTCGAGCTTGGCGTCGAGGCGTGCGAACCCGCGCTCCGTGTCAGTCTTCGTCGCGAAGCGCTTGAGGTCAGACCTGTCGGCCTTGGTTCGCTCGAGATGGTCGAACCGCCGATCCATGTGGCGTTTGAGCTGGGCGACGGTCATCCGCGTGCGAGGATGACGAATCATAGCATCGTCTGTACTGCCAACGCGATGCCATCCGGGCGTCCGGCGAAATTGCGCCTGAACTTCGCTCAGCGATCGAGTGGAGCGGATCGAACATGGCGGATTTTGCGAACCGCGCGACCGGCGCAGCTGGCAGTTTCTTCAGTCGCTACTTCTTGAAGAGTCCGAAGTACCCCTTCCGCGAGCGCAGCCGCAAGTCCTTGGCGTCCTTGCGGACGATCTTGACGTCCACCTTCCGCCAGGCGCCGTCCGTCTTCTCGTTGGTGGACGAATACCCGAGCGTGTACTGCGCGCGGATCTCCGCGAGCACCTTCGCATAGACGTTGTCGAGCTCCTTCACCGCCGTCGGAAAAAACGCCTGGCCGCCGGTGACGTCGGCGATCTGCTGGAGGATCATGCGCTGCTGCGTCTTCGTCGTCGCCGACTGATGCTCGAGCTCACCGATCGCGTACACCGTCACGTCGGACGCCTTCAGCAGGTTCATCAACTCGCCGTATCCCAGCGAGCTCTGGTTGTCGCCGCCGTCGGTATACAAGAGCATGATCTTCCGGCCGTCCTGGCCGGCCGCGCCGTCGAGGTACGTGCCAATCGCGTCGTAGAGCGCCGTGTTCCCCGCCGCCTTCTTCTGGCGGATGCGCTCGATGAGGCGCGCGAACTCGCTCTGGCTGTACCGCGCCGTGCGGACCTCCGTGTCGAAGTCGACGACCGTGATGTCCACCGCGTCGGTCAGCATGTTGAGGAACTTGATCGACGCGGTCTTGCTGAAGCTCATGTCCTCGCCCATGCTGTCGCTGACGTCGAGCAGCAGGCCGAGGTGCATCGCGAGCGCCGGCGCATCGGCCGGGCGATCGCCGGCGGAGAAGTAACGGACGGTTTGCTTGCGCCCGTCTTCCAGGATCTCGAAGTCCTCCGCTTTCAGATCGGTGACGAGGACGCCCTTCTTGTCCGTGACGGTGACGCCGAGATTGACGAGGTCGATGCCGGTTCGGAAGACAGGGACTTGCTGCGAGCCACGGAGGATGGCACCGAAGAAGGCCGGAACCACAAAGAACACGAAGATCACCAGGAACACGCGGTGTGGTTCACGGTTCGGCACGACGCCACTCTACTACCGCGACGATATCTTCCGCCACTGCGAGGCGTATAATTAGCGGTTGGTACCTGGATGCGGTGTCTAGCGGTTTGTCAGAACGAACTCGTCATCAGGATGCTGGATGAAATCCTGCTGCCCGGCTTCGACGTCGAGTTCATCGTCGAGAATCGCCCGCTCGCCAGGCGTCTGACCGACGCCGGCGTCACCGTGTCGGCGGGCGACCCGCGCCGCACCGACACCTACGTCAAAGCCGACCTCGGGCCCGGCACGTGCGTCATCATCGAAGACGATGGCCGCCGCGGCCTGCGCAAGACGCTGGAAGCCGTCCGCGACGCCGGCGGCGCGCTCGTCTACGTCCTCGGCGTCGGCAGGGAAGCGACCAGCAAGCGGGCCGAGGAACTTCGCGCGGACTTCCCGGACGTCGCGTACCTCTCGATGTCGGAGCTGTTCGGCGGCCCGCTGCTGACCGAGTTCAGCCGCTCGCTCAGCCGCGCGCGCGTGCTGCAGTACCAGCGCTACTTCGCCGATGCGGACAAGGTTCTGATCGTCCTCCACAACGATCCCGACCCCGATGCGATGGCCAGCGGTCTCGCGCTGCGCAACGTGCTCCACCGGACCCGCACGACGGCGATTCTCGGCGCGATTCACGGCGTCACGCGGCCGGAGAATCTGCGGATGGCGAGCCTGCTCGACATCCACGTCGAGGAGATCACACCGGAATCGCTGAAGGAATTCGATCGCGTGGCGATGGTCGACGTCCAGCCCCATTACTTCGGCGGCCTCATCGATCGCGCCGATCTCGTGATCGACCACCACCCCGAGCAGCCGGGCTACACGTCGGTGTTCAAGGACATCAGGCCGGACTACGGATCGACATCGACGATCCTCACCGAGCACCTGCGCGCGGTCGACGTCAACATCTCCGAGCGGGTCGCGACGGCGATGCTCTACGCGATCAAGTCGGACACGTTGTTCTTCAACCGGCAGACCAATCGCGTGGATCTCGAAGCCTTCTCGTACCTGTATCCGCTGGCCGACGCCGCGCTGATTCGCAAGATGGAAGGCGCCGAAATCACGCTCGAGCGGCTCGAGTACGTGATGAAAGCGTTCCGCGGCGGGTCGCTCCAGGACCAGGTCTTCTGCGCGTTCCTCGGGGCCTCACTGCGCGAGGATTTCATCCCGTACGTGGCCGACTTCTTTCTGCAGCTCGAGGACGCGAAGTGGACCGTGATCGCGGGCGTGGTCAACGAGACGCTGATCATCTCGGTGAGGAATCTGGGCTACTCGAAGAACGCGGGCGAGTTCGTGCGGCGCTTCTTCGCGGACATCGGCAGCGCCGGCGGGCACCGCGCGATGGCCAAGGCGGTCGTTCCCGTCCGCGCGTTCGAGGCCAAATTCGGCGCCGTCGAGCCCGTCGCGATGACGGGGCGCCTGCAGGCCCTCGCGCACGAATTCCTCGCGCACGACGGGACCAAAGAAGGAAGAAGTCAGAAGGGAGAAGGCAGAAGTGAAGGTGAGGAAGTAAAGACCCGTTAGATCCTTCTGCCTTTTGCCTTCACACTTCTACGTTCCCAAGGCTTGATCGAGGTCGGCGATCAGATCCGGCGGATCCTCGAGGCCGACCGAAAGCCTCAACATCCCTCGCGTGACGCCCGCCTCTTTGAGTTGCTCATCGGTATGCCCGTACTGCGACGTCAGCACCGGCATGCTCACCAGGCTCTCGACGCCGCCCAGACTGGCCGCGCGCGTCACGAGCTTCAACCGGTCGTAGCAGCCGGCCGCGCGATCGTACTGGCCGCCCAGATCGAAGCACACCATGCCGCCGAAGCCGAGCATCTGCCGTTTCGCGATCTCGTGATCCGGATGCGACGGCAGACCCGGATAGTAGACGCAGCTGACGCGCGTGTCCTTCGCCAGAAATTCAGCGACGGCCTGCGCGTTGGCGTTGTGGCGCGCCACGCGCAGCGGCAGCGTCTTCAGGCCGCGGCCGAGCGCGTAGGCCGGATAGGGATCCATCACGGTCCCCAGCAGCCGCCGCGCTTTTTCGATCGGCGCCACCAGGGCGCGCGGCCCGGTCACGACGCCGCCGGTGACGTCGCTGTGGCCGTTGAGGTACTTCGTGGCGCTCTGCATCGACAGATCGACGCCGAGCGCGAGCGGCTGCTGATTGATCGGGCACGCGAACGTGTTGTCGATCACGGACAGGACGCCCCGGGCGCGGCAGGCGCCGGCGACGCGCCCGATGTCGACGCAGCGCAGCGTGGGATTGATGGGCGACTCGAACCAGACGGCTTTCGTCCGCGGCGTGAAGACGCGATCGAGGTTCGCCAGGTCGTCGAGCGACACGAACCGCGTCGTGATGCCGAAGTTCACCAGGAGATCGTGCAGCAAATGCAGCGTCCCGCCGTAGATCGCCGCGCCACAGATGATCTCGTCGCCCGCCTTCAGGTGGGCCATCAGAATCGTCGTCGTCGCGCCCTGGCCCGACGAGAACACCAGTGCCGACTCCGCGCGGTCGAGCACGGCCAGCTTCTGCTCGACGCTGACGATCGTCGGGTTCGCGTAGCGGGAGTAGAGGTACTTCGACGATCGGCCCTCGTTGTAGTCCAGCACTTCCTGCGCGTTCTCGAACACGAACGTGCTGGTCTCGTAGATCGGCGTCGTCAGCGGCACGGCGTCGCCGTGCTCGACTTCGCCGGCGTGGATCAACTCCGTCGCAGGACCTTTCATAGGCTCCTCACACTTCCCACGCGCTCGCCACTGGCGCCGACCACCGGCTCGACGAATTGATGGTACGCGTCGGCGTAGCCCCGGTTCATCAGCTCGTCGAGGCCCTGCGCGCGATGCGATCGATCATCGTAGCCGCCGCTGAAATCGAACGGTCCAATCGGGTTATGGACCGGCCGGATCGTGAAGATGCGCACGCCGCCGGTCGTCGTCGTCGCGTCGCGGACGATGGCGGCCTCGGCCGACTGCATGTACTCGCCGAGCCGGCCGCGGCAGTCGAGCCGCGCGTCCGACAGCGCGTGCGGTCCCGCGGCCTGCGGCGCCGCCGAGACCAGCACCAGTTGCTCGACGCCCAGGTCGATCAGCTCGTCGAGGAGCCGAATCAAGCTCGCCGGTCGATCGCACAGCCGGTGCGTTTCTCCCCGCCAGAACGAGTCCGGCGCGAACGTCAGCGTCTGCCACTCGGTGGCCAGCGGCACCGTGAGCGCGCCGGCCACGGCGTCGGCGAGGCGATCGCGGTCCACGCCCGCGAGATCGAGCACTTCCGCTCTCCGCGCGTCCGCGGCCTCGCTCGTCGACCGGCGAATCAACCCGGACCGCCGGCTCTCGTCGACGAGCGCGAAAATCAGATCGCGATGCGCGTCGGCGTCGTGCGCCGTGATCACGAGCTCGCAGAAGCCGGGCTGCCCGATGTTCTCCGCCAGCAGATCGGCGTAGCGTCGCCCGAGATCCTCGGGCGACGGCTGCGTCACCTGCGCCGCTCCGCCGACGAGATCCCAGAGGACGCGCCAGCACTGATCGATCGCGCTCTTCGCCGACAGCGGCGGCCGCACGCCGCGCCACCACCACCCGCCGCGCCCGCGCTCGCGGCTCTCGGCGATTCCGGCGCCGCAGGCGACGAGGCCGGCGATGCCGAGCACCAGCAGCACGAGTCGCGGCAGCCACGTCGGCAGCGCCGCCGGCGCGAATGCCGCGTCGGCCGCGCGCAGATACGCGCCGACCAGGCCCGAGGCGCCGCCCGCGCCGGCCATCTTGAGAACGAAATCGATCGGGAACACGACGAGGCCGAGCGCGACGGCGGCGATCGGCACGGCGACGAGCGCGAGGGCGGCCGCGAGCGCGGCCGCAATCACGCGCGGCGCGGCGCGCCAGCCGTAGAGCGTCGCCACGACCGGCGCGCGCCAGAGGCCTTTGTCGTCCCACAGGCGATGCGCGCCGTCGATCGCGACAAACAGCGCGCCCACCACCCCCACGCCGCGGCCCGCGACCAGATCGAGCTTCACGCCCGCTTCGTGCAGCGCGCGGACGACGCCCGCGTGATAGGCCCCGGCCGTTCCCGATCCGGCCAGGACAAGCGCAGTGCGACGTTGTGGGGAATAGGGTTCGGTCGGACCGTCGGCGCGATCGCTCATCCCGCCGCTTCGTCATGGATCGTCAGCAGCTTGACGATCTCGAACTCGCGCTGGCCGCCGGGCGTGACGACCTTCACCGTGTCGCCTTCTTCCTTGTTCAGGAACGCGCGGCCGATCGGCGACGTCGTGGAAATCAGTCCCTTCTCGGCGTTCGCGTCCTCCGGCATGACGAGCTGGAAGGTCAGCTTGTCGCCGTTGCCCTCGACGACTTCGAGCGTCGATCCGAAACCCGCGCGATCCCTGGGAATGCGATCGACGTTGATCAGCGCGATCTCCGCGACGCGCTTCTGCAGCATGCTGATGCGCGATTCGACGAGGCGCTGCCGTTCCTTGGCCGCCTGGTACTCCGCGTTTTCACGCAGGTCGCCCAGCTCGCGCGCGCGCTTGATTTCCTTCGGCAGCTCGAGCTTCAGCTCGTGATTCAGCGCCTGGATTTCGTCCTCGAACTTCTTGATCAGCCGCGCTTTCATAATCTCCAATGCGACCGCCGGTCGCCGACGAATAGTACCACAGTGCTATCCTTGTCCCGCGTGCGACGCATCACCAGCCGTCAGAATCCGCTCGTGGCGCGCTACCGCGCCGCGGCCCGCGGCGATGCGGCCGTCATGCTGCTTGACGGCGTCCATCTCGTTGCGGATGCGCTGGCCGCACACCTTCACATCGGCGACGCCGCGGTCGCTGCCGACGTTGGCACGGACCGCGACATCGCGGCGCTGGTGGGCCGCCTGCGCGACGCGAAGGTCGACGTCGTCACCGCGACCGCGCCCGTGATGGCCGCGTTGAGTCCGGTCCGGTCCTCGAGCCCCATCGTGGCGCTCGCCGATCGACCGGCCGCGTCGATGGCGCAACTCTTCACGACGCCTGCCCCGCTCATCGTGCTGGCGATCGATGTGCAGGATCCCGGGAATCTCGGCGCGATCGTCCGTGTCGCCGAAGCCGGCGGCGCCAGCGGCGTGATCGTCAGCGGCACGTCCGCCGATCCGTTCGGCTGGAAGGCGCTGCGCGGCTCGATGGGCAGCGCGTTGCGTGTACCCCTCGTCTCCGGCGGGACGGCCGCGGCCTTGACGGAACTGCGCCGGCGCGGATGCCGGATCATCGCGACGGCCCCGCGCGACGGGCGCTCGGTGTTCGACGTGGACCTGCGGACGCCGATCGCCATCGCCATCGGCAGCGAGGGATCGGGCCTCGATCCCGCGCTCCTCGCGAGCGCGGACGAGCGTGTCACGATTCCGATGCAGGCGCCGGTCGAGTCGCTCAACGCCGCTGTCACCGCCGCGCTGATCGTGTACGAAGCGCGCCGTCAGCGCCTTCTTAATTCTTAATTCTTAATTCTGAATTCCCATGGACTCTCTCTTTCCCGACGAACCCGTCACCAACGCCGCGCCGTCGCCGCTCGCCGAACGCATGCGGCCGCGCACCTTCGACGAGTTCGTCGGGCAGGAAGAGCTGCTCGCGCCGGGCAAGCCGCTGCGCGAAGCCATCGAGCGCGATCTGCTGCAGTCGATCATCCTGTGGGGCCCGCCCGGCACCGGCAAGACGACGCTCGCGCGCATCATCGCCGACATGACGAAGGCGCGCTTCGTCTCGTTCAGCGCCGTTCTCTCGGGCATCAAGGAGATCCGCGACGTGATGACGGAGGCCGAGCGCCTGCGCCGGACGACCGGACGCCGGACGATCGTCTTCATCGACGAGATCCATCGTTTCAACAAGTCCCAACAGGACGCATTTCTTCCGCGCGTCGAATCCGGCGACATCGTGCTGATCGGGGCGACGACCGAGAATCCGTCATTCGAGGTGAACGCCGCGCTCCTCTCCCGTTCGAAGGTCTTCGTGCTGCGCGGCCTGACGACGGACGAGGTCGCGTCGATCCTGCAGCG
>JAIQFX010000133.1 GCA_020073005.1 Terriglobia bacterium | reverse complement strand
TGCTCGCGACGGCGCGCGTCGCCATTGCGCAAGGAAGCCGCAGTTTCCGGGTCGCACTGTCGCCGTCACCGGCGCTGACGAGCGGCGAGTACGTCGTGCGGGCCGGCGCGCGATCGGGCGACACGGCGACCAGCGTGCCGTCGCGCGACATCCTGCACATACCCGCGCCCGCGGCGTCCGCGTCGATCGGCGCGATCTTCATGCGGCGCGGACCGACCACGGGCAACAAGGACGTGCCGACCGCCGACCTGCGCTTCCGCCGCAGCGAACGCGTGCGCGTCGAGATCCCGACGGTGTCGACGACGACGCCAGGCGAAGCGCGCCTGCTCGATCGCACGGGCAAGCCGCTGGCGGTGCCGGTGACCGCGGCGCTGCGCGAGGACCCGGATGGATCGCGGTGGCAGACCGGCGAGGTCGTGCTGGCGCCGCTCGCGCCCGGCGACTACGTGATCGAATTGGCGGAAGGGAACGCGCGGATGCTGTCCGCGTTTCGAGTTATCCCCTAGTCCGGCTGAAGCCGGACGCCACTGATCTGTGGCGTCCACTGATCTGTGGAGTCCGCCTTCAGGCGGACTCGACTACGATCCGCCGAGCGCGAACGTCAGCGTCCAGGGTTTCAGCGGCTGACCGTCGGTCCCCAGAATCCCCTCGATCAAATCCACCTTCAGCGTCCGGAAGCGCTCGAGCGGCTTGGTGAACTTCAGCTCGATGACGCGGGTCGCCGGAATGTACTGAAACGTGAACTCGACCGCCGGCGTGTCGGGTTCGCCGCGCTCGACGCTCTGCGCCTGCAGATAATGCGGGCGGATGTGATCCTTCAGCGTTTTCTGATCGAGATCGCGCGAGAACTGGATCCGCACCGTGGTGTTCAGCGAAACGTCGCTTTCGTCGTCGGTCGGCGCGCTGAAGATCACTTCGGGCGGCGGGCCGGCGGGCACGCGGACCGGCTCTTCCTCCGTCACAGTCTCGGTCGGCGGCTTGGAGAATTTCAGGCTCCCGGCGTCCGCATCCAGCCACTGCAGACCGCGCGCGTGCTGGACGGTGCCGCGCACCTCCAGCCAGCGGCCCGTGTCGATGCGCGCGTCCAGGCCGAGCTCGATGTCCTTGCCGCTCGTGTCCTTCAGCCGCGGGCGCATGTTGATCACCCAGATCGCCGCGTCCGCCGACCGCAGCACGAAGTCGTACCGGCTCTTGCCCGGCGCCGCCGGCAGATCGCCGAGCAGATTGCGTCCGGAGAACTGACCGGTGATCGTGACCTTCTGATCGACGTAGCGGAACGGATGAAGGACGATGGCGCGGATCGACGGCGCCTGCGGCAGCGTCGCGCCGGTGACCGAGGTGGCCACGAACGCCGTCACCTCGCCCGGCCGCGGCCAGGCGGCGTCCGGGTCGAGGTGAAACACCGTTCGCAGATCGTACGTGTTCAGGCGGATGTCGTCGGGCTTCATGCGCCCGAGATCCCAGAATTCGCCGCGAAGCTCGTCGAGTCCGTCCGGCGGGTTGCCCTTGAAGAGCAGCGGAATCGATTCCTCGTCGTCGGCGACGCGGAACTCGCCGTTCTTGTCGGAGACCGTTCCAACGACCAGCAGCGCGCGGCCGAAATAGAACCCGGGATACGCGAGGATGGCGGCGAGGTTCGTCGCGCGCCGGCCCGCGGGCTGCGCCGACGCCGCTGTCGCTACGACCAGCGTGAGCAGGAGGGCGCGTCTGACCATGCGCTCTGGCTACATTACCTTCTTCTGGGCCTGCCGCGCGAGGATGACCGCCAGCGCGAGGAAGAGCAGCGCGCTGCAGACGTAGCCGGTGGTGCCGTCGTGCAGAAACGCCAGCGCGTTCCCGATCGCCTGCGGCGTCGCGATGTTGCCCGTGCCCACGAGGATCGCGTACAGAATCCCGCAGAGCGAGCCGCCCGCGATCAGGCCCGAGCTGAACAGCGTGCCGGCCCCGACTTCCGATTCCTGCAGCGTGCCGGTCTTGCGCTCGACGTACGCGCGCACGAGACCGCCGGCGAAAATCGGTGCCGTCGTGGCGATGGGCAGATACGATCCCACGGCGAACGACAGCGACCGGATGCCGCACAGTTCGAGCGTGACCGAGATGAAGATGCCGACGAGCACGAGGCCCCACGGCAGGTTCTGATTCAAGAGGCCTTTGATGATCGTCGCCATCAGCGTGGCCTGCGGCGCCGGAATCGCCGGCGTGCCGATGCCGAACACGCGATGGAGATACAGGGTCGTCATGCCGATGACGGTCGCTGACGTGACGACGCCGATCACCAGGCCGATCTGCTGATAGATCGGCGTCGCGCCGACCAGATAGCCGGTCTTCAGGTCTTGCGACGTGCCGCCGGCGTTCGCCGCCGCGATGCAGACCACGGCGCCGACGCAGAGCGCGATCGGTCCGTAGACGTTGCCGGTCCAGCCCAGCGCGACGAACATCAGGCACGTGAGAATCAGCGTGGCGATCGTCATGCCGGAGATCGGATTCGACGAGGTGCCGATCAACCCGGTGATTCGGGACGACACCGTCACGAAGAGGAAGCCGAAGATGATCACGAGGATCGCCGCCAGCCAGTTGCCCTGCATCGGCATCCTCGGCGCGACGGCCAGGAAGATCGCCAGCAGCAGCGATCCGCCGAGCACGAAGATCGTCGGCATGTCGCGCTCGGTCCGGATCGGCGCCGCCGTTCCCGCGCCCGCGCCGAATCCCTTGAGGCCCTCGCGCGCCGACGCGATGATCGTCGGCAGCGTGCGGCCGAGCGTGATCAAGCCGGCCGCCAGCACCGCCCCGGCGCCGATGTAGCGGATATACGCGCTCCACAGTTGCGGCGCGCTCATCTCCGAGATCAGGAACGGCAGCCCGGTCGCCGGGTTGTTGGCGTAGTTGGGATGGATCGGCGGAAAGGGCACGTTGATGTACGCGCCGAGAATCGAGAGCAGCGGCAAGAGCACGAGCCACGACAGCACGCCGCCGGCGAACATCGTCCCCGCGATGCGCGGACCGATCACGTAGCCGACGCCCATGTACTCGGGCGAGATGTCGACGTTCAGCGTCGCATTCGGAAACTGACTGCCGCGCGGCGTGGAGTAGTCGAGTTCGGTGAGGAACAGATTGAAGACCCACGACAACGACTTCCACAGCGCGCCGACGCCAAGGCCGCCGAAGACCATCGACGCCAGCTTGCCGCCGCGCTCGCCGGCGATCAGGACGTCGGCGCACGCCGTGCCTTCCGGATACGGCAACACGCCGTGCTCCTTGACGATGAGCGCGCGCCGGAGCGGCACCATCATCAGCACGCCCAGGATGCCGCCGGCGAAGGCGAGCATCGAGATCTGGTAGTAATTGAAATAGGCCGGGCCGTCAGGTGTCAGGAAGATCAAGGCCGGGATCGTAAACACCACGCCGCCCGCGACGGACTCGCCCGCGGATCCGATCGTCTGGACGATGTTGTTCTCGAGGATCGTGGAGCCGCCGAGTTTCTTGAGCACCGAGATCGCCAGCACGGCGATCGGAATCGACGCGCTGACCGTGAGACCGGCGCGCAGGCCGAGGTACACGGTCGACGCGCCGAAGAGAAGTCCGAACACGGCGCCGATGACGATGGCCTTCAGCGTGAACTCGGCCGGCGACTGCGAGGAGGAGACGTACGGCTGGAAACCGGACCCGGGCGACTTCGACTCGGTGTAGGCCATGACGCGCGATATTAGCGCACTTTATTTGCTACAATCCGGGTCGGCTTGTGAAACCCTCGAACAAAGGCACGTCAAGAACACCGAGCAGCAAGCAGAGCGCGGACCAGGTTTCGGAGCTCACCACCAACCGCCTGTCGGTCTACCTCCGATGCCTGAACACGCTCGAGAGCGCGGGCGTGCGGACGATCTCCTCGCAGGCGCTCGCCGAGCAGTTCCATCTCAACGCGGCGCAGATTCGCAAGGATCTCGCGTACTTCGGCGAGTTCGGCGTCCGCGGCGTCGGCTACTACGTCCGCGATCTCAAGCGTCACCTCCGCCAGATCCTGGGACTCGATCGCAAGCTGCGCGTGGCGATCATGGGCGCGGGGAATCTCGGTCTCGCGCTGGCGGACTATCCCGGCTTCCGGCAGGAGGGCTTCGAGATCTCGGCGCTCTTCGACAACCTGCGCGAGAAGGTCGGACAGCAGTCGCGCGGCGGCGTGCCCATCTACGACATCCACGACCTGCGGAAGATTTCCAAGCGCGAAGGCATTCGCATCGCCGTCATCGCCGTGCCGGCGCCGTCCGCGCAGCACGTCCTCAATCTCGTCGTCGCCGCCGGGATCAAAGCGGTCCTGAACTTCTCGCCGGGCACGCTCGAAGTGCCGCCGGACATGAAGCTGAAGAGCGTGGACCTGACCGTGTCGCTCGAGAGCCTGTCGTTCTTCCTGGCGCAAGGCGATGGCGAAGAGACCTAGCGCCCTCTCTCACGTGGATGCGCGCGGGCGCGTGAAGATGGTCGACGTGGGCGACAAGCCGGTCACGTCGCGCGAGGCCGTGGCGCGCGGGTCGATCACGATGTCGCGCGAGGCGCTGCGGCTCATCCGGCGCGGCGCGATCAAGAAAGGTGACCCGCTCCAGGCCGCGCGGCTCGCCGGGATTCTCGCGGCGAAGCAGACGTCGGCGCTCATCCCGCTGTGCCATCCGCTGCCGCTGTCGAGCGTCAACGTCGAGCTGACGCCCAGACCGCGCGGCTACGAGATCGAGGCGCGCGTCCGCACGACCGCGCAGACCGGCGTGGAGATGGAGGCGCTGACCGCCGTCGCGGTGGCGGCGCTGACGATCTACGACATGGTCAAAGCCGTCGACAAGGCGATGGTGATCGGCGACATCCGGCTGATGTTCAAGAGCGGCGGACGGAGCGGGACCTATCGCCGAACGTGAACATTCTCATTGGCGTCATCAGTCCGGCCGCCGCCTGGATCCTTCCGCGACATTTCGTCGACGCGCTGCGTCGCGAATTTCCCCAGCACCTGTTTCTCGACGCCTGGGACCGCGACGCCATCCGCCGTCTGCTGCCCGAGGCCGACGTCGCCTTCACGCCGTTCATCGACCGCGACGCGTTTCCCTCCGCGACGCGGCTGCGCTGGGTGCAGAGTCCGGCGGTCGGTGTCGGCAGCCTGATGTTTCCCGAACTGCTCGCGAGCCCCGTCGTGATCACGAGCGCGCGAGGCATTCGGGCGCGGTCGATCGCCGAGCACGTGATCGGCGTCACCATCGCGCTCGCGCGACGGTTGCCGGTGGCGATGCGCGCGCAGATCGACCATCGCTGGGCGCAGGACGCCCTCGAGGGTCCGTCCTCCGGCGTCCGCTCCCTCGGCGGCTTACGCATGGGCATCATCGGTCTCGGATCGATCGGCATGGAGATCGTCGGGCTCGCGACGCCGTTCGGCATCCGCGTTTCGGCGATCCGTCGTCGCGCGCGGAACCCGCCGCCGGCCGGGGTCGACGACGTGCTGCCGCCGGAAGGGCTGCCGGCGGTTCTCGCCAAGAGCGACGTCGTGGTCCTCGCCGTGCCTCACACGCCAGAGACGAAGCAGATTATCGGTCGCGCCGAGATCGACGGCATGAAACGCGGCGCGCTGCTCATCAACATCGCGCGCGGCAAGTTGATCGACGATGGCGCGGTGATCGAGGCGCTGAAGGACGGCCGGCTCGGCGGCGTCGCGCTCGACGTGTTCACGCGCGAGCCGCTCGACCCGGCGAGCCCGTACTGGGATCTGCCAAACGTGATCGTCACGCCGCATACTGCCGGCGCGATGCAGGACTACTGGACGCCGCTCGTCGCGCTTTTCTCCGACAACCTCCGCCGGTTCGAACGCGGGGAGACGCTGTTGAACGTCGTCGACAAGGACGCGGGATATTGAAGTGAGAATTAGGAATGAAGAATTAGGAATGAAGTCTGCATTCTTGATTCCCAATTCTTAATCCTTAATTCCTAATTCCTAATTCCATAGAGGGCCCCGTGAGTAGAATTGCGGCGATCACATTCATCATGTCGATTGGGTTTCTTCGCACTCCGGGTTTCGCCGCGTGGCCGCCGCCGTCGGGCCTCCAGGGGAATGTCCCGATGTACGGCTATACGATCCAGCACGTGTATCCGCACGACCCGGCGGCGTTCACTCAAGGCCTCCAGTACGTCGATGGCGTGCTGTATGAAGGCACCGGGCTGAACGGGAAGTCGTCGATCCGGAAAGTCGAGCTCGCCTCCGGCACGGTGCTGCAGAAGCGCGACGTCGCGGCGGAATATTTCGGCGAAGGCGTCGTCGTGTTCAAGTCGGATCTCATCGAGCTGACGTGGCAGTCGCACGTCGCGTTCGTCTACGACCGCGCGACGTTCCAGCCGAAGAAGCGCTTCTCGTACGCGGGCGAAGGCTGGGGGCTGACGCACAACGGCACGAATCTGATCATGAGCGACGGATCCGACGAGCTGCGCGTGCTCGATCCGCTGACGTTCGCGGAGAAGCGCCGGATCAAGGTGACGGCAGCCGGCGCGCCGCTGCGCAATCTCAACGAGCTCGAGTACGTCAAAGGCGAGATCTTCGCGAACGTGTGGACCACGGACTACGTCGCGCGCATCGCCCCGGACACGGGCCGCGTCGCCGGGTACATCGATCTGCGCGGTCTCCTGACGCCCGCCGAGCGCGCGGCCACCGACGTGTTGAACGGCATCGCGTACGACGCGGCGGGCGATCGCCTGTTCGTCACAGGGAAGCTCTGGCCGAAGTTGTTCGAAGTGAAGTTGGTGAGAAAAGGCGGGTAGGGCGGGTAGGAAGACTCTTACCCACCCGCCCCACGTGCCCCGTTGGGAGGCGGCTCGATGTGGATGATCGCGTCCGCGATCTGCGGGTAGCGCGCCATCAACTTGTCCTTCACGACGTGCGACAGATCGTGGGCCTCGGTCAGCGGCATCGACGGCGGGAGCCAGACGTGCAGATCGAGGAACACGTGGTCGGCCGCCCCGCGCGTCCGGATGTGATGGCATCCCAGCACGCCCTCCACGCTCATCACGACCCGCTCGAGATCGACGTCCGAAATCACGATCCGATCGCTGAGAATGCCCGTCGTGGCGCGCGCGATCTGATAGCCGGCGTGCCCGATGAAACCGGCGACGACGAGGGCCCCCAGGGGGTCGAGAATCGGCAGGCCGGACCGCGCGCCGGCGAGCGCGGCGATGACGGTCATCGACGACCAGACGTCGCCGCGCGTCTGCATCGCATCCGCCATCAGCACTTCGCTTCCGAGCCGCTCGGCCGCGCGCGATTCGTACGCGATGACGACGAGGTTGACGGCAATCGTCACGAGCATCACGGCGAAGCTGGCGAGCGTGATCTCGTGCGCTTCGGCGCGGCCGGTCAGGTGATTGAAGGCGTTGCGCAGGACCTCGACGACGACCAGCAGCAGGAACACGGTCACGGCGGCGGCGGCGACGGTTTCGTACTTGCGATGGCCGTACGGATGGTCCGCGTCGGGTGGCTGGCTCGCGGCGCGCACGCCGACGAGACCGACGACGTTCGACGCCGCGTCGGTCAACGAATGGAAGCCGTCCGACAGCACGCTGATCGCGCCGCTCGCGTAGCCGAACGCGATCTTGGCGAGCGCGACCGCGAGATTCAGCACCAGAACCCGCACCAGGACGCGCGAAACGGCGGCGTAGCGGGACAGGGACGGCGGGGCGGAGGCCACGCGCCTAGTCTA
>JAIQFX010000052.1 GCA_020073005.1 Terriglobia bacterium | reverse complement strand
TCCACAAGGACGGCACGTTCGTCGCGGAGACCTTCATCGCGAAGAACACGTTCGGCAGCGGCTCGGTGTGGGACCTCGGGTTCTCGATCGATCCGCAGCAGGCGTTCGTCATCGTGATCGACGGGACGAACCAGCAGGTCTACGTGCTGAACCGAACGACGCTGCAGGTGGTGAGCACGTTCGGCGGCGCGGGCCACTGGGCCGGACAGTTCTACGGCGCGCACAATCTCGCGGTGGACTCGAAAGGGAATCTCTTCATCACCGAGACGTACGAAGGCAAGCGCGTGCAGCGGTTCGTCCGCGTCGGGCCCGCTGTGCCGTAATGAACAGCCGCGGATTCCGGCATCGGCGAGAATCGCACGATGAAGAAGAATCTTTTGATCGCGGGCGCGGCCGTCGCCGCCCTGATCGTCATCGCGGCGATCGCGCTGCCCTTCCTGGTTGACGCCAATCAGTTCCGCGGGACGATCGAAACGCACATGACCGGCGCGCTCGGCCGGAAGGTCACGATCGGCGACCTCGCGGTGTCGCTCTTCTCCGGCGGGATTGCCGTGAGTGACATCACGATTGCCGAAGATCCGGCGTTCGGCTCCGCGCCGTTCGTCAGGGCGAAGTCCGTGACGATCGGGATCGAATGGCTGCCGCTCATCCTGTCCAGACAGGTGCGCGTGCGCTCTTTCCAGTTGATCGACCCGCAGGTCACGCTCCTCAGCACGGCGGCCGGACGCTGGAATTTCTCGAGCCTCGGCGGATCGGCACCGCCCGGGGCCGCTGCGGCCGGCGGATCGGCGTCGATGAACGTGTCGGTCCAGAAACTCACGATGACGGGCGGGCAGGTGATCGTCGGGATAGCGGGATCGCGCGCGAAGCGGCATCAGTACGACGCGGTGACGCTCGAGGCGACGAACCTATCGTACGCGTCGCAGTTTCCGTTCCGGCTCAGCGTGCGCACGCCCGGAGGCGGCGCCGCGACGGTCACTGGCAACGTCGGGCCGCTGAATGCGAAAGACGTCGCGGAGACGCCGTTCCAGGCGGCGCTCGACGTCACGCGACTCGATCTCGCGGCGACCGGCTTCCTCGATCCGGCCTCGGGTCTGGCCGGCCTCATCGACCTCACCTCGAACCTGGTGTTCGACGGCCGCCGCATGACGTCCACCGGAAAGTTGACCGCGAACAAGATGCAGCTCGTGCCCGGCGGCGGGCCGTCCCGCATCGCGATTGCGATCGACTACGAAACGTCGCACGACATGAAGACGGAGCGCGGCGTCGTCACGCGCGGTGACGTCCACACCGGCAACGCGCTGGCGAAACTGTCGGGCGACTACAACACCGCAGGCGAGTCCACGACGGTGCGATTGAAACTGGCCGGCGACAAGATGCCGGCGCCGGACCTCGAGGCGATGCTGCCGGCGTTCGGCGTGACGCTGCCGGGCGGCGCGTCGCTCCCGGAGGGCACGCTGGACGTGGACCTTGCGATCACCGGTCCCCTTGACGGCCTCGTCACCACCGGGACCGTCGGCCTCGCGAACGCGAAGCTCAAGGGCTTCGACCTCGCGGGCAAGATGGGCGCGATCGGAGCGCTGGCCGGGCTTCCCAGAGCCTCCGACACGCTCATTCAGCTGTTCGGCGCCACCATCCACATGGCGCCCGACGGCATGCGGACCGAAAACGTCAACCTGATCGTGCCGGCCATCGGCACGCTCACCGGAAACGGCACGATCGCGCCGGGCGGAGCCATGGAGTACCGGATGATCGCGAAGGTGAACGACTCCACCTCGCTCGTCAACACGGTGAACCGCTACGCGTCGCTCGGGCACCCGGAGAACGGCATCCCGTTCAAGATTGTCGGCACGACGGCGAATCCGGTGTTTGCGCCGGACGCCGGCGCGATGGTCGACAGCGTGATCAAGAATCCGGACACGCTGAAGAACGCCGTCGGCTTCGTCGAAGGGCTGATCAAGAAGAAGTAGCCGCGCAGACCTCGTTCACCGCGCGCTCGAGCTGCGGCGTGGTGAACGGCTTCGACAGCAGCGGCGCGCCCGTCTCGCGAATGCGCTGCTGCGCCTCCTGCACCGCCGTGTAGCCCGACATGAAGATGATCGGCAGGCCGGGCCGCGCCGCGCGCGCCGCCTGGGCCAGATCGATCCCGTTCATCCCGGTCGCGAGGACGACATCGGTCAACAGCAGGTCTGGAGCGCCGGGGCCCGTCGCGTTGATCAGCATCAGCGCTTCGGTGGCGGCGTCCGCGACGAGGACCTTGTGGCCGAGGCTCTCGAGCTGGCGCCGCACGATCGTGCGCACGTCGGATTCGTCCTCGACGACGAGGATCGTGCGCGGCCTGGCGGTCGTCTGCACGGGCGCCGCGCTCGCGGCGGCGCGGACGCGATCGCTCCCGGCGAGCGGCAGCAGCATCTTCACCGTCGTCCCGCGGCCGGGCGCCGACTCGATCATCACGGTGCCGCCCGACTGCTTCGCGAATCCGTAGACCATGCTCAGCCCGAGTCCGGTGCCGCGCCCGCCGGACTTCGTCGTGTAGAACGGCTCGAACACGCGCGCGAGGACGTCGGGCGTCATGCCGGCGCCGGTGTCTTCGAGCGCCAGCACAGCGTACGGGCCCGGCTTGACGTCGCTGTCTTCCGGCAGCGGGCTCTTCAAGTCCAGGCGCGACGTGCGGATCGTGAGCGTGCCGCCGTCGGGCATCGCGTCACGCGCGTTCAGCGCGACGTTGAGCACCGCCGCTTCGAGGGCCGCGGGATCGACGAACGCGATGCCGGCCGCGGCGTTCCCGTCAATCTTGATGTGAATCTGCGCGCCGAGCGTGCGGCCGAGGAGGCGCACGCTGCTCTCGACCAGCGCGTTGACGTCGACGGGCTGCGGATTGAGCAGGCGTCGCCGCGAGAACGCGAGCAGATGGCCCGTGAGATCGCGGCCGTGCATCGTCGCGCGCAGGATCGTGTCGATGATCTCGTCGGCGTACGCGTCGTGCGGCAGGTAGGCGCGCAGCAGCTCGACGTTGCCGAGGATGATCGCGAGGATGTTGTTGAAGTCGTGCGCGATGCCGCCGGTCAGTTGGCCGACGGCCTCCATCTTCTGCGACCGGAACAGCGCCTCGCGCGTCTGCTCCAGGGTCTCCTGCGCCTGGCGCAGCTCGGTCATGTCGTGCGAGATGCCGAACACGCCGAGGATCTTTCCGTGCTTGTCGCGGTAGACGCCCTTGGTGACGAGGTAGGCCTGCTCGCCGGACTCGCTCTTCGCGACGCCTTCGAACGATCGCGCCTCGCCGGTCGCGAGCACCTTGCGGTCGTCCTCGATGAACTGGCGCGCGGTCTCTTCGGGGTACAGCTCGAAGTCGTTCTTGCCGACGATGTCGGCCGGCGACTTGTCGAGGAAGCGCGCGGCCGCCTGGTTGATCAGGACGTAGCGGCCCTGGAGATCCTTGACGAAGATGGCATCGGGCGTCGCTTCGATGACGGCCTGAAGGATCTGATCGCTGTTGGGAAGCGCCATAGGCGTAAAAAGTAGGTTAGCGCGGATCTCGCCGCGAGGCGAGTGCCGCGCTTGCGGTAGGATCACCTCCAATGACAGGACCGTCCGGCCTCGGGTGCGCACGGGTCCGCTGGAGTTTCGCGGTCGCCGCCTGGCTGCTGATCGGCCAGTGCGCCGCCATGCCGGCGGTCTCCCGCGCGCTCGACCGCCTGTCGCTGCACGATCACGCCGGCGGCTTCAAGTTCAGCCAGAACCTCGAGCGCCCGCACGAAAAGCACACCGCGCCGTGCCTCGGCGCCGTCGACGCGGTCGTGGCGGGTTCGCCCCTGTCGGCCGGCGTCGATCGGCCGGCGCCTCACACCCCGATCCGCCCGCCGGCGCGGCGCTCCGCTCCCGCCGCGCTCCGGGCGCCACCCGCGCGCTGATTCTCGCCCCTCACCCCACGAAGCTCGGCGAAGAGACGGGAGATCTCACATGGGTGGCATTCGTACGTGCACGGTCACGGCCGTCATGGTGTTCGTTGCTGGTCTGACGGCGCTCGCGCAATCGCAGAACTCGTCCGGAGACGCGCCGGCGACCGGCGGGCCGGCGCTGCAGGACTTCTCACATGGCGTCAGCGCGTTTCCGGGCGTGCTGAATCCGTACCGGCCCGGCCCGATCACGCCGCTCGTGCTGGCCAACTCGTCGCGCCTGCACGATCTCATCCGCGACGGGCGATTGCGCCTGTCGCTGTCGAACGCGTTGGCGCTCGCGATCGAGAACAACCTCGACATCGCCGTGCAGCGCTACCTCCGGCCGATTGCCGAGGCGGACATGCTGCGCACCAGTTCGGGGCAGGCGGCGCGCGGCATCTCGGGCGCGCTCGTGCCGAGCGGCCTGAGCGCGGGCGCGCTGGGCGTCGGCGTCAACCAGACCGGCGGCACCGGCGGCGTCGGCAGCGCGGGCGGGATCAGCGGCGGCGGCGGCGCCATCGCCGTCGGCCAGTCCGGCACGTTCGATCCGGCCGTGAGCATCAACGCCAGCTTCGATCGGACGGTCGCGCCGCTGAACAGCCTCGTCGTCGCCGGCGTGCCGCAGGTGACGACCTCGTCCGCCGCCGCCACGCTGAACTACAGCCAGCTGTTCGCCGACGGATCCAGCTTCACGATGGCGACCAACGGCATCGCGCAGAACTCGACGCAGCAGTCGCTGCTGTTCAACCCGGCCGACGTGAGCCGCGTGGCGATGGGCTTCAACCAGCCGCTGCTGAACGGCTTCGGGCTGCTGCCGAACAAGCGGTTCGTCATCGTCGCCACCAACAACCTGCAGACGTCGGAGCACCTCTTTCGCGCGCAGGTGACGTCGACGGTCGTCCAGATCGAGAACGCGTACTGGGATCTCACGGCGTCGCGCCAGGCGATCGCCACGGCGCAGCGCGCGGTCGACGCCGCGCGCGAGCTCGAAAAAGACACGCTGGTGCGCCTCGAGCTCGGCACCGCCGCCGGCATCGACGTGACCTCGTCGCAATCCGCCGCCGCCGCGGCCGAGCGCGATCTCATCGTCGCGCAGACCAATTTCCAGCTCCAGCAGGCGCAGCTCAAGAACCTGATCAGCAAGGAGAGCGACCCGGGGCTCGACGCCGCGGACATCGAGACGACCGACGACCTGCCCGATCCGGGCGCGCGCGCGCTGCCCGATCTGCAGTCGGCGCTCGCCGACGCGCTGGCCCACCGCCCCGAGCTGCAGGTCGCCCGGCAGGATCTGCAGAACCAGTCGCTGACCACGCGCTTCACGCGCAACGGCATGTTGCCGTCCGTCAGCGCGTTCGGTCTCTTCGCGGGCGCGGGCCTCACGGGCCAGACGCCCGTGGTGGCCAACGGGCTCGGCGCGTCGTTCGCCCAGGACTTCTCGGCCGCCTATCCCGAGTACGGCGCGGGCGTGAGCGCCAACATTCCGCTGCGCAACCGCGCCGCGCAGGCCGACAACCTGCGGGCGCGGCTCGAAGAACAGCAGCTCACCGTGCAGATGCAGCGCTCGCGCCAGCAGATCGGCCTCGAGGTCCGGCAGGCGCTGATCAGCCTGACGCAGGGCCGCGCGCAGGTCGAAGCCGCGCACGAGGCGCTGCGCCTCGCGCTGCGCACGGTCGAAGCGGAGCGCGCCAAGCTGCAGGCCGGCGTGTCGACGACCTACGACGTCATCCTGCGCGAGCGCGACGAGCTGTCGGCGCGCCAGGCCGACGTCGCCGCGTCGGCGGCGTACGCCAAGGCGCTGGTGGACTTCGATCGCGCGACCGGGGCGATGCTCGAGCGGAACGGCATCGAGCTGCGCGACGCGCTGGCCGGCGAGACGCACGCGCCGCCCGTGCCGGCGATGCTCCACTCGGGCGCCGGCTCCCGGCAGTAGAGGAATGCGAGCCATGATTCGTCCGCGCCGCTTCCCTGCTCGCTCGCTCGTCATCACGCTCGCGGTCGTCGCGGGATCGCTGGCGCCGGCCGCGCTCGGCGCCGAAGAGCCCGCGCGGCTCGACACCCGAACCCTGACGAACGGCCCGTCGCCGTTTCCGCTGATCTGGAAACCGTACCGGCCCGCGCCGCTGCCCCTGGCCGACTTCGGCAACGGTTCGCGGCTCGCGGGCCTGATCGCCGGCGGCACGCTGTCGCTCTCGCTCAGGGACTTCCTGCAGCTGGTCGTCGACAACAACCTCGATCTCGCCGCCGCGCGCTACGACTACGCGATCGCGCAAGTGGACCTGTTGCGCGCGCGATCCGGCCAGGCGGCGCGCGGGACCGCCGCGTCGCCGCTCCCCGCCGCGGTCTTCGCCGGCGCGATCGGCGCCGGCGTCAGCCAGACGGCCGGCCTGTCGCCGGGCGGCACGGGCGGCGCGGCGATCTCGACGCAGGGCAAGCTCGTGTCGTTCGGCCCGCGCGGCAACTTCGATCCGACGGTCTCGATCAATCTGAGCTACGACCACGTCGTGAACCCGCTGAACACGACGAAGGTCGCGGGCGCGGCGTCCGTCACGATTCCGTCGACCGTGCTGCAGACGCGGTACCAGCAGCAGCTCTCCTTCGGCACGAGCTACAGCGTCAGCTTCAACCTGCAGCGGCAGGTCTCGACGCAGTCGGGGCTGCTCTTCAATCCCGCGCTGAGCTCGTTCTTCGCGGTCCAGGTCTACCAGCCGCTGCTCAACGGATTCGGCTCCGCGCTGACGCGGCGCTTCATGACGCTCGCCGAGAACGAGGGCCAGATCGTGCGCGAAGCGATCCACACGACGCTCAACAACACGCTGGCGAACGCGGCCAACGCGTACTGGGACCTGCTCGCGCTGCGCGAGAACGTGCGCGCAGCCGAGGAAGCGGTGGCGACCGCCACGCGGCAGGCGGGCGAGTTCCGGCAGCGCGTCGCCCTCGACGTGGCGACGCCGCTGGATCTGCTGGCCGCGGAATCGCAGCTCGCGTCGGCGCAGGTGCGGCTCGTGACCGCGCGCACGCGGCTCCAGCAGCAGAGCGTGCTGCTGAAGAACCTGATCAGCAAGTCGAGCGATCCCGCGCTCGACGCCGCCGTCATCGAGCCGACGGGCGAGCTGCCCGGCCCCGGCGACATCGAGATCCCGCCGCTCGCGCCGAGCATCGCGTCCGCGATGACGGGGCGGTCGTCGATCAAGCAGGCCGAGCTGTCGCTGAAAAATCAGCGCGTCGCCGAGGAGTACACGCGCAGGAATCTGCTCCCGGTCTTCAGCGTGTACGGCCAGTTCAGCATGTTCGGGCTCGCGCCGAACACGGATCCCGCGTTGCGGCAGCTGCTGCGATGGGAGTACCCCGAGTTCTCGCTCGGCGTCACCTGGTCGCTGCCCGTGTTCAATCGCGCGGCGCAGGCCGACGACGTCCGCGCGCGGCTCGAGCGGCAGGAAGCGGAAGCCGCGCTCCAGCGGACGCGGGTCCAGATTCAGGGGCAGGTCCAGAGCGCGACCGTGAGCCTGACGCAGGGCCGCTCGCGCGTCGAAGCGGCGCAGCGCGCGCTGGTCACCAGCCGGAGGGTGTTCGAGGCCGCGCAGGAGAAACTGCAGGCCGGCATCGCGACGCCGTACGACGTCACGCTCGCCCAGCGCGATCTGACGTCGGCGCAGGCGGCCGAGACGCAGGCGCGCGTCGACTACGCCAAGGCGCTCGTCGCGCACCAGCTCGCCGTCGGCGGATTCCTGGAGCGCAACGGCATCGTGTTCGAGCGCGCGCTCCAGGGCAGCCTCTTCGCCGATCCGGAAAAGCGCTGACGACGAGCGCTGACCCCGCCACCGGTCAGCGCGACACGAACGCGCTATCATCCGAACGTGCCCTTCGACAGGCCCGGGCGGAGGCATCCGCTCGCGTGGGCTCCCCAGCTTGATGGGCTGCGCGCGGTCGCGGTGGCGGCGGTCGCCTGGTCCCACTGGGCGCCGCAGCGGCAGTTCGGCTTGCCGTGGGCGTCCGGCGTCGACCTGTTCTTCGTTCTCAGCGGCTTCCTGATCACCGACATCCTGCTGCGGCTGCGGGACGCGCCTGACGTGGGCCGCGCGCTTCGCGCGTTCTACATCCGGCGCGCGCTCCGGATTCTTCCGGCGTTCTACCTCACGCTCGCCCTGACCGCCTGGTTCAACGTTCCGGGCGTGCGCGCGACGTGGCCGTGGCACGCGGCCTACTTGTCGAACGTCACGTTGTTCTTCCACAAGTCGGGCGTCAGCCACTTCTGGTCGCTCGCCGTCGAGGAGCAGTTCTACTTCGTCTGGCCGTGGATCATCCTCCTGGTCCCCCGCCAATGGCTGGCGCGCGTCTGCGTCGGCGCGGTGCTCCTGTCGCCCCTCGTGCGCGTTCTCACGCTGGGATTCGGGTGGTCCGGGCTGCTGATCGCCCTCCCAACGGGTCACTTCGACTCGCTGGGGATTGGCGCGTTGCTCTCAGTGGAAGCGTCGGGATTCACGCCGGCGTGGCCGCCTCACACCGTGCGACGCCTCTGCACGCGCGTGGGCGTTCCGTTGTGGCTCGCCGGCGTCGCGCTGACGGTCAGCGGCGGATCGTTGCCGCCCGTCGTGTGGGACACCGTGTTTCCGTTCGCGCAGGCGCTGACGTATGCGGCGATCGTCTCGCGGGCCGCGGCCGGGTTCCGCGGCATCGTCGGACGTGTTCTCGAAGCCCGGCTCATGACCGGCGTGGGCCGCATCAGCTACGGCGTGTACCTGGTGCACCTGTTCGTGCCGGGCATCGTCAGAACGCTGCTCTCCGCGATCGGCGTCGCGACGCTGTCGCTGCGTGCCTGGGAGCTGCAGCCGCTTCATGCGCTGGTGACGATCGGGCTCGGGGCCCTTTCGTGGCAGCTCATGGAAGGACCGATCAACGGCCTGAAACGCCGGTTCCCGTACTTCCCAGCCCGAAACCTGGAGCTGCGGCCCGCGATCGCGGCCTCGCCCCGGCCTCAGTAGAACTCAGCCGTGATGAACATGAGCTGGCCGTCGCGCTCGATCTGCAGCACGACCGGGCTGTCCGGCTGCCGGCCCTCGAGCAACACCCGCAGGCCGTCGAGGCTGCGAACCGCGTAACGATTGAGGGCGTGAATGACGTCGCCCGCCATCAGCGCCACCTCCACCCGCCGCGGATCCTGCTCGCGCGCGACGACGAGCACGCCCGACGGGATGCGCAGGCCGGGCATGGTGTCGGCGATCTCCGCCGTGATGTCCACGCCGATGATGCCGAGGGCATGCACGGCATTCTTCGTCGGATCGGCGAGATCGGTGAGCTCCTTCGCGTGCGGCCGCTCAGCCACGGTCACGTCGAGCGTCACCGACCCGGTCCCACGCAGCAATCCGAGCTTGATCGTGTCACCGGCGCTCCGCCGGTCCAGCTCCAGCGACAGCATGGGCACGCTGTCGATCGCCCGGCCGTTGATCGTCGAGACGACATCCTGCACCTGCACGCCCGCCATGTCGGCCGGCGAGCCCGGCGCGACATCAGAGACGACGACGCCGGCCGATCGAGCGAGCGACAGCGCCTGCGCCATCGCGGGCGTAATCGCCTGCACGTTGATGCCGACGAGGCCGCGGTGAAGATGGCCGAACTTGCGGAGCTGCGGGTACGCGGCAGCGACGATGGCGCTCGGGATCGCGAACCCCAGCCCCTGGCTGCCGCCGGACTCGGTCAGGATGAACGTGTCGATCCCGACCAGGCGGCCGTCGACGTCGACGAGCGGACCGCCGCTGTTGCCCGGATTGATGGGCGCGTCGGTCTGGATGTAGACGTTGGGCCTGTCGGGATCCGGCTGCCGCGCCACGGCGCTGACGACGCCCATGGTGACGGAGTTGCGCAGGCCTTCGGGGCTGCCGAACGCGAAGACCAGCTCGCCCTGGTGCACGAGGTCGTAGTCGGCGAGCGCGAGCGCGCGCAATCCGGTCGCGTCGATCTTGAGGAGCGCGAGATCGAGATCCGGCGCGGCGCCGACGATGCGCGCGTCCACGGTGCGTCCCATGCCGGCGGCCAGCGCTCGCGCGGCCGTCGACTCGGACTCCGGATCGTGGAGCACGACCTGGACGCGCTGCGCGCCCGACACCACGTGCGCGTTGGTGATGATGTAGCCGTCCGCGTCGATGATCGCGCCGGATCCGATCGCGCGCTGCCGCCCAATCACGAGTCCGGCTTGCGAGCGATCGCGCTCCTCGACCGGACCGTACCCGGTCACGAGGACCTGCACGACGCTGGGCGACACGTCGCGGCTGAGGGTTTCGACGGCCGCGCTGAGATCGCGCAGCGGGTTGGGTCGCGCCGCCTGGTTCGCCGGCTGGGCCAGGGCCGGCGCCGCCGTCAGCACACCGCACAGGGTCAACCAGACACGCGCCGCGTTCGACACGTCCACCTCTCGATGCCGGCGGCTATTTCACTTCGACCAGCTCGATGGCGATGCGATCGGGGCCTTCGATCATCGCGGCGCGCGAGTTGCCCCACGGGTGAATCTCTTCGAGGAACTTCACGCCTTCGCCCTTCAGCCGCGTGACGGTCGCCGTCAGATCCGCCGTGCTGAGCGCCCAGTGATCGTAGATCTTCCCGCGCGTGCTGACGAGGCCGCCGCCGGGCCACGGACGAATCGAGATCGAGATGTCGTCGAAGTTCACGCCGCCCGCGGGATCGCGGACGAAGCCGGTCTTGGCGAACGACGGCCACGTCGGCGGCGCGTACAGCTTGGTGTGACAATCGGCGGTGGGATCCGGCGCGGGCGCCGCGCCGCGGCCGCCGCGGCCCTGCGGCCGGCGCGCGCCGAGATGCTCCTCGTACCACTGCATCGCGCAGAGCGGATGCTCGTGATACATGTGCACGTGATTGAAGCGCTCGGTCGTTCCGGCCTGCGCGTTCTCGATCATCGCGCCGTCTGGACCGCGCAGATACCCGAAGCCGCCTTCGCGCGTCGGCTGCGTGCCCTTCGCGCGCATTTCCAGAATCTGTTCCTGCGTCGGCAGCCCCGGCAGCGTGTCGCTCGACATGTCGACGAGCTTGCCGTCGGCCGCGTCCCACATCTGCGCGATCGTCAGGCCCATCGCGCGGAACTTCTCGTCGTACTGCCGCGAGTTCGGCGTGTTCCATCCGAAATGCCAGATCGACGTCTGCGGCCCGGTCAATTCGTTCTGCGGCGTCGTCGCCACTTTGGTGAAGAGGATGTAGACGTTGCCGGTCTTCACCGCCTCGAAGCCGTTGAACGTCGTCGCCGCCGCCGTCAGCGCGAACGGCTTCGGGTAGTACGCGGCCGCGGCTTTCGGATCGACGGAGTTCAGATGGATGTGATGGAAGTGGAGCGGTTCAATGTTCCCAGGTGTCTTCGCCGGCGCCTGCGCGTGCGCGGGGACGCGAGTCGCGATCGACACGCCGACGAACGCGGTCAGGACGGCAATGAGGGCGGCCGTTGAGATGTTCTTCATGGCTGGATGATAGGAGCAGCGACGGGTTTCCGGCAAGACATCGCCGAACGCGCGATTCCTCCAGAAAAGCCGCCCCTTTTGCGGCTGGCGACCGCTTTGCAATCGAATGTCCGCATGGCGGCGACCGTCGAGCGGCCAAAGCCCGTCCTCGTCCCGGACTCCTGCAAGGGCTGCGGCCGCTGCATCGATGCCTGCGAGCATCATTGCATCGAGCCCGGCAGCGACATCGATCCCGTCACCGGTCTCGTGCCCGTCCGGATCCATCTCGAACACTGCACGGCGTGCGGTCTGTGTTTCGACGCGTGTCCAGAGCCGTACGCGCTTCGTCCGGAATTCGCCGACGCGGCGCGCGCATCGCGGCCCGCGCCGCGCGCCACCGCGATCCCGGCCGCGGAACCGATCCCCGACGCCATCGTCGAGCTGCCGCCCGCCGAACCGCTCGTCATCAAGGGCATGTACGCGTCGGCGATCGGCGCGATCCTCGCGGGCTGCCGCCATTTCTTCGGCTATCCGATCACGCCGTCCACCGAAGGCGCGGAGTTGATGGCGCGGCTGCTGCCGCGGCTCGACGGCCAGTTCGTGCAGGCCGTGAGCGAAGTCGCGGCGATCAACATGTTGTACGGCGCCGGCTCCGCTGGCGTCCGCGCGACGACGTTCACGTCGTCGCCGGGCTTCAGCCTGATGCTCGAGGGCCTGTCGTACATGATGGGCGCGAGAGTGCCGGGCGTGGTGGTCAACGTGATGCGCGGCGGTCCGGGCTTGGGCAACATCGCGCCCAGTCAGTCCGATATCAAGCTCGCGTGCCGCGGCCTCGGCCACGGCGACTCGCACGCGATCGTCCTCGCGCCGGCGACGCCGCAGGAGATGCTCGAGCTCACGATGCTCGCGTTCGACCTGGCCTTCAAGTACCGCAACCCGGTCATCGTGCTCGCCGACGCGTATCTCGCGCAGATGACCGGCCGCGTGACGCTGCCGCGCACGATGGTGCAGCCCGGCGTGCCGTCGTGGGCCGTCGCGGGCGACGAGGCGCACCGGCGGAATCTGATCACCTCGATCTACCTGAGCGAGACCGAGCTCGAGGGCGAGAACCTGCGGCTCCTCGCGAAGTACGCGCGCATGGTGGACGAGGAGCCGCGCGCCGATCTCTTCGAGTGCGGCGATGCCGAGATCCTGATCGTCGCGTGCAACACGCCGTCGCGCATGGCGAAGGGCGCGGTGCGGACGCTGCGCGCGCGCGGCGTCAAGGCGGGACTGTTCCGCCCGCTCACGCTCTGGCCGTTTCCGATTCGCGCGCTCGCGCCGGTCCTGGGACGCGCGCGAGAGGTCGTGGTCGTCGAGGCGAGCGCCGCACAGCTCGAGGACGAGATGCGCCTCGCGATCTCGCACGCGAATCTCGCGACGCCCCCGATTACGAGAGTCAATCGTCTTGGCGGCATCCTGCCCTCGCACGACGAGATCGTGTCGTGCGTCGTCAGCGGCGCGCGGGCGCCCGCGCTGGAGGCGACCGCATGAGCGTGTTCTACGAGCGGTTCGATCGCCATGACGCCGGCGAAGGCGTGAAGGGCCGCAGCACGCACTACTGCCCGGGCTGCGGACACGGGCTCGTGCACAAGTACCTGGCCGACGCCGTCGAGGATCTCGGGATCCAGAACCGCACCGTCGCGATCTCGCCGGTCGGCTGCGCGGTCTTCCTGTATTACTACGTCGACGCCGGCAACGTGCAGGCCGCGCACGGGCGCGCGCCGGCCGTCGCGCTCGGCGAGAAGCTCGCGCATCCCTCGTCCATCGTCATCAGCTATCAGGGCGACGGCGATCTCGCGTCGATCGGCCTCGCGGAGATCCTCCAGGCGGCGCAGCTCGGGATCCCGATCACCGTGATCTTCGTGAACAACGCGATCTACGGCATGACCGGCGGCCAGATGGCGCCGACGACGCTGATGGGCCAGCGGACGACGACGTCGCCGGAAGGACGCGGACGCACGATGGGCGCGCCGCTGCGGATGGCCGAACTGATCGCGCAGCTCGAAGGTCCCGTGTACGTCGAGCGCGTCGCGCTCTACGACAACAAGCAGCGCGTCAAGGCGCAGCGGGCGATCAAGAAAGCGATCGGTCTGCAGGTCGAGAATCGCGGGTTCGCGATGGTCGAGGTGCTTTCCGAGTGTCCGCTGCATCTCGGCCTGACGCCCGCGGAAGCCGAGCGCTGGGTCAAGGAGCGGATGCTGCCGGTGTTCCCGCTCGGTGTAAAGAAGGATGCGACGGCCACGCGCGAGATCTGGCCGGCGTGGAAGACGCCCATCGTCGACCCCGCCGTGGTGCACGCCGTGATTGGCGGCGCGGCCGAGCGCGTCCAGCGCTTCTGCACGAGGTTTCCACGCGAGCTGTGGGGCAGGGACATCGCGCTCAAGCTCGCGGGCGCCGGCGGAGACGGCGCGCAGACCGCGGCGATGATCATCGCGCGCGCGGCGATCAACGAAGGCTTCGACGCCACGCACATTCCGAGCTACGGACCCGAGTCGCGCGGCGGCACGTCGTACGCCGACGTGCGCGTCGCCGAAGAGGAAGTGCTCTCCCCCGCGGCGCCGCGGCCGCACGTGCTGCTCGCCTTCAACGCGCCGAGCCTGGCGAAGTTCGGTCCGCTGGTCGCCGACAATGGAATCGCGATCTACGACAGCACCGTCGCGCCGGATCCGCCGCGCCTCGCGGCGAACGTCATCGGCGTTCCCGTGCCCGCGACGGCGATCGCGACCGGTCTCGGACGCGTGACCGTCAAGAACATCGTCGCGCTCGGCGCGCTCGCCGGCGCCACGCGCCTCTTCCCCACCGACACGTTCCTCACCGCCATTCGCCAGGCGCTGCGCGACAAGCCCGCGCTCCTCGAGCTGAACGAGCAGGCGTTCGCGCTCGGCGCAAAAGCGGTCGCCGCCACACACTAGCGCGACTTTCGGGTATAACTCTCCCGCATGTGGCAGCACAACTATGAGCCCGTGGGCGGGAGCCTCGGCCTGTCCGCCCCGGTCGCCGCGATTCCCATCGTCGTGCTGTTCCTCATGCTCGGCGTCTGGCGCAAGCCGGCGTGGATGTCCGCGCTCGCCGCGCTCGGCTCGGCGATCGTCGTCGCGCTGCTCGTGTACGGCATGCCGGTGCAGCTCGCCCTCATGTCGTCGCTCTACGGCGCCGCGTACGGACTCTTTCCGATCGCGTGGATCGTGTTCGCGTCGATCATGCTGTACCGCCTCGCGGTGGACACCGGCAAGTTCGAGATCATCAAGGACTCGGTCGGCAGCCTGACCGACGATCGCCGCCTGCAGGCGATGTTCATCGCGTTCTCGTTCGGCGCGTTCATCGAAGGCGCCGCCGGCTTCGGCGCGCCGGTCGCCGTCTCGGGCGCGATGCTCGCGGGCCTCGGCTTCGATCCCTTCTTTGCCGCGGGCATCTGCCTGCTCGCCAACACCGCGCCCGTCGCGTTCGGCTCGATCGGCATTCCCGTGACGACGCTCGCGGCCGTCACCGGGCTGCCGGTGCTGGCGCTGAGCGCGATGATCGGGCGCCTCTGCTCGATGATGTCCGTCCTCATCCCGGGCTACCTGATCGTCGTGATGGCGGGTCCGGCCCGCGCGCTCGAGATTCTGCCCGCGATCGTCGCGTGTGGCGTGTCGTTCGCGAGCGTGCAGTTCTTCGTCTCGAATTTCCTCGGGCCCGAGCTGACCGACATCCTGAGCTCGCTCACCTGCATCGTCGTGATGGTCGCGGTGCTGAAGCTGTGGAAGCCGAAGTCGATCATGCGGCTCGACAGCGACCATCCCGTGACCACCGCGCCGAAGCGGCATTCCGCGGGCGAGATCTTCACCGCGTGGCTGCCGTACCTGCTGCTCGTCGTCGCCGTGCTCATCGCGGGCGAGCCCGGCATCAAAGCGGCCATCGATCGCTGGACCAACGGGCTGCTCGCGATGTTCCTGCCGATGAATCCCGGCACGCTCAACGGCTTGAACGTGCCCGGCCTGCACAATCTGATCACGCGGATTCCGCCCGTCACGCCGAAGCCGTCGCCGTATGGGGCGGTGTTCACGCTCAACTGGCTGAGCGCGTCCGGATCGGCGTGCTTCATTGCGACGCTTGCCGCGGCGGCCGTGCTCAAGGTCTCGCCGTCGAGGGTCGTTGGCATCTACAAGGCGACGTTCAAACAGCTGTCGTTCGCGATGCTGACCATCGCGTCGATGCTCGCGCTCGCGTACCTGATGAACTACTCGGGCATGACGTCGACGCTCGGTCTCGCGATGGCGGCGTCCGGCAGCGCGTTTCCATTCTTCAGCGCCGTCGTCGGCTGGATGGGCGTGTTCCTCACCGGCAGCGACACGTCGACCAACGCGCTCTTCGGCAACCTGCAGGCGGTCACCGCGAACGCGCTGCATCTCAATCCCATCCTGACGGCGTCGGTGAACTCGGCCGCGGGCGTCATGGGCAAGATGATTTCGATCCAGAGCATCGCCGTCGCCGTCGCCGCGACGGGCATGACCGCGGCAGACGAGAGCCGGCTGTTCCGGTTCACGATCAAGCACAGCGTGCTGTTGATGACGCTGATGGGCATCATCTCGATGCTCTTCGCGTACGTCTTCCCCGCGTACGTGCCGGCCGCGCCGGTCAAGTAAACTGGTAGACCTCATGGCAGACATTGCAGGCAGTGCGCTCGGAGTCCCGCTCGAAGGTCCGCCCGCGCTCGATCCCAATCTCGTCGCGAACCAGCGTTTCAGGGCCGACACCAGTTCCAGCAAGGTGAACCTCGCCGTCGGCACGAACGTCGGCGCCGACGGCAAGCCGTGGTCGCAGGCCGTCGCGTTCCCGGCGGCGTTCGCCGCGCTCGCCAAGAACGTCGGCACCGCGTGCGGCAGCTACAACGCGCCGGATCTCCCGCGGCTGGCCGCGGCCAAGGAGTTCCTGTGCGACACGATCGAGCTGCCGGCAACCGTTCGCGCGCGCACGGTCGTCTCGTGGGCGACCGGCGGCGGCAGCGGCGCGCTCACGCGCGCGATCGCCAGCATCCGCGCGCAGCATCCGCACGGCGAGTACGGGTCCCTCGTCGTGCAGACCGACAGCTGGCCGGGCTACAGTTCGGTCGCGTACACGAACGGGCTGCGGTTCGACTCCTGTCCGCTTGATTTCAGCGAGATTCCGTCGCGCGGCCTCATCGTCGCGCAGACGATCCACAACGGCACCGGCCGGCTCCTCGACGATGAGGTTTGGCGCGTCATGGGGACGCAATTCGCATCGCAGGATCGGGCGCTCATCGTCGACTTTCCGTACGCCGGCTTCGACTACGGCGACCGGCCGTACCGCGAGGCGATTCACGAATCCGCGTCGGCGATTCACGCGCTGGTCGACGCCGGCGCGCCGGTCATCGTCGCGTTCGGGCCGACGAAGGTGTTCAATACGTTCGCGTATCGTCCGGGCGGCGCCGCGATCGTGATCTGCAGAACGGCCGACGAAGCGGCCAGCGCGGACGCGCGGATGAAACGCATCGAGCGCGGCTCGACCGGATTCATCGACGCGGTCACGCTCGCGCTCGTGCAGGCGATGGCGGACAATCCGAACGGACTGCGCGCCGATCATGCGGCCATCCTCACGCGCCTCGCGGAAGCGGCGCACGACTGGCGGCGTCACGCCGTCGGCTCGCCGCTCGAGAGTTACTTCACATCAGCCTTCGGCGGCCTCTTCCGGATCGTGCCGGTCACGCCCGGCGCCGTCGAACGGCTTGCGGCGAAACACATCCACGCCGTCGACGCGAGCACGGCCTCCACGCCGCGCATTCGCATCAACACGATGGGACTGCCCCACGGCCGTGCCGAGGAAGTCGTCGCGGCCGTCGTCGCCGAAGTGGTCTAGCGGGTCGTGCCAACGTTGTCATTCGGCTGATTCGAAACGGAACACCTGGTTCGAGCGGACCTGCCCAGAATCTGGCGCGGCCGTGCCTTCGATCAAGGCTCGTCCTAGGCATATATCTACTTCCAAATAAATAGTTTAACTCCTATTACCTAGCGGCGATGTGGAGGCCGTTTGGTCCGGATTCCCTGCCTCGGCCCGGGGAATGCACAGCCAACGGGGAGTGGATATACAGTCGTTTACTGTCCTATTGTGTCGTCATGATTAGGTTCGGGGCCTCTCACGGTCGGGCCGGCTCCAGGGCGCGCCGTGAACCGGTCGCCGACACACTCTCCCGTCTGAGCGAGGCGCTCGCGCGCACGATGACGGCGCGCGACGGGTTGACGCAACAGCACTCGCAGCGCGTCCAGCGCTGGGCGCTGGCGCTGGCGCACGAGACCGGCATCACGGACAGCGCGATCCTCGAAGCGATTGGCGGCGCCGCGCTCCTGCACGACATCGGAAAACTCGGCATCCCCGATCTCGTGCTCCAGAAGCCGGGACCGCTCACGCGGGACGAATACGACCGGGTCAAGGCGCACGTGACGATCGGCGCCGACATTCTGACGGCGGCGGCGTTTCCGAGCTCGCTCGCGCTCATCGTGCGCCACCACCACGAGAACTGGGACGGCACCGGATACCCGGATCGGCTTCGGGGCGAGGACATCCCGATCGGCGCGCGCGTGATCGCCGTCGTCGACTGCTATGACGCGCTGACGTCGGATCGTCCCTACCGCCGGGCGCTCTCGCACGGCTCCGCGGTGGCGATGATTCACGAGCGCCGCGGGACGATGTACGACGTGAACCTCGCCGACGCGTTCCTGGGAATCGTTCAGCACCTGCGCGACGGGGCTGCGCGAGAGGGCGCCGACAGGCCGCGGACGCGAGCGAATCCTTCCTGGCTGGAGGCGACCGCCGTATGAAAAGGCGGAAGTCGGACAACCCGACGTTCGTCGCCCTGCCGGCTCCGGCGCGCGCGTACGTCGCCGCCGTCGTGGTCGCGGGCGCCGCCTGTCTCGTCTTCGCCGCGCTGCGGCTGCGCCTGGAGCATGCGGGCCTGTTCTTCGCGCTGCTCGGCCTCGGCGTCGCCGCCTCGGCGGCGAAGATCGAGCTGCCGCTCGGCCGCAGCCAGTCGAACCTGTCTCTGTCACACACGGTGAATTTCTGGGCGCTGTTCGCGCTCGGGCCCGCGCCGGCCGCGTGCATCGCCGCGGTGAGCGCGTGGGCCCAGTGCACGCTGCGCGCCGGCGAGCGCAACCCGCCGCACCGCGTCGTGTTCAGCATCGCCACGCTGACGCTGACCGTCTCGGTCGCCGGCCTGCCGGTGGGCGCGTTGATGGGCGCCGACGCGTCGAGTGCCGCGGCGCTGGCGCGCGCCGCTGCCGTCATGGCGCCGCTCTACTTCTTCATCAACACCGCGCTGGTCGCTGCCGCGATCGCGCTGTCGACACGGCAGCCCGTCGCGCGCACCTGGCATCGCAACTTTCTGTGGAGCGCGCCGAGCTATCTGGTCGGCGCCGGGCTGGCGGCCGTCGCGACCGCGGCCTGGGCGCGGGGCTGGTTCGTCTGGCTCGCGCTGCTGGCGATGCCGCTGTACCTGGTCTTCCGGAGCTACCACACCGTCGTGGCGCGGCTCCGCGAGGAGCAGGATGAAACGCTCCGCGCGATGGAAGTGCAGCTGGCCACGATCGAGGCGCTCGCGCTCGCGATTGAAGCCAAGGCGGGCTGCACGCCCGAGCACATCCGATCGATCCAGCAATACGCCGCGACGCTGGCGGAAGCGGTCGGCCTCTCCGACCGCGACGTGCAGGCCGTGCGCACGGCGGCGCTGCTGCACGACGTCGGCAACATGGCCGTCCCCGAGCACATCCTGGCGAAGCCCGACGCGCTCACGCCCGAGGAATTCGAACGCGTCAAGATCCATCCGCGTGTCGGCGCCGAGATTCTGCGCAACGTGCCGTTCGGCGCGCCGGTGGCCGAGCTCGTGCTCTGCCATCACGAGCGCTGGGACGGCCTGGGCTATCCGGCCGGGCTGCGCGGAGCGCACATCCCCGTCGGCGCGCGCATCCTCGCGATCGCCGACTGCTACAGCACCCTGCAGACCGACCGTCCCTACAGGCCGGGGCGCAGCGCGGCCGAGGCGGCCGCCGTGCTGCGCGAGCACGCGGGCACGTCGTTCGATCCGGAGCTGGTCGATCTGCTGATCGCGCGCCTGCACCTGACAGAGGCGACGCCCGAGGGCGCGCCGGCCGGCGACGAACAGCTCGCCCTGCAGGACATCGCGGGCGCGCATCGCGAGGAGCAGACGCTCTACGAAATCGCGCAGGCGCTGGGATCGAACCTGGGCGTCGACGGCGCGATGGCGCTGATTCACGACAAGGTCAGCCGGCTCGTGCCCTTCACGACGTCGGCGCTGTTCCTGGGCAGCGACACCGAGGGGTACGCCTGCCGGACCGCGCACGGGCCCGGCACCGAAGCGCTGTTCAAGTGGACGTCGAAGTCCTGGAGCGATTTGTCGCTCCGGCTCCCGGCCTGCGCCGACGGCCGTGACGCGCACGGCGCGGATCTGAAGGCGCTGCTGCCCTGTCCTCTGATCTTCGAGGGACGGATGATCGGCGGGGTCGTAATCTACCACACGGTCCCGGGCTGCTTCACCGACGAGCACCGGCGCATCCTCGGCCGGGTCGCCGAGCAGGCCGCGGCGGTCATCTACAACTCGACCCGCTTCGAGCAGACGCAGCACGAATCCCACACCGATCCGCTGACCGCGCTGCCGAACCGCCGCGCGCTCGATCGGGAGTTCCAGATCGGGATTGCGCGCGCGGCCCAGACCCAGACCAGCGCCAGCGTCGTCGTCCTCGATCTGGATCGGCTCAAGGAGATCAACGACACCTACGGTCACGAGGCGGGCGACCGCGCGCTGCGCGCAGTGGGCGCCGTCCTGGGATCGACCGTCCGCAAGAGCGATCTGGCCGCGCGCTTCGCCGGCGACGAGTTCATCATCGTGCTGTGGGACTGCAGCCCCGAGCACGAGGCACGCCGCGTGGCCGAAGTGCAGAACGCCGTGAGCGCGTATCCATTCGAGCCGCGGCCGGGCGTCCGCGTCGCGCTGTCGATCAGCGCGGGGCCGGCCCGCTTCCCGGAAGACGGGCGCACGTTCGAGGACCTGCTGGCGGCGGCCGACGAGCGGATGTACCGCGACAAGGCGGGCCATCGCTCCCGCAACTCCAACCGCCACGCCCTGGCGCACGCCGAGCGCGCGTAGCTCTTCCCCTGCGGGCGATGACCGCGGCACCCAGCCACGCTTGCGCTACACTTTCGAACGCGCAAGGAGCATCACATGCATCGATACCTCGTGGCGGCCATTGTGGCCTGCGGCATCGCCGCCGCAACCGTTCTCGCGGCGCAGGACTATCCTCACGCGTTTCCGCGGAAGGGCGTCACGCAGTTGTTCGACAACCCGCGCGTCACCGTCTGGGAAGTCAACTGGATCAACGGCGTGAAGCAGCCCATCCATCGTCATCGCTACGACATGGCGGGCGTGTACCTGCGCTACGGCGTGATCACGGTGACGACGCCGGACGGCAACGCCACGACGGGACAGCCGTTCGACGTTCCGCGTCCGTATTTCCAGCCGAAGGGCGTCACGCACCGCGAGGAGGCCACGGGCACGCCTGGCGATCCCGAGCGCCTCGCGATCATGGTCGATCTGAAGGACAACTTCGTCCCGCCGCTGACCGTCAATGGCGCTGACCCCAAGGCGTTTCCTCGCGACCGCGCCACGAACGTGCTCGAGAACGCGCGCGTCAGGATGTGGGACTACACGTGGAAGCCGGGCGCGCCGACGGCGAGGCACACGCACGACACGGACACGATCGAAGTGTTCGTGACCGGCGGGCGCATCCGCACGCGCACGGCCGACGGGAAGGAAGAAACGCACGACGTCGCGTTCAAGAACGCGCGCTGGGTGCCGCGCGGGCGCGTGGACACCGAGGAAGCCGTCAGCGGCGCGCCGCGCGCCATCGTCATCGAGCTGAAGTAACGGGTCAGATATCGATCACCTCGCCCGGACCCGGGGGCGGAGGCTCCTTCCGCCGGCGCAGCATCACGACGAGCGCGACGCACCCGGTCCAGGTCGGCAGCAGATCGGCGATCGGCAGGAACTCGAGCAGGAACGCCGGCAGCAGCAGCGGGTGAAAGCCGATCGCCCACGAGATCGACCCGGCCGCAAGGACGTCGAGGGCCTCGTCGGCGAACGCCCACCCGACCGGGCCGAGCACCCACTGACAGACGTCGACCGCGATGGCGACCGCATATGCGATCCGGATCCGCGTTCGCGTCAGGACGACCGTTCTCACGCTGCCCAGTATGTATTAACGTTGGAACCGGCAAAGGAGATCAACCGTGAAGCTTGCCGTTCGACTTCTGGCGGCCGCGCTGGTCGCAGCACCTATTTCGGCCGCCGATCCGCCAGGTTTTGCGATCTGGAGCGCGCGGGACCTGAAAGCGCACGACGCGGCGCTGCCGGCGCATGTCGCCGCAGACCATTCGTCGCGCGAGACGCTGGCCGACTACGGCGACCATCGGCTCCGCATGCTGTATCGCGACGCTGACGGCAATCCCGAACAGCACGACGCGATCATCGATGTCGTCTTCGTGCAGAGCGGCGAGGGCGCGCTGCAGCTCGGCGGGACGATGATCGGACGTCGGACGACGACGGCCGGCGAGTACGTGGGCACGCGCCTCGACGGCGGCGAGCGTCACGCGCTCGCGGCCGGCGACATCGTCCATGTTCCGGCGGGCATTCCGCACAGCTTTCTCGTGGCGCCGGGCACACACATCACGTACGTACTCTTGAAGATCCCCGGGAGCGCGATCCGATGACTCATCGACCGAGGCGCTGGATTCGCTGGTCGCTGACCGGCGTCCTCACCACCGTCGTCGCTTACGGGTTGATCATCATCTATCCGCAGCCGCTGTTCGCGTACGAGCTGCAGCACGCGGGCATCGCGCTGCATTCGGATCGGCCGATTCCCGAGGCGATGCGGAAGACGCTCGAGCGTGCGCGGGCGCGCGTGAATCGATCGGCGATCGCGGATCCGGCGCGGGTCCCCGACGTCTTCATCTGCCAGTCGCATTGGCGCTTCGCGCTGTTCGCGCGCAGCCACTACAACGCCGGCGGGCTGACGGACGTGGTCATCGGCCAGCACGTGTTCCTGCGTGAGAGCGACATGGAACACGACCGCCTCATCGGCGCAAGCGGACGGCCGACCCCGCCCGATCGGCCGCTGTCGTATTTCATCGCCCACGAGATCATGCACCTCGAACACGGACGGCTGGTGGGCCGGCTCGGGTATCTTCGCCTGCCGAAGTGGGTCGACGATGGGCACGCGGACTACGTCGCGCGCGATCTCGATCTGTCGAAGGCGCTGCAGGGGTTCAAGGCTGGAGCGCCCGAGCTCGATCCCGCGCGGTCAGGACTGTACGTGCGCTATGAGTTGATGGTCGCGTACCTGATCGAGAAGCAACACGTCGAGCCGCGCGATCTGCTCGAGCATCCGCGCGACCCCGCCGTCGTCGAGCGCGAGCTGGCCGCGCTGCCGACGTGGTGAAAGGCCCCACCCTGCAACGCCGGGGAGAAATTGGCCTCGCGATAGGCTTCACTTGATCGCAAACACCCAGATGGCGCCGCCCTCGGGCACCTCGGGAAAGTCTCCCGGCCGCACGCGATTCAAACGCGCCTGCATTGTCCGCGAATCGATGCCCCAGCCTGACTGGACGGCGATGTACTGCTTGCCGTCGATGCTGAACGACGACGGCTGGCCGATGATTCCTGAGTTCGTCGGAAATTCCCACAGCACGTCGCCGGTCGCCGCGTCGAACGCGCGGAACAACCGATCCTGCGTGCCGCCGCTGAACACCAGTCCGCCGCCGGTTGTGAGGATCGGCCCCCAGTTCGTCGATCCCGCGAACGGATGCGTCCACACGCGCGCGCCGGTGTCGACGTTCCATGCCTGCACTTCGCCGATGTGATCGGCGCCCGGCGCGATCATCAGGTTGTTCGTCATGCCGGTGAAGCCGCGGCCCGCGGTGTACGTGACCGGCCGGCCGATCATCGCGGTGCAGAGATTCTCGTTCGCCGGCACGTAGACCATCCGCGTCTTCGGACTGAACGCGACCGGCGGCCAGTTCTTGCCGCCCCAGTGCGACGGACAGAACTCCGCCTCGCGGCCCGTGCCTGGCTGGCGTGCCGGATCGACGTTCGGCCGGCCCGTCTTCGGATCGAGACTCATGAAGACGTTCTGCTTCACGTACGGCCGGCCCTCGACGAAGTTGATCGGACCGCTCGTGCGCTCGAGGAACCACATGTAGCCGTCGCGCGCGAGATCGATGAGACCTTTGATCGTCCGGCCGTTGCGCTGGTAGTCGACGAGAATCGGCGGCGACACTTCGTCCCAGTCCCACGAATCGTTCGGGTGATATTGGAAGTGCCCCTTCATCGCGCCGGTCGCGACGTCGAGCGCGATCGTCGACGATGTGTAGAGGTTGTCGCCGGGACGCTGATCGCCCATCCACGGTCCGCCGTTGCCGGTGCCCCAGAACGTGAGCCTGGTTTCCGGATCGTACGTGCCGGTGACCCACACGGGGCCGCCGCCCGTCTTCCACTGATCGCCGTTCGGCCACGTCTCGCTGCCCGGTTCTCCAGGCGCGGGCACGGTGTAGGTCCGCCAGACTTCCTTGCCGCTGTCGGCATCGAACGCCGCGACGAACCCGCGGATGCCCATCTCGCCGCCGGACGCGCCGACGATCACCTTGCCGTCGGCGACGAGCGGCGCGACGGACATGTAGTAGCCCGCTTTGTTTTCGGCGACCTTCGTCGTCCAGACTTCCTCGCCCGTGCGCGCATTGAGCGCGACGAGGACGGCTTCGCCCGCAGCGAAGTACACCTTGTCGCGATAGAGCCCGACGCCGCGGCTGGTCGCGTGCAGCAGGACGACGTCCTCTGGCAGCGGCCGCTTGTAGCGCCAGAGAATCGCGCCCGTCTTCGCGTTGATCGCGATCACCTGATTGCCCGGCGTCGCGACGAACATGACGCCGTTGTTGACGATCGGCGGCGCTTCGTGTCCGTTCGTCACGCCGGTCGAGAACGACCACACCGGCTGCAGCCGCGCGACGTTCGCCGGCGTGATCCGATCGAGCGGGCTGTAGCCCCAGCCGTCGTACGTCCGGCGCACCATCAGCCAGTCGCCGTCCGCTGGATGCGCGAGGCGATCCGCATCGACGGCTGCGTACGCACGCAGGACCGCCGGCATCGGCCCGCCTTCGCGCGAGGCTTCCGCGGGCACGCGCGGGGGAGGTGGCGGCGGAGCTGGCGCCTGGCCACCTTCGCGCAGAGCTTCGGCGGGTAAACCCATCACGATCGCACAGAGCCACGCGGCGAAGATCAAACGCCTCATGTCACCCTCTCTCGTATCCGACCGGGGTCGTGAATGGTTTCGCGACGACGAGCGCGCCGTCGGCGATCGCGAGCGGCAACGCCGGCAGCGCGCGCGGCGCGGGACCGTCGAGCACCTTCCCGCCATCACGCGGATCGAAGATCGATTCGTGGCACGAGCAGAACAACTGCTGTTCCTTTGCCAGCCATTGATCGATGTCGCAGCCGTTGTGCGTGCAGATCGACGTGTAGGCAACGACGCCGTCCGCGGCATGCTCACGCGTCGTCGTGGCGAGCGACGCAGGATCGAATCGCAGCAGCAGCACTTGATTGAGTCTCGAGCCGCTGCGGACCGTGTTGTCAGCCGGATCCATCGCCCACGCGGCCGTGTAGCCGGCGGCGAGCGGAATGTCATTCGGCGTCAGCGGTGTCTTGCCGGCGTCCCCTACTTTTGTTAATAGGTCGCCCGGCTTCGGGCGAACCGACGCTGGGTCGTCCTGCGCGAAACCCAGGCTCACGCCGATTGCGCTCAGCAGCAGCGCCCGCCGATCTACTGACATTTCAACGCCTCGAGCTGGCGACGCAGGTTCTGAAGAACGAGTGTTCCGCTGATATTGCGTCCCTCCTGGTTCACGTACTGGTAGGTCACCAACTGATCTTTCCAGTCGGGGTGCTCTTTTATCAGGCTCTCGTAGCCTCTCCTCAAACTGGACAAGTCCTGTGGGTCGCTGCATTGGCACGTCTCGGGCTTGCCCCCAGCCTTGACGCATTCGGTGGCCTTCTTGCTCAGGGCGGATAGCGCGTCATTGAGCCCCTTCACGCTGGTTACGTCTCTTGGAGCGGTGACCTCGATGCTGGGGAGGGGTGTGATGGTTTGTCGACCCGGGAGCCCGAGGGCTGAACTTACTGACAAGGCTGCGATCAGCGTCGCGCCAATCGGGAGCATCGGTTCCTCCAGCTCAGGAAAGACCTCTACGAGAATGAGACTCAGAGGATACACGCTTGACCAAGGGATGGCCTACACTGTTACTGATCTGTGAACGTGAGGCTGTCCATGATGACGCGCAATCGGTTCGCTGTTCTCGCCGGGTCGGCCCTTGTGGCCACCTGCCTCGGCTTGGTCGTCGTCGCGCAGCAGAAGCCCGCGACTCGGGGGGCGTCAGCCGTGCCGGCCGGCAACTCCGTCGCGGTCTACAAGTCGCCGACATGAGGGTGCTGTGGCGCCTGGATTCAGTATCTCCAGGCGCGTGGCTTCCAGGTGGAAGTCAACAACGTCAGCGACACGCGGCTCGCCGCCATCAAGACTGAATCGGGCGTTCCCGCCGATCTCGAGTCGTGTCACACCGCCAAAGTCGGCGGCTATGTCGTTGAAGGACACGTGCCCGCGGAGGACATTCAGCGCATGCTGAAAGAGAAGCCCGCCATCGTGGGCATTTCAGTCGCGGGCATGCCGTCGGGCTCTCCCGGCATGGAAGGCGGGGCGAAGCAGCCGTACACCGTGACGGCGTTCGCGAAGGACGGCAAGCAGACCGTCTACTCGAAGCACTAAGCCTTCGGCTTCACCTGTCCTGTCTCGTCGCGCGGCTCCCAGCGCGGGCAGCCCTCGCAGACTTCCGTGGTCTCGAGGTGCTTCGGGACGGCGTCGCGGTGACACGTCCAGGGCTTGCCTTCGGCGTCGAGCCAGTCCGGCGCCGGTTCGAACAACGTCGGCGCGGCCCACTTGCAGTTGTGCGCGCCCTGCCGCACCGGCAACTTCTGCTCTTCCACGGATTCCTCCCCGTGAGGACACCAAGACATCCGCCTGCCGGAAATCCGGCAAGTCGACGAATCTTCCTCTGAGTTCGAGCAAGGGGCGTACCGTGGCTGGACTCTGGCCGAATCGTGCTCGCGGCGCGTGATCGTGTTACGCCGGTCGCCGGCGAACGAATGACATTTCGCACACGCCATCGCTGGTCTTCGTCGACACGAGATCGCCGACATGGTCGAGGACCTTTCGTATCACGACGTTTTCCCGGAGCGCATAAGCGACGAACCGATCGAATCCGCGAGCTTCCGCCGCCCGCAGCACTCTGGCGGCGACCGCAATCCCGATGCCCTGCCGTTGCCATTCATCGCGGACCACCAGCGCCACCTCCGCGCGGCTGCCGTCTGTCGCGCCAAAGCTGCCGAGCGCCACGACTTCGACGCCGCCAGCCGTCTCGACTTCCGCGAGAAGGGCCAACCGCCGACGGTAATCCACACCGGTTAACAGGCCCAGCACGGAGTCAGGCAGCACCGGCATTGGAGAAAAGAATCGGAGATACCGCGTTCGAGGGCTCAGGTGGCGATAGAGCTCGCGGACCGGACCGTCCTCGCACGGTCGCAACGGGCGGATGTGCAGAAGGTGGCGGTTCGCCAGCATGATGTGATCTTCAAGTTCGCTGGGGTATCCACTCAGCATGGTTCGATCCTTCATCGCACCGCGCGGCCCGGAATGCACTGCGCGCCCAACTCCTGGCGCTCGATCCCGTACGAGCCGCCGGCAGGCTCGGGCCCCATCCAACCCAGACGACGCGCGAAACGCGGGTCACCGGTCAGCACATGCAGTCGGGCGTTCAGCCGGGCGACATCCGTGCACGTCAATCGGAAGAGCGCGCGATCCGGCTCCGCGAGCTCGTCCGGAAGAAACGCCGCGCGCATCAACCCCGCATCGTCGTGATAGGGCGCGCCGAGGAGCACGTGACCGATTTCGTGCGCGAGCACGCGCCCGAGCGCGCGCGCCAGGTCGCGGCCGGTGACGAACTGGGCGATCGCGCCTGGGCCTTTTCGAAGAGTCAGTACGCTTTCCGTGGCGTCGACCGACACGCGAATCGGCGGCCGCCCCGGCGCGTCCAGATCGACGCGCGCACTCCCCAGGACTGTCGTCCATCGCAGCCGTTCGTTTTCTTCAATCCGCGGCTGGAGGGTCACGTCCAGCGCAAAGCCGTTTGCCCCGGCGTCCGCGGTGCCCGCGTCGGGCCACTCAATCTGCACGCCGTACGGTCTCCAGATGCCCGCGGTCTCTTCCTTGAGAACGCTCTTGGCGAGTCTCGACGTGATCGAGCGATCGACATGAAGGCGGATGCTGACGTCAAAGCGTTCGGCTTCGTGCGCGTGGGCTCCCGCGACCCCGCACACGCACCAGGCGGCCACGAAGGCCACGATGCCGCGAACGATCATGGCCTACGCTCGCGTGCCGACGACTTCGATGTACTCCGCCTCGACCCACGTCGTGTCACCGGTCTCGAGGTTGTTCCGTGTCCAGAGCGCCGTCAGGTCGTCGCGCAGCGCCTTCCGCGCTTCGTCGCCGAGCGACGCGCGCGCGCGGTTGGTCGGTCCGTAGTACTCGTCGAAGAAGTCGACCACCTTGCCTGGCGCGAACGGATATTCGAACGGATACATGTACCGCGTGATCTTCACGTCCTTCAGGGCGGCGCCGAAGCGCTCGCGGCACGTCAGCGGGTCGCCCCAGAGGAGCGGCGACGGAAAGTCCGGCGGCGGCACGTGCCTGCCGATCGCCTTGAACATCTGGCCGACGTGGCCGGCAGGCGTCCAGTTGCCCATGACGATGCGGCCGCCGGGCCGGCACACGCGGATCATTTCCGCGGCGACGAGCTCCGGCCGCGGCGCGAACATCGCGCCGATCAGACTCATCACGACGTCGAACGACGCATCCGGATACGGAAGATTTTCCGCGTCGCCTTCGTCGAATCGAATGTCGAGCCGCTCGGCGACCGCCCTGCCTCGCGCCTGCTGCACGAGATTGGCGGCCAGGTCGAGTCCGGTGACCGTGATCCCCTTTCTGGCCGCCGGCAGCGACAACTGCCCGGCGCCGCACGCGACATCGAGCAACTCGGTGCCCGGCGCGAGGTTCAAGCGATTGAAGAATTCGAGCGCGCCCTTCTCGAGATACTTCGCGAATACGCCGTAGTCGCCCGACTCCCACACGATCTTGAGCCGTGTCTTCAGCGCGACCATCTCCGGTGTCAACGTCATCGTCGCCGTCGTAGCCATCACTTCTCCTCGATTCCTGTCGTTGTCGTGAAACTGCGTGAACGCCGTCGCTATCCCCAGCGCGGCTGTTCGTCGGGATTGATTCCGAGCGAGATCTTGCCGATGACCTCGTGCGTCAGCGCCGGGTTCGCCGGGTGGAAGCGGCCGGCGCGGCAGTCGCGGAAGAGCCGTTCGAGCTCGCTCTTCTTGAACATGCCGAAGCCGCCCGAGAGATCGAGCGCGCGATCGACGATGCGGAACGCCGCCTCCACGGTGCGGTGCTTGACCGCGAACAGGCGCACGAGCCAGTCGGGACCGATGCGGCCTTCCGACCAGTCCTTCGCCACGCCTTCCACGTGCGGCCCCATCGTCTCGAGATCCATCGTGATCTCGGCGATGCCGTGCTGCACTTCGGGGTGGTAGATCATCGGCCGCGACATCGCGATGGACGTCTTCGTCTTCAGCTGCTCGACGAGCACTTCGCGCGTCCGCAGTCCGATCGCGTAGTAGATGTTCGCGAAGTTGACGAGCGCCCACGTGAGGAAGCCGACGACGAACATGTCGGCGCCCGCCGCGCCGGCGGGGACGATGCGCACGATGTACTTGTGAGGCACGTACGCCGCGTCGAGCACCGTGTCGTCGCTGCGCGTCGCGCGCATGCCGAGCACGTCCCACGTGTTCTTGATCGACACGCCCGGCGTGTCGCGCGGCAGGAACGCGTGGACGATCTTCGGCGCGGACGGATCGCTGGTGTCCATCGCGTGCACGCCCATCCGCGTCCACACGGGCGAGAGGCTGCCGAACGATTTGCGGCCTGTCAGCGTGTAGCCGCCTTCGACGCGCTGCGCCTTCGTCGTGGACAGCAGGCCGGGGATGTCGTTGCCCTGCTCCGCGTGGCCGGCGGCGAAGACTTCACCGGCCGCGGCTTCACGCAACAACCAGTCGAGCGAGGCGTCGCCGTTGCGCATCAGATCAGCAGCTGTGCCGATCCAGTAGTTGTGCATGTTGATGCACAGCGCCGTGGCCGGCGCGTACAGCGCGAGCTGACGCGTTTCGCGCGCGACCTCCGCGAGCGTCAGCCCCTGTCCGCCGTACTTCGTCGGCAGCGCCAACTTGAGATAGCCGGCGGCCTTCAGCTCGTCGAAGTCTTCCTGACAGAACGTGTTGTCGCGGTCGTACTTCGGCGCCCGCTCGCGGCATCGCTCGAGCAGCGCCTGCGTCAGTACTGATTCGGATGATGTGAGTGTGGTCATTTGCTTTTTCCGTTTCTCCCTACCCGCCCCACCTGCCCTACCCGCCCTTCCTGCCCCTACTGCTGGTGCCGCACCGCGATCAGGTAGCACGCGGCGTTCTGCACCGGCGTCGAGGTCCACCTCACCGTGTAAGTGCCCGGCGTCGTGACTTCTTTCGCGGCGATCGCGACCTGGACCCCGGTCTCGAAGTTGTTGCCGAAGTCCAGGTAGGAGTCGATCACCGCGAAGCCGTTGTCGGGCACCGCGGTGTGATCCAGCGCGGCGGAATCACCGCCCCAGATCGCGATCAACGTCGCCGGGCCGTCGACGGTGATGCTCCCCGGCGTCTGGTTCGATGACGGCGCCAGGTTGTAGACCATGTCGACGACACCGCCATTGGTCACCTCGATCAACGCCTGCGTGATCTCGCCCTGGGGGTACTCGTTCTTGTCGAATCTCAGCGTGTGACCGCTTCCCCCAGTCGCCGACGGCGCCGCCCAGAGCGCCGTGTAGAAGTCGGGGCTGAAGTAGATGTTCGGGCCGCTGATCGGCGTCCATGAATTCCCGAAGCTGTCCACGGGCGCGGAGAGATTGCGCAGCCAGCCCATGCCGAGCGCCAGCAGCGTGCTCCCCTGCGGCTGAGTCGTGACCGGCGCCGTGAGGGTGGGCGTCGTCCCGAACGTATCGTTCTGCGCGAAGAGCGCGTGCGCGCCCAGGTGTGGAATCGCCGACGGCGCCGGCGGCACGCCAATCGTGCTGATCGGCGTCACCATGTCCGTCTGGATTTCCGCCGCCAAGAGCGCGCGATTGTAGACGCGCACCTCGTCGATGCGTCCGACGAAGCCTTCATTGGAGAAGACGGTGTCGTTGCCGATCCGCAGCGCGCCGGCGCCGGGCGACAAGGTGCCGCTCACCGCCGTCGTGCTCGCCAGCACGCCGTTCACATAGACCGACAGGGACGCGCCGTCATACGTGGCGGCCACGTGCGTCCACGTGCCGGCCGGGATCTGGCTCGGCGCCGCGGACTGTGTGTAGGCGCCGTTGATGAACGTGAACGCATTGGGTCCAACACCATCGCCCTGGGCGTAGAGCACGTACGGCAGATCACCCGAGATTTCCTTGGCGATGATCGCCGGCTCCAGTGACTGCGCGCCTTGAGGATTCACCCAGGCTGAGAGCGTGTACGCCGTCGAGAGTTGCAGCAGCGGCGTGCTCGCCACGCTGACGAGGCTGTTCGATGCGCCGGTGAACTGCAGCGCGCCGCCGAACTGGCCTGTCGTCCACGTCGCGTTCGACAACGTCCCGGCCAGACCGTGGCCCGACGCATCCGCCGTCTCCGCGCCGGCGCCTTCCTCGAAGCCGTAGGCCGCGACCAGACCGGCCGGCGGCGGGACGGTGTTGGAGACCGTCACCGTGACCGCCGCGCTGGTCGTGGTGTGGCCCGCCGCGTCACGCGCGATCGCCGTGATCACGTGGCTGCCGTCGCCCGCCGCGATCGTGTCCCACGCGACCGAGTACGGCGGGGCCGTCCGCTCGCCGCCGATCTGGACGTCGTCGACGAAGATGCGCGTGCCGGCGACGCCCACGTCATCCGAAGCCGTTGCGGCGATCGTGACCGTGCCCGAGACCGTGCTGCCGTCGGCCGGCGAGTCGATCGCCACCGCCGGCGGCGCCAGATCCGGCGCCGGCGTCCCTGCGACGACCGGCGTAGTCATGTCGATCTCGATCTCGGACTGCGAGAGCGCGCGGTTGTAGACCCGGACCTCATCGATGAGCCCGGTGAAGAACTCGCCGTCCCAGACGCTGTCGCCGCCGATGCGCAGCACGCCGTCGGTGACGTCGATCGGCGCCGTCGTGGCCACGCTTCCGACGAACTGCCCGTTGACGAACAGCTTGAGCGCCGAGCCGTCGAACGTGCCGGCGAGATGCGTCCACTGGTTCAGCGGGACGCCGCTCACGCCTTCGAGATTCACCTCCGCGCCGTCCGACGTGTAGTCCACGTTCGGATGACCGTCCGCCGAGTTGGCGTAGAGCGCGTAGGTCAGCTCGCCGGAGCGTTCCTTGTTGATCACCGACGGCCACTGCGGCAGCGGCGACGTCGGCTTGATCCACGCTTCGACGGTCATGCCCGTCGTCAGGTCGAGCGCGTCCGCGTCCGGAATCGTGACCCAGCTTCCGAACGTGCCCGCGAAGTCGAGCGCTTTGCCGAACTTCCCTTCGACCCAGGTCGCGTCCGACACCGTGCCCGCCAGGCCGTTGCCCGACGCGTCCGACGCGATCGTGCCGGAGCCCTCCTCGAAACCGTACGCCGCGACCAGCGCATTCGCCGGCGGCGGCGTGGTTCCCGTGCCTCCGCCCGATCCGATCCCGCCGCCCGTGTTTCCGCCCGAGCCGGTGTCGCCGCCCGAGCCGGTGTCGCCGCCAGAACCGGTACCGCCGCCGGAACCGGTATCACCGCCGGTACCGGTATCACCGCCGGAGCCCGTGCCGCCGCCGCCCGCCGGCGATTCCACGAGACGGCCGAACAGATCCGTGGCGTTGGTGTCGTCGGGACCGATCGCGCCGACCGCCGTGCCGGCGCCGTCGGCAGGATCACCCGCGTCAATCAGCGGGCTGCCGGCGGCCGGCCGGTAGACCTCGCGGTAGTGCGCGAGCACCTGACCCGTCGTGCAGTTCAGCGTCCAGATGCAGCCCTCCGACACCCGATAGGGAATCTCGGACTGTCCGGACAGCTGCGGGTTCGCCTGGACGTCGTGGAGGCCCGGCGTGTTCGTGACGATCCCCGGCAGGTAGCGCACCGAGTCCGGCGCCAGCGGATTGAAGAAGCCGTTGTAGTCGGCGCTCACGACGCGCGGACTCGACACCGCGCCCTCGGGCGCCGCGACGAACGCGCTGCCCCAGTTCGACGTCACGTCGAGGAACGACGTGAACAGGTTGTTCCGGATGGACTGGAAGAGCGAGTCCGCCCCGATGTTGAACGCCGGGGAGTTGAAGTCACCGATCGATCCACCGACGTCGAACGTGTTGTTGTAGATGTTCAGGCCGCTCTCGCCGCCATAGAACTTGAACACGCCTTCGTAGCCGGTGTTGGTGCCGCTCGCGTTCGCGAACACGTTGTGATGGATCACCGTGTTGTCGAGCGCGCTGCGCCAGAAGTTGTGGCCGCTGTCGATGAGAAGGTTGTAGCGGAACTCGCCGCCGAAGGTCTGGACCGGCCACGATCCGCCGCGAATCACGTTGTGCTCGGCCAGCTCGTTGCCGGAGCTGCCCTCGAGCTGCAGGTTGTACCCCTGACTGAACCCGCCGTGGTAGTCGTGGTGCAGGTAATTGCCCTGGATCCGGTCGTTCGACGAGTTGCTCAGGTCGAGGACGACGCGCGGGCCGATCAGGATGTTGCCTTCACCAGCGGCGAGGCCGCCGATCTGCCAGTTGTCGCCGCTGATGCGGAGGATCCCCGCGGCGAGACGGTTGCCCTGCACGATTTTCGCGCCGGACGTATTTCCATCCAGCTCGAGCATCACGGGGACCGCCGGGTTGTCCGCGACGTAGGTCACGAGGTTGTTCGCGCGGAGCTCGTTGTTCGTCACCGTGACGGGCACGCTTCCCTGCGCGCCGAACCGCATCGCGCCCGTCGCTTCGAACACGGAGCCCTGGATTGAGACCGCACCGGACGTCGTGATGTCGATGCCCGGCGCATCGAAGCTGCCGAGGCCCGTGACGAACGAGTTCTGAATCGTGACGCTGCCGGAGTAGCCCGGCGCCGCCGTCACCGTGAACCCGTTGCCGATGACGGTCGTGTCGTTCCAGTCGAGATCGGCGGAGCCGCTCAGGACGAGATCCTGCGCGAGCGAAACGGTGGTGCCGTGCGCCGGCGCCGGATCGACATGAATCGTGATCGGCACCAGGCCGTTGATGGGCGTGCCACCGCCACCAGTTGACGGGTCGTACGGCACGTAGGTCACGGTCAGCACGTGATCGCCCGCGGGCAGGCCGTTCGGCAGGCGCACTTCCCACAGATTGAAGTCGTCAGGATTCGGCGGCACCACGCCGATCAACTGGCCGTCGACGTAGAACCGCTCTTCGGTGCCCGGGCAGACGTACGGCGGATGTCCGGGCGGGCATCGCCACGCCTCGAGGTCGACCGCGTCGGCCAGAATGCGGAACGGCGCGCCCGCGGTGAAGTGCATGTGCGGGCCAGGGCTCTTGATTCGCGTCGCCGTGCTGACCTCGCTCCACACCGCCTCGACCGGATCGGCCGAACCGTCGGCCGGCGTCGGCGTCGTCGTCTGACCGCCGGAACCCGATCCCGAACCGGAGCCCGATCCCGAGCCCGTTCCCGAGCCGGAACCGCTGCCTGAGCCCGAACCGGTCCCCGGATCCGAACCGGTGCCCGAGCCGGAGCCCGAGCCCGAAGTCGCCGTGGCCTGCAGCTCCATGTCGAATCCGCATCCGGCCGCCGACGTGAAGTCGAGGCGGTAGCCGCGATCGAACTCGGTCGGGTCCATCGCCACGACGTCGAACGTCGCGGGCTGCATGAGGACGATGCGCAGGTTGCCGGCCTGGATGGAGCCGTCGGCCTGCACTACGGGCTGCGCGGGAACCTGCAGTTGGAAGATCGGACGCACGCCCGGAGCCACGCTGCACATGTCGGTCACGCGGAGCGTGTCGCCGTTCAACGCGAGCGCGCGCGTCCAGCCGAGAACCTCGGTGTTGTTATCCGAGTACGCGCCCGCGAGGTCCGCGGTGACCGTCGTCACCCCGTTCGCGTTCGACGGCGTCATCGTCGACTCGCCGAAGTTCTGCGGAATGATCGAGCCGTCGGGCCGCTCGAAGCGGATGAGGTTGTTCACGTCCACTTCCTGGTGGATGCCGCTGTGCGACCAGATGTTGCTCGTCACGGACAACCAGTCGTTCTTGAAGAACGTGAAGTTGCCCTGCTCCTGGTGGGCGTGCGACTGGTCGTACTTGCCGGCGACGAACGCGATCCACGCGGCGTCAGTGTCCCAGCTCGTCCGCGCGAACAGCGCGCCCGCGCCCGCGGAGTGATACATGAGGTCCGTCGGCGCCTCCGGCGCGTCCGGATACGGCAGCAGATCGCCCTGGATGTTGAAGAGGTACGCGACGCCGTTGACCGAGTTGTTCTGCAGCCACCACGTCCCGCGCCGCGCCTGCGGAGTGCCGGCGCTCAGCACCACGGCCTGGTGCACCAGGTTCTCCTGGTAGTCGAAGATGTTCGGAATCGATTCCCGCGACAGATCGGCGATCGGCGCGAACCGATCGAGCGTCGGCACGGTGGCGTGGACCCAGTAGTCGATGGTCTCGCGCGTGTGCGGCGTGATGCTCGACAGGTCTTCACCGGTCGACGCCTTCCAATACAGGTAGTCGCCGAAGAGGTTGTTCAGCGCGGTGCCGTAGCCGGTGCCCTCTCGCGTCCCGCCTCCCGGAAGCGCCGCGAAGTAGTCCAGCAGCGGCCCGAACTTCTGCGTCTGCAGGAAATCGAACCAGGCCGTGTTCTGCGAGGCCAATGCCCACAGCATCGTGGCGCGCATGAAGCTGTAGTGGTAGTTGTCGCCCGGATCGCAGATCGCCCATCCGGTCCATGGATGCGAGACGCCGCCCCATGTCGCGTCGTTCGGATGCCACAGGTTGAAGAGCGACTGCTCCGCGAACGCGGCCCAGCGCTGACGCTGGTCGGGCGTCAACTGGTCGAAGCCGGTGTCGTAGGTGAGCGAGAGCTCCTCGAGGAACGCGCCGACGTCGAGATAGGAATCTCCGGCAATCTCGGGCGCGTCGCCCGCGGCGATGGCCGCCTCGGCTTCGGTGACGAACTGGTCGACCTGCGAGATGGCGCTGGTGAGGTACTGGAGCTGTCCGGTCGTCCGGTACGCGAGCACCATCTGCACGGCCCCGAAGAGGTACGGCGGGTCGCCCGCGAGAAGCGCGTCCGCGCCGCCGATCAGGCGCGTGGCCGCCGTGGTGTTGGCGCCGCCCTGCGTGTAGTCGTTCAGCGAGATGAACGGCCGGACCGTGGGCAGCTGGTACGTGAAGCCGTGATAGACGCTGGTGCTGCTGGTGGGCGCGCACGCGTCGCCGCTGCTGCCCGTGCCGCCACTGCCGCCCGTGCCGCCGCTGCCACCCGTACCGCCCGTGTCGCCGCTGCCGCCCGTATCACCGCCGCCGGATCCTCCGCCGCTGTCGCCGCTGCCCGTCGGCGGCGGCGCGACGACGTCGAGGAACGCCGCGGCGTTGTCGAGCGTGAACGTCAGCGGATCGCTGCCCTGCTGAATCAGGCGGATGTTGGCTGACTGCATCAGCCGCGTCGAATCGAGGACCAGCGCGGCGCTCACCGTACCCTTGTCACCGATGGCGCCGTCGACGTCCGTGCAGTTCAGATCCGAGCCGTCGGCGTAGTAGACCATCGCGCAGACCTGCAGCGTCGACGAGCTCTCCACGTCCGATCGCAGGTGCGCGCTGACGCGGAAGCCGCTCGCGCGCCCGCCGGCGAAGCCGTAGCCCCACCACACGTTGTTGCCGTAGCCGTCGATGCCCACGTGAAGGCTGTGCGCGCCTTCGAGCGGCGCGTCGCTCGTCTGGACGACGAGGCTGCTCTGGTCCTGGCCGGCGAATCCCGACGCGCCCAGATCGAACTGCGGGTCCTGCACCAAGTTCGCCGGATCCGGAGGCGCGCCGCCGGACTGGGCACTGGTCGTGTCGGACGAGACCGCGATCACCGAGATTCCCACCACCGCTAGTGCCAGCCACACCCATTGCCGCACTCGACGTACCAGACTCTGACCGCGCATGGACCCTCCAACGACGGGGGCCTGTCTGCCCCCTGTTAGAGAGATCGAGAACGGCCGCCCAAAGGCGACACGCGTCAGTGCGGGAGCGTCGAGGTGTGTTGCGCGGCGGGCTGACGCGCGCGATCGCGGGGGGCGTAGAGCGACGCGAGGCGCCTGCGGTTGGCGGCGGCTTCCAGCCCCTCCGGTCCCGGAATAGGTCGCAGCACGGCCGACGCCGTTATCATCAGCGGCTCCGCTTCGTCGTAGCGATGCTGCGCCGCGAGCGACGCGCCGAGCAGGCTCTGCACCTGCGCGATGCGCCAGTCTCCCGGTGGATAGAGATGCTGGCGCACGACGAGCGCGTGCCGGAGCGCGGGCTCGGCCGTGTCGGCCTCCTGCTGCGCAATCTGCACGCGGGCCATGTTCACGCGATAGGTCACGAGGCGGGGATGATCGTCGCGCAGGAGCGTCTGCACGATCGTGATCGCCTGTTCGAGCAGCGTGCGCGCGTCGTCCAGCCGCCCTTCGTCGTAGGCCGCCGTCGCCAGGCCGCTCAGGGCCTGCGCATAGGCCGGATGCCGTTCTCCGAGCGCTTTCTTGACAATCGCCACGTCCGCGCGAAGCAGCTTGTCGGCCTCCGCGCGCTTGCCCCTGGCCGCGAGCACCAGCGCCAGGTTGCCCATGGACACGCCGACGCTGGGGTGGTCGGGGCCGAGCACCTTCATGTTGATCTCGACGTTTCGCCGGAACAGCGGTTCGGCGCCGTCGAGATCGCCGCGTCCGAAGAGCAGGAGCGCCAGGTCGTTCATGCTCGTCGCGACCTCGCGATGCTCCTCGCCGAACACCTTGCGGCGAATGGCGAGCGACTCGCGAATCAGCGGCTCCGCCTGCGCGTCGAGCCCACGATCGCGCAGGACGCGGGCGAGTTCGACGAGCGTCACCGCGACATCCTTGTCTTCGTTCCCGAGCAGGCGGCGCCGCATCGCGAGGCTCTCTTCGAGCAGCGGCTGCGCCGCCGCAAGGTCGCCGTGCTCCCGGTGGAACACGCCCAGCTCGTTGAGGCTCTGCGCGATGCTGACGTGTTCAGGCCCCAGCGACTCGTGGAGCAGCGGAAGCGCTTTCTCGAACAAACCGAGACGCTGGTAGACGCGGCCGATCACCGTGAAGACCGCCGCCTTCACCTCCGGCTGGACCTTGGGATCCCGCGTGATACGTTCGGCGCCGATGTCGAGCAGGCTGCGCACCGTCGGCTCCTTCCCGTCGGGCGTCCGGTAGGGATCGGCGAGGGTCAGCAGCCCCAGGAGCAGCTCGCTGACCTTCGACGCCTTGGCCGCTTCGAGCGCCGCGTGGTCGCGCTCGTGCGCCAGCCTCGCCGTGTAGAACGCAATCGTGCTCGCGAGAAGCACGACGGCCGTGGCCGCGATCGTCAGGCTGCGGGGATGCCGCCGCGCGAACTTGACGGCGCGATACGCCATCGTATCGGGCCGCGCGTTGATGGGCTGATGATTCAGCGTGTGGCGCAGGTCGTCGGCGAACTCGGCGACGGACGCGTAGCGCTCGGCGGGATCTTTCTTCAGCGCCTTCGCCACGATCGTGTCGAGGTCGCCCTGCAGGCGGCGCCGCAGCTTCTCGGGCGTCGTCGCGCGCCGGGCG